>NZ_JABAIA010000001.1:712568-1425136 GCF_012641275.1 Chitinophaga varians | reverse complement strand
GTAAAGGATGCCGCCGTTTTTTATGACAATGACCAGTGGCCGTCTGCGAAACCGGACAAAATGCTCACCATCGTCTTTAAAGACGGGGTGATCAAAAAGAAAAATAATATCAAAATAGCACCGCCTGCACATAACAAAGTGTATATCGCGGACAATGAAATCCATCTGCTGAAGAAGGTGGATGAAATGTGGGTACACCGGCAAATCAACGAAAAAGGAGAGGAGATAAAACGCCGCGAGCTGGACCTGGGAAGACATTACGCCCGGGAGATCGTCACCTGCTCTTTTGAAGGCACTTCCTGCCTGCTGGCTGCTGATGAAAACGGCCTGCTGGCCCTCCTGCTGGTAGATACCGCCGGAGCAGCGGTCTCCCAGGAACTGTTTAACCTGGGCGACCCGGTTTTTAATACCTGGCCCGCGGCCTGCATTGGCCCCCATACCTCCGCCATTCGTTTTAATACAGAATTTGGCAACGGCTGGATGGTGCTCCGTGATCATCAGCTGGTGGAATTGTTTTACAGTAAAGGGGTACAGGGATATAAAAACCTGCTCAGCGGTGAAGTGATCAGCATCCCGACAGACGGAAAACTAATCCTTTCCGGCCTGAATAAAACCCGGGAAAATGCGCTGGCTGTCATTATCTATCCCAAATCAGACAAATCCAAAGAACAAAAAACATTGTTTATCATCAACAGAACAATAACAACAAATGGAAATGGATGAACAAAGACAAGCTTTTGAAGACTATTCTTTTGAAGTGACCGGCCGGCTCTTCGATCAGCATGGCGGCAAACTGGAACAGCTCCCGGAAAAAGAACAGGAAGTAGTACGGATATGGCGGCTGGAAGCGGATATGTATAACGGCGGCTTCCTGCAGTACTTCTGCAACTGGGGCTACGAAAATTTTGAAAAGACACAGCAGATACTGACCAGGCTGGGCGCAGTTCAAAGCCTGGCGATCATCACAGAATATGAACAGGCAATCACTGTGCTGAAAAATGATGAGAGAATTACGGAGCTGTGGGACATCCCCAAATACATGGACGAATACCTGAATGAAGAACAACAGCAACGGCTCAACGAACTGGATGAGCTGTACTGGGAAAACCCGGATGATATCCAATTATTAGGTTATAACTATTATTTGAAACAAGATGCGTAACAAATCAATATTTTTAGGCATGCTCCTGGCACTGGGAGCTACCTGCGCCATGGCCCAGGCTAAAGTCGACGACTATCTGAATATACCAGGGCCGCTGCAACTGAACAATGCAGCTTATCGGCTGGCCTGGTCTGCACATCCCAATAAGAACTACTACAAGCAGGAATACCTGGTCCCCGGAGAAACCCTGGAGAGGTTTAATTCCCTGGTTACCATCGACTTCCTGAAGGGGGAGTTCCGGCCCGCCGACCTGGCCGGTCAAAAAGTGGAGGAGCTGAAGAAACTGAAAGCTACCAATCCCCTGGTAAACTATAACGTGTACGAAAAAGACCAGCAGTACATTCTGGATTTCCTGATCAGCCAAAGTTCCGCTGATGGCAAGCAATTACTGATCGTGGAAAGAAATGTATACCGGTATGAGCGCAATGCCAACCCTGCCCAACCTGGAATTGTGCTGCTATGCGCCAGCCAGCGCGCCTATGGTAATGGTATTGAGCCGTTCCTGCAAAAACTGAAAACAGACAAAATGAAGCTGGTCAAGGCGGTGGCGGAATATAAAATGCCGGCTGTTACTGCAAAACAGTAATAGCTTCTTAAAGGCGTGTTAAAATTTTCTTGTATGCCCGATAACCCCCCTTTATGGCATAATAACCGGATAGGTTATACGTTTTTCACCTAAATTTGGATCTGAAAAACTTATAGCCAACAAACAATCCGGATGCTCATAAAGCCGCCGGGCCCATAGGAGTATGAAGAAGAATTTATTTACGGCTGCAGCTTTGCTGCTGGCTTCCTGCGCTTTCGGTCAAACTAAACCGCTCATCGGTATTTTTTTCAAAGGAACTGACAGTACCGGCCAACAGGCTGCTATTCGGAATACCGTGGAAGACGCCTTCCTGCGTGCCAAACGCTTTGATTTTGTGGAGCGTGGTGAAATGAACGAAATAAAATCCCAGCCAACGGAAAGTGCACAGCTGGAGGCTATGAAAGAGCTGAAAGCCCAATATCTGCTGGTCGGCAATGTAGTGAGCGTAATGGAAGACCAGAAACAAGCCAAACTGCCGGTATTCGGTAATTCCGTGACCCAACAGACGGAAGTCATCTTTAATGTGAAAGTGCTGGACGTGAATTCCGGTGAACTGGTGGCTGCTGGCAACTTCTCCAATACAGGCAAGGGAAAGAACGGTTTCCACGATGCGCTGGCCGGCACCCGCCCGCGCCTCGACAAATTCGTTAAGGACAACTTCAGACTGATGGCCACCATCGCTTCCGTAGAAGAGAAAAATGCTTATGGCGACGCAGTGAAAGTGCTGTTGTCAGCAGGTAAAGCAGTAGATCTCCGCGAAGGCGACGAATTTAAAGTCTACGAATCCGTAGAAGTAAATGTGGACGGTAAAAAAATTACCCGTAAGAAAACTGTGGGAAAGATCATCGTTTCCAGGATAGAGGATGAACACTTTAGCGTTTGTGCCGTTGTGGAAGGCGCCGGGGAAATCACGAAGCTGGTCGGCAATGGAGCCACCCTTCGTTGTGAACTCACTGCAGAAGCTCCTAAAAAATTGTTTTTCCAGAAATAAAGCTATACAAAAAGCGGCTGCCTTAAAGCAGCCGCTTTTTTATTTTAACTCTTCCTGCGCTATCACTGCTACATCTGTCTACCAGGTCCTGTCAGGATAAAAATACAAACGGGTCGCTTCCAGCTGGATCGGGTTATGGATCAGGAAATACGGCTGGACCAGGCCTTTTTCTCCGGTAAGTGGCAGGTTCATGCCAAAGGCGGTGACTTTACTGCTCTCTTCATCGTCCCCAAAAGCCCACTGGTCTGTCGTACCGGCTTTGGTAAAATAAATGGTGGCGGCATCCAGTTTGTTTTTGGTATCAAAATCAGGAGACGGAAGATAGTCTGCATATACCCAGGTATTGGGTTTTATATTTTGGGCGATGTATACTTTATACTCTTTGCCTGTGCTGGCGTCTTTCCGATAGAGGAAAATGTCGAAAGGCGCGTCATTATTGGTATAGCGGACGTAAAATCCCAGTTTGTTAGTGGCGGCGTCGGCGGAGGGAGGATTTATCGCCAGCGCTTTACCATCTAAATAAACGACATTAAAATTGGCTTTGGTGCCGCTGGAGGGCAGCGGTTGACTGAAAATAACCGCTTTGGTGGCCGTGTCGGTAATAGTCAGCGTTTGTATGCCCTGGTGATTTAACGGGGACGTATATACGGCATTAAAGGAAATCATTGAGGTCGGTTTGACGATAAATTTTCCGTGTATGGAAGACACGTCGTATTGAGTGGTGTCAATAGATACCTGCCATGCATGATCGCTGCCGTTATAACCGTTAATGACTACATGCATGATCTTTTTTGCCTGTAGGTCTTCTTTGTTGCAGGCGAAGAAAAAAATGCTGCATAAGAGGACAACGGTGTTGATAATATATTTGGGTAAAGACTTCATGAATCGTTGTTTTTATAATTCCAGATTTTTGTTAAATCTTATGCTGTTGCCGGTCTCGCTTTCACTGAAAATATAGATGGTGGAAGACGAGCTGGAGGCGGCAGGCGTAGGAGCGCTGGATGATGTGGGATGCCAGCTGTACACTGTCCCCTGAGTGTAATACTCGTTGGTACCGGCTTTATAAATATAGGCTTTGAACAGCACAGCGGTATTCTGTCCGTTGTATTGCTGGCCAGTGGTGGAAAAAGTGGATAACGTCACGGTTTCACTGAATTCGTTTGGCTTTACATTTTTAATGCGGGTGATTTCTTCGAACACTTTTGGGGTGAAATAATATTTCCCCAGTACGATATCTACCGGTTCACTGTAATGGGTCAGGGTAGGCGTGAACAGGTAGGATATTTTGATTTTGCCGTCTTCTTTGGGCTGTTTCTGTGGCATGTTCATGACCTGTCCGTTCATGTAAAAAAAGCTGATAACGGCAGGACCTTCGTCTTTTTTTAATTCTTTTTCCAGTATGATTTTCCCTGTTTCTTTTCCGGAGATGGTCAGTTTTACGGTATGCTGGTTGTCCGGGAAGGTATAGGCCTCGCTTTGGTTAAAGTTACCACTGTTCAAATTGTATTTGAATTTAAAGGTGTCCACTTTTACTTCCAGGTCTTCGCTGCCGCCGTTGTATCCTTTGATGGTGACCGGCAGCATGCCGCCTTTAAAGATGAAGTCCGCTTTTTTGTTACAGGCTGCTGTTGTCAGCAAAAAGACGCCTGCCAGCAGTGTAAATATTTTTGTGTGTTTCATTTTTCTTCTTTTGGAATGATCGTTAGAATGTATAGGAGAGTGACAGACTGAAAGATGTTCCTACTTTGCGAATGAAGGTGTCTTTATCTCCGATCCTGGTTTTGGTTTTTCCATCTGCCGATGTTTCATAATGTCCTTCTTCATATTTCTGCGAGAAACCTTCTTTCCATTCGTAGATGTCGCTCCATTCTGTGGCCGGTATTTGCGACAGGGAAAGGCCGTTCCATTTGTCCTGGTATTTATAGGTGTCGGTGCTGTTGATGTAAAAACGGTAAGCGCTGTTGGTGATGTTGCTGATATTCAGTTTTACGTTCAGCTTTTTGTCTTTCAGGAAGGCGTAGCTCAGTTGCGCGTCTACCTGGTCGCGTGGCCGTTCGTATTCCACGATATTAGGTGTCATGCCGGCGGTAAAGGTTTTATAGCCCATGTGGTTGAAGGCCACGTTGGCGCCTAAACGATTACCGGCATATTGAACGCCGATATTGTACAATACCGGTACCTGGCCGTACAATGGGCGTTTTTCTTTCTGCAGCGTTTTGGTGCGGTATTCATACCGGACACCATATTTATCTTCCGAAAGACCTTTCCCCTGGAAGATGCTGGACTGCACTTCAGAACTTTGAAGCGTAAGGTTGCCGCTCACGAAGATATTGTTCAGCCATTTCCAGCCGGGGTTCATAAACCCAAGCCGTTTACGGATATCAAATTCCCAGCCTTTCACCTTGGCCCATTCAGAGTTTTGGGTGGTCACGTATACCCTCATGGTGGCATCCGGCTGCATGCGGTATATCTCCACTGGTTTATCGAAATACTTATAAAAGAAGCCTGCGGAGATGACTTCACCAGGCTGAGGATACCATTCCAGACGCAGATCGTAGTGGTCTATCAGGGTAGACAACACGCCTTCATTGCGACGGTAAGCGCCTATTCCTGGGTCATAACGTATCATACGCGAGTTCTCGATCAGTGCAGGCCTTACTACTGATTGCGCGTAGGCTGCCCTGATGTTGAAGTCTTTTATCGGTGTGGCGGTGAGACTGGCGGAAGGAAGGTAACGCCACTTTTTTTCTTCTGAGGTAGGATCTGCGAAAGGAGAGACGATCTTGCCGCTTTCCGGATCAACATATTTAAGCTTTTCTCCCTGTTCTATCATCGTGGCGATAGTGAGGTCGTTGGAGCCGTTTTTCAGCCTTTCGTATTGATAATACTCTGCCCTGATTCCCCATACGAGGCGCAACCAGCTGGTAATACGGTTGTCCATCATGCCATAAACTGCCTGATTGGTATTTTTTCCTTCATAACTGTTACGGGAGAACGAAGCGGGATAATACATCAGGTCTTTCAACGGATCATTGAATGCCAGGTACCTGGTCCATTCCTGTACCGGCACAAAAGGATAGGCGCTGCCCTGCGGTTCTACAGAGCCTATAGGTAAAACCATCCAGTCATATAATCCCTGACGCTCCATAAACTGGTAACCGGCTTTGACGGTTTGTTTTTGTCCCAGTGTTTTGAAATGATAGCTCAGGGCGGCTTCCGCTATTTTGTTGGTTTCTTCATATAAATACTGCGCTCTGTTGAAGGTGCCGTTGCCCGGGTTGGTAACACCGCTGGGCATAACATTATGCGTGGTGTTGTTGAGCGTACGGGTAGGCACCAGCCAGGCTTCCACTGCGTCTTTTTCCAGGTTGGTCAGCTTGTTGCGGGCCACGTTCCAGTCAAACTGAAAAGCCCCCAGCGTATGCTCGCCACCGATGCGGTTTTGCAGCAGGTCGATAAATTTGGGACGGTCGTATTCCCTGACAGCAGGAGCATCTTCATAGCCAATCTCGTTACCCCAGCCTACAAGGCGGGAAAACTGGTTGTTGAACACCCGGGAATAGAAGTTACGTACTGTGATTTTATGGTTTTTGGTGCTCCAGCCCATGTTGAGCAAGGCGCCCCAGGTGGTGTTAAAATTATAGTGTTTGGAAGTGGTGGGCTGTAATTGATCACCGGTGACGGCATCATAGGCGGGCGCGCCAATTTTCTCCCAGTCGCCCCGTTCAAAGTGGGAGATATCATCAATCGACTGTTCATTGCGATAGCTAATGGAGCCTACAAAACCTAAACGATGTTGCTTCAGCTGATAGCTGCGGCCAAGGCTGAACTGGTAGTTCTGGCCGGGCACCGCCCTGTAGGTCCTGGTGCCCATTCTTTCCAGTCCACCTATTCTTTTGTTTTGTTCGGCGATCATCGCCGGTGTTATCTGTGCAACGCCCGGTGTTGGCGGGGCATTGGGATTTTTGGGGTTATAATTTTGGTTGTTGAAGGTCAGCAGGTCGTCCGGGAAATGCTCTCTGCTGCCGTCGTCAAAGCCCAGATAGTCTTTATTGCCACGGCCATAGCCCAGGAATTCTTTCCCGGTGCTGCCTGCTATGTATTTTCCGCCGATGCCGATGGTAGTAAAGTTCTGCTGCGGGATGGCGAACGTGTTCACCTGTATAAGGCCGCCACCAAAACCAAAGCTCATGTCTGGTGTGGAGGTTTTGGATACGATCACATTATCAATCAGGTTGCTGGGGATGATGTCAAATTCGAAATCGCGTACCTGCACGTCGGTGCTGGGCAGTATGGCGCCGTCCATCATGGCAAGATTGTACCGCTCGGCAATACCGCGTACTACTACACGCCGGTTGTCGTTGGTGCTGATACCGGAAATCCGTTTCAGGGTTTCGCCCACGTTTTTGTCAGGCAATGCCGCAATCTGTTCCCTGCTGATGCCGTTGATGATGCCGGCTTCGTTCTTCTGACGGGCATAGAGCGCATTGATAGTTTCTTTTTTTACGGAAGAGGTGACCACTACGCCAGCCAGTGTTTTTTTCTCTCTTTTGAGGGTAATGTTTACGTCGGAGGCGGTGGCGTCTTTTACATCTATGTCGGTAATCAGCTTGGAAACATAGCCGATAGAGGATACTTCAGCCTGATAGGTTCCCTGGGGCAGGACAACGCTGAATGACCCGTCTTTTGCGCTGGTGGTGCCTTTGTCCCCAATACGGATGGTGACGTCGGGCAGCGGGTCGCCGTTTCCTTCGTCAATCACTTTGCCGGTCACGCGCCCGGGCACTTTTTTAGCAGGGTCGGAGGCGGCTTTGTAAGCAGGGTCCGGAACGAGGAAGATCAGTTTCCCTTTGATGGTATAAGTGATCGGGCTTTTGTCGAAGATGCTTGTCAGCACACTTGTCAACGCTGCATCTGATAAGGAGAGTGTAACATTTTTGCCATAGGCTGACAGGGAGTTTTCGGAATAGGAGAAACTGAAGCCTGTTTGTTGTTCAAGCTGGGTGCAGGCTTCCCGTAACGGGGTGTTCCTGAATCGCACGGATATTTTTTTGCCGGCATCTTGTGCTGATAACGCAACGTTCAATACCAGCAGGCATCCCAGTAAAAGAGTACTGAACGTTTTTCGGGGCAGCATGCTCAAATGCCCCGTTCGGATTTTTTTCATACTTTTAATTGTTGTTTGTGTTATGGAAATGGCCGCCTTTGGATTCCCGTCCCCGGCGGCTTTCATAGCGCATGTTTATTTCCGCTTCTGTCAGCAGGAGCGGATTTTTTATTGTATCAATACGGTTTGACCGGACTTTTTTATGGTTACACCGGCTGTCATGGCTACAATGTCCAGTGCTTCCCCTGCCGTGGCCTGATGAAGGGTGGTGGTGATGATGCCGTCGGCAAGTTCCGGTCTGGCAAAACGAATGCTGATGCCATAGTACCGTTCCAGCTCGGCTGCCACTTCTTTCAGGGATTGTTTACGGAATGCCAGTATGCCATGCCGCCATGCGCCAATGCGCTCTGTATCGGACAGCGTGTGTACGGTGGCCTGATGAGTGCCGGTATCGAAGACTAACAGCTGCCTTTGGGTCAACGAGGCTATGTTGCCTGCTGCGGGCTGCTCCTGATCTATAACATTGACGGCCCCTTCGGCAACCGCCACTTTGATGGAAGGCTCCGTGTTACGATAACGGACGTTGAAAGCGGTACCAATATCAACGGTGGTAAGGTTATTCGTTTGAACGCTGAAAGGATGCCTGCCACCATGTTTTACAATGAAGTATGCTTCTCCTTCAAGAATGATTTTCCGGTTGGTGACGCTATAGTTCTTGTTGTATCGCAGGCTGCTGGCGGCGTCCAGGTATACCTGCGAACTGTCGGGCAGTATGATGCTGATCCTTTTGCCGGCTTCATTATGCAACTGTACCCATTGCTGTTCCCGTAAAGCCCGTTGTTGCTGGTTTTGCTGCCAGTGCCGGCCGGTGAGTAGAATAATGCCTGCGAATGCCGCCGCTGCAGCAATTTTCCACCAACGGACACGTGGTAACTGTTTTACAGGCGTTGACGGTTTTACCAAAGCAAGGTATTCCTCGTACTTTTTGTCTGCATCAGTTTCAGGTGCGTATGTTTCACCGGAGACTTGCTGCCAGTCCTGCAACAGCCATTCCTGAAGGCTTTCCTCATAGGCGGGATGGCGCAGGTACTGCTGGATCATGGCCAGTTGTTCCTGGGTACACCGGTCATTTATATAAATCCTGATAAGTGTTTTGTCTACGGGTTGCTGCTGCATACAGACAGGTGTTTAATGCTTTTACCTGCGTATATCCCTCCGCGTTAATATTCCCCTATGGCGTAACAATTTATTAACACTGGCTATAAAATGATGGAGGCCAGATGTTGGGCGAGTTGTGTGCGTAATTGTTTTAATGTGGCGGAGATCTGGTTTTCTACTGTTTTTGGGGAGATGTTCAACTGTTGGGCGATTTCCTTGTAAGTGAGGTTTTGTTCCCGGTGCAACAGGAATATCCGGCGCCGTTGCTCGGGAAGGCCGGCAAGACTTTCCTGGTAATGACGCATTAATTCTCCATACAGCACAGGGTCATTGGCTGTGGCCGGATCGGTGGCTTCTCCGCCTGCATCAAGGGAAAACAGGTGGTCTACTTTTTTCTGCCATGCTTTGATAACACGGTTGCGGGCAATGGTAAACAGGTAGTTTTCAAAAGTAGCGGGGTTAGTGACGGACTGCCGGCACTGCCAGACTTTGACCAGTATGTCTGTGGTGAGGTCTTCGGCATCCGTCTCGTTTTTGAGATAACGGAAAGTGTAACGCAGCAGCCTTTGGCGGTAATAATGAAATACCGCTTCAAAAGCGGTATCATCTCCCTGCAGCCATCGGTCTATCGGGCCTGAAATGTCCTCATGCGGCATATTGTTATCGTGGTGTTGACTGCAAAGAAAAAGAATTTGTATTAAGGGAGTATTAAGAAAAACGGGGCATGCCTGACGATATTGTTATGAGAGGCATGCCCCGTGTTGCTATTGGGCGGCAGGTACCTGGTATTGGTAGTCGAACTGCTTTACAATTTTACCATTTATGTCTTTGATCAGTTTCAGGCGGCCAAATGTGTCATATTCGTAATAAACAGTTTTACCCGAAGGGTCTGTCTCACTTGTTGCTCCCAGTAATGGGTCATAGGTGTACGTGCTGACGGTAGCGTTGTTCAGACCTGTTCTCAGTTTGTTTAGTTCGCTCCTGAGTTGTTGATCACTGGCGGGGTTGTTCAGTACGTTCAGGTCCACCAGCGAAGCTGCCTGCGTATAGGTGGCGCCGGTAATGCGGGCTACAGGGAATTGCTGTTGATATCCCCACAGATAGGATACGGGAATATCGTTGTTTTTCTGGACTGAGAGGATGCAGCCGGCGTCTCCGGTAGTCACCGTGTTTTCCGGTTGATAGCGGCTGTCTTTTACAAAAGCGGATTTGTTGCCTGCCGGAAGTACGCCAGGTAACTGATTGGAAAACTTGAAGCTGGCATAAGGAATGCCCTGGTCTGTTTCCAGCCGGTATGTTTGAGCAGGCATGCCTGGATTTGCCGGGTTGTAATGTGTGGCGCTGCCCGACGTGATTCTATTGTTCTTTGTACTCACTTGTTCTACCGGCAGGATTAGAATATTTTTATTGACCATGCTGTCGATGAAAGCTGTGCCGGCAGTGTAATCCGTAGGGTAAGCGAAATAGGATTTTTTCCATCCGTCGCTGATCTCTTCTGCAATGGATAAGGGTTGATAATGCCGGAAGGCGTCGAAAGACTCGTAAGTGTAATGAGTCCGGTTAACGATGGAATCTCCTGTGGACGTGTAAACTGTCTGAACGGTACTGTCTTGTAATGCACATCCCATGGGAGTGGGGTACTCCATGTATACAAATGTTTCACCGGAAGGGTCTCTGCCATCGTCGTATGCGAATTTGTCCTGTGCTGCTTTGAGTGCATCAAGTGTACCTGGCTCGCTGGCCATGGCGGGAGTTTGATAGTAGGAAAGGACCTTTTTTACCAGTTTACCGTTGGTGTCATATGCATACATTTCTTTCTGCAGCCCCAGTTCCCAGTCTTTCAGATAGGCGGGAGGGTTAGGGAACAGATTCTCTACATTAGATCGCGAATCTTTGAAAGAAGAGTATTTGTACACGTTTTTTCCATTGGGAAGTATTTCTTCCACTCTTTGGTAACCAATCGGGCTGCCGGATGTGTATAGCATAGCCTGGGTAGGATTGCTGGCCCTGGTGAAGTAGGTGGCAGTACTTAAGTTTTTAACAGGCTGGCCTCCTACCTCTGTAATTTTGTATTTTCTGGTGTCATAGATACGGTCATAAACAGGAAGCTTGCCCATTACCCCTGAAGAGGTAATGCCATCTTCCTGAACATACCTGAAGCTGCGTGACTGTATAACATTGGTAAAACCATCTAGGACCTCGATTTTTCTTATCCTGCATCCGCCGGTGAGAAAGCTGGGTATTATCATGGAATCCGGCACGATCTCATTCCATTTTAAAGAGAAGGTGAATGGGTTGTCCAGCGGATCTGTGTAGGTGGAGCTCCATACGATCTGGTACTGTCCGGCTGGCATGCTCAGTAAGTTGCTGCGGACCACCGTCTTCCCATTAGTATCACTATAGCCAAAGGTGGCAGAGCCATAAGTTTTGGTCCCATCGAGGCTCTTTATATCGAATGCAAATGCAAAACGTGTGTCCAGCCCATAGGGATAGTCGCGAAAGTAAAAGGTGAAATCAATTGCTCCGGCCTGTCTGTCGTTATAAATAGAGAATACTTTGCTTCGGGTTGTTTCATATCCATTCAGGAAAGTAGATTCTGTCTTGCTCCGGTAGTATCGGCGCATGATGGTGTCTGATACCCGGTTAGGCTCATATTCGAAGGTGGTTGTCCCTCCTGTGGGGTAGGTTATTTTGTTAAGTAATCCTGCCAGCGCTGCGGTCGAGTCTACGCTCCGGTCGCCGGCCAGTGTTGAATTGGCAGGAGGCGTTCCTGTACCGGTGTTAGCGAATATATATTTTTCAAAGTCTTCCAGCTTTGGTATCAGGGTTACATTGTTTTTTCCATTATGGTATCCCCAGTGGTCCTGGCTATAGGATAATCTGGCGGGTAAACCTGGATTATAGGTAAAGACGTGGGCTGGTTTCTGTTGGCTGCCCGCAAATTCCTGTACGCTGGTAAGGGTTAGCCTGTTGCCGACAGAATAGTCGTAATTAAGTTTCACACCTCTTTGGTTGCGCGTGTCATAGATGATGCTGTCCAGCTGCTGGTCTCCGGGAAGGTCTGTCCTGGCATTTCCATATTTAAACCGGACATCCCTGTTTCCCGGCAATACTATCCTGGAAATCCTTTTACCGTATATATCAACGCTACCGGTTGATGTCCTGAAGTTCTCCGCCGGATTGTCTCCGGGTATATTGAATTTCAGGAGATATTCCCGGGTTTGGGAGATGCCGGTAGTATATACTGAATGATATCCCTCATATTCATAAAGAATGCTTATGCCTGGTACCGGCAGGACCACTTTAGAGAGATGCCAGGCCGAGGTATAGGTCACATCGCCAAGGTTGGTATAACGTGTGGCAGTAGTTTCTTTCACATCGAAGACATATTTTACACCGTCGGTATTCGTAATGATAAAGCCGTCTATAGGGCTGTCGTTTGCGGGAAGACCACTGCGCAACAGTTCTATCCTCACGCCCGACCGGGTAGCCAGCATAATTTGATTGACATTGTTTTTTCTTTTCCCGATATAAAATTTTCCGGAAATGCCATTGAAGTTGAAAGTAAAGACATCCGGCTCACTGTCTTCCTGGCCAAAAGAATACCTCTCCAGCATCTGTTTGGTTTGGTTAAAGGGAGGCGCATACATAAAGCCAACGGAAGGGTAATCATCCGGAAGGCCTACTGTGCTCCGGTTAACAGATCCCCCTGCCCCTAATGACCAGCCAATGCCTACATTTGAAGGCATCTCGTCTACTTTGATACCACCTGAATGATAACTCATATCAATAGCCAAATGATAGTTCAAACGGGGAATGGTATACGTAAAAACCGGTATGTTGATATTGGGAACACCGGTATAATAACCTACCGGCACCAATGCAAATTTATCCATAGCAGCAGCAGTGGGAGAGGGCGCAATCACGTTAAATGTAGAATTGCCGTTAGGGTCCTGTCCCAGCACCAACGCAGGAAGCATAAAGATAAAATACAGCAGGACAAAGAGAATGCCGAGTGATTTAACAAACCTGTTTACATAGTTCTTCATAAAAAAGCAGTATAAGGATTATCAACAATTCATGTTTTGCATTTAAAAAATGCCCGTGGGTAAAGGACATTCCGAACAGTATACTGGTGGTATGGTCAGTGCCACCGTACAGAAAATTTTGGTTGACCTCTTTTTTGGCGTTACTAATATAATATATCTTCTGAATTTTTTTGAATTTATATGTTCCCGGGTAACGTTGCTGGCCGCACGAAATGGCGGTACTTTATTTGAAAAAATAAAAAGAGGAATAGTTATCCACTATTCCTCCGGATGGTTGGGGGGTGAAACCGGCCGTTTATACACTGTTTTTACCCCTGAAGGATCTCCGGACACTATAACCCAGGCTCATAACAATACAAGCAGGGCATATGCCAAACCTGAAAAAGGTAAGCGCTGCTTTTTTATACCACGGCAGGTTTGCGGGAATAATGGGACAGCTGACGCCATCGCCTTCATATTCCTTAATGCCCCATACATTGATGCTTTCTTTCATGGTGTACGATTATATGGTTTACCCAAGGAAATGATACAGGCAGAACCCGATCAAGGTAACTGAAAGGATACACAGAATAATTTTCGTTTGTTTTTTCATGTTTACAGATGTTTTTTGTTGATAAATGAGAGAACGCATTTGAACAATTAATACCTGTGGCTTTCAATTATCACCCGGGAAACAAAAGAATTTGCAGTAATGGGAGGGATGTAAACTGCAAACGGCCATAAAATGGAAAAAGCCTCCTGAACTTGCGTCAGAAGGCTTTTTAGCGTGGGCAGGATAGGATTCGAACCTATGAAGTCGAAAGACAGCGGATTTACAGTCCGCCCCATTTGGCCGCTCTGGAACCTGCCCGATATTGAAAAGAGAAAAGAAAAAGGAACAGACTTGTGTCTGTTCCTTTAATCCTTGCGGACTGGACGGGACTCGAACCCGCGACCTCCGCCGTGACAGGGCGGCATTCTAACCGACTGAACTACCAATCCTTTCCCAAAAAAATGCGCTGTTTTACCAGCTATCTTTCTGTGTCCCAAGACGTTGTGTTGTTCCGTTTTGGGATTGCAAAGATAGCAACAAAGATTCCAATTAAGCAAATCTTTTTTAAAAAAAATTTTCAGCACTATCTTTACACCCGATCTTTAACCAATTAAACTATTTATGCAATTCCTGGATTTCGAAAAACCTATCGCGGATTTATATGAGCAGCTGGCTAAGCTGAAGGAGAATGGTGAAAAGTCCGGGGTGGATGTTTCTGCTACTGTGAAGGAATACGAGCAGAAAATTGAAGACACCCGTCTCAGCATCTACACCCACCTCACCGCCTGGCAGCGCGTGCAGCTCAGCCGCCATCCGGATAGGCCCTATACTTTGGCGTATATCGAAAAAATGTGCACCAATTTTATGGAACTGCACGGCGACCGGAATGTGAGAGACGACAAAGCCATGGTAGGTGGCTTTGCTGACCTGGATGGAGAAACCGTGATGTTTATCGGTCAGCAGAAAGGGGTGAACACTAAAATGCGCCAGCTCAGGAATTTTGGGATGGCCAACCCGGAAGGCTACCGTAAAGCGCTCCGCCTCATGAAACTGGCGGAAAGATTCAACAAGCCCATTGTAACCCTCATCGATACTCCCGGCGCTTATCCGGGCCTGGAAGCGGAAGAAAGAGGCCAGGCAGAGGCCATCGCCCGCAACCTCTTTGAAATGGTAAAGCTCCGTGTGCCGGTTATCTGCATCATCATCGGCGAAGGCGCCTCTGGTGGCGCACTCGGCATCGGCATCGGCGACCGCGTGCTGATGCTCGAAAACAGCTGGTATACAGTGATCTCTCCGGAAAACTGCTCCACCATTCTCTGGCGTAGCTGGAACTTCAAGGAAAAAGCAGCAGAAGAACTGAAACTTACTTCCGATTACATGAGCCAGTTCGGCCTGGTAGACGGCCTTGTCCGTGAACCACTGGGCGGCGCCCACGTAAACCCGGACGAAATGGCTTCCATCCTGAAAACTAAAATCAAGGAAACACTGGCAGAACTGAAGAAAATCGACCCCGATGTACGCATCGAGCAAAGGATCGATAAGTTCTCCCGCATGGGCTTTTACGAAGAACACTAAAAAAAATTTAGAGATCACAATAAAAAATTAGAATTTCGGCCTTCGGAATTCTAATTTTTATTTTTTCCCGTAAAAACACACATGGAACAGTTAAAAGGCACCGGGGTGGCTTTAGTAACACCCTTTAAAGCAGATGAAAGCATAGACTGGAATGCTTTGGAAAACCTCATCAACTATGTAATTGAGGGTGGCGTAGACTATGTGGTAACATTAGGTACCACCGGCGAAACGCCCACGCTTTCTGCAGATGAAAAGCTGGATTTGATGAAATTCACTTTCGAAAAGGTGTCGAAGCGGGTGCCGGTAGTGGTCGGCATCGGCGATTATAATACCCGTGATGTGGTAAAAAGACTGGAAAAATGCCCGCTGGACGAGGCTGCCGCTATCCTCAGCGTAGCGCCTTACTACAGCAAACCTACACAGGAAGGTATCTACCTGCACTATAAAACCATCGCTGCTGCTTCTCCCAAGCCCATTATCCTCTATAATGTGCCCGGCCGTACCGGTCGCAACATGACTGCGGAAACCACACTCCGCCTCGCGCAGGAAGTGGAAAATATTGTGGCCATGAAAGAAGCGTCCGGCGATATGCAGCAGTGCATGCAGATCATCCGCGATAAACCGAAAGATTTCCTCGTGATCAGCGGTGACGACGCCCTGGCGCTGGCCCAGCTGGGTTGTGGCATGGACGGTGTTATCTCCGTTGCGGCCAACTATTTCGCGAAAGACTTCTCAGCATTGGTAAAAACAGCACTGGAGAATAACTTCCCCGCTGCCCGCGCACTGCACTACAAGATGATGCAGGGCTTTGACCTGATGTTCTCCGAAAACAATCCTGCAGGCATCAAGGCTTTCCTGAGCCATGCCGGTATTATCGGCAATTATTTCAGACTGCCGGTAGTTCCCGCTACTGACGCGCTTTATCGTCAGATTGGTGAATACCTGAAACAATACTAAACAGGGATCGAAATATTTAAACAGAAAAAAGGCGAAGGAATTTCCTTCGCCTTTTTTCTGTTATACGTAGTAAGTAACGCCTTCTTCGGCAATATCCGTGGCCGCAAATACAGGCCTCGTTTCTTCAAGGAAAGGCTGCAAATCGGTGTATTTTGAAGAAAAATGCCCTATCAGCAGCCTTTTGGCATCCGCTGCAGCGGCAAGGGAGGCGGCCTGCACGGTGGTGCTGTGGTAACGCTCCGCTGCACGGGTCTCCAGGTCATGCAGATAAGTGGTTTCATGATACACCAGGTCTGCCTCTCTCAGCCAGGGGAGAAGTTCGGGATCGTATATAGTGTCGGCGCAGTATACATACCGCTTGCCTTTAACAGGTGGCAACGTCACCCAGTCGTTTTTGACAACGGTGCCGTCTTTTCGCGTGTAATCTGCGCCTTCCTGTAGTTTTCCATAATAGGCGGCAGGTATCTCGTAAGCCTTGGCCTGCTCAGGGATCAGCTTCCGTTTCTTTTTCTGCATGGTAAAAGAAAAACCGAAACAGGAAATCCGGTGCTGTGTGGGAAAACAGCTGACAGTCAGTTCTTTGTCTTCCAGGATGATACCGCTGTAACCCGGTTGCAGCGGCACAAAAGACAACTCATAATGCAACTGTGTGCCGGAGCAATCCAGCTGCAGCTGGATAATAGGTTCCAGCTCCGGTGGCGCATATACGCTGAGGGGCTCTGTCCGCCCCATCAGGTTCAGGGTGTTCAACAGGCCAATCAGCCCGAAATAGTGATCGCCATGCAGGTGACTGATGAAAATATACCTGATTTTGCTGCGTTTGATGCGGTATTGTGCGATGCGAAGCTGGGTGCCTTCGCCACAATCCACCAGCAGCAACTGTTCATCACAGGTAACGATCTGTGCGGTGGGGTGCCTGTCCAGCGTGGGGATAGCAGAGTTATTACCTAATATTGTTACTGCAAACATATTGTGAAACGTTTCGCTGCCTGCTTCTGGCCCTAACCATTTTTGACGGCTACAGGCGGAAACAGGGCCGCTTTTTATCAATCCAGTCCGTTCAGGAGCTCTCTCTCCAGTTCTTCCATCATCACCAGGTCGATGGCTTCAGCCATCGTGGGAGCAATATTCAGCATATCACCACCCTCGGCTTTCAGTTCTTTTGTTAAAGCACTGTTAACGCCGGTAAGCGCACAGGAACGGCCTTTGTCATACATGTTTTGGTATACTGTTAAAATGGCTTGCATGCCCGCAAGGTCGTTTTTTTCGACCAATGTCAGGTCCAGTATAAGATTGCGGGTCTCCAGCTCCGGCAGGGAATCCAGCGTGGAAATCAGATCGGCTGACAAATTAGCATCCAAAGCAGGTTCTTCAGGACAAAAAACAACAATTTTTTCTTTGGTATCAATTTTGAATTTCATGCGTTGGACGTTGTTTTATACATTTAGTTAAAAAATCAATTTAAAGAGGGAAACCCAGCCTATAAAAACTAAAATAAAAAGGAGATCAAAAACAAAAGCCGCTTTTTCCTCGTAAATAATTTTGACGCTATCCCGCTTTCAACACAAAAATAAATCTTATACTATTAAAGTGTAAGTTGTTTGAGTTCAAAAAAGGAATAACTTCATCTAAAGTAAATAGCGTGATAATCTAAGTTCAGAATTATTCGTTATTATTGTATAAGCAAGCCCCCGTAAGGGTTTTTGATCATTTAATATTCTCACAATGGACCAGAATTTTTCACCGCAAGTTAAGGAGATCATTTCGTTCAGCAGAGAGGAAGCTTTACGCCTGGGGAATGATTTCATCGGTACTGAACACCTGCTGTTAGGTATTATCCGGGAAGGCGAAGGCACGGCCGTAAAGATTCTGCAGGCTTTAAACGTAGACCTATACGAATTACGTAAAGAAGTAGAATTAGCTGTTAAAGATAAGACTGGAAAAAATATTGCCAATATTAACAGTCTACCCCTCACCAGACAGGCTGAGAAAGTCATCCGGGTAACGGTACTGGAAGCGAAAGCGCTGAAAAGCGCCACCGTGGAAACCGAACACCTCATGCTTTCCATACTCAAGAACAAGGAAAACGTTTGTACTCAAATCTTACAACAATTTGACGTGGATTACGATACTTTTAAAAACGAACTGGGCTTTGTAAAATCTGCCGACCCTAAATCCGAATTCGATGATCCGGGTGAAGAGGAGTTTGAAGACGAACGGAAGAGTTTTGCATCGAAAGCGAAACAGACCAACACCAAATCCAAAACACCCGTACTGGATAACTTTGGCCGGGACATCACCAAGCTCGCTGAAAGCGGCAGCCTGGACCCGATAGTTGGCCGCGAACAGGAAATTGAACGTGTGTCACAGATCCTGTCCCGCCGTAAAAAGAACAACCCCATCCTGATCGGTGAACCCGGCGTGGGTAAAACAGCCATCGTGGAAGGCCTCGCACTGCGCATCGTGCAGCGTAAAGTGTCCCGCGTACTGTTCGACAAACGCGTGGTAAGCCTCGACCTCGCTGCTCTGGTAGCCGGTACCAAATACCGTGGCCAGTTCGAGGAAAGGATGAAAGCTATCATGAACGAACTCGAAAAGAACAGGGACGTGATCCTGTTCATCGATGAAATTCATACCATCGTAGGCGCCGGCGGCGCTTCCGGCTCACTGGACGCCTCCAACATCTTTAAGCCCGCCCTCGCAAGAGGCGAGCTCCAATGCATCGGCGCTTCCACCCTGGACGAATACCGCATGTATATCGAAAAAGACGGCGCACTGGACCGCCGTTTCCAGAAAGTAATGGTAGAACCACCCAGCGTGGACGAAACCATACAGATCCTCAACAACATCAAGCCCCGTTATGAAGAATACCATAACGTGAGCTACTCCGACGCTGCTATCGATGCCTGCGTGAAACTGAGCGACCGCTACATGACCGACCGTCTGCTGCCCGATAAGGCCATCGACGTGCTCGATGAAGTCGGCGCCCGCGTTCACCTGAAAAACATCAATGTGCCGCAAAATATCCTCGATCTGGAAAAACAGATAGAAGATATCAAACAGGAGAAAAATAAAGTCGTTAAAAGCCAACGCTTCGAAGAAGCCGCTGCACTGCGCGATACTGAAAAGAAACTGGGTGAAGACCTGGAACGCGCTAAAGCCATGTGGGAAGAAGAAGTGAAGCATAAACGCTACCCGATCGATGAAGAAGCCATCGCGGAAGTAGTGAGCATGATGACCGGCATCCCTGTTAAAAGGATGGTACAGGCCGAAACTGAGAAACTCCGCCGCATGGGCGAAGACCTCAAAGGCGCCGTGGTGGGACAAGACGATGCTATCAGCAAAGTCACTAAAGCCATCCAGCGTAACCGCGTAGGCCTGAAAGACCCGAAAAAACCAATCGGTACCTTTATCTTCCTCGGCCCAACCGGCGTAGGTAAAACCGAACTGGCCAAATCCCTGGCCCGCTACATGTTCGACTCCGATGAAGCCCTCATCCGTATCGATATGAGCGAATACATGGAGAAATTCTCTGTAAGCCGCCTCATTGGCGCGCCTCCGGGATATGTAGGTTACGAAGAAGGTGGTCAGCTGACTGAAAAAGTACGCCGCAAACCTTACTCCGTGATCCTGCTCGATGAAATCGAAAAAGCACACCCGGATATCTATAACCTCCTGTTGCAGGTACTTGATGACGGTATCCTCACCGATGGCCTCGGCCGTAAGGTGGACTTCAAAAACACCCTCATCATCATGACCTCCAACATCGGCGCCCGCCAGTTGAAAGACTTCGGTGCCGGCGTAGGTTTCACCACCTCTGCCAAGGCAATGAGCGAAGAGGAAAACACCAAATCAGTGATCGAAAAAGCACTGAAACGGACTTTCTCTCCGGAATTCCTGAACAGAATCGATGATGTGATCATCTTTAACTCCCTGAGCAAAGAACACATCTATACCATCATCGATATCACCATGAAGAGCGTGCTCAAACGCCTCAATAACCTGGGCTTCAGCCTGGAACTGACAGACGAGGCAAAAGGCTTCCTGGCAGACAAGGGCTACGACCAGCAGTTCGGCGCAAGACCACTCCACAGGGCCATCCAGAAATACCTGGAAGACCCGCTGGCAGAAGAAATCCTCAATATGAACATCCATGACGGTGATATCCTCGTCGCTGACCTCGACAAGGAAAACCAGAAACTGGTGTTCACCCTGAAGAACAACTCTTCTAAAAGCAAATCAGAAAAATCTGAAGCGTAAGTAAAACAACGCATATAATTATCTACAAACGGCTGCCTGTAAAAGGCGGCCGTTTTTTTATTCCTTGTGATTAACCATGCTTGTGTGCCCACCGCATGCCCCCTCAATCCCATTCATAAATCAGCCAGCCTTTTACTATCACCTCTCATCCTCTCCCACCTCTTTGCCTCATTTTCTCCTTTTTGCCTCCTTTTTAGCCTTTTTCTTCAATTTTGATCCTCATTCATACCTGGCCCCACCAAATCTTTCCAATCCCTTCTTCCTCATCCTCACTTCAACCTTTTGCTCCGTTTTTCTCTTTTTTGTCTCATTTGCTTGTTTTTTCTTCAATTTAGCCTTCCTAAATCTACCTGCCTCGTTATCTCTTCGCTCCGTTTTTCACCTTTTTGCCTCATTTTCCCCGTTTTTACTCAATTCTGTTCCCTCGACCCCGATACAGACTGTGAAATCCCTTGCCGCAATCGCCCCTTTCTCACATGAAAATGTTAACTCACCTCTTTTTCAAGATAAGTTAACAGCCTATACACGCTTTCCCGTGTCCCCACTGGCTTTTGGAATCGATGCCAAAGCCCTCGCCACGCACAAAAAGAAGGTATAAAAAATATTATTAAAATATAAAATATAGCATAATAATGTCATTTTTGAAAAAATCATAATACATACCTTTGTCACATGAAATAATATTGACCTCTATTATTTTTTGTATGAGAATTAGATATACATCAGACTCTTATACATATTATAAAATTGCCTATATCTTTATTCTGACTTCCTTATAACCGAACACACATAAAATAATCAAGTCCGCTCCCATGCGCGGCCTGCTGGAAGATCATTTTAACTATTTATCCTTATACCAATGACTAAATCTTTACAAGTCGCATTCCGCGGTGTTTTACTGGGAAGCCTTACCTTGTTGGCAGCAGATACCTACGCTCAGCTTAAAGTAGGTAATCAGCCAACCAAGATCAACAAATCTTCCGTACTGGAACTGGAATCTGACAGACAAGGTCTCTTGCTTCCACGTCTGACCTCTTTCACTGCTATCGATGCACTGACTCCCCCGGATGGGATGATCGTTTATCTCGAATCTACTGACGTTACCCAAAGAGGCCTCTACATCAGAAGAAACGGTGCCTGGGAGAAAATGGCGAATGATAAAGACGCAACAGCCAACTGGAAACTGACCGGTAACGACGCGGTAGCCGGTAACTTCATCGGTACCAACGCAGGCAGCGTGCCATTGGTATTAAAAGGCCAGGGCGTAGAAGGTCTGATCATCGACAACGGTTATGCCTTCCTGAAAAAACTGGACGTGGTGACTGCCGGTGTAGATGTGCTGTTGGTAGACCCAACCAGCGGAAAAGTATCTTCCCGTAAAATCAGCGAGACAGCCTTCACCTCTGCGATCAACTCTATCAATGGTCTCACTGGTCCTAACCAAACACTCTCCACTGCCGGCGGTACAGACTATGCCTTCAACTCTACCGGCAATGATCATAAACTGACAATCGCTACTCAGGACGGTACCAAAACAGTCGGTCTCCTTTCCAAAGCTGACTGGGACCGCCTCGACAAAGCTGCTAAAGCTTTGGTAATAGGTACCTTCAATCCTACTTCCACAGGGTCTGGCCTCAGCATCAGCCCGGACGCGCTGGGTACTCCATACCTGTCTCTCCACGCAGCTGACGAAACCAATCCCGGTGCGCTGACAGCCACTGCCCAGAACATCGGTGGTAATAAAACCTTCAAAGGCAGCATCACCGTGGAAAATGGCGGCACTATCAGCTCTGGCCTGACCGTTAACGGTACTTCCAGCCTGAAAGATGACGCGGTAATCGGTAAATCCTTACAGGTAGGCACTACCACCGAACTGAAAGGAAAAGTAACCCTCGGCAGCGTAGCTACCGGTACAGACGCCAATACGGACGTGCTGATGCTGGGAACCGGCGGTGAAGTAATTAAAAAGACATTGCCTACTGCTGCTTTCAGAACATTTGCAAACGGTACCGACGGCCCGGATGTACACTATGCTGAAGACGCTGCTGCCAATACGCTCACCCTCCACGTTCCTTCTGCTTCCCTCGTGGCCGACAGAGGTCTGGTAACCAATATCGGTCAGACTTTCAAAGGTGCTAAAAAGTTCAACGATGACATGGCTGTTCGCACGAAAGTAATCGTAGGCGATACAACAGCGACTGCTAACTCTACCCTCCAGGTAGCCGGTTCTATGTCGCTCAACATCACCAATCAGAACGCTAGTTACGTGATGACGGATAATGATAACACCATCCTCATGAACTGCACCAGCGGCAATCTCACTGTAACATTGCTCCCCGCAGGTCCCAGAAAAGGACGGATCGTTACCATCAAAAAAATTGGCGGAACATTGACCAATTCCCTGCAAATCCTGACAGCCTCCGCTGCTGAACACATCGAAGACGGTACAGACTACTTTATTTATAATGACTGGACTTTCGTAACCCTGCAATCTGACGGAGCCAACTGGTTCATCATCAGAAAATAGGAAATAACGGTCAGGGGTATACGCTTATATACGTATAGTCCTGACCGTTATCTGCCTTTTGCCGGTCCTGCCAACTTCCATGTAATTAATTTATGAAGATGACTGTTTTAAGATATTTACCCGTACTGGGTCTGGGATTCCTTTTTTCTGCCCGGGCCACTGCACAACAAATGAAACTGGGGCTTCAGCCAACACTGATCAAAAAAGAAGCGTTGCTGGAACTCAACAGTGACAACCAGGGGCTGCTGCTGAACAGGGTGCCCAAAAGTGCCATCAGCACTGGCGGAGCTTTGTTCAACGCCAACGACGGTATGTTTGTGTATGTAACAGACCCGGGAGAAAAATGTCTTTACATCAAAGCAAATGGAGCATGGAAAAAACTGGCGGACTTCTCGTCCATCACAACGGACAACGTCCCTGAAGGCACTACCAACCTGTATTTTACGCAGGCCAGGGCAAGAAGCGCCTTCTCCGCCGGTAATGGTATCAATATCAGTGCTGCCGGCGTTATCAGTAATACCGGTGTGCTGACTTTCAACGCCCGCACCCCCGACGCTGTGGGAAATATCGCTCCGGTCGCAGGTGACTATGCATCCTTTTATCTGCCCAAAGCCACTCAGCTCACACTGACTGCCGGCACTGGCATGAAAGCCACTACCACGGCTACCCAAAACCTTAACACCAATCCTTCTTTTACCATTGACGCTGACAATGGATCGGCTATCTGGAACGCCAATAAATTGTCGTCTGTAGCGGTGTCCACTACTGCGCCTACTGTCAACCAGGTACTGACGTTCAACGGTACACAGTGGGAACCTAAAGCACCAACTGGGGTTACCGGCAACTTCATCAACAACAATGCTGCTTTGCAAACAGGCGCCACATTTAATATCGGTGGAGATGGAAGTATAGGAGGGAACCTGCAGGTAGGCGGCAACTCAACAATGTCGGGAAATCAACTGTTGATGGGCAAGCTTACATTAAACAGCCTGGCTGCTGTTACTCCCGGCGCCGCTAATACTAAAGTGCTGTCACTGAATGCCGCCGGCGATGTGATCGTTACACAACATGCCTATCTCACCCGCAAAATAAAACTGGTGGCGGGCTCCGGTGTCATTAACTTCGGTGCCGCCGGAGAACAGGACCTCTCCGCCGACAGGTCCTGGCAGATCAGCGTGGACAGCGCCAAAAATATCTGGAACGCTAATAAAATCCAGAACAACCCCGTCGCTACTACCGCTCCCAACGATGGCGATGTATTGAAATGGAACGCCACCACCCAAATGTATACCCCAGCTGAAGATATTACTGGTGGCGCTTCTTACGGTACCCTGGCGACCAGGGATATCCGTAATGCTGACGCCCCTGATGAACGTTATCGTATGAAAATCTGGCAAGGCCCGTCCCCGTCAGATCCGGTGAACGCCGGCACGGTACAATATGGCCCCGGCGGTACCAGTGCATTTGCCTGGAGCGTGCTGGCTTTCAGGTCAGGCAGCTACACTACTCATCTTTATTTTGATAAAAACACGATGGCCATCCGTGAATGGCAGGGCAGCCAGAAGCCGTTGAGCGCAAATGCCGGCCCTCCTGCCAATCCATGGTACAAAATGGTGACAACCTACGGCGATAACTCCTTTACTCCCGGCGGCCTGCTGTTTGGTTATCGTACCAGTGACGCTACTTCCGAAGTAGCACAGGATGCAGGTAACCTTTTCTGGGATAATACCAATAAGGAATTAGGGATCAACACCAGCAATCCACAGGCTGCCCTGGACGTAAATGGTGATTTTAAATTGGGACAGAATGGGACAGTATTGAATGGGATGTATAAGTTTCAGGTTACAATAACCGGTACTGTTGCCTTTCAAAAACAACTGGTAGTGACTGTTCCTGCGCCATCTGGTGTTCCTGCGCTGAGTACAGATGCTAATGTGATCATTAATCCTACAATCGATCTTAATCCTACAAGTGGTACGACAACGGCGGTAGCGATAGGCTGGGCGAGGGTGATTAGCAGCACGCAAATCAAGGTATACTTTACCAATGCCGGAACAGCAAATTACACTATACCTGCTGGTACCAAATTCAACGTCACCGTCATTCAATAAATCTTATTTTGAAAAAACAGCTACTCGCCATCGCCATACTTCTGCTGGGATATATTTTGCCGGCAACAGCGCAACAGGGTGTCTTCATCCCTGATGGCGCTTCCGTATGGCTTTCCGGTAACTCAGGTGTTTTTTCAGACCTTACCAACAACGGTATCCTGGGCTCCAATCCTTCGGCTACCCTGTATTTCCTCAGTAAAAAATGGACTAACGGCAACGCTGCTACGCTGCCCGATGAAAGTGCCGATGGCCGCTCCGGTACCGGCGGCAAATTCCTCTTCATGGGCCAGAACCCGCTGTATGGCAACGTAGGAAGGCAGCTGGTATTCGGTAATTACAGCCTCGCCACCAAACAGGGATGCAGTTTTCCCAATCTCGAAATCAATAACAGCGCCGGCCTGCTCCTTGATGATTTCAGCGATCTTAAAATCAGGAACAACCTGCATTTTACAGACGGGCATATTTTCCTCAATGGCTGGAACCTCCTCGTCGGTGAAAATAATCCCGGTACCATCACAGGGTACAGTGACCAGCGTTTTGTCGTGAATGGCGCCGGTGTGGCTGGCGGCGCGCTCTACCGTGCAGGCGTCACGGATGCAGCCAATAAAGTCGTTTTCCCCGTGGGAACGACCATCAACAACTATTCGCCGGCGGCCATCCTGCTGGACGGCGCAATGGACATGTTCAGCGTGCGTGCCTATGACAGCGTGTACAGCCTCGCTATCAGCGGCCGCGCCTATCCGGACAGCTTTGTCAACAAAACCTGGCAGATCACCCGCGCCGGCTCAGGCGGCGAAGCTACTGTGATCCTGCAACACATGGATGCGGATGAACTGCCGGCCTATACCGCTGCACGCGACAGCAGCTATATTACCCGCTTCACCGGCGGCGTATGGGACCAGGTGCCTTACCTGGCCACCCTGCCCAAACCCGGTACACTCACCACTAACGGCCTCGCTACGCCGGCGACGATGCATATGCGCGTTTTCACCGGCCTGGGGAACAACGAATATTTTGCCAAAACAACCCTGATCAGCAAATCTAAACCTGCTATTTTCCTTAGTTTCGAAGCCTATCGCATAGCACCGCTTATGGTGCAGCTCGACTGGACCACCAGCCGCGAAGTCAACAACCTGCTGTTTGAAGTGGAACGCCGCTACGAAAGGGAAGAAACGTTTTCCCGTATAGCCACGGTACCTACCAAAGCACTCAATGGCAACAGCAGCGTGCCGCTGAGCTATACAATGCAGGACCTCAACGACTACGACGGCTGGACCTACTACCGTATCAAAGCCGTTTCCCGCAACGGCAAGGAAGTATATTCCGAAATCCGCGCTGTACCACCGTTTGTACAGATCGATGTATTCCCCAATCCGAACAATGGCAAGTTCAAAGTGCGTATCCGTGGCATAAGAGGCCCGCTGATGATGCAACTCCGCGATACCTGGAGCCAGGTGATGCGCGAGTATGACGTACGCCAGGATAATGACCTGAGCGTGAGCGACCTGCCTGCCGGTACCTACTTCATGGTGCTTTACCATAAAGACACCCAGAAAGTAGCCTACACCTGCAAGGTGATGGTGATACCATAGGTTTGTTTTGCTTTTTTCGCATAATTCCCTCAATTTTGTGGGGTTATCTCTGTAGGCGGTTTTAAATAAATAAGGTTGAAAAAAATCATCATCACGATAGATGGCTACTCTTCTTGTGGCAAAAGTACGTTGGCAAAACAACTGGCTAAGAAGCTGGACTATGTCTATATAGACAGTGGCGCCATGTATCGTGCGATCACACTTTATTTTCTGCAAAACCGCGTGGACTGGGCTTCCCAGCCGGCTGTCGTGGCTGCCCTGGCAGACATACACCTCGAGTTTGAATACAATCCCAAATCCGGTGTCAGCGAAATGCACCTCAACGGAGAAAATGTGGAGCACCTGATCCGCGAAATGCTCGTGGCGGAAAAAGTAAGTGAAGTGGCCGCCGTGAAAGAAGTACGCGATTTCGCCGTTGCCCAGCAGAAAAAAATGGGTGCCCGCAAAGGCATCGTCATGGATGGCCGGGATATCGGGACCGTCGTATTCCCACATGCTGAACTTAAAATCTTCATGACCGCGGATATCGCTATCCGGGTAGAACGCCGCTTCAGAGAACTCTACGAGAAAAATAAAAACATCTCCATAGAAGAAGTAAAAGAAAATCTGGAACTGAGAGATTATATCGATGCTAACCGCGAAATCAGCCCGCTGCGTAAAGCTGATGATGCTATAATACTGGATAACAGCCAGTTAAGCCGGGAAGACCAGATGGACCTCGTCATGCAATGGGTGGAAGACGCCACATTGGCCCACACTTCATGAAATATTATTTTCTTTTATTAAAAGTCTTTTTATACATTTGCCATGTCCCTGCCTAACCACCAGCGGACTATCCCAATAATTTTCCACATCCTGAAGAATTTCCTGCTGTTTATTTGTATGCAAAACTATGTCGCCAACTGACAGGGTTTTCCATGCTTTGACCTTATCTGACCTGAAATATTGCCAGGGTATTGAATGTGGGCAATGTTTTTGCGGCCGGCTGATGCCTGTCCGCATAAACATGCAGTAAGACAACCATTGAAACTGTGATCGCTGAAGCGTAAAAGATATAACTGTCTTTATGAAGTCTTATTTGTAAACTATATCCACAAAACCTTTGCTATTAACCGATTATTGAACTTAACTATAAATAAATTCCGCCCGGCACGGCTTTTTTGCATCCTGTCTGGCATAAAGAGAAATGTGGGATGGCGTGGCTTGCCATGGCCGTTCCATATTTTCAGTAGGTGTATTCGGTTAATAGGAAGAAGGGGCGAATTCTTTCGCCCTTTCGCTTTTTTAAAAAGCACCTGGTGATAGCTTCTTCAGGAATTTGTCCCTGAAATGAACCGTAATCAGTAATTCGTCGTTTGTAATTCGTAATTCTTCTTAAATTGTGTGGTCACACTGTTCAGCTCATGTCTATTAAAATACTGTGTTTTTTAGGCTTGCTCCTCATAGGAGCCGGTTGGGCCGCTGATGCGCAGGACTCCCTGCGGATGTACCACACGCTGGACTCTATCCGGAAACTACCCAACGATACCGCCAAGGTGTCAGCGCTGATCAGTGCCGGCAAACAATACGGCCGCTATTTCGATAACCATCGGTCAGAAAACCAGTTCTGGCAGGATGCCCTCCCACTGGCCCATAAACTGCGCTCCGCCCGCAGCCTCGCCCTCCTGTATAATGAACTGGGCACGGCCAAAAGAAACAAATCCCAGTACCTCGTGGCGGAAGATTACCACGAAAAAGCCATCAAATACGCGGAAGATGCCAACGATACCCTGATGATGTGCCTGTCGTTCAATAACACCGGGGTAGACTGCCGCCGTCAGGATAAACTGCAACAAGCCTTCGATTATCACCTCCGCGCACTGCAACTGGCAGAAAAAATCAACGATACCCGCAATATCTGCGTGGCCACCAACAGCATCGGCAATATCCAGCTGACAGCGGAAAACTATGAAGACGCTGTCCGCCATTTCGACCGGGCACTGAAACTGGAAACGGAAAGCCATAATGACCTTGGCGTGGCCATCAACCTGGGTAACCTGGGCTATGCCTATCAGGGACAGCACAAACTGGACCTCGCCATTCAATACTACCACCGCTCCCTGGCAGTCAACCAGAAAATAGACAATCCTACGGGAATGGCTATATGTTATAACGCGCTCGGTACCGCCTATAAAGAGAAAAAGGACTACGCCACCGCGATGGAATTTCTACAAAAAGCCCTCGTGGTAAATGATAAGGTAGATGATAAAGTCCACGTGGCTGAGAGTTATCTCAATATCGGCAAACTTCTCAGTGCGCAAAATAAACACGACGAAGCCCGTAAGTACATGCAACAGGCCATAGACCTGAGCATCTTCTGGAACTTCAAATCCATGCTGATGGAAGCCTATAAGGCACTGGCGGCAGACTACAAGGCCAGTGGCGACTTCCGGCGCTCACTGGACGCGGCCGACAAGTCCCTGTTGTATAAAGACAGCATCCTCAACGAAAAATCTGCCATGGCGTTGAAACAGATGCAGGCAATCTACGAGGTGGACAGGAAAGACAATCAGATCAAAACACTGGAACACGATAAAACCCTGGGTGAGCTTAAGACCAAACGGAACGTGGTGTTCATCTTCGCGCTGGCCGGCTTTCTGCTCATGGCCATCATAGGCGGTTTTTTCTACATCCGCCACCGTAACCTGGAAGCCAACAAACAAACCCTCCAGCTGGAACTGAAATCATTGCGCTCCCAGATGAACCCGCATTTTATCTTTAACTCCCTTAGCTCCATACACCGGTATATCTGGAGCAATAATCAGGAAGAGGCCTCTGACTACCTCACCAAGTTCTCCCGACTGATGCGCCTGATCCTCGATAATACGCAGCATACGTTTGTAACGCTCAACAAGGAACTGGAATCCCTGCGGCTTTATCTCGATCTGGAATCCCTTCGCTGTAATGGCATCTTTGAATATAATATCCGCATCGGCACTGATATCAACGACGAGGAGGTGCTTATACCGCCCATGATCCTTCAACCATATGTGGAAAATGCCATCTGGCACGGGCTGGTGCATAAACACGATGACAAGGGCAGGCTCGATATCGATATCGTATTGAAAGACAGAAGCCTGGTATGTACCATCACTGATAACGGCATCGGCCGCCAGAAAGCGATGGAGATAAAGGAGAAGAAAGGAAAGGGGCATAACTCTGTCGGCATGAAAGTGACCGAAGGAAGGATCGATCTTATCCGGAAAATCAATAATAAGGAGGCAAGGGTAATGGTCACCGACCTGGAAGATACCGCCGGGCAGCCGGCTGGTACCATGGTGACTATTATTTTACCGGCCGAATTCATATTTTAGCATAAATAAAAACGGACGGCCGGTTGCCGTACCGCTAAACCTACCACAGCATGAGCGACATAAGAGCTATCATCGTAGATGATGAGCAACATTGTATTGATGCCTTGCAAACCATGTTAGTCAGGAAGTGCCCGGGTGTAGAAGTGATTGGATCAGCCAAAGGAGTAAAAGAAGCCAAAGAACTGGTGGATGAACTTCACCCCGATCTGGTTTTTCTGGATGTGGAAATGCCTCACCAGAACGGGTTTGAATTACTGAAACAGTTTGAAAAAATCGGGTTTGACGTCATCTTTACTACTGCCTATGAACAGTACGCCCTCAAGGCCATTAAATTCAATGCGCTGGACTATCTCCTCAAACCCTTCAGTGTAAAGGAGTTGCAGGATGCCCTCGACAGATGCAGGGAAAAACAGCAACAACGCCAGAAAGACACCAACAGCCTTTCGCCGATGGACGTGTTCCTGCAAAACATGAAAACGCTGCAGCAGTCACATAAAAAAATTGCCCTGCCTACCATCAACGGACTGGTGTTTATGCCTGTACAGAACATCGTCCGCTGTGAGTCTACCGGCAATTACACCCGTATTTTCTTTACAGATAAAAAGAACCTGATGGTGTCCCGGCCGTTGAAGGAGTTTGAAGAACTGCTGGCAGACGTGGATTTCTTCCGGGTACATAATTCACACCTGATCAACCTGCAACAGATGCAGTCATATATCCAGGGAGAGGGGGGCTTTGCGCTGATGAGTGATGGTGCGCAGGTAGAAGTGTCCAGGCGCCGCAAGGCGGATTTTCTGAAACGGGCCATGCAGTTTTAGCCAGGCAAGGCGCATGTCCGGTAGGGGTGCGGCTTTTATGGAAAACGATTGCTTTCCGTTTCCGGCAAAAAATGCTTTCCGATTTTAGGCTTTTTTATGCCACTTATGGTCAATAAACTACCAGATAATAAATGGCTGTTGTATGCGTTTTCAGGAAGATTTAATTTTGAATTACGATTTCAATTTTAGCGCTATATATAAATTTTATTCTCTGCATTACTAGCGTGATTAGCCCCAAAGAAAAAAGACACCTTCTGGTGTCTTTTTTGTTATAAAAACTTTCTGAATAATCTTGTTACAAATGACCTTTATTAGTCAACTATAGCCAGTTCATCTGCTTTGTGCTCCAGTCCGTAAAAAGACAATAACCGGCGGATGACGCCTTCCACTAAAGCATCAGGGCAGGATGCGCCACTCGTCAGCAGGATGGTCACCTGTGATTTTTCAGGTAAAAAAGTATCACTGTGGATTTCCTTCTTTTGATGGAAATCCCAATGGTCAATCTTGTTGGCGTGGTGCATTTGTTCTGGTGCGCTGATAAAGTAAGTAGGCAGCTTCTCTTCACACAGTTCCACCAGGTGGGAGGTATTGGAGCTGTTATAGCCGCCTACCACGATCGCCAGGTCTGCTGGTTCTTCCAGCATACCGATAACGGCGGTTTGGTTGTCATTGGTAGCATAACAGAGCGTGTCGCGGGTATCGGCAAAACGTTCGCCTGTATTGGCCTCTGTGAGGCCGTAATGGGCTACGATCACCTGGCGGATATAATCGGCGATGGCCTGTGTTTCAGTGGCCAGCATGGTGGTTTGGTTCACCACACCTACCCGTTGCAGGTCTTTGTTAACGTCAAAGCCTGGTGAGTACTGGCCTTTGAATTCCTCATAGAAGGTTTCGGCCGGTGTTTCGCCGGTGATGTAACGTGCCAGTTTCTCGGTTTCTGCCATGTCTTTTACCACCACGGTAGGGGTATTGGACTGGCTGTGGGAGAAGGTGGCCCTTGTTTCCTCGTGTTTGGGTTTGCCATGAACGATGACGGTATAGGCCTTTTTGCCGATTTGTTCCGCCTTGTTCCATACTCTCTCCACAAAAGGGCAGGTGGTATTGTATTTCAGCGGTTCAATGCCAAGGGAGGAGAGTTTGTTTTCTGTTTCGATGGTGGTGCCGAAAGCAGGAATGATCACGATGTCGTCGGACTGCAGGGTTTCCCAGGGCACCAGCTGATTACCGGCGGTGTCCATGATAAACTGAACGCCGCGTTCCAGCAGGTCATTGTTGACATGCGGGTTGTGGATCATTTCACTGAGAAGGAATATGCGCTTGTCCGGGTTCTCATCTACCGTTTTAAAAGCGATTTCGATCGCGTTTTCCACGCCGTAGCAAAAGCCGAAGTGACGGGCAAGCAGTATTTTCAGCGGACCAAAATCAAGCGTGGTGGGCGTGAAGTCCTTTTTCATGCGGTCCTGCTGTTTGCGTTGGTTTTTGATGGCGCTGATCAGCGGACTGCGATATATGACCGGAACATTAAAAGTTTTCATGCGTAAAAGGGCGAAAATTGAAAGGCAAAGGTAATCAGTTTTCTTTGCTCACTTTGTCCAACCAGGCTTTTTCTTCCGCGCTGAGGCTGTTATAGCCTTTTTCATTGATTTTGTCGAGCAACTGGTCCAGGCGCAACTGGTTGTTGTCGTCTGGTTTTTTCACCACTTTCAGCGGTGACTTTTTGGGTTTGGTCCTGGCCTGTACCCGTTTGTTTTCCCGCCGGGTTTCAGCGTCGAAGAGCCAGATCAGTGGTTTGCAGAGGTCTGTGCCGCTTTGCAGCGCACTGATATAGACGAAGCCGAAAAGAGCGCCGCCCATGTGGGCGATAATGCCGCCGAGGTTGCCCCGCGGGATGGAGATGACACCCAGTACGATCACGGCGAGGGCCAGCCATTTCAGCCTGACGTTGCCAAAAAACAACAGCCCGATCTCATAATTGGGCATCAGGGTGGCGCAGGCCACCAGCATACACATCACCGAGGCGGAAGCGCCGATCATGGTGGAAGGCATCCCCGGAAACAGGAGGTTGTAGGACAACATATACAACGCCGCGCCGGTAATACCACCCATGAGGTAAAGCGGCAATACGCGTTTATTGCCTAAAAAACTACGAAAAAGATTTCCGAACCAGTAAAGGTTCAGCATATTAAAGAAGACGTGAAAGATCTCTACATGGGTGAACATGTAGGTGATCAGTCCCCAGGGTTTCCTGATAAAAGTGCCGGGCAGGGAGTGAAGGGTCAGCTGGTCAAATGTCCATGCAAATGCGGTATTGGGAGAAATGAGATACAACAGGTTGATCCCGATAAAAATGACAATGTTCCAGATAAGCAAATGATTGACCGTGTTGCCTTGTCTGAGCCAGAAGCGAATATCCGATTGAAATGAGGTCCCGTTCATATACACAAATTAAAATAAAAATCCGGGATTTAAAACCCTTTACAGGGCAGATTTTCAGTTGATGAAATTTAACTTTTTTTACTGCAGATAATTATCAATTGGACACTGAATAAATAACAAATTTTCGCTATTCTGGTTGACAACGGCTGGTAAAAAATAAACGGAATCCTGCCTTTGTAGTATTATAAATTCAAATATGATTAAAAAATATCCGAAAAGAACGTTAAATGAGGGACGGGAGAGGGGATTTCTTCCGGAAAAATGAGGTTAAACGGGTAATTTTTCGTATTTTTGCCGTCCCATAAAACAGGGAGTCCGGGTATTCCGGATTTAAATTTTCATTTTTTATGAGCGAAAACAACATTATTAACGAACAAAACGCAGAGCAACAGGCTCCGCAGGCAGCTGCGGCAGAAACTGCGACAAAAAAGGCTCCTGTAGTAGCAACTGCCCACGACGATTTCGATTGGAGCGTGGACAAACGTAACGTTTCTTCCTACAGCAAAGAAGAGAAAGAAAAGTACGACCAGACTTATGACAGCACCTTCAAAGTGTTTGAAGAAAACACCCTGCTGAGCGGTACTGTAGTAGGTATTACCAACACTGACGTGGTGATCAACATCGGCTTCAAATCCGACGGCCTGATCTCCCTGAACGAATTCCGTGACTTACCGGGTCTGAAAATCGGTGACGAAGTGGAAGTGCTGGTAGTGGAAAAAGAAGACCGCGACGGTAACCTGCACCTGAGCCGTAAACAGGCTCGCCAGAAACGTGCATGGGAAAAAATCGTGGAAGTTTACAAAACAGGCGAAGTGGTTACTGGTACTGTTACCAGCAAAACCAAAGGCGGCTTGATCGTGGACGTTTACGGTATGGAAACATTCCTGCCAGGTTCTCAGATCGACGTGAAACCGGTTACCGACTACGACCAGTTTGTAGGCAAAACCATGGAGTTCAAAGTGGTGAAAGTAAACGAAACCATCCGCAACGCCGTAGTTTCCCACAAAGCGCTGATCGAAAGCGATATCGAACAACAAAGAGTGGATATCATCTCCAAACTGGAAAAAGGCCAGGTATTGGAAGGTACCATCAAGAATATCACCGACTTTGGTGCGTTCATCGACCTGGGCGGTCTGGACGGTCTGCTGTACATCACAGACATCTCCTGGGGCCGTATCTCCCATCCGAGCGAAGTGCTCCAGATGGACCAGAAAATCAACGTGGTTGTACTGGACTTCGACGACGAAAAACGTCGCATAAGCCTGGGCTACAAACAACTCACTCCGCATCCGTGGGATACTTTACCAGCTACTATCACCGAAGGTGCTAAAGTTAAAGGTAAAGTGGTTAACATCGAAGACTACGGTGCATTCCTGGAAATCATGCCGGGCGTAGAAGGTCTGGTACACGTTTCTGAAATCTCCTGGGCTTCTACTCCTATCAACGCTAAGGAATTCTTCAAATTAGGCGAAGAATACGAAGCAGTGGTAGTTACCCTGAGCAAAGAAGAACGTAAAATGTCTCTGTCTATCAAACAACTGACAGAAGACCCATGGTCTACTATCGAAACTAAATTCCCGGTTGACAGCCGTCACAAAGGCATCGTTAAAAACATCACTCCTTACGGCGTGTTCGTTGAACTGGAAACTGGTATCGGTGGCATGATCCACATCTCTGACCTGAGCTGGATCAAACGTTTCAACCACCCATCTGAATACACTAAAGTAGGTAACGAAATAGATGTAGTGATCCTGGGTATTGACAAAGAAAACCGCAAACTCAGCCTCGGTCACAAACAGATCGAAGAAGATCCATGGAACACTTTCGAAACTATCTTCCCGATCAACTCTGTGCACGAAGGTACAGTTGTGAAGAAAGATGAGAAAGGTGCTACTGTTCAACTGCAATACGGCCTGGAAGCTTACGCTCCTGCCCGTCACCTGAGAACAGAAGACGAAAAACCAATCAACGTTGAAGACGTGAAAGAATTCATGATCATCGAATTCGATCGCAGCGAAAAACGTATCCTGGTTTCTCACACAAGAGTATGGGAAAAAGCACAGGCTGAAGAAAAAGAAGCTGTTGTGAAAGAGAAAAGAGCTGAAGCTGACAAAACCCGTAAAGCAGTGAAAAACATTCAGGGCAAAGTAGAAAAAGCTACTTTAGGTGACCTGGGTGCACTGGCTGAACTGAGAGAAAAACTGAAACAATCTGAAGGTGGCGAAGAAAAAAGCGCACAATAAGATCCGTTTTGGCAAATAATGAAAGAGGCTGTCCCGCAAGGACAGCCTCTTTTTTTGTGCCTAGTGGTGAACAACCACTTTGGTACTGTATATCTTTCCTTCTTTTGTCTGCAATCGCAGCACATACACGCCCGGAGACACATTTGCCGGCAATGTTAATGTCGCCGAAGCAGGAGAAGTCCTGAACACCTCCCTGCCTGACAGGTCTGTTAATACCAGCATGCTGTTCTCTATCGGAATGTTACCGTTTATGCGGAACGTGCCGGAAACAGGGTTAGGCGCTATTGTCAGTATATTTTTACCGGAAGACAGGCGCCCGGTTTGGATTAGCGCGGTTGTGGCCGAAGACCTGCTGACGACTGAATCGTTTCGTCGTCCTGCTAACTTTTCGATTTCTGCCAGGCTTAGCTCACGGTTATAGATGGTCAATTCATCTGCTATCATGTTTTTTATGCGGAAAACGGCCGGTCCTGCGGTGGTCCCGGAAGTAAACACGTAGTGCGGCATATCGTCAAAGCTGGCCGCCCAATCACCGTTGACATAGAGGCTCAGCTGCCGGTTCCCGTAGTTAGCTAAAACATGTATATAGCCCGTATCTGAATAAAGCTGTGTTGAAACTATCGGCGGTGTGGCCAGAATTTCTCCTATCAAATCAAGCTGGAATTTGAATGTGGCGTTGTCGGGGGATATCTCAAAGGTATATTTGTTTGTTGCAAATGAAATTCCTCCTTGTTGGCCAGGCAGCGTTTTTACCCAAACCGAAAAAGCCACTGCCGAATCTGCGAGAGTGAATTCAGGTACCAGGAATTGTTTTCCGCCGGAAAGACTGTCAATGGCTGCCAGATCGCACACGCCACCTGTGGTGTAGGTCATGTTGCCGGTAATACCATGGAGCCGGCGGGGCCCCAGGTCTTTTACAGTACTGTCCAACGGGTAATAGGCATACACATCAGGCGGAGCTTCGATACAGTTGGAGAGTGACCGGACAGTCGTATAGGCGCCATACACCTTCAGCCCGCTGCCTAAGGCCAGCAGCCCGGCATTCAACTGTACCGTGACCCGGTCAAAAGGCTTTGCTGCCCTGAAGGTGTAGGTGAGCCTGTTTGAATTAGGAATGCGTTCAAAGTCGTCATCAGCTATAATGTACCGGTCATTATTATATCCGTCGGGAGCGGTACTGACAGCTACTGAACCCAGCAGGTTAATAGAAAGCCCGTCATTATTGGCTATTTCAATGGTGATTTCCGCATTGGGGTCTGTCTGTAACGATGGAAAAATCAGCGTTTGTGAAATTTGAGCGCCCAGCAGACTGGTGCCCAGCAATAAAGTCGTATAATCATTACGGTTACCATTGACAGCGTTATTTCTGTCCTGCACCCTGCAGGTAAGGCATAGCCCGTTCGAATTTGTCACCTGCGAAGTGGCATATAAAGTATCCTGTGCTGACAGGGAAAACCGGCTGAGAAGTAATATCAGGGCAAACAGTACCCGTTTTAAGAGCTTTTGTTTCATGTAGAAATGATGCATAGTTGGGTTATTTTGGTTATCTGACGGGGGAGTTTTGGGAAAGGGGGCTACAGCACCGGCATGTGAGGGAACGTGCGGACTCCAACTAATTCAGGTATAATAAAGATAAGCTTATTTTGATAATCAAATCATGGCCACCACCCGCGCAGGTGCGGCACTGGCGCCTTTGATCTTCAGCGGGAAAACCGCCACTTTAAAACCGTGCGGCGGCAATGCGCCGAGGTTCACCAGCTGCTCCATATGGCAGTATTCTTTCTGCCGGCCTACCAGGTGGGCCTGCCAGAAATAGTCGTCCTTCCCTTCTGCTTTGGCTTTCTGCACCATATATTTCAGCGGAAGATCAAATCCCCACTGGTCAATACCCATTACTTTCACGCCCTGGTCTATCAGCCAATGGGTGGCTTCCGCGCTCATACCGGTGCCCCGCATCGGGTATTCACGGGTGCCAATGTACTGGTCACGGCCGGTATAGATCAACACGATGGTGCCTGGTTGAATCACTGCACCTGTCTGTTGCAGGTTTTCTCGTATATCCGCCAGCGTTATCTCCTCACAATCCGCCTTGTGTGTCATATTGATCACTACGCCGTCGCCGTAACACCATTCCAGTGGTATCTGGTCGATGGTTTTGGCAGGCTGACCGTTTACCTGCGGCGCATAATGCCATGGGGCATCGATATGCGTAGCGGCATGTACGCCCATGCTTACGATCTTATCGTCTGCCCAGCCTTCAAAACCTTTGGGGAACAGTTTTGCCGGCAGGCCGAGGAAAAAACGGATCAGCGAACGGCTTTGCCGGTGGGCCTTGTGTTTGATACGGATACGCATAAACCAGGGGTCCTGTTTATTGTATTCGATAGTCTTCGACAGGTCAATGATTTTCATAACCAGGGGTTGATATGATGAACAGATTAGTGTTGCATGAGGAGGGACAGCCGCTGATCATTGAAGTCCAGCAGGGAATCCAGCTGCATATTGGCCAGTGCGTAACGCGGGTCGTGACGGTTATGCGGCTCAGGTACCACTACGGTGGTCATGCGCGCGGCTTTGGCGGCTGTCATACCGGTAACGGAGTCCTCAAAAGCGATGCAGTCCAGCGGATCGCTGTTGAGTGCTTTGGCGCAGGCCAGGTATACCGCCGGATGGGGTTTGCCGTAGTCTTCAAATTCTGCGGAGTATACCGCCTGAAAAGAATCACGTATATGTAAATGTGCAAGTACCGCTTCAATCAGCCGCAGGGGTGAAGAAGAGGCCAGGCCCATTTTAAAGTCTTTCGCTTTGAAAAAATCCAGTATATATTGAAGCCCTTCCATCGCCTTGCCTTCCGCGATGATTTTAGCGGTCACGCTGTCGATGATCTCGTTGGTCACCTGTTCGGTGCTTTTACCTTCCCATTTGAAATAGCTGTGCCAGTAGCTGACCACCTCGCGGGTACGAAGCCCGGTGGTTTTGTGCGTCAGCTCAGCGGAGAGGTTGACGCCTACTGTTGCAAACACTTCTCTCATCGCGATACCCCACAGTGGCTCTGAATCTACCAGGAGGCCGTCCATATCGAATATTACCGTATTGATCATAATGCCATTTTACGCCGCAAAGATAATAACGGGAAGATGACCACCGCAGAATTCTTGCGGCGCAAGGAGACATTTATCAATAAAAGACGGCAGGATAACCGGCTTTGCATAAAGGAAAATGGCTTTTACCATTGTGCCGCAACGCCTGCCAGTCCGACTGACACCGCTGTTAATACCTGTGCTAAGACCGGCGCCAGCTGTTGCCAGGTGGTGCCTGCTGTGGCGTTAATGAACAGGAACACAAAGATGAAAAGCAGCAAAGGCAGGGCGGCCAGTAGGTAGCCAATAGCCACTCTTCGGGGTGCTGGTTTTCTGATTTCTTTCATAGGTGACAGGGTTAAAATGAAGAATAAGGGTAACGGGCATTTAATTAATGTTATATAATTAATGTTATAGTAAAAATAGTGATTTATTTTAATGTGTGTTTCTGTCTGGTCCTATGCACCGGTACTACCGTCCGAATCACCGTTCCCCGCTGCTTTTCCCCATAACAAAATGTTATCCGAGATAAGCGGAGGTTATGAGGGATGCGAAAATCATTAAATCTATCTTATTGATTATGAACGAATAAAAACTGATTTGGTCGATTTGAACGTATTTCTGTCCGGATATTTCCCCTCAAAAAAATTTTTGGAAAGACGGGTGGCATTTCTATCTTTGTATTACTCTACTAAAATTATAGGGAATATGGGTAATAGAATACGGAAGGTGATGAATGGCCACTATAATTGTTGTTGCATGGCAGCAGCAGCGGAACGCGTGTAGTATGCAACACAGATAAGTTAATAATACTAATCTCAGTTATACGACAGCCTCCGCCTACAGCGGAGGCTTTTTTACAACCAATACCAGCGATTTTTACCACCACCTGAAAATACGTTATATGCAAAGCTTCAGAACAGAACTTGAAAATCCCATAGTACAGCAGGATATCATCGACCTGGAGAAGAAGATCCGCCTGTTCCGCGAAGGGGCTATCACGGACGAGAAATTCCGTAGCCTTCGCCTGGCGAGAGGGGTGTATGGTCAGCGTCAGCCCGGTGTGCAAATGGTGCGCATCAAATTGCCCTACGGCAAAATGACCCTGCAACAATGGAAACGCATCACAGAAGTATCCGACGAATATGCTACCAGCAACCTGCACCTGACCACCCGCCAGGATGTGCAGATACACTACGTGAGCCTCGACAGAACACCCGAGTTGTGGCATACGCTGGAACAGGATGAAATCACCATCCGTGAAGCCTGCGGTAACACCGTCCGTAACATTACAGCTTCCGACCGGGCCGGCATAGACCCGGAAGAACCATTTGATATTACTCCCTATGCTGACGCTACGTTCCGCTATTTCCTGCGTAACCCTGTCAGCCAGGAAATGGGCCGTAAAATAAAAATTGCTTTTTCCTCTTCTGAAAAAGATACTGCCTGGGCCTTCATGCACGACTTCGGCATGATCCCCAAAGTGAAAATCATCGATGGCAAAGAAGTGCGTGGCTTCAAAGTATTGGTAGGCGGTGGCCTGGGCGCACAGCCCTTTCTGGCCAAACCGGTATATGAGTTCCTGGAAACAGACCTGCTCATTCCCTATATCGAAAACGTATTGCGCGTGTTCGACCGCTACGGCGAAAGGACCAGCCGCAACAAAGCCCGCATGAAATTCCTCATCCAGAAAATAGGCATGGAGGAATTCGAGCGCCTCGTCAAAGAGGAATACAAAGCGGTGAAAGTGAAAAGCGTGCCGGTAGATGCAGACGCATGGCCTCAGACCACACCGCCGGTAATCGGCGAAATACCAGCTTACGAAATAAAAAACCAGGCGAAATACGAAGCGTGGAGAAAGACCAACGTGTTTGAACAAAAACAAAAAGGTTACTACGGCGCTTATGTGAAAATCACCCTGGGCAATATCGGCTCTGCTGTCAGCCGTCAACTGATAGAAGCGCTGCGCCCGGTCATTGCAGACGATGTAAGGGTGACCGCTAACCAGGGCCTGCTGCTGAAATTCATCTTACCGGAACACCTGCCTTACGTGTACAGCGCACTGGAAGCAGCCGGTTTCGCTGAGCCAGGGTTCGACAGCATCGCGGACATCACCGCCTGCCCCGGCACCGATACCTGCAACCTTGGTATCTCCAACAGCACAGGCATCGCTAAAGTACTGGAGTCCGTTATCACTGACGAGTTCCCGGACCTCATCTACAATAAAGACATCAAAATAAAAATCAGCGGCTGTATGAATTCCTGCGGCCAGCATGGTATCGCCAGCATCGGCTTTCATGGATCTTCCATGAAGAGCGGTGGTAAAGTATTGCCAGCCCTTCAGGTACTGCTGGGCGGCGGTATCGTTGGCGACGGCGTAGGACGTGTAGCCGACAAGGTTATTAAAGTGCCCAGCCGCCGTGGCCCGGACGTATTGCGCAGCCTCCTGCACGACTACGAAATCAACGGCGCGGAAAAGGAACTGTTCAATGAATATTATGACCGTCAGGGTGAAAAATATTTCTACGAACTGCTGAAACCACTGGCTGATCTCAGCACCATCACCCCGGCAGATTATATCGATTGGGGCCAGGCGGAAGACTACGCCACCGCTATCGGTGTAGGTGAGTGCGCCGGCGTTATCATCGACCTGGTAGCTACGCTGCTGCTGGAAGCGGAAGAAAAAGTCGAGCTCGCCAATATTGCCATCAGTAAAGGCGCTTATGCAGATGGTATCTACCATGCTTACTCTTCCTTCGTACAGGGCGCCAAAGCGCTGCTGCTCGGTGAAGGCGTAAGCGGCAACACCCAGATCGGTATCATCAACGATTTCGATAAAAACTTCGTGGCCACCGGCAAATTCAGCTTTGAAACTGACTTCAAAACACTGGTGCTGCAGATTAACGGTAACGAGCCTACGGAAAATTTCGCTAAAACCTACTTCCAGCAGGCACTGTCTTTTTATAATGCAGCCCAGGCTTACCGGCAGAAATCCGCTGAACCGGCGCAGGCATAATTTTGATCATCTTTTAATACTACACATCATGCAACAGATACAACCGAAACTCACATTGGTAGGCGCCGGTCCCGGCGATCCGGAACTGATTACCGTGAAAGGAATGAAAGCTATTCAGGAAGCGAAGGTGATCCTCTACGATGCCCTCTCCAGCAACGAACTGCTGGATTACGCTCCTGCCGGTTGCCTCCGCCGCTTTGTCGGAAAACGTGCTGGCATGCATGTGTATTCCCAGGATGAAATCAACCGCATGATTGTAAAATATGCGCTCAGCTACGGCAGCGTGGTAAGGCTCAAAGGCGGCGACTCTTTCGTGTTTGGCCGCGGTCAGGAGGAAATAGCATTTGCCCAACAATTTGGCATCACGGCAGAAGTAGTACCGGGCATCTCCAGTGCTATTTCTGTCCCGGGTGTCAATAAAATCCCGGTAACCGCCCGCAATGTCAGCGAAGGCTTCTGGGTGATCACCGGCAATACCCGCAATGGTAACCTCTCCCGCGACCTGGAATACGCTATCCAGGCCAACACCACCGTGGTAATTCTCATGGGCATGAGCAAACTGGCGGAAATTGCCGGCATCTTTGCCAACAGTGGCAGAGGCGATACCCCCGCCGCTATTATCCAGAACGGAACACTGCCCAACCAGCAAATCGGTATGGGCCGCGTGGCCGACCTGCAGGAAATTGCAGCTGCGCAACAGTTATGCAATCCGGCTATCATAGTGGTAGGGGAGGTAGTACGATTTCATGAAGATTTTGCCACCCTGCAGTCTAAAGTAGCCGAAGAACTCAAAATCGCTGTATAAATGGAAAATCAGTTATTTCCGGTTTTTTTTAAGCTCAACCGCCTCCACGTCCTCGTGGTAGGCGGTGGCCATATTGGGCTGGAGAAAGCAAATGCCATCCTGCAAAACTGCGCGGAAAGCAATATCACCGTCGTATCGCTGGACTTTCTGCCTGAACTGCAAGACATCGCCCGGCAGTATCCCAATGTGGAGCTTATCCGCAAACCTTTCTCCTGCGGGGACCTGCTGGGAAAAGATCTGGTCATTGCCGCCACAAATGACAAAACATTAAATTATACCGTCTGGGAAAAAGCGAAAGGCGCCAAAGTACTGATCAATGTGGCAGATACGCCGGAGCTGTGTGACTTCTACCTGGGATCTATTGTGCAGAAAGGAAACCTGAAGATTGCCATCTCCACCAACGGCAAATCGCCCACCGTGGCCAAACGGCTCAAACAGGTATTGCAGGAGGCCATCCCCGATGCCCTTGATGAAGTATTAAATAAATTACATATCATCCGTGACAAGCTGAAAGGCGACTTCGCCGCCAAAGTAAAACAGCTGAACAATATCACGGAGGTGCTTGTGAAACCGGAAAACGAAAACGCCTGATTAACCCTTCAGCACTTCCAGCAGTACCTGCGCCTGGTTGTGGACCGTATCTTTAGCCCCGTACAATAATGTTACCCGGTGATGTCTGGCCCGCTGCCGGATATCCTCCAGCAAATCCTTTTTCTCTTTCAGCTCTGCCAGATAACGGGTACGGAACTCTGCAAATTTCCCGTCCTCATGATGAAACCATTTCCGCAGGGCCTCGCTCGGCGCTATGTCTTTCAACCACTCGTCCACATGGGCTTTATCTTTGGACAGTCCCCGCGGCCACAGGCGGTCTACCAGGATCCGGTATCCGTCGCTTTCGGAAAAATCTTCATATACGCGTTTAACCTGTATCATATCCTGATAACGGCCGGATGGCGGGAAAAGTTTTACGTATTATCTTTACCGTTATGCAAAATAATCAGGAAATCATTGATGCCACCGTAGCCTATGTGAAGGCATCGCTGGAAGGAGCGGAAGGAGGCCACGACTGGTGGCATATTTACAGGGTATGGCAATTGTCCCGGCAGATTGCCGCCCATGAAACCGCCGACATGCTGGTAGTGGAGCTGGGCGCGTTGTTGCATGATATTGCGGATTCCAAGTTCCATAACGGCGATGAGACCATTGGTCCCGCCCGCGCCCGTGCCTTCATGGTAGCGCAGGGATTGTCCGAGGAGATCATCGTTCATGTGGAAAACATCATCCGGTATATTTCATTCAAAGGCGGTCACAATGACAATGCTTTCCGTTCCCCGGAACTAAGCGTGGTACAGGATGCTGACCGGCTGGACGCCATTGGCGCCGTGGGCATCGCCAGGGCCTTCAACTACGGCGGGTTTAAGAACCGCGCCATTTATGACCCCACAGTGAAACCTAATATGGTGATGACGAGAGAGGAATATAAAACCAACACAGCGCCTACCATTAATCACTTCTACGAAAAACTGTTGTTGCTGAAAGACCGGATGAACACCCATACGGGCAAAGCCATGGCGGCGGAGCGGCATCAGTTTATGGAAATGTTCCTGGAGCAGTTTTATAAAGAGACCGGCTTCTGAAAATGACAGTTATATATTAAAGACAGCAAAGACGGCAGAAAATAACATATTAAATCAACAGTACACGCCTCGAACAATAAATGTAGCCCAGGGCTTAAGCCCTGGGATGAAATTATTTATCGAAGAACAGCGCTTTCAGTTCGTCTGCATCCTCCGGTTTCATTTTACCGCCCAGGATAAGGCGTAGCTGGCGGCGGCGGAGGGCGCCGTCATATAATCTTTTTTCCTCTTCCGTGTCGGTGATAATGCCGGGAACGGGGCGGGAGTTACCGTTAGGGTCAAGGGCCACAAATGTCATAAAAGCTTCATTGGATTTGTAGCGGTATTGTTGTACCGGGTCTTCTCCCCACACGCGCATGTGTACTTCCATGGAAGTATTGAAGGCGCGGCTTACTTTGGCTTCTATATGTACCACATTGCCCAGTTTAATGGGGTTCTCGAAAGAAATATTATCTACGGAGGCGGTGACCACAGGGGCGCTGCAGTGTTTCATACAGGCCAGTGCGGCAGCAATGTCCATCCAGTACATCAGGCGGCCTCCCATGAGGTTGCCGAAAGTATTGGTATCGTTGGGCAGAACGAGTTCCGTCATCTGTATGAGCGAGTCCTGCGCTCTCTTAGGCGTTAAAGTCATCTTTTTATTTATGTATTTCGGACGCAAATTTACAGTTTCTATTTGTTAGGAACGAAAGTCTCTGTAATAACAGCAGGTGTCAATGCAGGTTTTTAACAAATAATTTCGCTCACTTGAAAATTCTTTAAAACCCACTGTGGTTCAATGATAAGAGCTGAAGAGAAACCCGCAAAAATTAACAAACAAATAAAGCCACTGCGTAAAAAACTTGGGAGCGAAGCAAATTTGTGTAACTTTGCATGACCTCCGGAAGTAGTTTACTTGACAGGTATAACACCAAACGCAATCTGGCACTTCCCCCATTTAGGTCAAGTATTTTTAGCTGAATTTTAGTTTTTATGGCAAAATATATCTTCGTTACGGGAGGTGTTACTTCCTCTTTGGGTAAAGGAATTATAGCTGCTTCGCTGGCAAAACTCTTGCAGGCGCGCGGCTTTAGAGTGACTATTCAGAAGTTCGATCCATATATCAACGTGGATCCGGGAACGTTAAACCCTTATGAGCACGGGGAATGTTACGTAACAGAAGATGGCGCGGAAACCGATCTGGACCTCGGACACTATGAGCGTTTCCTGAACACGCCTACGTCCCAGGCCAACAATGTTACCACCGGCCGTATTTATCAGACTGTTATCAACAAGGAAAGAGAAGGCGCCTACCTGGGCAAAACCGTACAGGTGATCCCGCACATCACTGATGAAATCAAACGTCGTATCCTCCTGTTGGGCAAAGACGGCAAATATGATATCGTGATTACTGAGCTGGGCGGTACCGTGGGCGATATTGAATCGCTCCCTTATATTGAGGCTGTACGTCAGCTGCAATGGGAACTGGGCGAAGAAGACTGCCTGGTGGTACACCTCACCCTTATTCCTTACCTGCGCGCAGCGAAGGAACTCAAAACCAAACCTACTCAGCACTCAGTGCGCCTGTTGAGCGAATATGGCGTTCATCCGGACATCATCGTTTGCCGTACGGAAGAGCCGATGTACCGCGATCTGAAAAAGAAAATCGCCCTGTTTTGTAACGTACAGGTAGATGCGGTGATTGAAGCGAATGATGTACCGACCATCTACGAAGTGCCGCTGGAAATGATGCGCGAAAAACTGGACGTTTCAGTACTGAAAAGACTGAACCTGCCTGTGGAAAAAGAGCCAGAGCTCACCAAATGGCGTGAATTCCTGGACAAGCTCAAATATCCGAAATCCAAAGTGACCATCGGTCTGATCGGTAAATATGTAGAGCTGCAGGATGCTTACAAATCTATTCTCGAATCATTTATACATGCCGGTTCACTCAACGAGTGCAAGGTAATTGTACAGAATATTCACTCTGAGCATATTACACAGGAAAATGTGTGCGAAAAGCTGAAAAACCTCGATGGTCTGCTGGTAGCGCCGGGCTTCGGTCACCGCGGCATCGAAGGTAAAATTGTGGCTATTCAGTATGCCCGTGAAAACAACCTGCCTTTCTTTGGTATCTGCCTTGGTATGCAGATGAGCGTCGTGGAATTCTCCCGCAACGTGCTCGGCTGGAAAGACGCGCACTCCGTGGAAATGAACCCCGACACTTCCCATCCGGTGATCAACCTGATGGAAGAACAGAAAAAAGTGACCGCCAAAGGTGGTACCATGCGCCTGGGCGCTTATACCTGCGACCTCACACCGGGTTCCAGGGCTTCTGAAATTTATGGCGGCGCTACTACCATCAGCGAAAGACACCGTCACCGCTATGAGTTCAACAACGAATACCTGGAGCAGATCGAAAAAGCCGGTATGATTCCTTCCGGTAAAAACCCTGAAAGCGGTCTCGTGGAAATGATCGAAATCCCGGGACATCCTTTCTTTGTGGGCTCCCAGTTCCACCCTGAGCTGAAAAGCACCGTGGAAAGCCCTGCACCGCTCTTCGTGTCGTTTATTAAAGCCGCTAAACAATACGCGGAAAATAAAAACGGTAAAACGAAGGTGGCAGAAGAAAAAATCGCCCAGTAATCTTCAGATATAATAATTGTATAATGTATAAAATTTAAAATGCAGCGGATAGGCCAGGCAGCCATATTCGCTGCATTTTAAATATATAAATAATCGGAAAATCAGGAGTGGCCGATATTTTAGCCGGGCCCAACATGGGTTTCACCTGTTTAACAGGCCTTTCACCTAAAAAGGGGTGCTCAAATGATAAATCCTGCTTACCTTTGCTGCCTAAATTTTTAATTGCATTTCATGGATAGAAATTCGGTTATTGGGTTTTTACTGTTAGGTGTTTTACTGGTAGGATATATTTTCTATAACCAGAAACAACAGGGAACCATCGCCAGGGAGAAAGCCCGGCAGGATTCCATTGCAAATCTGAACAAGCCTAAAGCGCCTGTTGCCGATTCACTGATGGCCACTGCTAACGGAGGAACACTGGATTCAGCCCACCAGGCTCAACTGGCCGGCGAATTTGGTCTTTTTGCCACCGCTGCGGTAGCACCGGTGCAGACAACAGTGATGGAAAACGATGATGTTAAAGTTACCTTCTCTAATAAAGGTGGTCAGCCAATCAGTGTTCAGCTGAAAAAATTCAAGACTTCTGAAGGCGGTCCATTAATGCTGGCACAGGGATCTTTTAACCGTCTCTCTGTAGAAGTACCTGCCAGCGCCACTAAAGTGCTGAACAGCGCTGACCTGTTTTTCACTGCCGGCCCTGTACAGAAACTGGCAGACGGCGGACAGTCCATCAGCTATCGCCTGAATACTTCCAATCCTGCGGTATACCTGGAATTTGTGTACGGTATTAAACCTGGCAGCTACATCGTTAATTATAATGTGCATGCTGTTGGTTTCCAGAACATCCTGCCAGGCAATCAGAACTACCTGACCCTGCAATGGAACAGCCAGAACGACAAACAGGAGCATGACATGGAGAACGAGCGCCTCAACAACCAGGTGCACTACATGTTTGCCAACGATAAACATGACTATTTCACGCTGCAACGTACCAGCCACGAAAAACTGGACAACAAACTGAAATGGATCAGCGTAAAGCAACAGTTCTTCAATACCACCCTGATCGCTAAAAGCGGCAGCTTCGACGCGGCAGACGTGAACACCAAAGTGCCACAGAGCGGCAATATCGTGGGACAGGCCTTCACCTCCCTCACGATCCCTTACAACCGCGCCAATGATTTCTCTTTCCCGATTGATATCTACTATGGCCCTAACCACTACAAAACACTGAAGTCTTTCGATCTGGGCCTGGAAAAAATCATTCCGCTGGGCTCCGGTATCTTCGCCTTCGTAAAATATGTGAACAAATGGATCATCATCCCGGTGTTTAACTTCCTCAGCGGATTTATCGGTAACTATGGTGTGATCATCATCCTGCTCACTATCTTCATTCGTTTGCTGATTGCGCCTTTCACTTACCAGAGCTATGTGTCTCAGGCCAAGATGAAAGTGCTGAAACCGGAAATCGATGAGCTGCGCGCCAAACACGGCGATGACCAGCAGGCTTTCGGTATGGACCAGATGAAACTGTTCAAGAGCGCCGGTGTGAACCCGCTGGGCGGCTGTTTACCAGCCCTGCTGCAGCTGCCGATCCTGGTGGCCATGTACAGCTTCTTCCCGTCTTCCATTGAGCTGCGCCAGGAAAGCTTCCTGTGGGCAAAAGACTTGTCTACTTACGACTCTATCCTGAACCTGCCGTTCAACGTGCCTTTCTATGGCAACCACGTGAGCCTGTTCACCATCCTGATGACCATCACGAGCCTGGTCCTGGCCTTCTACAACCGTGGTATGACTGATCAGAGCAATCCGGTGATGAAGTACATGCCTTACATCATGCCTATCATGCTGTTGGGTATCTTCAACCGCCTGGCTGCCGCGCTTACTTTCTACTACTTCCTGTCCAACGTGATCAGCATCCTGCTGCAATGGGTGCTCCAGACTTTTGTCATCAACCACGACAAGATCCACGCACAGATCCAGGAGAACAAGAAAAAGCCTGTTTCCAAATCCAAATGGCAGGAAAAGCTGGAAGAAGTTCAGCGCCGCCAGCAGGACATGCAACAGCGTAAAAAATAAGCAGCAGATAATTATCCAAATAAATAGTAAAGCCCCCAGCCCTCCGCTGGGGGCTTTTTTCAACCGATAGTCATATGAAGAAAAGCTTGTTATTGATGATGCTGCTGGCAGGAGGAATGTCTGCCGCCTATGCACAGGACACCATCCCTGATGCCCGCCGCATACAGGAAACCGTGAATTATCTCGCTTCCGACAAACTGAAGGGCAGAGGTACTGCCGAAAAAGGAAGCCGTACCGCCAGCCGTTATGTAGCCCGGCAGTTTAAGAAACTGAGACTGAAGCCCGCCAACGGCGGCAGCTATTTCCAGGATTTTACCTTTGACCGCAACGCGCACAAAAATATCCCGAGCCGTAACGTAGCGGCTTTCCTCGATAACGGTGCCGCCCGTACGATTATCATCGGCGCGCACTATGACCATCTGGGCACCGCCGGTCTTTTCGATGGCAAATATCCGATAGGCCAGATACACAATGGCGCCGATGACAATGCGTCCGGTGTGGCCGGATTGTTGGAACTGGCCCGTCATTATGTGAAAAACGCTGGTAAAGAGCCATTTAATTTCCTGTTCATCGCTTTCGGGGGTGAGGAGCTGGGACTGCAGGGGTCGAAATATTATACTGCACATCCGCTGATGCCGCTGGACAAAGTACATTTTATGCTGAATATGGACATGATAGGCCGCTACAATCCGGAAAGAGGCATCGGTATTGGTGGCTATGGCAGCGCACAGGAATGGCCGGAAGTGTTTAAAGATGTGCAGCAACCCGGCATAAAATACTTCACTGATGCAGCCGGCAAGGGTGCGTCCGATCATCATAACTTCTATATCAGTAAAGTGCCGGTATTGTTTTTCCACACTGGCGGGCATGATGATTACCACAAGCCCACAGACGACGCGCCTAAATTGCAGGCAGCGTCCGAAGCGGGTATTCTGCAGCTGGGGATTCAGCTGATCAATAAAGCCATGGCTTTCCCGGAATTACATTATGTGGGAGAAAAATAAGGACTAGTTCAGCACTTCTACTTCGTAGACAGGACTGAACAGATAAATACGTTTAGACGCTACCTCTTCACAGCGGTAGCGTTTTCTTATTCTTTCTCCTTTGCGGAAGATGCGGCCGTCTTTGGTTTTGAAGAGTTGATGCAGGGGGAGCTGTTCTACAAGGAAGTGCGTGTCTTTGCGGTCGTCGTAATTACGGAGCACACGCATCAGGTTTTCGTCGGCGCAGCTGCTGGCCGCGGGGTTGGTCATGCTCTGGCGTACGGCCTGTTCCACGTCATGTGGCAGGTATCCTTTGCCTACAAAGCCGCGGAGAATGTCAGAAAATTCCTGTTTCCATTCCTTGCCATGTGCCGGTACCCGGTTGGCGTATTTGTTAAAGGTGGTAAGGTGAGCGATTTCATGCAGTAAGGTAATAAGAAAAGAATACCTGTTCAGCGATCCGTTGATGCTGATCCGGTGTCCTTTTCCATTTCCATCGGGGTGACGGTAGTCACCCAGTATGCTTTGCCTTTCCCGGGTGATGGTGAGATGGACTTTATATACCTGTAAAAACTCCATCACCTGGTCAAAGGTGCCTTCGGGCAAATAGGACGCTAATGCATGCAGGGGCGCCTCTTTTTTCACAGCCAATTACTTTTTAAGCCTGGTAAGCCGGAAGAGGCTCCATGTTTCAAATACGGTGTACAACAGGTACAGGGACAACAGCAAAAAGATGGTCACTTTACTGACGTCGGGCCGGTAAACGAGCACATAAATGGCAATACCAATTACGCACAGCATCAGTTTGCTGAGTGTGGAACCGTATACAGCGCGGATGAAGGCATTGTGGTTGGCAGAGGCGAGCCCTTTGCGGCTCATCAGGTAGGAGGCCAGTGTGATAAGTGCCATAGCCAGATTGCCGGCCAGCAGCACATAAAAGTGTATGCCGGTTTCCAGCAATCTGGGCTTGAAAAATATCATCAGGCCGTTTAGAACGCCAAAAATCGAAAATAATCTGATTAAAAATCTATCGCTCATTACCGACGGGTGTCTTTTATAATTTGCCACAAAAGTATGGCTAAAGCCAATAAAGAAAAAATGATCAGGAACAGGGGGAACCGCCAGCCCATTTTCTGGTCCAGCTTGTACCCCGCAAACACTCCCAACCCTAATGTGGTCATCATTTGAAACGCCAGTCCGGCATAGCGCATGACCGGATTATTACGTTTATTCGGCTTCCTGGAGGACGGATTTTCCATGTTTCTGCGTTTCTGGCTGCTGGTCGTCCATGTAGCAACGGCCGTTGAACTTGGCAGTAGGCTCCATTTCGAAATGAGCAGTATACACATCTCCCTTTACGAGTGCATTCCCTTTCAGGAACAACAGCTCTTCCACTTTGATGATACCGGTCACTTTACCGAGGATGTCTGCGCTCTGACATACCAGGTCGCCGGTAATGTCGCCTTCCGGACCTACCACGATTTTAGCTTTGGTGGACACCAGCCCGTTTACCTGGCCGTCTATCCGGATATCTCCTTCACATACGATATCGCCCTGGATAGAAGTGCCGCTGCCTATAATGTTAATAGTCGACGTGGGTAACAGGTTCTTGCTATCACCCTTAGAGTTTGATTTGTTATTAAACATAGGTTTTCAGGTTTTTCAGCTTTAATAATGTAAATATATTTAAATATTTTGTTATTTGATTATTTGGTTATTGGGCAGAGATATGGACATGGCTATTCTGAACAATCAATCACAATCAATCAAATAACAAAATTCCTAAATGGCAAAATTTCTAATTTTAATACGTGCTGTTATCTACTTTCGGCACTTTTAACATGGTGGTATCCAGTTTGCCGGTAAATTCCCCGTTGATCACCTGTTTGATGTTTTTCAGGTAGAGATCCCGTTGATTAATGGCTGTTTCCAGTGAATCCGCCCGCATTTTCAGGTGGATGAACTCCTTGCGTTGTTTCAGGTCTCCATAGCCCGGGATATAATAACGTAATGGCGTAAATACTACTGTGGCCACAGTAATGGCTACCAGTAATACAAACAGGGTGCTCAAAGCTATATAAACACTCATTCTGGACAGTTTGAAGGAGGTCACTTCTTCATAGGTGTCATCATTCATAATCACCAAACGGTATTTATGACTGAGTTTTTCAAGGTTTCGTCTGTTGTTTTTTTTCCCCTTCTTGGCCATTTTTTTGGTGTGCTTATAGAGATTTATTCGTTTTCAGGCGGCTAAAGTTAATCAATCCCACCAATCAATCCACTATTTTATCCTATCTTTAAAATATTTTTTCAAACTTACAGTTATATATACAGCCTATACACCCTGGCATCCATGAATCGCTATAAATCGCTACGTCATTATCCGGTATTAATTTTTTTGTTGTGCATGGCTCCGGCGGTTTTGGCTCAAATCAAGCCCCGCAACCAGGCGCAGCAGCAGCAGCCACGACAACAGGACCCTCAAAGTCAGTCCCAAAAGCCGCTACTCAACAAGCCGCTCTTCAAACCAAAAGAGCCACGCATACAGGACAGGCGGCCACCTTCCGAAGTGATGCTGGAAAAAAAACACTGGACTTTCAAACGCAGGTTCTTTCAGAACCTGGCGACCCGCTATAACTATTACTTCCATGCCCGGGTGAAGCTGGACAAGGTGGTGAAAACCGTCAACCGCGACGGGCAGGACAATTACAACGTACTGCTGCCATTTTACCCTACCAGCCTGCAAAGTCAGGGATTCAGCAAAACGGAACTGGACTCCGTGATCGAAAAAACCAATATGGCCATCCAGTTGCACGACCCCCGCGGAAAATGGATCGACGACTGTTTCCTGCTAATGGGTCGCGCCTACTTCTATGAAGGCGATCTGGAAAATGCCAATAAAACCTTTCAATATATCAACCTCACTTTCGCGCCCAAGAAAAAAGACGAATACAAAACCGTTGTGGGCGCCAGTGAAAATGATCATATTTCCATTGCCACCCGCGAAAAACGGAAAGGTATCCTCGGCCGCTTCAAACACGTGTCCGCCCGTAACGATGCCTTCCTCTGGCGTGCCAAAACCCTGCTGGAACAGAAAGAATATGATGAAGTACAGGCACTGCTCAATATCCTGAGCACCGATCCTTACTTCCCGGCCCGCCTCGATGGCGGCCTGGCCGAAGTGAGGGCCTACAGCAACTATATCCAGGGCCGTTACCCCGAAACGATTGAACCGCTGAAAGTAGCCATCGATAAAAGCCGCGACAGGGTGGCCAGGGCCAGGATGCATTTTATCCTCGGTCAACTGTACCTGCAACAGCACCACGCCGATTCGGCCATGGACAAGTTCCGCGATGTGATCGCGTCCAGGCCGGACCCTATGATGGACTTTCAGGCCCGTCTCCAGATCGCTAAAATCAACGCAAAAAAAGAAGGGGGACTGGCGCGCAGCCAGGACGGTCTGCGCCACATGCTGAAGAAAGAGCGCTTTAGCCGCTTCCGGGACGCCATCCTCTACACCATGGGCACCCTCGCATATCCCGCAGATGCGGAAGCAGCCCTTGGTTACCTGCAGAAATCACTCAAAGCCGGTGGTGACAACATGGTGCAGCGTACGCTCACCTACAAGGCCATCGCCGATATCTATTATGATCAGCGCCAGTACCTGGACGCCAAAAAATATTACGACAGCACCGCCGGCACCATGACGCCCGACTTCGTGGATGCGGCCACTGTCAATGTACGCAAAACAGTTCTTGCCGACGTAGCTGCCAAACGTGCTGTAATTCAGCGGGAGGACAGCCTGCAGCGGATTGCCGCCATGCCGGAATCCGACCGCAACATTTTCCTCGCTAAAATGGCGGCCACCCTTAAAACAGCCGCTGCGGAAAAGAAAAAGAACGATGCCATGCAGGGCGCCAATTCCTATGACAACCCGGCCTTCGGGATGAACAACAACGGCGCCTACAGCCCCAAAGAAGAAAAAGGGGACTGGTATTTCTATAATCCTGCCAGCAAATCGACCGGTTACTCCGAGTTCAAACGCCGCTGGGGCAGCCGCCAGGTGGCCGATAACTGGCGTCGCAGCCAGGCCGGCAATCTCCATGTGGCCAATAACAACGACGCTCCGGTACAAATGAGCACCGACGGCGCCACTGCCGCTGCTACACCGGAAAACCTGCCACCAGACAGCATTACCGGCGAACGCCTGGCACAAGGGTTGCCGCTGACACCGGAGAAACTGGCCAACTCCCATAAACTGGACCAGGACGCCCGTTTTGAACTGGGCAAACTGTATTACGATAAACTGGAAAACTATCCGCTGGCGATAGAAACCTACGACTCGCTGCTGCTCAAATATCCGGACCACCCGCGTAAACCGGAGATACTCTACTCCCTATACGTATGGCATGGTAAACTGAACCACGCTGCTGATGTGGCCCGCTTAAAAGATATCATCCTGAAGCAGTACGGTAATACCAACTACGCGGATATCATCCGCTCCGGCGGCAACCGCGATACGGATTTAGCCCGGAAAAAGACTATCAGCGCCACTTACGATTCCGCCTATACGGCTTTCCGCAACGGAGACGTGGCCGGTGCGCTGGCTATCAAACACCGCGCTGACAGCACCTATGGCGTTAACTTCATGCAGGGCAGGTTTGACCTGCTGGAAGCCATGGCTATCGTTAAGCAGGACACCCTCATTGGCGTGGACAGTACCCAGGCTTCCCGTAAAGCCGTGCTGGCGGTGATGAACAAATACCCAGGCGACGAAGGTATCCATCAGCAAACACAAGCCCTGCTGGACGCGCTAGATCATCGGAATGAACTGGTAAACTATCTCGCTAAACTGGAAATAAGGAAAGATAATAATGGCGGCCCGCTGCTGGATGAAAATATTTCCATGAAATATCCCTGGCAGAACCCGCAACCGGTGCTGGTAGACAGGATCAATGGCGCCAAAACACCGGCAGCCCTGGCAGATTCTGCCCATGTTTCCAACCAGATAGCCGGTAATGTGCCTACTGCGCCTATCGCTACGGTAGCGCCACCGCCGCCGCCCAAGCCGATAACGCCTTATAAACTGTCGGCAGACAACCCGCACTTTGTTGTGCTGGCGTTTCAGCGCGTCTCCAAAGAACTGATGGACGAAGGGCTGAACCAGTTCACCCGCTACAATGCCTCCAAACATGCTACCGATAAAATCGAAGTGGGCAGTTTTGTGTTGTCTCCTTCCGAAACCATGCTGATATTCAGAATATTCGCGAATGAAGACAAAGCCCTGAACTATTTCGATGAAATCCGGGAAGAAGCCGCTGTCAGCATTATCCCGCGGATAAGGCCTGCCGATTATTCCTTTTTTGTCATATCAAGAGATAATTTCATATTGCTTAACAGCACGAAAGACCTGATCGGTTACAGGAAGTTTTTTTCGGACAATTATGTAACACAATAATAGCAAGTCTTTTACAGCAAACTCAGGGGCTTGCGCCGGATAAGGGAATGTTAAATCCGGCAGCAATACCGGCCGGCATCATTAAATCTGCAAATATTTAATAGATTTGTGGGTCAAACTGTTAGTAAACAGGCCTGTTTATTGCTGTTAGAGGCTGTTTATTAAATATCTATTTTAACAGCCAACGATAGCAACTGTCCAAAAAACTCGGCGTACGCCGCAAAACAAATTAATATAGCGCATGAAAAAATCGGTGAAAATATTGTGGCGTGTAGCGTTTGGTATTTTAGCACTGTTCGTTCTTTTAATCTTACTGATCAACTTCAGGGTCATCGGCAATATGCCCTCCATGGAGGAACTGGAAAACCCGCGCGCCGCGCTGGCTTCCGAAGTAATAGCTGATGACGGGACCATATTGGGCAAATATTATCAGGTTGACCGCTCCAGCAGCGATTTCAATGAGATCTCCAAAAATGTGATCAATGCCCTGATCGCTACGGAAGAAACCCGCTTTTATCAGAACTCCGGTATCGATGCCAAAGGCACTATGGCCATCCCTTTTTACCTGCTGATCGGTAAAAAGCGCGGTTCCAGCACCATCACCCAGCAGCTGGCACTCAACCTGCAAACAGATAACCTGGGTAAACAGCGTGCCACCAATCCCGTTAGCAGGGCTTTCCAAAAACTGCAGGAGTGGATCATCGCCGTGAAACTGGAAAGAAACTTCACCAAACAGGAAATCCTGACACTGTACCTGAACACGGTCGCTTTCGGTGATAACGTATATGGTATTGAAAACGGCGCCCGTACTTTCTTCAGTAAAGATGCCGGTCACCTTTCCATCGAGGAAGCAGCGATACTGGTGGGCATGCTGAAAGGCAATACCCTCTACAATCCCCGTCGTAACCCGCAGCTGGCCCTGGCCCGCCGTAATACGGTGATAGACAACATGGTGGATGCCAATTTTATCACCCCTGCAGAAGCTGCCGCTGCTAAAAGCAAGCCTATTGTATTACACTATAATAAGATAGACCACAACAAAGGACTGGCGCCTTATTTTCGCGAAGTGCTGCGTGATGAGGTGAAAGCCTGGTGTAAAGACCATAAAAAAGCAGACGGCACGCCGTATAACCTTTACCGTGACGGCCTCAAGATTTATACTACCATCAACCCACGTATGCAGTTGTATGCAGAAGAGGCGGTGTCCCGTCACCTGCAAACCCTGCAGAAATACCTGTCTAACCAAAACGACGTGAAAACAGGCAACGTGTGGAAAAAATGGCCGCAGTACCTCGATAAATACACGAAAGAATCTGACCGCTACCGTAACATGAAAGAAGCGGAGGCTTCTGATGAAGATATTACCAAGTCCTTCAACACCCCGACCAAAATGAAGGTGTTTGCCTGGAAAAGCTTTACAGAACCGGACCTGAACGAGATTGATACCGTGATGACGCCGCTGGATTCCATTAAATACATGCGTGCGGTGTTACAGGCCGGCTTCATGGCCATGGACCCTGAAAGCGGTGAGGTAAAAGCCTGGGTAGGCGGTCCGGATTTCCGTTACTTTAAAAATGACCACGTAGCTAAAACCCGCCGTCAGGTTGGCTCTACCTTTAAACCGTTCCTGTATTGCTTTGCGATCATGAACGGTATGTCGCCCAACACCATGCTGCCCAACGAACCGATCACTATCGGCAACTGGACACTGACCCGCAACTCTGAAGGCAGCGTAGGCGGCAGTATCTCTATGGCAGGCGCATTGGCCAGATCTCTCAACCTGGTGTCCGCCTATCTGATTAAACAGATTGGCGCCAAAGCCTTTGCAGACTTTGCACAGAACAAAATTGGCTTCACCAGCAAAATAGAACCTTATCCATCCATCGCGCTCGGGGTATCTGAAATATCCCTGTACGAGATGTTGCAGGCCTACACCATGTTCCCGGCCAGAGGTATCAATACCAAACCGATCTATATCACCCGTATAGAAGACCGTTACGGTAATATCCTCGAAACCTTTGCCCCGGTGAAACGTGAGGTGATCAGCGAGAAGGAAGCATACACCATGGTGAAGATGATGGAGGGCGTATTGCAGCCCGGCGGCACCGGCGCCCGTATGCGCGGCACTTATAAAATGCAGGGTGAAATGGCCGGTAAAACCGGTACCACCAACGATAACACCGACGGCTGGTTTATTGGTTACACCCCTAAACTGCTGGCAGGCGCCTGGGTAGGTTGCGAAAACAACTTTATCCACTTTGCCACCACCGGTATAGGTCAGGGCGCCAATACAGGCCTGCCTATCTGGGCCTATTTCATGCAGAAAGTATTTGCCGATAATACACTGAAAGTTACCAGCAGTGATAAATTCCCGGTGCCGGCCAATATGACGGATGAAACCTACTCCAACTTTGACACCAACGTGAAACCCGGTGCAGAAGCGGAAGATATCGGCAACGGTTCCGAATCCGACTACCAGACCAATGAGGAAGACATGTACTCACCGGGGGCTGACAAGCCGGCGCAGGAAACCACCAGGCCCAAAGAGGAGAAGCCGGTAACGCCAAAGCCTAAAGAAGATAATAAAGACAAGGGAACACCTGCCACACCCAAAGCAGTATATCCTCCTAAAAAAGATAGTTAATCATAACAGGGGCTGACCATAAAGGTCAGCCCTTCGTTTTTTATATCATCGCCCTGAATTGCCGTCTATCCAATATCCTATAGGATTACAGGGATATTACTTACTATTGCGGTCTTAGAAAACCAAACCAACCAACCAACAACCAAACCATTAAAAAAGCGTATGCAAAAGCTAACCAAAGCATTGCTGGTAGCTGCGTTATTGCCTGTTATGGCCGTAGCGCAGGTCAGTACCCAATTCATTAAAGGCAGCTGGAAAGAGCTCACCAACAGGGCCAGGAAAGAACACAAACCTATTTTTATCGACACCTATTTTGAAGGTTGCCATGCCTGTAAAGACATGGAAGTAAAAGTTTTTCCACGGCCGGAAGTAAAAAAGTACATGGAAGAAAATTTTATCTGTACCGGTTATGACGTGTTTAAGGAAGAATTTGGGATGGAGATGTGCCGCAAGTATTTTATGCGCGGTTTTCCCACTTACCTGGTTATTTCCGGTGACGGCCAGTTGCTGGACAGAAGCTCCGGTTACCAGGAGCCTGACAGGTTCATGGCCTTTCTGAAAAACAATATTGTCCGTTACAAAGCCGGTAAAACACTGGCCGGTTTTGGCAACAGCCTTTCCTCCAAAGACCCCGCTTTCTACAGGGCCATGTGGGACAAGAATTACAAAGGCGGAGATAAAGACGAGATTGCGGGGTATCTGGCCAAACAAAAAGACAAGCTGGCCGAATCCACTTTTAAGGTAATGCAGATGACCGCTGTGCTGCCGGATGATTACCGCACATTTTACCTGAAGAACCGGGGCGCTTACCTGGACCGTTTCGGTGAAGATCTGAACATCAATATCATGGACAAGCTGCTGAAGCAGGATATAGCTGCGCTGCCAGCCGCCCTGGACAAAGCCGCATTTGACGTGTTCCTGCAAAAGCAGCAGGCCGTATACCGCCCGGAGGATTGGAACTATGTGCAGATGTATTATGCAGAAAACTACCTCTATAAAAAATGCAAAGATGTCAGGGCATTTCTCGAGTTTGCCGCTGCGCATCCGGACCGCAACGAAAACAGGGTGCGGTATATGCAGTTTTACCTGGGAGCGGAGTTAGCCAAAGATGCTGCCTTAAAAGCGCAGTACCTGAAATGGGCGGATGCGGTGGTGACTGCCGATGCCAGTCTGGAAAACCTGCAAGGGCTTGTACGGATGAGCAGGGGAGTAGACCAGGCGCAAGCCAGGAAATTCCTGGGCTGGGTGATTGATAAAAAGAAATCCTGGGGGGATGATACAGCGAAAGAAGAGGCCGAATTGAAGAATTTTGGCAGTTAAGGCCCGAAAAATCGAAAAAAAAAGCGGAGATCTGCTGATCTCCGCTTTTTTAATATCTGATAATCCAATGATTAGTTCAGTGCTTTGTTCACCAGGTCAGCAGCTTCACTGAGGAGGGTAGCAGACTGCACTTTCAGGCCGCTGGCTTCGATCAGTTCTTTTGCTTCTTTGGCGTTGGTACCCTGTAAGCGTACAATGATCGGAACGTTGATGTTGCCGATGGATTTGTAGGCGTCGATAACACCCTGGGCAACCCTGTCGCAACGAACGATACCGCCGAAGATATTGATCAGGATAGCTTTTACTTTAGGGTCTTTCAGGATGATGCGGAAGCCTGCTTCAACGGTTTGTGCGTTGGCAGTACCACCTACGTCCAGGAAGTTGGCCGGATCACCGCCGCTCAGTTTGATCATGTCCATGGTCGCCATGGCCAGACCGGCGCCGTTAACCATGCAACCTACGTTACCGTCCAGTTTCACGAAGTTCAGGTTATATTTACCAGCTTCCACTTCGGTTGGATCTTCTTCGGTGATGTCGCGGAGGGCTTCCAGGTCAGGGTGACGCATCAGGGCGTTGTCATCCAGGTTTACTTTGGCGTCAACGGCAATGATTTTCTCGTCGCTGGTTTTAAATAACGGGTTGATTTCCAGCATGCTGCAATCCAGTCCTACGTAAGCGTTGTACAGGTTGGTAACAAATTTCACCATGTTTTTGAACGCTTCGCCGCTCAAACCGAAGTTGAAAGCGATATTACGGGCCTGGAATGGTTGCAGGGCCATGTTTGGCTTTACCCATTCTTTGTATATTTTTTCAGGAGTACTGTGCGCTACTTCTTCGATATCCATACCGCCTTCAGTAGAATACATGATCACATTCTGGCCTTTAGCGCGGTCCAGGAGGATAGACAGGTAAAATTCCTTTACCGGATTAGGGCCAGGGTAATAAACGTCCTGTGCTACCAGTACTTTGTTTACCAGTTTGCCTGCTTCGCCGGTCTGTATGGTTACCAGTGTGCCACCCAGGATGTTGCCCGCAATGGTTTTCACATCTTCCGCATTTTTTCCTACAGCCACACCTCTCTGCTCAGTTCCACGGATTTTACCTTTACCGCGTCCACCAGCGTGAATTTGCGCTTTAACCACTGCAAACTCATTACCATACTGCACCTTCAGTTGCTTGTAAGCTTCGGCCGCTGCTTCCGGTGTTTCTACCGGAATGCCTTCCTGAACCGGTACATTATATTTTTTCAACAGTTCTTTAGCCTGGTACTCGTGTAAATTCATCGCAATAAAATTTGCCGCTAAAATAGGTCATTATGATTTAAATATAAAACCGCATTCATTTGTGAATTAAAAAATAACTTTGCGCGGGTTTGTTTTTTAAATCCGACTTTTAATTAATGCATAAACAGATGAGTGAATTAACGGACCAGATCAAAGAAGCTGGGGATTATATCAGAAAACACTGGCAGGAGACGCCTGTGGCCGGGGTGATATTGGGAAGCGGGCTGGGTAACCTGACCGGTGAAATAGAACAAAGCATCGAAATATCTTATCGTGATATTCCCCATTTCCCCGAATCTACGGTGGAAGGGCATTCCGGGAAGCTGATACTGGGATATATGCAGGGCAGGCCTATTGTTGCAATGGCCGGCAGATTCCACTATTATGAAGGGTTTTCCATGAAACAGGTCACTTTTCCGGTAAGGGTGATGAAGGAACTGGGCATTCATACCCTGTTCATTTCCAACGCTGCCGGCGGTATGAACGCTGACTTTAAGGTGGGTGACCTGATGATCATCAGGGACCATATCAACCTGCAGCCGGAGCACCCGCTGCGTGGCCGTAATGAGAATACACTGGGGCCCCGTTTCCCGGACATGAGCGAACCCTATTCCAAAGAACTGATCCTGTCAGCGTTTCAGATAGCTGCAGCCAACAATATTGACCTGCATACCGGCGTATATGTAGGCGTACAGGGTCCTACTTTCGAAACCAGGGCGGAATATAAATATATGCACATCATCGGCGGAGATGCCGTAGGCATGAGCACAGTACCGGAAGTGATCGTAGCGGCACATGCCGGCCTGAAAGTCTTTGCCATGAGCGTTATCACCGATATCGGCATCCGTGAGGAAGAAAATGTGATCACCCATGAGGAAGTACTGGAAGCGGCCCATGCGGCAGAACCCAAGCTAACGCTTATCTTTAGTGAATTAATCCGGCAACTATAAACGTTTTGTCATTTTCGGATGAGGCAATTTCTTATTATCATGGTCCTGCTGTTGGCAGGTAGTCATTCCTTAATGGCACAGTTCAATACCAGCCGGTTCGGCAATACGGGCGGTGGCGGCGGCTCCAGTAAAATGCAGCGAGACACGATGCACCACCACGAAGAGCCGGACACGCTTACATTGACTTACCGTTACCTCGGTGAGCCGACGGATTTTACCATCGACTCGTCTGTGGCGGATTTCAATATCGACTTCCTGAAAGTGCCGGCCAACTATATGACGCTGGGCAACAGTGGTTCAGCTGCCCGTAATATCATCTTTACACCGCTGATGAAACCCGGATTTGACGCCGGTTTTCATGCGTACGATATCTATGGCTTCAACCACGCCAATGCCAGGTTTTATAATACCAACCGTCCTTATTCCGAACTGAACTACCTTGTAGGCAGCAAACAGGAGCAGGTGATTGGCGTAACCCACACCCAGAACCGTACGGACCGTTTTAACTTCGCCTTCGACTACCGCAAGGTGAACGCGCCCGGCTACTACCGCACGCAAACCACCAACCACGATACCTACCGGCTCACCGCCCGTTACCAGAGTAAGAACAAGCGGGCCAATACTTATCTCAGCTTTTACTACAACAAACTCAATGGGGGCGAAAACGGCGGCATCAAAAGCGATACCTTCCTGGCGAATAAAGACTACAGAAACCGCCAGAGCATTGATGTAAACCTTGGTAACCAGGAAGTGACCCAATATGCCTTCTTCGGTACCAAAATTCCCGTAAAATCGCAGTACCAGGAAACCGGGCTGCTGATCCAGCAACAGTACGACTGGGGCCGCGGAGATACCCTTCACATCAACGACTCGACGGACTATTACCGCTACCGGCCTATTTTCCGGGTGCAGTACACGTTTAACTTCCAGAACAACAACTACCAGTTCATCGACAATAGTCAGGATACTTTTTTCTACACCCGCCATTATGGGTTTGACTTCATCAGGGCCGGTGATACCATCCAGGCCAAACATCAGTGGAAAACAATCTCCAATGACCTGTCGCTGATACAGTTCCCGGTGCTGGGCAACCTGGGCCACTTTATTAATCTCGGCGCCCGCTTTGAAAGCATTACCGGCACCTTTCTCGATGCAGACATCAATTTCACCAATCTTGCGCTGCACGGGGAATACCGCAACAAAACCCGCAATAAACAATGGGATTTCTCTGCCCGTGGCGAGTTTTACGTAGTGGGCCAGAATATCGGGGATTACAGTATTTACGGTAGTTTGCGACGACATATCAATGACCTGCTGGGCGATGTGAAGTTGTCTGTCAGCAACGTGAACCGGGAACCATCTTACGTATACAAGTTTTTCAACAGTAACAGGGATACGTGGTACAACAGTACTACTGCCAAGGAAAATACCACCCAGCTACAGTTTGCGGCCGAAAACCCCAAACTGAAGTATAGCCTGGCAGTGAACTATTTCCTGTTCACCAACTACACATACTTCAAGGATTATTTCCATAGCGCGCAGTCACCCAACCTGTTCAACCTGTTACAGGTGGTGTTTAGCAAGAAATTCACCATCCGCCCGTTCTCCTGGTATGCGGAAGTGGCTTTCCAGCAGCGCCATGGCGAAGGTCCACTCAACGTGCCAGCTGTCTGGACACGTCACCGCTTTGCTTTCGAGAAATTGTTGTACCGGAACCTCAACCTGATGACAGGGCTGGAATTCCGCTACAATACCTCCTATAACGCTGACGACTACTCGCCGTTGCTCGGACAGTTTGTTTACCAAAACACGACCAGCGTGAAATACAATGCACCGGACATTGCTGCGTTTGCGCATTTCCGTATCAAGTCTTTCTCCGCGTTTGTGCGTGCAGAAAACCTGAACGTGTTCTTCACACAGAACAACCATTCCGCCCCGCTGTACCCTTACAATAACTTTGATTTCAGACTGGGACTGCGTTGGTGGTTTATTAACTAATCAGGCAATTCATCATGCTGCATCTTGTATCTCTGAGAAGATACAAGATGCAGATAAATATCCTATATTGACAGCCGTTTTAACCCGTAACCTATATTTATGGAATGTGCCCTGTCGGTAATTGCGTTCCGCGGTTAGCCTTATCGTCCAAATAAATATTAACATCTTATACTATGAAACGTTTTATCCTTGTCGCCCTGCTGCTGCAATGCGCCTTTGCAAGCACTATTTACGCGCAAAACGAACCTGTAGAACAGGGAATGGTGCAGATTTTTGGAAATGAAGAAGGCGCCGCCTGGCTGAACGGTGGTGATTCCTGGCAGAATATTACCAAAGGGTATTACATGCCGATAGATCATATATTTTCCAACCCGGTGAAAGCCGGATATGTAAGACAGTACTATGTATTAGTTAGAATGGCGGATAATATGAGCTGTGGCAATATGCAGTTCCGTTTTTGGTTTCCCTGGGCGCATAGGCCTGGCCATCAGTTTGATATTGGTAGGTCCTGGGGGGCTATCTACGAAGGTACCTTTTATGCCGTGCAGATACCGACTACTATTGCCCAGGCAGTAGCGGCAGGAACAAATGCGCAGGGCGCGAATTTATATTGGAGAATTGATGGCCGAATTGTCGGTTGTGACGGCGTTGGGTCTGCTGTTGCAAAAATATCCGGCATCTATCTGAGAGCTGTAGATGTTTATCAGGGAAGTACAGCTGCTGTAACGCTGAATACTGACGGTGAAAACGGAGTGTCCACAAAATATGTATTAGGTGGCACCTGGGGGACTATCGGTATAAGAGAAGGCAAAGTCGGCATTGGTACTTTTAATCCTACTGCACTGTTGTCTGTCGCTGGTGATATATATGCTAAAAAAGTAAAAGTAACCCAAAACGCTGCCGACTGGCCGGATTACGTGTTCCATCCTGATTATAAACTTCCTTCACTGGACAGCACCGCTGCTTTTATCAACGCAAACCGCCACCTGCCGGGCATACCTTCTGCGCAACAGGTAGCGCAAAACGGGCAGGATTTAGGGGAAATGAACCGGTTATTGCTGCAAAAAGTAGAGGAGCTCACTTTGCATATGATTGAAACGCGGGCAGAGAACAAAGCCTTAAAAGCAAGGGTGGAGCAGCTGGAAAAAGGGCAGGCATCTCCCGGAAAACAAAAAAGCAAAAAACGCTAACTGAATGTTAAAATAACCGGCGCATCCGGAAACTCACCTTGTCTGTCATAAAAAACAATTTATTGTAGTACTTTTGTACTTGATATGAAACGTTTTTTTGCCATATTTTTTGCTGTCCTGTACACGCTGTTAACCAGCGGGTTCACGGTAAACGTGCATTATTGCATGGGCAAACTGGCGTCCGTAAAATTGCAGAACGTTCCTGATGAGGACCAGTGCAAGAAATGCGGCCGGCCGGTAAAAAGTATGGACTGCTGTAAAAACGAGGTGAAATTCTGCAAGGTGACTACCTCCCATCAGGCGGCCAAAGCCCTGCAGCAGGATGCGCCGGTAACGGTTGACTTACAACTGCCGGTAAAAATCCTGGACACTCCTTCCTTGTTGTCCCTACAGCTGGCGCAAAGCAGCTATCCGCACGATCCGCCTGATATAGGCGCTGCTACGCCCGTTTTCCTCCGTAACTGTGTTTTCCTGATCTGATAACAGCTTCCTATTACTGTTTTCCGCTGCGCGGAAGACTATAGGTATTGCTGTATTTTTTAATTTATAAACATCAGATCATGAAAATATTATCCATTCTTTTACTCGCATTTGGTATCTCCTTTGGCGCCCAGGCGCAATATAAAAAAGCCAGTCTGCAGGCTTCCGGCCTCACCTGTGCCATGTGTTCACGCGCTACCCTGGAATCGCTCCAGACGTTGCCGTTTGTGGACAAAATAGATACAGACCTTGACAACACGACTTTTATCCTGCATTTCAAACCGGACGCAGCGGTCAATATCGACGCCATCAAACAGAAAGTGGAAGATGCCGGTTTTTCCGTAGGTAAACTGGTCGTGACTGCCAGCTTCAGCGACGTAAAGGTGCAAAACGACACCCACGTGCCTTTTGCAGGCAGCACGCTGCACTTTATGCATGTGAAAGACCAGGTGCTGAACGGTGATAAAGACATCACTGTCATCGATAAAGATTTTGTTTCTGCCAAACAGTTTAAAAAATACGCCACTGAAACCAGCATGTCCTGTTATAAGACAGGAGTGATGGCCGACTGCTGTACACCGCACGATGCCAAAGCTTCCAAAAGGATTTATCACGTCACTATTTAATCCTTACGGCTTCAGTATATGCGCAAATTTTTAATGATGGCTGTGGCGTTCTTTGCCTTCAGCCAGATAACAACAGCACAGGAATTATACGTTAACACGGAACCGGCCAGCAATATGCCTGCCAACTCGCTTGGTATCCGGCTTACCAACAAGTTCTTCAAAATGGAGCATGATGGTACCACCGGTATGCGGTTTGAGCCGGAAGTGATGTGGGGTGTCAATAAAAAACTGATGGTGCACGCTATCGGTTATGCGGCCAATATGATGCAATCCTCCATTCGGATGGAAGGCGGCAGCGTCTACGCTAAATACCGTTTTCTGTCGCTGGACCAGCAGCATGCACATTTCAGAATGGCGGCCTATGTAAAAGGTTCAGTCATCGACAATCCATATGTGCCGTCCACGCATGCCACCAAAAAGCCGTACGCCAATACAGACCTGGACCTGGAAGGGGCTACCTCCGGTGTGAGCGGCGGGGTTATCGCCACACAGCTGCTGCATAAGCTGGCACTGTCAACTACGTTGGGGTATTCCCGTTATATGAACAATATAAAGGACAATATCCCGGAAGGGTTCCCGAAAAATTCCGTAAATTATAGCCTGTCCGCAGGATATTTAGTGCTTCCGGTAAGATATAAGAACTTTAATCAGACCAATCTGAACCTGTATGTGGAGCTGTTGGGCAAAACCAATACAGACGCTGCAGGAAGAGGTTCTTATCTGGATATCGCGCCGGCTGTGCAGTTTATTTTCAACAGTACTACCCGGTTGGACCTTTCTTACCGCACACAACTCACAGGAGATATGGCGCGTAATTCATTCAACTCATTTATGGTACGTATTGAACACAACATTTTTAACATTAAAAAATAAACCTGCGTGAAAACAGATCTGTTCATAAAAAATATGGTTTGTCCGCGCTGTATTAAAGTAGTCAAATCAGTGCTGGAGGCGGTCCCGCTTACAGTGACCGACATTCAGCTGGGAAAAGCTACCGTGGATGGAAAGGTTACTGAACAACAATTGCAGGCAGTTTCAGTTGCTTTGCAGGCGGAAGGCTTTCTACTGATAGACGATAAAAAACAGCAGCTGGTAGCTGCCATTAAAAACATCGTTGTGGAAACCGTCCACTATTCAGAGTTGGATGACATGAGAGAAAATTTCTCCTCGCTGTTGGCCGGTAAACTGCAAAAGGACTATCATTACCTGAGCAGCCTCTTTTCTGAAATGGAAGGAGTGACCATCGAACAATACATCATTCAACAAAAAATTGAACGGGTGAAAGAACTGCTGGACTACAACGAATTGAGTTTAAGTGAGATCAGTTATAAAATGGGGTACAGCAGCGTGGCGCACCTGTCGGCACAGTTTAAAAAAGTGACCGGCCTTACGCCCAGCCAGTTCAAGCAACTGAAAACGCCCAAGCGTATTCCCCTTGATAAACTATAATTGTTAGAAGTTAGTTGTTTTAGTTTTAGTTGAAAGAGAGGCTACTGCTCACCGTAGCCTCTTCTTTAAAAATCGTGGGAGATGAAAAAAGTATTATTGTCAGTCCTGAAATTCATACAGTCTTTGTTCACCAAAAAAGAATGCTGCCGTTAAGGTGGTATCTGGTGCCGACAGTCATTGTCCCGGAGCGATTGCTCCGGGATTTTTATTTTTGGCATGGAAATTATATATCTTTACCCATCGATTTTTTCAGATGAAGTACAAGACTCTTATTTTTAGTTTGTTGTGCGGCTCCGGAATGTGTTTGTTGTTAGCCTGTGGACATGGAAAGAAGCACGCAACCCCCAAAAAGAAACAAATTGTCGCCAACATCCGGCAGCTGGACGAAGTGGTAAAAGAAAGCATTACCGAGAGGCTGTCAGCTATTCAGGACAACGATGGTGTGATGGAAGACAGTCTTCCCGCCTTCCGGCCTCAGGCCCTGCAGGACTTTTACAAGGAAAAGGAAAATGCCGGCCGCTGGTCGAAAGACGGTGTGCCTAACGCTGCCGCCGCTACGTTGATAGATGCTATCAAACAGGCGGAAGACGTAGGCCTGCTCCCGGCGCATTATCACGAACCGGCGCTCAACACGGCCTGGCAGCAGCTCAGCAACGATCCGGCAGCTAAAAAAGATGCCGCCCTGTGGGCGCGTATGGACGTAATGCTCACCGACGCCTTTATGAGAATGGCGTCTGACCTGCGTTTCGGAGCAGCGCCGCGCGACAGTGTGACGCTGAAAGCCGACTCCCTTTTCACCGACGCACAGCTGACCGCCAAACTACACCAGGCACTGGAACAGGGAGAGGTGACCACCCTGCTGCATGACCTCGAACCTACGCATCCGGGGTATGTGGCGCTGAAAGAAGGCATTCGTTCCTTCAAGGAAAAATATGCGGCCTATCACTGGGACACCTTACCGCTGAACTATACAGACACGCCGGCTTTCCGGCTACTGGTGGTTGACCGGCTGGTGCAAAGCGGCCATCTGGACACTACCGGCAGGGAAATAGACAGCACCCTGCTGAAGACCGGCGTAAAAGCATTCCAGAAAGAATTTAACATCTATCCGGACGGTGTGCCTGGCAAAAGGACGGTAATGGCCATGAACCGCTCGGTGCACGACTGGGTGATGCAGGCCGCTGTAAACCTGGACCGCTGGCGCAAACTGCCGGACACACTCCCCAGAACATATATCATGGTTAACCTGCCCGGCTATACGTTGCAGGTAGTGGACAGCGGGGAAGTGAAACTGGAATCGAGAGTGATAGTAGGTACGCCCCGTACCCGTACGCCTATTCTCAATTCCTACATGACCAACTTCATGCTGTACCCCTACTGGCGCGTGCCTTACAGCATTGTGTTCAAGGAAATGCTGCCCGCTATCAAGAAGAATGTCGGCTATCTGGCTTCTAAAAACCTGGAGGTGATCGATGCTTCCGGTAACGCCGTAGATCCGTCAACGATAGACTGGAGCAAACTGTCCAAAGGACATTTCCCGTATGTGCTGCGGCAAATGGACGGAGTGGACAATTCCCTGGGCATTATGAAGTTTAACTTCCGTAACAAATACAGTGTATACCTGCATGACACCAATAACCGCGGACTGTTCAAAAACTCCATGCGCGCCATGAGCCATGGTTGTGTGCGGGTGCAGCAGTGGGACAGCCTGGCGCAGTACCTCGTTTCATCGCCGGACACGGCCAATCACAAAGGAGACAGCGTTCGGGCATGGATTGAGCGGGAAGAAAAGCGACAGGTAGATCTTACCCGCCGTGTTCCAATTTACTTCCGTTATTTTACGGCAGAAGGTAAAGAAGGCACACTGGTATTTTACGACGATATCTACGGAGAAGATAAAGTGGTGCGTAAACAGATGAAATTATAAGTACACGACTATACGAAAAGCAAAGCCCCGGTCCATGGACCGGGGCTTTGCTTTTATGACAGATAATTTTGCTTTATTTAGCCAGTTTCGCTTTCAGGGCTTTGTCCAGCTCTTCCAGGAATTCTTCTGTGTAGAGGTAGTGTTTGCCGTGCTCCACTTTATTGCCGTGGATACAAACCGCGAGGTCTTTGGTCATTTTGCCGCTTTCCACAGTTTCGATACAAACCTGTTCCAGTGCCTGGCAGAAGTTGATCAGTTCCTGGTTGTTGTCCAGTTTGCCACGGAATTCCAGACCACGGGTCCATGCGAAGATGGAAGCGATCGGGTTGGTGGAAGTTGGTTTACCGGCCTGGTGGTCACGGTAGTGGCGGGTTACGGTACCGTGGGCTGCTTCTGCTTCCATGGTTTTGCCATCAGGCGTAACCAGGGTGGAAGTCATCAGGCCGAGGGAACCGAAGCCTTGTGCAACGGTATCAGACTGAACGTCGCCATCATAGTTTTTACAAGCCCATACAAAGTTGCCATTCCATTTCAGGGCAGAAGCAACCATGTCATCGATGAGGCGGTGTTCGTAAGTGAGACCGGCAGCATCAAAGGCAGTTTTAAATTCCTGCTGGTAGATTTCTTCGAAAATATCTTTGAAACGACCATCATATTTTTTCAGGATGGTGTTTTTGGTGCTCAGGTACAGCGGCCATTTTTTCATCAGGGCCTGGTTGAAACAAGCGCGGGCGAAGCCTTTGATGGATTCGTCGGTGTTGTACATTGCCAGTGCAACGCCGTCGCCTTTGAAGTTGTATACTTCATGTTCGATCACGTCACCGTTTTCACCTTCAAATTTGATGGTGAGTTTGCCTTTGCCTTTGGTCACAAAGTCAGTAGCGCGGTATTGGTCACCGAAAGCGTGACGGCCGATGCAGATAGGAGCAGTCCAGTTAGGCACCAGGCGTGGCACGTTTTTCATGACGATGGGCTCACGGAACACAGTACCATCCAGGATATTACGGATAGTGCCGTTCGGTGATTTCCACATTTGTTTCAGGTTAAATTCTTTTACGCGGGCTTCATCAGGAGTGATAGTTGCGCATTTGATACCAACGCCTGTTTCGCGGATAGCGTTAGCTGCATCAATAGTCACCTGGTCGTTGGTCGCATCACGATGTTCCATGCCCAGGTCAAAATATTTGATTTCTACGTCCAGATATGGAAGTATCAGTTTGTCCTTAATGAATTTCCAGATGATCCGTGTCATCTCGTCTCCATCCAGTTCTACCACCGGATTAGCTACTTTAATTTTTGACATTACGGTTTTTTTTAAAAAATTAGATTAAAAGCAACAAAAACGAACAACTATTCAAGCAAGTCCCTAAAAGGGATAATCACGAAAAATACGAATAGCTGGGAAAATTACAAAACATTTTCATAAGATGGCTTGTAAAGGGCTTTCTGCCAGATGTTCATTACATCAACAATATACAATAAGAAAGCAAAGGAGTGAAGATCTCCCTGTAATGATTATGTTAATACATAATATAACCATTACAGGGAGATCTTCACTCCTTTGCTTGTGTATCTGTCTGAAAGACGGGTATTAGTGTTGCATTTGTTTGATCACTTCGTCCGCGAATTCGCTGGTTTTTACCAGGGTGGCGTCGTCCATCAGGTTGTAGAAGTCAATGGTAACGCGTTTGCGGGCGATAGCAGTGCTCAGGCCATGCACGATGATATTGGCTGCTTCTTTCCAGCCCATGTATTCGAGCATCATTACCCCACTGAGGATAACGGAAGACGGGTTCATGGTGTTGGTGTTGGCGAAGCGTGGCGCAGTACCGTGTGTGGCTTCAAACACAGCATGACCGGTGAGGTAGTTGATATTGGCGCCCGGAGCGATACCAATGCCACCTACTGCAGCAGCCAGCGCGTCGGAGATATAGTCACCGTTGAGGTTGAGCGTAGCTACTACTGAGTAGTCCTGAGGAGCCAGCAGTATCTGTTGCAGGAAGTTGTCCGCGATCACGTCTTTGATCAGCAGTTTACCTTCTGCGATAGCTACTTTCAGTTCTTTATTGGCAGCTTCTTCGTTTTGGTCTTTTTTGGTTTGTTCCCACTGTTCCCAGGTGTACACTTTATCACCAAATTCTCTTACCGCCAGTGCATAGCCCCAGTTTTTGAAGCCGCCTTCGGTGAATTTCATGATGTTACCTTTGTGTACGAGGGTAACAGAAGGACGTTTATGCTCGAGTGCATAGAGGATGGCAGCGCGTACCAGTCTCTCGGTACCTTCGATAGACACCGGTTTGATGCCGAGGGAAGAAGTTTCCGGGAAACGGATTTTTTTCACGCCCATTTCATTTTGCAGGAAGTTGAGCAGTTTTTCACATTCAGGCGTACCTGTCATGTATTCGATACCGGCATAGATATCTTCTGTGTTTTCGCGGAAGATCACCATGTCCACTTTCTCCGGATGTTTTACCGGAGAAGGTACTTTGTTGAACCAGCGTACAGGCCTTACACAGGCGTACAGGTCCAGCTCCTGGCGCATGGCCACGTTCAGGGAACGCATACCGCCACCTACCGGGGTGGACAGGGGGCCTTTAATAGACACCAGGTACTCTTTCAACGCATCGAGCGTTGCAGCAGGCAACCATTCGCCGGTTTCCTGGAAGGCTTTTTCGCCTGCCAATACTTCTTTCCATTCAATTTTCCGCTCGCTACCATAGGCTTTTTCCACAGCTGCGTCGAATACACGGACACTGGCTTTCCAGATATCCGGACCAATTCCGTCGCCTATAATAAATGGTATGATTGGGTGGGTAGGGACCTGTAACAGGCCATTGTTCATCGATATTTTTTCTGCCGGCATAAAACGGTTTCTTTATGCGTTAACTTAATTGTTGTAATCGGGTGCAAAGGTACGGCATTCCGGTTTAAGGCGGGTGAACTTTTGCTTAAATCTGTGTGAAAAAGAGAGCGTATATAACTTTTTGCTTATGTTAAGATTAATGCTATTTTGCTGTTCCTTTTTTTGTCACAACAAAATTGCAGATACCCTTATGGTCCCATATTCTTTCCTGGCGCTGGGTGACAGCTATACTATCGGTGAAAGCGTGGCGGAAACGGAACGTTTCCCGGCGCAGACGGTCCGGCTGCTCCGTCAAAAAGGCATCGCCGTCAATGACGCTAAAATAGTGGCCACCACCGGCTGGACCACCGACGAACTGGAAAAGGGCATCCGGGAAGCGCGTATTACCGGCACTTTCGACCTGGTGACGCTGCTGATAGGGGTCAATAACCAATACCGCGGCCGCAGCCTGGAGGAATACCGGGAGCAGTTTACGCAGCTGCTGCAACAGGCCATCGACTTTGCCGGTCACCAGCCGTCGCATGTGATAGTGCTCTCCATCCCTGACTGGGGCGTGACACCCTTTGCGGCAGACCGCGACCGGGCCGCCATTGCCCGGGAAACAGACGCTTTTAATACGGCTGCCAAAGACATCGCAGCGGCGCACGGCGCCCACTGGCTGGACATCACGCCCTATACCCGGGAAGCCGCCCGGGACACCTCACTGGTGGCTGCCGACGGCCTTCATCCTTCCGGGAAAGACTACGCCCGCTGGGCCGCAGACCTCGCCGGGCTTGCTGCACATATACTGCGTTGAGCAAAAAATATCCTATATTCATATCAAACTGAAAACCTACTCTATGGAAAGCCATATCGTTAAAGTATTGTCCGTAACCCCTGTCACCCACAACGTAAGACGCTACAAGGTAGAAAAGCCGGAAGGATACACGTTTGTCCCCGGCCAGGCCACAGAAGTGGCAGTGAACAAACCCGGATGGGAAGAGGAACGCCGTCCCTTTACATTTACCAGTCTGAATGAATGGGACCACCTGGAATTCACCATTAAAAGTTATCCCGACCATCACAGCGTTACAGACCTGCTGGGGCATATCCAGCCAGGCGATAGCCTAATCCTGCACGATGTATGGGGAGCCATCCACTATAAGGGAGAGGGCGTTTTTATTGCGGGCGGCGCCGGCGTTACCCCGTTCATCGCCATTTTCCGCGACCTGCAACGCAAAGGGCAACTGGGCAACAATAAACTGATTTTCTCTAACCGTACCTATGCTGATATTATTCTTAAAGAAGAATTTCAGCAAATGTTGGGTAACAACTTCATTAATACCATCACCAGGGAAGAAGTGCCGGGCTACGACCACCATATTGTAGATGAAGCATACCTGAAAAGGAAGATTTCCAATTTTGACCAGCATTTTTATATCTGTGGGCCCGACCCGATGGTGCAACAGCTCCGGGAAGTGCTGGAGAAACTCTCCGGCAAGGCAGATCTTGTAACGATCGAAATTTAGCCCCGGGGCTAAAGCCCTGGGCTACGTTTAGTTTGCCAGCAGTTAATATTCACCTTCATGATTCATTTTCTTGCCTAATAAATCCCTTAATGTAGCCCGGGACTTCAGTCCTGGGACAGCAGAGGGTATTTTCACCGGCCTTTTCCTGCTTTTCACCGGTAAAACCGCATTTTTAGCCTAATGGCCCTTTTACAGCCGGTGCCGCCGTCCTACTTTTGTATCGTTAAAACATTCCAGCCATGAAAACAAAAAACAATGATAAATGATGATTTGATCGCCAAAAGAAAGAGAGGACGCAGTATTGGCGGTATTATCCTTATCCTCATCGGTACTTCCCTGCTGTTGCAGCGACTTGACCTGGATATCCCCAGCTGGATATTCTCCTGGCAGATGATCCTGATCGTAATAGGCCTGGCACTGGGCTTCAAACATAACTTCAGAGGCGGTCCCTGGTTTGCCATGATCACCGTAGGCGGCATTTTCCTGGCAGGTGAAATTATGCACTGGCCTTATAACACGGCCAAGTTTATCTGGCCGGTCGTACTGATCGCCATCGGGGTAACGGCCTTATTTAAAAGGCATAACGAACACATGTTCAGCGATGCCCGGTATTTCGCGAAAGACCGTACCAGCAGTGATATCTCTTCTGACATGGACACCATCAACATATCATCCTGTTTCAGTGGCCTGGAAAAGGTGGTCACCTCCAAAAACTTCAAAGGCGGCTATGTCTCCAACGTATTTGGCGGTACAGACCTCAACCTGATGCAGGCAGACATCAACGGTACTGTGACTTTGGAAGTGACCGCCATCTTTGGTGGATGTGAGATTGTGGTACCGGCCAACTGGACCGTGAAAGTAGACATCTCTACCATTATGGGCGGCGTAGAGGAAAAACGCCCTGCCGCCCTGCTGGGAAGTATTGATAAAGACAAAGTATTGCTGCTGAAAGGCTCCTGTATCTTCGGCGGAGTGGAGATCAAAAGCTTCGCTTAAAAGGACCTTACCAGCGCATTATCTTACCAACTTTTTAAATCTTATTGTATGTATTGGTTTGTTGCTAAAGTAGTTTATCAGATCATTTGCGGTAATGGCTCTCATACGCCGCAATTCGATGAACAGTTGAGACTGATCAGCGCCATCTCCAAAAAAGAGGCCTGGGAGAAAGCAAGGGAAATCGGAATGCAGGAACAATATGCCTTCAAAAACCAACAACAGGAACTGGTACAATGGAAGTTCATCAACGTACCGGAAGTATATACCCTTGATCAACTGACAGACGGCATGGAGCTGTATTCCCGCATAGAAGAACCAGGAGATCCCAATTCCTATATCGCCTGGTTGCAGATGAAATCCGCACAATTGCAGGGACAACAATATATTGAAGTGAACGTCTAAAAAGACAAAAAAGGCGCGCTATTGGCAAAAGAATTATACAAAGGAAACTCCCGGTGGAGTTTCCTTACCTCCTTCCTGATCTGGCTGGTGTTGTATGCAGCCCTGCTGTATTACTGGTTTGATCTGACCGCATGGCAGGCTATTTCAGACAGTTCCGTACACGTTGTCCTGCTGGGCGGCGCCGGGTTCCTGATCAGCCGTAACCTGTCGTATTACCGTCCGGGCGCCGGTATCAACAAGTTTCTGTATGTAACAGTGGTTAGTTCCGTGATGGCCGCCCTTTGGGTATTCTTCACCCACTGGCTGCTGGAAACCACCTTTGATACCGACCCTGTATACCTGCGCTGGCTTAATAATGCCATCCCGATCCACTTTATTGTGGGATGTATGATCATCGCCGGTATTGGCTACCGCAGCCAGCTCTGGTACGATGAAGAAGAGGAGCAGGGCGAAAGGGAGAGGAGAGAGGCCAACGAAGCCATTATCCGGGAGGCTGAATTGTACAAGCTGCGGCAACAGTTACAGCCACACTTTCTGTTCAACAGCCTTAACTCTATCAACGCGCTCATTATGCTGCGTCCGGAACAGGCCCGTGAAATGGTGCTCAAACTGTCCGACTTCCTCCGTGGCTCCCTGAAACGGGAAGACGACCACTGGATCTCTCTGAAGGAAGAACTACAGTATCTCCAGTTATATCTCGATATCGAGAAAGTGAGATTCGGACATCGTTTATCCACCAGCGTTAGTTATGATGAGGCGGCGGAAGCGATGTATGTGCCGCCCATGCTGCTGCAGCCAGTGGTGGAAAACGCCATTAAATTTGGTCTGTATGATACGGTAGGGGATATCTGTATTACCATCAGGGCGTATGTGGAAGACGGGATGTTGCTGCTGGAAGTGAAAAACCCGTTTGACAACGAACTTCAGCAGCCCAATAAAGGCACCGGTTTCGGGCTCACCTCTATCAGGCGGAGGCTGTACCTGCTGTTTGCGCGGCAGGACCTGCTGGAAACAGGCGCTGAGGAAAATATTTATACCACGCTGATTAAAGTACCACAAACACATGATAAAAGCAGTAATAATTGATGATGAACCTCTGGCACGTGAAGTGGTAAAGGAATTCCTGTCAGGCTATCCGCAGGTGCAGCTGATGCAGGAATGCAACGATGGTTTTGAAGGACTGAAAGCTATTCAGCAGCACCAGCCGGACATTATCTTCCTCGATATCCAGATGCCGAAGATCACCGGTTTTGAGATGCTGGAACTGGTAGAAACCATGCCTGCCGTGATATTCACCACCGCTTTTGAAGAGCATGCGCTCCGTGCTTTTGAAGTACATGCTGTGGATTACCTGCTGAAACCCTTTTCCCGCGATCGTTTTGACAAAGCCTTTCAGAAATGGCTGGAACAACATAACAGCAATGCCGCCGCTACGGCCGCACTGCTGGAAACAGCCGCTGCCACGCCATTACAAAACAATCGCGTAGTGATCAAGATCAACGGGAAAATTAAGATCATCCCGGTGCAGGATATTCACTACCTGGAGGCAGCAGATGATTATGTGAAGATTGTGACGCAGGAAGGCAGTTTCCTGAAAAACAAAACCATGTCGTTTTTTGAGCAGACGCTGGACCCGCAGCAGTTTACCCGGGTACACCGTTCGTATATTCTGAATGTGAACCAGGTAACGCGCATTGACCCTTATGAGAAGGAAAACCACCTGGCCATCCTGCGCAGCGGCGCCCGGGTGCTGGTGAGCAAAACCGGTTATCCCCGCCTGAAAGCGGCGCTGGGCTTATAAAGCGGCAAAACGCCGTTCCAATTTCTCTTTAAGCAGTATTTTCTGTGCCTGTGTGCCGCGTGCTATGAGCCGGTTGCCCACATGCGCTTCATAACTGCATATGATTTCATTTCCCTGCAAAGCGGTGATGGTAGCGGTAAAATGTACTTCGCTGCCTTGCAGGGCCGGTGAAAGATGTTCTACTGTCAGCATGGTGCCGATTCCTTCCTCTTCTTCTGTTTTCATTTCCAGTACAAACATGCGGCAACACCACTCTGCATCACGGCCCAGGGCAAAGGTAGCATACACGGGATGTACCCGGCCGCTGTCAAAAGCAGCACAGTCTTCTGCCCGTACGTGACGGGTAAACTGTTTCACATCGCCCGGCTGAAAGATGCTTCGCATAATTCGGTTTTTGCCTCTCAAGTTAAGTTTTTCCCATAATATCATTTGGTTGAATATTCAACTAAATTTCGTACCTTTGTATAGTTTAAAACAAACAAGACAATGGACCAGTCACCACGGATCAGCTTATTAATTTCCCAGGCGCTGGGGCTTTACCGGTTGCGCATCAATGCACTGCTGGCGCAGCACGGGATTGATCTCACGTCCGAAATGGTGACCGTTCTGCGGGTGCTGTGGCAGCGGGAAGGGCGTAAACAGCAGGAGCTGGCAGATCTGTTGCATAAAGACAAGGCCAGCATTACCAAGGTTATCCACAACATGGAAAAAAGAGGCCTCGTGGCCCGTGCAGCTGATGAAACCGACGCCCGCAATAAAAAAATCGTGCTGACACACAGCGGACAGGCCCTGAAAATGAAAGTATTGCCGGTGCTGGACCCGTTCCTGGACAGCCTCACGGCGGATTTTGACGAAAAAGAACTGGCTGCCGCCAGAGCGGTGCTGTCTGCCATTATCCGCCGGCTGCAATAAAAAATTTGCCTAAATAGTTGCATGTTCAACGATAAATCATTCCTCTTATGGCTTATGCATTGTCACCATACCGGTCATTTGTGCCCAAAGCGGTAAAAGGGCCGTCGATGGTCCTGTTGATCATCCTGCAGGCTTTTGTGCTAGGCATCACCAGCACCACAGCATCGCGGCTGGCGGCGTTTTATGGGATAGCGCCGGAAACGGTCGTATGGTTTTCGCAGGCCGGCGCCATCGGGATGGTAGCTATCATTCCGGTATACTACCGGCTGCGGCTGTATTTTCAGAAATCGGATTTATTGCAGCTGGCGCTGGGGTTGCAGATAATACTGTCGTTACTGTGTTTTACGGTCAACAATGCGACTTTGCTGCTGGTCAGCAATTTTTTCATCGGTATGTTGAAGCTGGCCTGCCTGCTGGATTTCATCTCTTTGTTGACCAATGAGTATCCTGTTATGCGCCACAGGGCGATGTTTTACGGGATCTATTATACCATTGCCCGTTTTGGGGGAGAACTGGCGGATATTTTTGTAAACCCTGTACTGGAAGATCATGACTGGCGCGATATCTATCTGATATCCGCAGCGGCGGCGGGAATATGCATAGTACTTTGTGCGCTGTTGTTTCACCGCCGGCGGACACACCGTCGAATACCGCTGTACCAGGTGGACTGGCTCAGCATGCTGTTGTTTGTGGCCGCAGCATTTCTTTTTTCGTATGTGCTGACGTATGGTAAGACACTGGATTGGTTTGATGATGACACCATGGTGTATGCGCTGTTGGGATGCGGTATTACCGTTGTGTTATTCATATACCGGCAGTTCAGCGTGAAGCGGCCGTTCTGGGACCTCAGGGTATTTGGTCTTTACCGGCAGGTGCCGTTGGGTATTGCTTTCATGGTGGTGTTGTACGTGTTTTACAGCACTGGTTTCCTGTTCAACTATTACGCCGGGTATAATTTCCGGGAGCAGGAAAATTACTTGTCGCAGATGGCTGTTATCACGTTGTGTGCTTATATGATCAGTTTCCCGTTGACCGGCTGGCTGCTTTACAAAGGGGTACAACGGCGTGTCATGCTGAGCATTGGTTTTATGCTGTATAGCGGCTCGCTGTATCTTTTCAGCCATAATATTCAAACTGCGGCTGCCTTTGAAGCGTTGGTGATACCGTACGGGATGCAGGGCATGGCTTATGGCCTGGTGCTGACCACTCTTTCCACCTTTGCGGCCACCAATATACCGCGGCGTATGAATGGCCACCGGGTGATGGGCAGTTTATCCTTCCGGTACATTATCGGTTCCTTTGCCGGTTACGCTTTGTACAGCAACTGGTTGTTCAGGGACACTGTTACCCATGCCTCCTGGCTGTCCGAAAGCCTCACTCCCGATAATCCGTTGTACGGCAGGGAGCTGGGCAGTTTCAGGGCTTTATACCTTTCACACGGGATGGACGTGCAGCACGCTACGCTGGCGGCGCAGGCCATGGTACAAAAGAAACTGCATCTGCAAGCCATGCTCGTAAGTATACGTGACATCGCATTGTATGTAGCCGTTATTGCAGCCATAGCCGCCGTATTGGTGCTGTTGGTGCGCCGGTTCGAAATGCACGAAGTAGCGTCGAAAAACAAATATAAAATCGTATAGTCGTAGCAGTTACTGCACCACCAGCACCGGTACTTTTACAAAGTGGCGTACCTGGTTGGCCGTTTCCCCGTATATCCAGTCTTTGATGCCTTTGTGGCCATGGCCGCCGAGCACGAGGAAGTCTGCTTTTTCATGGTTGACGATGCGGGCAATTTCTTTGGCACGGTGACGGAAGCCGAGCATGCCACGGGCTTTGATGCCGCGGCTGTTCAGCAGCGCCAGGTAGGTGTCCAGCTGTTCCTGGTCCTTGCGTGTTTCGAAGTCGTCGGATTCTGTACCGAAGTATTTGGCGGACGCGCTTTCCACGATGTGTATCAACAGGTACTCCGTATGCTCGTTACCGTGAGCAATGGCATTAGAGATGATCTGTTCGTCTTTTTTGCTGAACTCCAGCGCCATGGCGATGCGTTTGTATTCAGGCTTTTCCAGTTCTCCGAGGGACACCTGCGGCGTATGGATACCGCCGGACGTTTCCTGGCGGTAGCGGCTGATGAGCGGGTATATCACGGTTACGATCAGCAGCACCACAAAGCCGACAGAGGCCAGGATGATGATGCCGTCGATGAAAACATTACCGTTGCCGGAAATGTAGCCCATTGCTTCTGTGTACACCATGCGCATATTCAAATATACCAACAAAGCAGTGATGGCCCAGCTAAGTACTTTGGTGACGGGTTTGATGGCGAATTTGCCCATGGTGTGTTTATCGCTCACGAAGTGGATCAGGGGGATGATAGCGAAGCCCAGCTGCATGCTCAGCAGTACCTGGCTGAAGACCAGCAGGGCGCCTACCTGGTTTTCCCCGGCGATAAGGATGACCAGGAAAGCCGGCACGATGGCCAGCAGGCGGGTCAGCAGCCGGCGCAGCCATGGATTGATGCGCAGGTGCAGGTAACCTTCCATGATGATTTGCCCGGCAAGGGTGCCGGTCACGGTGCTGCTCTGTCCTGCGGCAATCAGCGCCACGGCGAAGAGGATGGGCGCGAGCTTACTGCTCAGTAACTGTTCCAGCAGCTGATGCGCGTCCTGTATTTCCGCAATGTCCGTGCGTCCGGTTTTAAAGAATACTGCTGCTGCCAGGATGAGTATGGCGGCGTTGACAAGGAAAGCGAGGTTGAGCGCGATGGTGCTGTCCACAAAGTTGAGTTTCAGCGCCTGTTTGATGCCTGCGTCGTCCCGTTTGATCTTACGTGTTTGCACCAGTGCGGAGTGCAGGTAAAGGTTATGCGGCATCACGGTGGCGCCGATGATACCGATAGCAATATACAGCGCGGTATTATCGGGGATGGAAGGGATGAAGCCCTGTGCCACCTCCCGCATATCCGGTTTGGCCATGACCAGCTGCACCATGAAGGAAACACCTACGATGGCCACGAGCGCCACGATAAAGGCTTCCATTTTGCGGATGCCGTAACGTTGTAATACAAGCAGCAGGAACGTGTCCAGTACGGTGAGGCTGACGCCCCATATCAGCGGCAGGCCGGTGAGCAGTTGCAGCCCGATGGCCATGCCCAGCACCTCCGCCAGGTCGGTGGCCGCAATGGCCACTTCCGCCAGGAGGTAGAGGATGAAGTTGACGCTGCGGGGATATGTTTCCCTGTTGGCCTGTGCCAGGTCGCGGCCACGAACGATGCCCAGCCGGGCGCTGAGACTTTGCAGCAGCAAGGCCATCAGGTTGCTCATTAACAGTACCCATATCAGTTTATAGCCATACTGGCTGCCGCCGGCGAGGTCGGTGGCCCAGTTGCCGGGGTCCATATAGCCTACGCTGACAAGGTAGGCAGGCCCGAAAAAGGCGAACAGCTTTTTCCACTTTGATTTATTGCTGGTATCTATGCTCTGATGTACCTCACTCAGCGACGTTGCACGATTGTAGTCCATAATTAATTCAATTGCGAATTACGAATTACGAATGCGGGCTCCTTTGTTGGCCGTAATTCGTAATTCGTAATTTTTTTAAACGGGTCTTACCATGATATTTTTAGCCACCTGCTCACTGATGGTGAGAGAAGGCGCGTGTTTCATTTTTATTTCGATGGAATTGTCGTATTCATAATGCGTGACAATTTCCAGTTGCGTGCCGAGGCGGATACCTTTGGCGTTCAGAAAGGCCAGCAGGGCCACTGACTGGTCTGTAACGGCAGTGACCACGAGCCGCTTGGCGTTGGCCTGGTCCAGTGAAGTCTGCGGGCGTGGTTTGGCCATCCGGCCGTGCGCATCGGGGATAGGGTCTCCATGCGGATCTACCGTCGGATTGCCCAGGTATTCACTGAGCCGGGTGGTCAGTTTTTCACTGCGCACATGTTCCAGTTCTTCGGCCAGCTCATGCACTTCTTCCCAGCTGAAAGCCAGCTTGTCTACCAGGAAACACTCCCACAGCCGGTGACGGCGCACAATCTGCAGGGCGGTTTTGCGGCCTTCCGTGGTCAGGGTGATGCCTTTATATTTTTCATAGTCTATCAGTTGTTTCTCTTTTAACTTCTTAGCCATGTCGGTTACAGAGGCCGGTTTGGTGTCCAGTTCGTATGCCAGTCCGTTGGTGGTAACGGCTGTATCCCCTTCCTGGAGCTTATATATGGCCTTCACGTAGTTCTCTTCTGCAATGGATAAGTTCATATCGTCTAAAATATTATTTAGACAAATCTAAATAATTATATTGAACTTTTCCCCATCCGGTATGTTTTTTGATTTTAGCTGCGCACATATAAAAATTATATCTAACTTTTCGCCCTGAATCAACTTTTCATGAAGCGTTACCTGTTATTATTATTGACAATTGTTGCACTGGCAGCCTGCAAATCCAAAAAGAAACCTGGCAGAGGCGCTGATGAGCCCATGACATTCGAAGACTTCCAGGAATTATTTACGCCCGGAACATTACCGTATAAACTCAATGCAGACACCCTGCAGCTGAAACAGGCCGATTCACTGGCCGTTGACGTGGCAGATGTGAGCCGCTTCCTGACAGACACGCTTCTGAAGGGTGACTATGGTAAAACAGAAAAGGTAAAACTGTTTCCACTGGCCCGTATCCAGGGAAACCTGACCAACTACATGGTTATTAAAGCGGTGGGCCGCACACAGAGCACCGGTTATCTCTGTATACTCGACAAAAAAGGAAAATACCTGAACCGTTTGCGTATAGCCAACACCGGTAGTGCAGACGGTACTGTTGTCTCCACTTCCATCGACAGCAAAAATGTGATCAAGGTAAGCTCGGAGAAAAAACTGAGCGGCAGCAATACCGCCCTGAAAGAGGATTTTTATGCGGTGGGCAAAGATGGTTCAGTACAGTTGATCATGACCAATTCCAATGGCCCTACCACGCCGGGCCAGATCTTCAATCCCATCGATACATTGCCGCGCAAACATAAATTCTCCGGTGATTATACTTCCGGCGACATGAGCCTGATCTCCATTCGGGATGGCGAGGACGGAAAAACTTTCCAGTTTTTCATCACTTTCTCTAAAGACAACGGCAACTGTAAGGGAGAACTGAGTGGTAAAGGCCATTATATAGCCGGTAACAGAGGGGAGTTTAAAGACAAGGAATCGTCCTGCGGCATCGCCTTCCAGTTCTCCGCAGGCAGGGTTACCATCCGGGAAATAGGCGGCTGTGGCGCGTACCGCGGCATTAAATGTTTCTTTGAAGGGAACTATGCTAGAAAAGCAGAGAAGAAGAAAAAGAAAGTGTAGGAATTTTTTGATTTTATAGATCGATAAAAGAGAAGACCGAAGCGAGTGAATACTTGCTTCGGTCTTCTCTTTTTATTCCGAAATCAAAAAATTCGTACTTCAGAAAATCATTCAATTTTTTCCAAAAAAAAAGCCACTCAGTATTACTGAATGGCTTCGTATGTGGGAGCTACTGGATTCGAACCAGTGACCCTCTGCTTGTAAGGCAGATGCTCTGAACCAGCTGAGCTAAGCTCCCGAAAAAGATCTTTTAAATGACGATGAAGTGTGTGGGAGCTACTGGATTCGAACCAGTGACCCTCTGCTTGTAAGGCAGATGCTCTGAACCAGCTGAGCTAAGCTCCCTAAAAAAGATCCTTTCAATAATTCAAAAAACTGAAGTGTGGGAGCTACTGGATTCGAACCAGTGACCCTCTGCTTGTAAGGCAGATGCTCTGAACCAGCTGAGCTAAGCTCCCTTCTTTCTTGTTTACCGCCGAGCCTTTCGTTCGATGGGATTGCAAAGGTATAAACTATTTTTATTCTACCAAATATTTTTTGAAACTTTATGAAGGTGTTCGCTTCAAACCCTTTATTGTAAAGGGTTTGAAGCGGGTGAAAAATATTTGTCGTTATGATATGACGGATGAATTGTATACATAATGTATGATGATGACCGTTATTTTTTAGGCCCTTTGAAGATACGTTTGAACGCTTTGCCGAGTTTGTTCAGATTGGCCAGTTGCTCCTGTATAGGCGCCAGGGTGAGGTCCTCGGGCTGCAGTCCGGCTTCCAGGTAGTCTATTTCTGTTTGTTCCGGATACAGCAGGATCACATTATTGTCTTTGAAGTGACGGCTCACTTTAGCCGGAATGTTTTCCAGGTAAGCGTGATAAGACAGCGTGCCTTTGCGGGCTGTAACCACTACCACCAGGTCGTCGCGGGTCACTTCCCGGGAAAGGACAAGGAAATCCTCGATCGTTTCAAATTGTTTGAAAGTGACTTCCACGCTCAGTTTGGACTGTGTGATAAAGGCTTCCGTGAGGGACTGTGTTCTGGCGTTGGAGAACACCAGCAGTTTGGCGCCGGCCTGTTTGGCCAGCAGAAACATTTTCTGCATATAGTGCAGGAATCCCAGTTCATATTCTGTATTAGGCGGCAGTACCAGTACCATCTTTTTGGTGGTGCTGAGCGGGTACAGGAAGTTACACACATATACTGTTTCCCATACACTCTGCAACACGTTGTCCATGGTGGTACCGAAGATGTTGCCGAAGAGACGGTCGGTAGTGCTGGTTTTGTCAGTCCATCCCAGCACCACATCGCTGATCATCAGTTCTTTGGCGGCGCGGGCAATGCCATCGGACACATTGAGGTCGATGCGGGTCACCACCTGCACGTTGCTTTCGGTGGCCGCGGCGTGTATGATGGCTTTTTCCATCATTTTATTGGTCAGATGGATCTTGTCGCGTGCTTCGTCATTGTCCTGCACCACAGCCAGCGGATAGATAGGCGTGGGGACGTTGGCATCCTTGATCATCACGGCAAAGTCCAGCAGCGCTTCGATACGGTCCGGGTTGGAAACGGGCACCAGTATACGTTCCGGTTGGTCCGGCAGTTCTGGTTTTTGTTCTGCTTCCTGCAGTGCCAGCCGGCGCCCGGCATTTTCGGTAACGAAAGAGCCTACCAGGCAGGTGATGAGAATGAGCACTACGGTGCCGTTGAGCACATGTTCATCGACGATGCCCATATTAAAACCGATGAGGATCACGGCGATGGTGGCGGCGGCGTGTGCGCTGCTCAGGCCGAAGATCACATTGCGTTGGGTAGGACTGTATTTAAAGATCAGCTGGGTGAAGAAAGCGGCAAACCATTTACTGCTGAGGGCCATAATGGTGAGCGCCCCTGCAATGATAAGCGCCTCTGGGCCTTTGAGCAGTACGCGGAGGTCTACCAGCATGCCCACGCTGATCAGGAAAAACGGAATAAAGAGCGCGTTGCCTACAAACTCGATGCGGTTCATCAGCGGGGAGGTGTGCGGGATCAGCTGGTTGAGCGCCAATCCGGCGAGAAACGCGCCGATGATGCCTTCTACGCCGGCCAGTTCCGCGAGGAAAGCGGCAGCGAACACGAGGGCCATTACGAAGATAAAGTGGGAGGTTTTATCGTCCTTGATCTTCTTAAAAAACCAACGTCCGAGCATGGGCATCAGCCAGAGGATGATCAGGGCGAATATCGTCAGGGATATGCCCAGTCTCACCCAGAAGGCGGTGTTGAGGTTGCCTGCCTGCGCCCCGGTGATAACGGCCAGTATCAGCAGCACGGCGGTATCGGTAATAATGGTGCCGCCTACGGCCACCGTCACGGCTTCGTTTTTGGTAATACCCAGCCTGCTGGCCAGCGGATAGGCTACCAGCGTATGCGTGGCGAACATGCTGGACACCAGCAGGGTGGCCTTGAAATTAAAATGCAGTACATAAGTGCATACCACAAAACCCAGCAGCAGCGGGATGAAAAAGGTCAGCGCGCCAAACACCATACTGCGGTAACGGTTCTTGCGGAACTCCGTCATGTCCAGCTCCAGGCCGGCCAGGAACATAATGTACAGCAGGCCTGCTTTGCCAAACAGATCGATACTGCCCTTTTCAATAATGCCGAAGCCGTGATCACCAATGGCCATACCGGCAAGTATCAGTCCGATGATACTGGGGATACGGAATTTGCGGAGGATGATCGGGGCCAGCAGAATAATAAACAGTACCAATGAAAAAATAGGTACCGGATCTTTCAGGGGCAGATGGGTATCCATCAATAAAACCAAGCTATGGACCATAAACACATTGTTATTTTGTTTATTATCTGTTCACCGTTTACTGCGCCGCAGGTGGCGCGAAGCAGCGAATATGAAAATAAACAAATCTTAAATAATCATTTCTCTGGGTCAAATATGAATAAATTAACGAATAATCCATGTAATTTTGCGTAAAGCTTTATTTAAAAATGAGCGAAAGAACTAATACAGAGGTATTTACGGAAGAGTTAGAGGACATCCTGGTGGCCGAAGATGAACAATTTCCCTTCAGCCTGGTGGTGTGGAATGACGATGTCAATACCTTCGATTGGGTGATCGCTTCCCTGATTGAAGTATGCGGCCATACCCACCAGCAGGCGGAGCAATGTGCCCTTATTATACATCACAATGGTAAATATGCTGTGAAGGAAGGGGAATACCACAAGCTGCGCCCTATGTGGGAAGCGCTGGTGGAAAGAGGTATCAGCGCCACTATCGAGGAGATGGCGGACCGCTAACCGATTTTATTTTCCATGCCCGTTTTCCGTCTCAATAAACAACTGCTTTTTCCCCCGGTACATCTTGCCGAGCCGGATGGCCTGCTTGCCGTAGGTGGTGACCTTTCCGTGGAAAGGCTGCTGCTGGCCTACCGTTCCGGTATTTTTCCCTGGTTTGACGAACGACCCATACTCTGGTGGAGCCCCGATCCCCGTTTTGTATTGTTTCCGGCCGACCTGAAAGTGTCTTCCAGTATGAAGCAGGTGCTGCGCCGTCAACAGTTCCGCATTACCTACAATGCCGATTTCCCTGCTGTTATTGCACGTTGCAGCCGTATACCCCGCCGCGGCCAGGACAGCACCTGGATCACAGCGGAGATGCAGCAGGCCTATATCCGCCTGCATCAGGCCGGCTATGCCATGTCTGTGGAAAGCTGGCTGGACGACCAGCTGGTTGGCGGCCTCTATGGTGTTAAAATAGGTCCCTGCTTCTTTGGCGAATCTATGTTTGCAGCCGTCAGCAATGCCTCCAAGGCGGCTTTTGTCACTTTTGTACAGGCATATGCAAAGGAGCTGAAGCTGATCGACTGCCAGGTGGAAACGGAACATCTCGCCTCGCTGGGCGCAGGTTTCATCTCCCGCGAAACTTTTCTTGACCTGATACAGGAACCCTGATTTTTGTATAGTTTTGGTGTGACTTACAACCCCATCTCTCCACCAAAACTTAATTCCATGAAAAAACTGTTTTTATCACTGGCCGTGGTGTTGCTTTCCGGCTTCACCCTACCCCCGCTGCATACTGTCAGGCTGGAAGACAGAACGCTGCTGATCAATCAGCTGAAAGAATCGAAGGAAAACCTGTTGAAAGCCGTGGCCGGCCTTACGGACGCGCAACTGGAATTCAAGCCTGCAGCTGATCGCTGGTCGGTGATCGATTGTGTGGAACATATCACCATCGTTGAAAAGGCGATGATCGACGAGGAAAAGAAGATGGTGAATGAACCGGCCAACCCGGAGCGCAGAAAGGATATGAAGATGACTGACGACCAGATCCTGCAAGGGGTGGAAGACCGCAGCCATAAGTTCAAAGCGCCGCCTTTTGCCCAGCCCAAACACAGCTATGCTTCGCCGGCGGACGCCATCAATGCTTTTGTGACGCAGCGCGACCAGCTGATTGATTATGTCACCAACACCAAAGACCAGTTGAGGGAACATATTGCAGACAATCCCAACATTGGTACTGTAGATGCGTACCAGCTATTACTGTTTGATGCCGCCCACGCTGTCAGGCATACCAAACAAATCGAAGAAGTGAAGGCTGATCCGGGTTTCCCGAAATAGCCGTTCATCAGTCCGATGTAGATGGCATTATCATTGAACCCTCTCTGTATCTTTTTTCAGAAGCATTATGTGGAAACCTGTTGCAAAGCTTACGCAGGAAGATACGGAGAGGGGTATGAGGCTTGTTATTGGTGACGGGCTTGCGGCTGAAGTGATGACAACGCTCACCAGCGGCGCCTTTCTGGTTGCTATGGCGCTGATGTTAGGGGCCAGTAATCTACAGATCGGGGTGTTGTCAGCGTTGCCTACCTTCACCAATATTTTCCAGTTAATATCCATCTGGCTGGTAAGGCGGTCCAATAATCGTCGGGCCGTGACCGTTATCTGTACCATTCTGGCAAGAATACCGCTGGTAGTGATCGGCGTGGTGCCGTTGATTTTTCCGGGGGCGGCCGGTATTCAGTTCCTTATTGTTTTCCTTTCTGTCTTTTATTTTTTTGGTTCACTGGCCGGACCATCGTGGAATGCATGGGTGAAGGACCTGGTGCCGGAATCCATGTTGGGCAGTTACTTTTCAAGAAGGGGCAGTTATACGCAAACACTGAACGTGGTGCTTAGCCTGGCTGCCGCGCTGGGCGTAGACTATATCAGGAAGCAATATCCGCAGTATGAACTGGACACCTACTATTTACTGTTTTTACTGGCAGGGATAGCCGGGCTTACCGGGGCGGCGATATTGTCGCGTGCGCCGGAGCAGCAGGTGTATATGGACAAGGAGAATATTTTCCGGTTGTTGAAGCGGCCGTTGTCTGACCTGAACTTTGTCCGCCTGCTGGTATTCAACTCTGCCTGGGTATTTGCCATGAGCATAGCGCAGCCTTTTTTTACGGTGTATATGATGAAGGGAATGGGGCTTTCATTATCCTACATCACGGTACTGACGATTATCAGCCAGTTGTTCGGCATCTTCACGATCCGCATCTGGGGCACGTTTGCGGACCGTTACAGTAACAAGACCATCATTGCTATCAGTGCGCCGTTGTATATTATCAGCCTGATTTTATGGTGTTTTGTGGGCATCTACACAAAAATGTACGCTAATATCATCCTGTTGGTGATTGTACATATATTGATGGGCGTAGCCAACGCCGGTATCAACCTGTCTATTACCAACATTGGTTTAAAGCTGGCACCTGCCAAAGATGCTATCGTGTACCTGTCGGCCAAAAATATTATCACAGCGGTGTTTTCCGCACTGGGCCCTGTGGCAGGCGGTATACTGGCCGACTTTTTTGAGCATAAGTCATTGAAGGTGGACGCCGTCTGGAAAGGAGAAACACACAGTCTTCAGCTTCATCTGGTGGCATTACATGAATGGAATTTCCTGTTCCTTATTGCCGCAGTGATAGCCGTTATCTCTCTGGAGATGCTGATGGTAGTGAACGAAACGGGTGAAGTGGAAAAGAATACCGTTGTGCGTATTATGCGCAGCAGCATCAAAAATAACCTGAAAGATTACTATCTGATCGGCAACCTGATTACGCTGCATGACCGGTTCTGGGGGTATGTACTACGCCGTAAACCTTCCTGATAGCGGATTTATCGCAGTTCCCAGTCCACCAGCTGATTCACCCATTCTTCGCGGAAGTGGGTGGTCACACGGATGTAGTTATCGGTATAACCTTCCATCATGCCGTCTTTGCTGTGGCTTTCAAACAATACTTTACGGGTTTGGTTCAGGTGTTGTTCCTGGAAGTACTGTTGTTTTTTGTGGCTGAGGTTACGCAATTGTTTATTGCGTTCGTGGCGAATGTTGACCGGCACTACAGGATTGATTTCGAGTGCGGGGGTATTGGCCCTTTCGGAATAGGTGAATACATGCAGATAGGACACATCGAGGCCGTGAAGGAAATCGTAGGTGTCCTGAAAATGGGCATCGCTTTCAGAGGGGAAGCCAACGATCACGTCTACCCCGATGGAGCAGTGTGGCATGAACTGTTTGATGAGCGCTACTTTTTCCGCGTACAGTTCGCGGCGGTACCGGCGGCGCATGAGGCCCAGTATTTCGTTGTTGCCGCTCTGCAGCGGTATATGGAAATGAGGCATGAACCGCTGGCTGTTGGCCACAAATTCTATGATCTCATTGCTGAGCAGGTTGGGTTCTATGGAAGAGATGCGGTAACGTTCGATGCCTTCCACTTTGTCCAGTTCCTGTATCAGTTCATAAAATGATTCTTCTCTTTTTTTGCCGCCGTGGAGGCCTTTGCCGAAGTCGCCCAGGTTAACGCCAGTGAGCACGATTTCCTTTACGCCGCTGGCTGCCAGCTGAACGGCATTTTCCACTACGCTGTTAACACTGTCACTGCGGCTTTTGCCTCTGGCCATGGGGATGGTGCAGAAGGTACAGCTGTAGTCGCAGCCATCCTGTACTTTCAGGAAGGTGCGGGTACGGTCGTTAACGGAATAGGAGGCATGGAAGGTATTGACATCTTCGATGTCGCAGGAGCAGATTTTGGCGCTGTTGCCTTTGGTGAGCGTTTTCAGGTGCTCGGTGATGTTGAATTTTTCAGCGGCGCCCAGTACCAGGTCCACCCCTTCAATAGAAGCGATTTCCTGTGGTTTGAGCTGGGCGTAACAGCCGGTGATGACCACCATGCTTTCCGGTGCGCGGCGCTGGATACGACGTACCAGCTGCCGGCATTCCTTATCGGCGTTATCTGTCACTGAGCAGGTGTTGATGACATACACATCTGCCGTATTCTCAAAATCCGTCTTAACAAACCCGTCCTGTTCCAGCAACCTGCTCAAAGTGGAGGTTTCTGAAAAATTCAGCTTACAGCCGAGTGTATGAAATGCTACTGTTTTAACCTGTTCCATAAAGGAGGGCAAAGGTAGGAACTTTTTATGTCATAGTTTGGTAAGTAATTATTAAGTAATTTAGGGCCGCTTTTCTTAAAAGGTGAGTCTGTTAATCGAACTATGAGATCATTGCAAAAGTACCTGCCCGTTATTTTACTGGGATTATTATTGTTTGCCGGCTGGCATCAGGAGTGGTGGAAAGGAAGCGATAAAAAAGCTTCTGCGCCAATTACGGACAAGCCCGTAGTAACCCCTTCCGGCAGAATGTCTGCCGATGTACCTGAAGGAGCGCTCAACCGGCAGGCACAGCTGGAATATACAAGGCATGCCATTTGTCGGATGGAATGCCGTCATGTGACAAAAGAAGAAGTGCAGGAAATCCTGTCCACTGGTACTGTAAATCCGGCAAAATCCAATCCGAACGACCAGCCATGCCCTACCTATGCACTGGAAGGCTATTCCCATGAAGGGCAGCACCTCCGTATTGTCTTTGCTCCATGTGACCAACAGCACGCGAAAGTGATCACCTGTATTGACCTGGAAAAAGACTGGACCTGTGCCTGCGAGTAGTACACGCAAAGGCGGATAAGACAGAAAAAAGTCGTAGTTTTCCGCCATCATTCACATTTACAAGGCGTTTATGAATTTTCTACTGAAACCGTTGCGTGTAATTTATGTTGTGTACGCCGCTATCGTTTTCCTGTCCATCATGTTCCTGATCCTGCCGCCAATTTTCCTGGCGTCATTGCTGGGGAAGGAAAAGGGTGGAAATATCATTTTTTATTTCCTGCGTTTCTGGGCGCATGTGTGGTTTCCGGCAGTAGGGATGAGGGTTACCCGTAAATATGACTGTGAAAAAGAGAAAGATAAAGAACCTTGTATCTATGTGGTGAACCACCGTTCCTACCTGGACGCGGCCATTGCCGTAAAAGTAATGCGGCTGCCGTTCCGCCCGCTGGGGAAAGTGGAAATGGCCAAAATTCCCGCATTCGGCTTCATTTATAAAAACTCTGTCGTGTCCGTGGACCGGTCCAACGCATCGGCCCGTGCACGAAGCGTGAGAGAGATGATGAGTGCCCTGAAGGCCGGTATCTCCATCCTGGTGTTCCCTGAAGGGACCACCAACGAATCCAATGAGCCATTGCGCCCGTTCCACAACGGCGCCTTCCGGATGGCCATCGAAATGCAGATTCCTATCAAACCAGTGTTATACGTTGATGCCGGAGACCGGTTGCCTCATACCGGCCCTATGCATCTCAACCCCGGTAAATGCCGCGTGGTGTTTCTGCCTGCCATCCCGGTGACAGGGCTTACCCTCGATGATATCAACAGCCTGAAACAACAGACCTATGACATCATGGACCGGGAACTCCGGAAATACCGTCATTATCCAACATTGCAACCCGTAGGATGAAGTACGCTGATGTAATACTGCCGCTGGCCCTTCCTAAAAATTATACGTATGCAGTCCCTGAAAGCATGGAGCATGCTTTACAGCCGGGAAGCCGTGTGGCAGTACAGCTCGGAAAACAAAAAAAGTATGCGGGCATCGTGAAGGCGGTGCACGAACAGGCGCCTGCCTATAAGACCAAGCCACTGCTGGATATGCTGGACAAAGACCCTGTCGTATATCCCACACAGTTAGCCTTCTGGTCATGGATAGCCAGCTATTATATGTGCAGCGAAGGAGAAGTCCTCAACGCCGCGCTTCCAGCGCACCTGAAGCTTTCCAGCGAAACACTGTTGTTGTATAATGATGCCTACGGCGATGATTTTACCGCCCTCGATGATGACGAATATCTCATCGCGGAGGCGCTGCATATCCGTAAAGAACTGCGCATTGAAGAAGTGCAATTGATCCTCGATAAATCGGAAGTGTATTCCGTCATCAAAAAACTGATCGAGAAAAAAGTATGTCTCATTTATGAAGAGCTGAAAGAAGTTTACCGGGAAAAAAAGGAAAATTTCGTACAGCTGCATGCCGACTATCACGACGAAGAACAGCTGGCAGCGCTCTTCAATGATATGGGCCGCGCACCCAAACAAATGGAGCTGCTACTGGCTTACCTGCACCTGCAGAAAACGGAAGGCAGCGTAAAACAAAATGATCTGCTGAAGAAATCAGGCGCCACCACGGCCCAGCTGAAAGGGCTGGTCGACAAAAATATTCTCTGGATAGAAAAAAGGACAGTCGACAGAATCCGTACCGGCAAGGTGGACGCACAGATCGACTTCAGCCTGAGCCCTTCACAGGAGGTGGCCTTGCAGGCTATCCGCCGTCATTTCGAAGAGAAGCAGGTAACCTTGTTGCATGGTGTTACCTCCAGCGGCAAAACACAGATATATGTGAAGATGATGGAAGAATGCCTGGCCTCTGGCCGGCAGGTGCTGTATCTGTTGCCCGAAATAGCGCTTACCGCGCAGATCATCACACGGCTGCAGAAACACTTCGGCAGCAGCATTGCCATCTATCACTCCCGCTTCAGCAACAACGAAAGGGTGGAGATATGGAACAAAGTCAAAAACGGCGAAGTGCAGATTGTGCTGGGCGCGCGTTCCAGCCTGCTGCTGCCTTTCCGCGACCTGGGACTGATCATCCTCGATGAAGAACACGACGCTTCCTATAAACAACAGGACCCCGCGCCACGCTATCATGCGCGTGATGCGGCCATCTATTATGCCAGCCTCTTCAAAGCCAAAGTGCTGCTGGGTTCTGCTACACCGGCGCTGGAATCCTATTACAACGCGCAGCAGGGCAAGTATGGGCTGGTAGAGCTGAACGAACGTTTCGGCGGCATACAGATGCCTGCCATCGAAGTGGTGGACATCAAACAGGAAATGGCCGAAAAAACCATGGACGGCAATTTCACGCAGGCATTAAAAACAGCGATCACCCAAAGCCTCACAGAGAAAAAGCAGGTGATCCTTTTTCAGAACCGCCGCGGGTATGCGCCGTTCCTGCTATGCACCACCTGTGGCTGGATACCGCATTGCAAACAATGTGATGTATCACTGACCTATCACCGTAATCAGGATAAACTGCATTGCCACTATTGCGGCACCCGTTATCCCTATGTGTATACCTGCGAAGCCTGTGGCTCACAATCGCTCATCCCGAAAAGTTTTGGTACCGAAAAGATAGAAGACGATCTGCAGCAATTGTTTCCTGAAGCGCGTATTGCGCGTATGGACGTGGATTCTATCCGTAATAAGGACAGTCACAATAAAATGATCCGTTTGCTGGAAGAGCAGGAGATCGATATCCTGGTAGGCACGCAGATGGTGGTGAAAGGACTGGACTTCGATAACGTGAACCTGGTGGGCATCCTCAGTGCCGATAGCCTGTTGAGCTATCCCGATTTCAGGGTGAATGAAAGGGCGTTTCAACTGATGGAGCAGGTGAGCGGCCGTGCCGGCCGTAAACACGGAATGGGAAAGGTGTTGATACAGGCCAGCAATACCCGTCATCCTATACTGCATTTTGTGAGCGAACACGATTATAAGAGCATGTATGAAGCGGAGATTGCCGAGCGGCAACAGTTTGGCTATCCACCTTTTTTCAGGGTGCTGAAGCTCACGTTGCGACATAAAAACCAGCAGGTAGTGGAGCAGGCCGCGCAGATACTGGCCAGCTGGCTGCAGCCGCATATCGGCGCGCAATTGGTAGGACCGGCGGCGCCACTGGTGGCAAGGGTCCGGAACAATTACCTGCAGGAGATGCTGATCAAACTTCCCCGTGACAGCAGAGTGATCGCCCATGTGAAACAGGTGTTGCGTGAGTTTTTCGTGCAGTTGCTGGCAGAGAAACGTTTCCGCTCTGTGGTAATTGTGCCGGACGTAGACTGTGTATAACTATTGTTTTTTCACCAGCGTCAGCTGTTGAAGCTGTAGTTTTTTGAACCGGTCAAGAATATTTCCCAATACTTTTTTGTCTTCTCCTTTTAACTCGCTCTGGCTGTACCATTCGATGATAAAAATGTGCAGCCGGCTGTTTTCTTCCTCACATCTCATTTTGAGCCCCAGTACGTTGTTATGGGAGATATCTGCCGTGAAGGCTGCTTTGTCGGCCAGGGTATATCCTGCCGGCAGATCAATGTGCACACGCTTTTCCTGGTAGTAGGGAAAGGCCAGTTGCACCGGTTTGTCGCCTTCCGGGAGATGGTATTGGTAGTTCTGAACACCGGCCAGTAACTGGCCGATGCTGAGCAGGTAATGATCGCCGTCCTGCACAATGAGAGCGGGTGTTTCCAGGGTGCTGTTGATCACCACTGGTTTGTCGAGTGGCGTGTTGGTGAACTTTTCATTCTGTGCTTCCACAGATACGATCGTGCGTGCGCCCGGCATAAAAGGCAGCAGCGCGTTGAAGATATTGTTGCGTGCCTCTGTGGTAGTGGCCTGTATGAAAGCGTTTTTAGCATTGCTGCCGCCATAGCCGCCGAAGGACTGTGTTACTTTCCATACAGGGTGGCTCAATGAGCTGAGGCTGGCTTCCAGCGTGCTGTTGCTGAAGGTGTACTGTGGTTGCGGCGTCATGATGAAATCGGTGAGCACTTTGCTTTCTGTACCCACCAGCGTATCACGGCAGCGAAGCGCGAGCGTATTGCTCCACAGGGGCGGATAGCACGGATAACGTGTATTCATCTCCGTTGGGGCCAGCGCCTGTTGCTGGGCCGGGAAATACAGCAGGATATTGTTAGCCGCGGCACGGTTTACCAGGTTTTTCTGTAAGGGAATGGTATCGCGCGAAGCGGTAGCCAGCAGCTGCACGGGAATATTCAACGTGTAATATGCTGCCATCATGAGTTTCACCATGCCGTTCCGGTCTGTCTGTTTGGTACGGATGATGGTGCTCAGGTCTTGTGGTTCAAAGAAATCGCTGGCAGGCCGGAGGCTATAGTTTGTTTTGATATATTGTTCCACCAGGTATATCAGCTGTGGTACCGGGAGGCGGTATTTCAGAAAGGGCCAGCGGTCCAGTTCTTTCTCCAGTTGTTTCTGTTCATTTTTATTAACGGACACATAAGGGATATAGAGGTCCTGTCCGAACTGTTGCCACGAGAGGCGGGTGGTGTCCCTGCCTTCTGTGGCGGTGCTCAGGGCAAAATCGATGCGTTGCAGCTGTGGCAGGAAGTAATAGAAATCATTGTTTTGCAGTGCCGGCACCTGCTGCAGTGCTACGCGGTGGTAGTGGTTGTTGCCGGCCACGCTGTCGGTAATGCCGGGTACGCCGTTGGCCGCATGAAAGTTGAATTGCAGGCTACGGGGAGCTACCAGCATAAACTGTATCTGTCCGCTGGCGATGCCTGACTGGAGATAATCCGCGCCGGCGTAGTCGAACAGTTCTTTGAGGCTCAGTTCATATTCCAGTTCTCCGCCTGCCTGTACCCGGATATTGTTGACCACCACCGCAGTGCGGCCATCATTGAGTTTGAGCGACCTGGTCTGGTCTGTCAGGTTGATGGTTTTGCCATCGGGGAGGAGGGACCGGATACGAAAGCCACGCAGCAGTTCATTGGTTTCCAGCGTCAGGGCCAGCTGGGTGAGGCTGTCGGCAGCAGCGGCGGTATTGATGTGTATTCTCTTGTAAATAGTTTTATAGTGTGTGACGGCTTCTGCTTTATCGCGGTTCGTGATATTGAAGTCGCGTGATATTTTGTAGCTGGTGATGTAATAAGGTGCTTCCGCGGCGGCGCCGGTGAGCGCAACCGTTTCAGGCTGTGCATTGTCTTTCCAGGTATCGGGATAGTAATTGTTAATCTGGGCGGATGTTAACAATGGCAAGCTGGCAATGCATATAACGGAGAGAAAGAATATAAGTCGTTTCATGATAGCGAAGGTATCTAAATTCCTAAATTTTGTATGGCATCGGATTCAAAGATATGAATGCCGGGGTCGAACTGTTTGGCGACCCTCACCATTGCCTGGGCCACAGTAGCGGCTTTAATGCCCCGGTATTTCTTCCAGCGGCCCTGCAGCAGGAAATAAAACAGCTGGATAAGATACTTGCCCAGCCATTCTCCGAAGCGGAATTCCTTTCGTTCACCGAGAAGAAAAGAAGGCCGGAAAATGTAGGTGCCGACAAAGCCCATGGCCAGTACAGCTTCTTCTGTTTGTCCTTTGGTGCGCAGGTAGAAATTGGAAGATTTTGGATTGGCGCCAATGGAAGAGATCATCAGGAACTGCGGAATGTCTTTGCGGCGGGCGATGGTGGCGCACCTGATGTTGATACCGTAGTCCACTGCGCGGAAATTCTCCTGTGTGCCGGCTTTTTTGATGGTAGTGCCGATGCAGGAAAAAAACACGTCTCCCTCAATGGCCGCCGCCAGGCTTTTTTCGTCATCAAAGTCAACAATGATGCTTTCCAGTCCCGGATGCTGATGCGCCCAGGGCTGCCGTACCAGCACCTTCACCTTGCTGAAGTAGTTGTCCTGCAACAGTGCGGCTACCAGATGGGTACCGGTAAGACCTGTTGCTCCGATAACGATAGCTGTTTTCATACAATTTCTGATATATTTGCTGCTATATAAAGTTAAGCTATTATGGTATCAGAAAATGTGTTGCTGCAATCCTATAATACATTTGGCATCCCGGCAATGAGCCGTTATTTCGCTTCGTTTGACAGTGAAGCTGCGTTGCTGGCCCTGCTGGATGAGCCACGGGTAAAGGGATTGCCCCGGATGATCCTGGGCGGTGGCAGCAACATCCTGTTTACACAGGATTTTGATGGGCTCATGCTCAAAAATGAAATCAAGGGCATGAAGGTGGTAGACGAGGATAACGACCACGTATATGTGAAAGCCGGCGCCGGCGAGAACTGGCATGGCTTTGTGCAGTACTGCCTGGCCGCCGATATGGCCGGTCTGGAAAACCTGTCGCTGATACCAGGCAATGTAGGCGCCAGCCCCATGCAGAATATCGGCGCTTACGGCGTGGAGATAAAAGACACGTTCCATTCACTGGAAGCCTTGCACCTGGCAGACCGCAGGGTTGTCACTTTTACGAACAATGACTGTGCGTTCGGGTATCGTGAAAGCGTCTTCAAAAAACAATACCGTAACCAGTTTGCTATTCTGAACGTTACTTACCGGCTCAATAAAACACCCCGCTTTAATACCAGCTATGGCGCTATCAACGAGGAGCTGGAGCGTATGGGCATCAAAGAGCTGTCCATACAGGCTATCAGCCAGGCGGTGATCAATATCCGGACATCCAAGTTGCCTGACCCCGCTAAAATCGGTAATGCCGGCAGCTTTTTCAAGAACCCGTCTATCGATGCGGCCAAATATGAAGCGTTAAAAGCGACCTTCCCGCAGATTGTTGCGTATCCGTTGGCTGACGGGCATTTCAAGCTGGCGGCAGGCTGGTTGATAGAACAGTGCGGCTGGAAAGGCTACCGTGAAGGCGATGCCGGCGTGCACGCGAAACAGGCACTGGTGCTGGTGAATTATGGTCATGCCAAAGGCAGTGAGATCTATGCGCTGTCTCAACGGGTGGTGGATAGCGTTCAGGAGAAATTTGGAGTGGAACTGGAACGGGAGGTCAATATACTCTAATTACAAATTAGGAATTACGAATTACGAATTACGAATTAAGGGCTGTTTTATTGGGAAAGTTACTAAGTAATCTCACCATAAAACAGCCCTTAATTCGTAATTCGTAATTCTTAATTCGTAATTGACTGTATGATTTTGTCTGCGTGTTCGCGGGAGTTTTCGATAAACCACACGTGTGTGTCCATGCCGCCACAGACTACGCCGGCCAGATAGATGTGCGGCATATTGGTTTCCATGGTCAGCGGGTTGTACACAGGCAGTTTTTTAGCATCGTCGGAGAGCTGGATGCCTGCTTTTTGCAACAGTGAGAAATCAGGCTGGTAGCCCGTCATGGCGATCACAAAATCGTTGGCGAAAGATACTTCTCCGTCCGGTGTATCGATGGTCACCGATTGTTCGTCGATGCTTTTGATGGTGGAGTGGAAATATGCTTTGATAGATCCTTCCTTGATCCTGTTTTCGATATCCGGTTTGACCCAGTATTTTACTCTTTTGCCGATCTCTCCTTCCCGGACTACCATGGTCACCTGCGCGCCTTTGCGATAGGTCTCCAGTGCAGCGTCTACGGCAGAGTTGTGAGCGCCTACCACTACTACTTTGCGGGTAGCGTAGTAATGCGGGTCTTTATAGTAGTGTGTCACTTTAGGCAGCTGTTCGCCGGGAACGTTCAGCAGGTTGGGGATATCATAGAAACCGGTGGCGATGATCACATGCCGGGCATGATACGCGCTTTTGGTGGTAGTGATGAAATACTCGTTGCCATTGGGCTGCAGCTCCCTGACTTCTTCAAACAGGTTGATATTAAGTGCTTCCGAGGTGGCCACACGTCTGTAATATTCCAGCGCTTCCGGCCGTGAGGGCTTGGGATTGATGGACACAAAAGGAATACCGCCTATTTCCAGTCTTTCTGAAGTAGAGAAGAAAGTCATGTACAGGGGGTAGTTGTAGAGGGAGTTGACGAGGCAACCTTTTTCGATGATGACATAGCTGAGCCCTGCTCTTTTTGCGGCCAGTCCGCAAGCTATTCCGATGGGTCCTCCTCCAATTATCAGTACGTCGTAAGCAGCGATCATAATGTCGTTTTATTTATAGTCCGGCCAGGTAGTCCAGCAGCCGGAACATGGTTTGATTATTTTCGTTGGCCAGGTGCAGGTATTGTTCTATTTTCTCCGGTTGCTGCACGAAGGGCGCATGGTGTTTAAAAGCGCTGAAGCAGTTGCGCAATATCTCCAGGATGGCCACGCTGTTCATTTCCATATGAAATTGCAGTCCGATGATGCGGTCGCCGTATATGAACGCCTGGTTGCTGCATGCGGCCGATGCGGCGAAGCGGGTGGCGCCGGCGGGTATATCGAAAGTGTCGCCATGGAAATGGAAGGTGTTGAGGTGGTGAGGCAGCACTTTTTCCAGTGGTGCGGCCTGTTCCTGGAACGTGATGTCTATTGGGAACCAGCCTATTTCAGGTTGTTTTTGCGGGTATACATTAGCACCCAGTGCGTGGGCCAGTAGCTGTGCTCCGAGGCATATGCCTAGTATTTTCTTTCCGCTGTCCATTGCTTTTTGGATGAGCTTCGTCTCGGCCGGTATCCACGGATATGGTTCATATACGCCCATGGTGCCTCCTACAATGATCAGCAGCTCCGCTTCTTCCAGGCCGGTGGTGTCGGGATCGTCATCATACCAGCGGGTATGGCTGGTAGTATGCCCTCTCTGGGTTATCCAGTCTGCAATGCTGGCCAGGCCTTCAAAAGGCACGTGTTGAAAATAGTGGATATGCATGGTTAGTGCTGGTAAATGGTTACCCGAAGATACGTTGCAATCCTGAAGTTTGGCAACCCGAATTTACCAGCGGAGAGATGGTTATCTCAGCTCGCTTTTCACGACCCTGAAGTATTCGTAGCCTTTCATCTTTTTGCTTTTCTCACCAAAATATTGCTGACGGTACTTATCGGCGCCGCCGTCATAGCGGACGATCATATTACGTTCATGCATAAACGCAGTGATGTTCCTCGGGTCGAGGCCATAGTCCCAGTTTTCTCCGGCACGGCGCAGGGTGTCGTTGATCCGGGAGAAGCCACGGTACTGTTTGGGGTTTTCCAGTACGGCCTTATCCGGATAGGTGACGATTACCTGTGTACCGGAAGGAAAGCTGCGGATAAAGCCGAACATCGCTTCAGCGTGACGGGCTTCCAGATGTGTGGTGAGATTTTCCCAGAGAAAGAGCGTTTTGTTGTAATGCCGCTGGTTGACAAAATAGGGGGAGATGACGTCGGCGAGAAGTTCTTTGTTCATATCCAGTTTCACATAATCCGGATGTACAGCTGGTGACTGGATCAGTTCCCAGAGACGTGTCCGTTTGAAGCTTTGTGTGTCCGGATGGTCTACCTCAACAAAACTGACCGGTTTATCGATATTGAGACGGTATGCCCTGGTATCGAAGGTGGCGCTGAGAATGATGATCTGATTGATCCCTTCTTCGCGGACTGCCTGTACCACCATATCATCTATCAGTTTGGTGCGGGCTATGGCGGCGGTGTGTGTGCCGGGCCATCGTAGCTGGATATAGGCTGCCAGCAGTTTCCGGAAAAAGGGAATACGGCAGCCGGAGACCAGCGTCTGATGGTAACCTGATAAAAAGGCCGCTGCGTACGGATCATGAAATAGCCGCTCTTCAGCTGGTTTGGTACTCTCAATGGCCCGGAATACAGCCATGTATGTTCCGGACCTGGTAGATGGCGCCTTACTCATAAGGACTTTAACTTGGTGGTTGTGTGGTGAATAGTTCCTCGGGGAGATCTCGGTCGTCTATTGGTTATTTTTCACTTGACTTGGATATCAAATATATTGTAAAATAATCAATTTGAGTCCGGGAAAATCACCCCCTTATTATCCCACCAGTTGAAGGATTGCGATCAGGGCGCCAACGCTGATACATACCCAGAGCAAAACACCCTGTAACAGCGGCTGCCAGCCGATGCCCCGGAAAGCCTGCCGGGTAAGGCCTGTGCCGATCAGGAAGAGGGTGAGGGACAGGGCGGTTTTGGCGCTGTGTACCAGCAAAGGCCCAACGGTACTGACAGCAGGCACCCAGGTATTGAGTACCATAGCCAGCAGGAACAGGCCAATGAACCAGGGTATTTTTATTTTGCCGTTGCTGTTCCGGAAAAGCAGGGTGGTAATAAAAGCCACAGGCATGATCCAGAGAGCGCGGGAGAGCTTAACGGTGGTGGCTATCTGTAGGGCGGTTTCGCCGTATTTATTGGCGGCGCCCACTACAGAACTGGTGTCGTGGATGGCAATAGCGCTCCACATACCAAACTGTTGCTGGGAGAGGTTTAACCAATGTCCTACCGCGGGAAATACAAACAGGGCGAGGGAGTTGAGCAGGAATACGATGCCCAGCGCTACAGAGATCTGTTTTTCCCCTGCTTTGATCACCGGGGAAATGGCGGCAATAGCGCTGCCGCCGCAGATGGCAGTGCCACAGGCAATCAGGTGGGAGGTCGGCTTTTCGATTTTCAGCAGTCTGCCGGTGATAAGCCCCAGCAACAGTGTGCCGGTAATGGAGACCACCGTGAACAGGAAACCGGCTTTACCGGCCTGTAAGGCAGCATGCACGTTCATGCCGAAGCCCAGTCCTATTACAGACAGCTGTAGCAGCCAATGGGTTATTTTAGGGGTGATGTGCGCAAAAGGGTTGCCGGTGGTTTGTGCAAGCGCCAGCCCGAGCAGCAGGGCAACGGGTGGTTGTACCACTGGCAGCAGCGTGGCGGCTGCTGCAGCGATAAATATAATTTTAGCTAAAGGAAGGTCTTTGTGTGTATGTCCTGTCTTTTGTAGTTGCATGGCAGCATTGATTTTTCAGACAAAGGTCTGTTCATTTGCTGCCGGAGTCAAATGGTCAAAAGTGATATTCCATAACTTATAGTTATGGCCTTGATTAGTCCACAGAAAGGATAAATTTATTGAACTTGCCTGCAAAATCTTCCTGGAGGCTCTTTTCAATGCCGCTGAAGTATTGTATGGCAAAGTTGCGTTGCAGCCTGCGGGTGGTGGTGCCGGGCAGTTCGAGAGGACGGGAATGAATCACGCCGATCAGTTGTTTGCCCTGACAAACCAGTACCAGCCGGTACAGCGGACTGGGATCATCGATGCCGCTTTCGTAGTTGAAATACAGCGTATAGGGGCGCAGGGTTTTATCTTCCTCCAGTTTAAAATTGCGGATAAAGGGTTGCATATCTTCTTCCCGGTGATCTTTATGTTCCCGGAGATAGTTGATCAGCGCGGTTTCTATGACGGTACCGCCGCGGATGTTTTTCTTTTCCGTATAGCCGCTGAGGTTAGCCCACATTCTTTCGCCGTTGGTGGCTACGGGGAGGCGTATATCTTTTTCCAGCACGCCGGCGTCGGTACCGTTGACTTTTAGTTTGCGGCCTTTGCGGAACAGCGGTTTTGTATATTCCGTGGAGGTGATGTCAATATCTACGCTGACAGGGTACCAGCCGTCTTTCGCCGGGGCGCAGTGGACCGGTATATAGTCGTTGAGGGTGGCAATGACATCGCCTTTGGGACCGGAGCGGATGACCGTACCGGGAGATACTCTTTCTCCGATGACAGCCGCGCCAACGCTGGCAGCGAGCTTTTTGTTGGCAGGTTTCTTCTTGGCAGTTGTGGTAGCGGCACCGGTAGTGGTTTCGTCTTCATTACCAAACCTGCTGTGTTTATCTGAATGGCAGGCAAACAACAACATCACCAGTGCCAAATAACAAAAATTCTTCATAATTGATTGGTACACAGGAGCCTAAGATAGTTAAAATTATCCAATCAGGCGTGAGGTTTCAGGGATCTGAACGGAATTGAATAATTTTATGTGCATTAATTTTTAGATGATGATACCAGACGAGTTATCGAATTTACTGGATTTGTATGCGGAAGATGAATATAGTTTTCAGCTAATAAAAATGGATTTTACTGCGGAAAAGCCGGTTATTACCATAGCCATTACCGTTAATGCTGATGAGGTGGATAGTTTTACACAGTATTGGGAAGTGATGGCGGAAGGATATGTAAAGAGTAGTTGTACCCGGCGTTACTTTGACGGATTGTATTGGGATAATGATCACCCGTTGTTATGGGAATACACGATGGAATCGGGATCGTTGTATTTCAATGGCAGGGTAACAGATATGCCGGCCTTGTTCATGGAATTATGGGTGGCGCATCAGCAGGAAACGGAGCGGTGGTTGTCGTTTGATCAGTACCTTGAAGAGGACAGGCTGAGTGCATTAACGCACGGCGCCGGCTTATTGGCACAAGGGCCGGTACGCTTGCTGAACGTGTATGCTGCCTGCCTTGACAGGCATGGAATCAGCTGGTCCATGATCGAGGGGCGCCGTAGGCATGACTTTATGGAAAGGGGAAAAATATTATTTCTGGGCAGCGACTACATCATTGCCCGGCACTTTGACTTTCGTCGTTTGTCCTGATATCAGTATTCGGAGAAGATAACGTCGTCGCCTATCTGAAGCCGGCGGATTTCCTTCATGCTGGAGAAGGGATCGAGCGGCGACCAGGCGGAGGAGGTGAACAGTTGCACCGGGCGGCCCTGCAGTTGCTGCTCCAGGCTGCTCATAGTGGCTGATGGCAGGGAAGCGGGTTTGATATAGTAGATCCTTGGATCATTTTTGAGATGGATAACGTAACCGGGCGAGCTTTTGGTGATTGTTGTTACCTGGCCGGTAACGGGTTTGCAACTGGCTTTACTGAGCCGGCGGGTGGATGGGATGCCGGAAATGAGCAGTATCAGCACAAAACAGGCTACAATTAACAGCGTAGCCGGGCCTTTGGTGTTGGCTTTGTTATTCATCGTTGGCAGTGTGTTGTGGTGGTATAGGTAATGCTCTAATGTACGAAAATATATGAATAAAAAAAGCAGGCTGTAAGCCTGCTTGGTATCAATAAGTTATTACTTTTTCTTGGTCTCGGTATCATCTTCCCACTCTTCGCTTTCGTCCCAGTCTTCGTCTTCATCCCAGTCATCTTCATCTTCTTCGATCAGGAGGCTTTCATCGGAGCCTGGTTCGATGTTGTTGGCGCGCCAGTGGGCGACTATTTCATCATTTTTTTTCTGTACGGCATCGAAGCTGGTGATTTTTGCATCTTCAAAGCGGACTTCCACATCGGGGAGTGCTTTGATGGCGTTAAAGCATGTCTCCAGGAGGGTGATGTTGGCCGGTGCATTACGCAGCGCGCTGTAGGAAAGCCGGATAGCGTCAAAAGGGCCGCTGTTGTGAAATACTTCTTCGCCGTTAAACATCGGGAAAAGCCAGATCAGAACGTCGTCTCCGGTTTCTTCGTCATTCAGGATACCAAAAAAGTCGTCCAGCTGCTCAAATCCGAGCGGGGCCAGTTGGGCAAAGGTCTGGCTTCGGGCGGGAAACTTCGGATGTTCTTCCCCGGTAATCAGGAACAGTTCGCTGAAGCGGGGTTTCTCTTTGGCAATAAACCGGAAGTCAATGAGGATATCGTTTTCCATTGATGGCTTTTCGTTTATACTGTAATTTAATGGTTTAATCGGAAAGGTATTTAAATTATTTCTCCTGGATAAGCGCTGCAGCGATCTTGCGGTAGGCGTTCAGGTACTTGTTCAGTCGGGTAACATCTTTGTCCTGCACGGTCGTCATCCGGCGGATGTCCATGTTGTCTGTCAGATCATTGAGCTTAACGGTAGCGGCCAAACGGTTTTGCAGGGTACGGTTTACAAAATGTTCGTAATCCTCTTCTTCAGATTCTTTCGTGACGCAGCGAAGCGCTTCCAGCAGGTGGGGCGCCAGGCCTTCACGGGCAAGGTCTTCAAAGGTCCATGGACTGTCTTCCACTACATCATGCAATACACCGACGATTTTCTCTTCGTTGGTACGTCCCATTTGCATGACACGGAGCACATGGGTGATGTAGGGCTGGCCATATTTGTCCACCTGGCCCTGGTGGGCCTCAGTGGCAATAGCGATTGCACGGGTTAAATCCATGTGGTAAATGTAGTATTTTTCGTGTTACACCAGATAATAAAAAAGCGAAGACCATCATCCGGTGATGGTCTTCGCTTTTTATGGAGAGTACGGTATTACATGAAGTGGTAACGTACAAACGCTTCCATCGCGGAGTATTTCTGCAGGCCCAGCTGGTCGTACAGGTTAGCGGTGTTGGCGTTGCGGTCTTCCGCACGTTGCCAGAATTCGCGCAGGTCGGTACCCTGGAAAGGCACCACGTCTTTCTGGCTCTGGTGGATGAAGATACCGAGGCGTTTCTGAAGCACCTGGTCGGGGCTCATGGGTACCGCCATTTCGATTTCGTGGATATCCCATTCCTGCCATGCGCCTTTGTAGAGCCATACCCAGCAGTCTTTCATCCACTCTTCGTGTTTCAGCCTGTCGAGGGCCGCGAAGATGATGTCCAGACATACTTTGTGGGTACCATGCGGATCGGCGAGGTCACCGGCGCAATAGATCTGGTGAGGTTTTATTTTGCGGAGCAGGTCTACTGTCAGCTGGATATCTTCTTCACCCATTGGTTTCTTTTCCACGAGACCTGTTTCGTAGAACGGCAGGTTCATGAAGTGGGCGTTTTCTTCTGCGATACCTACGTAACGGCAGGTTGCTTTGGCTTCGCAACGGCGGATCAGGCCTTTGATAGCGCGGTTTTCCGGCGTATCCTTCTGGCTTGGTTTTTTACCGCGGATAAAGGCTTTGGCTTCATCCAGGATCTGGGAGCTTTTGCTTTTATCAATGTCGAACATGCCTTCGAAACCTACGGCGAAATCGATGAAACGGAGCAGGAACTCGTCGGTAACGGCGATGTTGCCGGAAGTCTGGTAGGCTACGTGCACGTCGTGGCCTTGTTCGTGCAGACGGATAAAGGTACCGCCCATGGAGATGATGTCATCGTCCGGGTGCGGAGAGAAGATCAGCACGCGTTTTTTGGCAGGCTCGGAGCGCTCAGGATGGTTAGGCAACTGAGGACCAGGTTTGCCGCCAGGCCAGCCGGTAATGGTATCGCGGATGGCGTTGAATTCTTTGATATTGAGCTCATAGGCAGAACCATATTGTACGATCAGGTCGTTGAGACCGTTTTCGTTATAGTCTTTGTCTGTGAGCATCAGGATGGGCTTGTTCAGCTTCAGGGCCAGGCTGGTCACGGCTTTGCGGATCAGGCTGGGCGTCCATTCGCAGTCACCGGTGAGCCAGGGTTCTTTGAAGCGGGTAAGCTCGGCAGAAGCCTGTTCATCGATCACGAAGGTGCAGTTAGGGTGCTGTTGCAGCAGGGAGGCAGGCACCTGGTCTGAGCTGTGGCCTTCTACTGAGCGGCAAACGATTTTAGCTTTGTGGGAGCCCCATGCCATCAGGATAACCTTTTTGGCTTTGAAGATGGTGCTCAGGCCCATGGTGATGGCCAGACGAGGCACCTGGCTCATGTTAGGGAACTCGTAGGCGTTAGCCAGACGGGTGCTGTTGTCCAGCGTTACTAGGCGGGTGTGCGAGTTAATGTTGGAACCCGGCTCGTTGAAGCCAATGTGGCCGTTGTTACCGATACCCAGGATCTGGATGTCGATACCTCCGGCGTCTTCAATACGTTTGTCGTAATCAGCGCAATATTTTTTGATCTGATCTTTCGGTATAGTGCCATCAGGAATATGGTACTGTCCTTCCGGGATATCGATGTGATTGAAGAGGTGTTCTTTCATAAAGCGGTTGTAGCTCTGCAGCGCATCCGGCTCTATGGGATAATATTCGTCGAGGTTAAAGGTGATCACATTTTTGAAGCTCAGTCCTTCCTCCTTGTGCAGACGAACCAATTCGGCGTAGAGATATTTAGGGGTGGAGCCTGTAGCCATGCCCAGTACGCATTTTTGATTGGCAGCCGCCTTTTCGCGAATTAACGCGGCTATTTCCTGCGCTACTGCTTTGGAACCCTCTTTGGCAGAAGGGTGGATTTCCACGGCAATTTGCTCAAAGCTGTCAATCAGTTCGATTTCCTGATGATTAATCGTCATTTGTAAACGTTTTTGATTAGATGCGGTTTAAAAACGAGCCGGAAAATTAAATAAAATACTGCTAATGTTCGCTAAAATTTAGCTCTTATTTAATTTAAATTTATTTTCCCGGGGCTTCAGCCCCGGGGGGCAATTATTGTATGATCATTTCATCTACAAAGAGCCAGGCCGGGTTACCGGCGCCTTCTCCTCCGGCAGGAATAGTGCCGAAGTTGGCAGCGCTGAGTTTCACGAAACGGCCACGGGCCTCTACCTTGCCTCGTACCTGGTTGATACCGGTTTGATTGAAGGTGGTTTGTTTATATATCTCTTTATAGGTCTTGCCATCTTCTGAAACGGAGAAGGTGACCTGTTTGGGAGGATAAATCCAGTTGGCCCGCAGGTTCAGCGTGTTCAGGCCTACCAGGCGGATGTCCTGGATGCTGTCCAGTTCCACCACGGCTTCCATGTTTTTGCCGTTGTAGCCAAACCACTGGCCGTCATTATAGGAAGCGATGCCTTCAATGCCATTTACCAGCGCGAAGCTGCTGCCCGGATCATAATCCTTGCTGGGCGGCGCTGCGAGCGTCACTTTTTTACCCAGTGCTTTGTGGAAGATGAAATGCTGGCTGTATTCATTACCGAAAGGTTTGTCGCCTTGGAATACCTGCGCCCGCAGGGTACCTGACTGCTGTATCTGCACCGGGCCGCTGTAGGCTTTTGACTGCAGGGAAGGAGCGGTGCTGTCGAGGGTATACACGATTTTGCCGCCATCCAGCTTGCTGTCGAGTTTTACTTCCACGCCGCCTTTTTTATTGTCGGTCACGGCGCCTGTCACTTCAAACACATGTTTGGCGTAGTTCACTTTCTTCTGGTCGAGGCGTTTTACATGTACTTTAAGCCTGTCCACGAAGTTATCGTAGTTGCGTTTGCCGGCCGGCGTCCACAATACTTCTGCCAGTGCGGAAGCGCGGGGATATACCATGTACTCGAGGTAATCGGTATTGGCGATGTATTCGGTCCACAGGTTGGCCTGTGCGCCTTTGATGTATTTAGCTTCTTCCTTGCTCAGCTCCGCGGGCACGGGTTCGTAGCTGTATACTTTGCTGACAGGGGTATAGCCGCCGATAGCCAGTGGTTCGTTGTGGCCCTGTGACTGGTAATGGTCAAAGTAGCAGTAGCTGCCTGGCGTCATAATCACATCGTGATGCTGTTTTGCGGCGGCGATACCGCCTTCAATGCCTCGCCAGCTCATGACGGTGGCATTAGGGGCGAGGCCTCCTTCCAGGATTTCGTCCCAGCCAATAATCTGACGGCCTTTGCTGTTCAGGTATTTTTCCATGCGCTGTATGAAGTAGCTCTGCAGGGCATGGGCGTCTTTCAGGCCTTCCTGTTTCATGCGGGCCTGGCATTTAGGGCATTTTTCCCAGCGCACTTTGGGGCATTCATCACCTCCGATGTGGATGTATTTGCTGGGGAACAACGGCAGTACTTCGTCCAGCACATCCTGAAGGAAGGCGTACACGCTGTCGTTGCCGGCGCAATACACGTCGTCATACACGCCCCAGCGCGTGCCTACAGCGTAGGGCCCGCCGGTACAGCCCAGGTTGGGATAGGCGGTGAGGGCAGCCAGCGCGTGGCCGGGCATTTCTATTTCAGGGATGACGGTCACAAAATGATCAGTAGCATATTTCACCACTTCTTTCACCTGCTCCTGTGTATAGAAGCCACCATAGGGCTTTCCGTCATATTGTTGGTTGTTCTCGGTGTAATGTCCGGCCATGGTCTCTTTACGTTTGGAGGCCACTTCCTGCAGGCGCGGATATTTTTTGATCTCGATGCGCCAGCCCTGGTCTTCCGTGAGGTGCCAGTGGAAGGTGTTGTATTTGTGCATCGCCAGCAGATCGATATATTTTTTGATGAATTCCACCGGGAAGAAGTGACGGCCCACATCGAGGTGGAGGCCACGGTAGGCGAAGCGGGGAGCATCGGTGATGCTGACGCCGGGGATGTACATGGCATCGGCCTTTTGTACGGGCAGCAGCTGGATGAGCGACTGTATGCCGTAAAAAGTGCCTGCGCCGCTGTTACCGTTGATGGTCACGCCCTTGTTGTCCACATTCAGCGTATAACCTTCGGCGTTAGTGCTGTCGTTGCCGGTATGCAGGGTAATGGCGTTTCTGTCGCCTGTCTCTTTGATATCCAGTTCATAACCGGTGAATTCCTTCAGCCAGGCATTGAAGAGGGCCGCTGTTTTGCGGTCAGCTTCGCCGGTAGCGACAATCACGGTGTGTTTGTCGAGCAGGAATGAATCCTGTTTTTCTGTTATGCTGGCCGGCATCGGGATGATGCTTACTTTTCCTTTGGGCGCATCTGCATGGCGGGAGCCGGAGCAGCTGCCCAGGGCGGCGGTGCCACCCAGAAGGCACAGGTAGAACAATTTTTTCATTGACACTTTTAGCATTTCGATGATAGTTATTTCAGTTCCAGTTCACTGAGCACGGGGCGGTGGTCGGAAGCTACCGCTTCTTCGATGATCCTTGCCCCGGTGACATTCCAGCGGTTTTGCGGGTGGACCATGATATAGTCCAGCTTTACGCGTGGAGAGTCGGCAGGGAAGGTAGGCCCCATCTGCTGGGTAGCGTCAGTGAATATCTTTTTCAGTGTTTTTATTTCTTTACTGGCGGGAAGCGCGTTAAAGTCGCCGGCGAGGATGACAGGTGTTTTTGTTTCCTTAAAGTAGGCCGCCAGCTGGTTGGCCTGTGCGATACGATTGGCCGCGGGCTTTTCTGCATCGAGGTGGGCGCTGACAAAGTGCAGCAGGCTGTCGCCTGGCAGTTTTACGGTGATGATGCCGGCCACTCTCGGCTCCACTTCTTCCTTCGTGACAGAAGGTAAAGGAAGCGTAATGGCTTCCGTGATAGGGAAGCGGGAGAGGATACCGGTGCCATAGCCACCGCCATCGAAGTTCATTGCTTTGGCAAAGTAGGTGTACATGCCGGTGATCGCTGCCAGTTCTTTAAGCTGGTCGGTGTTTTTAGTGCGTTGGGTAGCACTGTCGACTTCCTGCAGGGCTACCAGGTCCGGATTGGTAGCGAGGATCACGTTGGCAATCCCCTGAAGGTCGAGCAGGCCTTTCATGTTTTCACCGTGATGGATGTTGTAGGTCAGTACTTTCACTTTTTGCACCTGGGCTGTGAGTGATAATCCTGTCAGACAAACGACGGTGACGAGCAGCAATCTTTTCATAACATATATGATTTAGGGATTTTCGATTTTTTGATTTACGGATTTCGGGATTCAATAACAAATCATCAAATAAATCCCAACATCCGAAAATCAAAAAATCGAAAATCATTTAAAAGCTTCAGTTACAGGTCTTCCGGTCCATACCTGTGGTGTTTTCAAGCCAAAGATCCAGGCGATGGTGGCAGCGGTATCGTACGTAACAACACTGGTGCCAAGCTCTTTGTTTGCCTTTACGCCCGGGCCGCGGATAATCCAGGGAATCTGCATTTCTTCCATGGTTTTGCCGCCGTGGCCTTTTTTGATACCGCCATGATCGGCAGTGAGGAGGATAATGGTGTTATCCCAGATGCCGGCATCTTTGACAGCCTGCAGGATTTTGCCCAGCAGTTCATCGTTCTTTTTCACCTGGTCGAAGTAAGGCTGGATATTGTGACCAATATTGTGCCCAACACCGTCCGGCTGATCAAAATGTATAAAAAGGAAGTCCGGTTTTTTCTCTTTGATATAGGCTACAGATGCTTCGGTAGCCAGACTGTCATTGTCTTTGGTGCCAAGGTCCTTGTTGACCGCCGCTTTGGGGAAGAGGTACCCGATTCCTTCCCAGCTGTAGATCACGCCAATTTCCGCTTTGGGTTTTTGTTCGCGCAGGATGGTGTAGATAGAAGGGAACATGCCGTATTGATCGAGTGTGCGGGACGGCAGTTCGGGTTTACGGCTGTCCCATTCGGTATAGCCATGTATTTCCGGTCCGGCGCCCATGACCATGGAAGCCCAGTTGACAGCGGAAGAGGAAGGCAGTACACTGCGTGCCTGCAGTGTCCACGCGCCTTCTTTCATTAGCTGTTTCATATTGGGATTGTCCACTTTCGGAAAACAATAAGCGCCAAAGCCGTCCATGCCTATCAGGATGACATGTTTTACGCCTTTGACCTGTGCCTGCGCGAATAGACCGCCCAGCAACAGTCCGGTTGCGATGATCAGTTTTTTCATTTCGTTGTTCACTTTTAAAAGGCTTGCACGGCCGTACAGGGGCCGTGCAGCATATATTGTATATTCTCTGCTAATATAGACTACTGGTTGATCTCCTGCAAGGCTTTTTCCCCTCTTTCACGAATTAATAATACTTCCTGGCGCTGGGTCTGGGAGATGCCGTATTCAGGTACGCCGGGAATGCCGCCCATGCTGACATTGGGATTGCGGTACACCATACCGCTTTCTTCATAGGCTTTCGCGGTGGTATGGAATTCTGTTACGCCGGTGGTTTTGACCAGGTCTGCGATGTTATTGGCCCTGACGCCGGAGCCGGCCATGATGGCGATGCGGTCGTTGGCGCGTTCCACCAGGTCTTTCAGCAGGGATGCCCCTTCCACGGCGGTATTGCGGGCGCCGGAGGTGAGAATGCGCTCGCAACCGATCCCGATGATATCTTCCAGTGCTTCAAACGGGTTGTCGGTCATGTCGAAAGCACGATGGAAAGTGACGCCCATCGGCCATGCCAGGTCGACCAGTTCTTTGCAGCGTTTTTTGTCGACCCGCCCGTCCGGCGTAAGGATACCGATCACGACGCCATTACAGCCGAGTTCTTTGCAGAGGACGATATCTTTTTTCATCACTTCAAATTCCAGGTCGGAGTAGAGGAAATCGCCGCCTCTGGGGCGTATGATGGGATAGAGGTCTATTTTTACTTTTTCGCGGGCCACCGCGATGGTAGCGTAACTGGGGGTGGTGCCGCCTTCCAGCAGGTTATCGCACAGTTCAATGCGGCTGGCGCCTCCTTCTTCGGCTGCGATGCAGGAAGCAACAGAGGCCGCGCATATTTCGAGGACAAAAGACATGTCATGACAATTACGAATTGCGAATTACGAATTACGAATTACGGTTTCATTCGTAATTCGTAATTCATAATTTGTAATTCCGGTTAAAAATGGTGTTTCCCGTCTATCAGCGTGTTGTTCACATCCTTGCTGAGCACAGCATAGCTGAATCCTTTCTGGAGGCAATAAGCGCCGTATTGTCCTTTTTTATTGAGGGCAAGGAAGCCTACCTGTATTTCCTTTGCTTTGGAAGGGCTTCTTTTCACGATGCGCTCTACGGCTTCTTTACAGGCTTTCTCCGGTGGATATCCCTGGCGCATCAGTTCCACGACGAGGTGGCTGCCGACGATTTTAATCACTTCTTCGCCGACGCCGGTGCTGGTGGCGGCGCCTATTTCGTTATCCACATAGAGGCCTGCGCCGATGATGGGGGAGTCTCCTACGCGGCCGTGGAGTTTGAAGGCCATTCCGCTGGTAGTGCAAGCGCCGGAGAGGTTGCCTTCCGCGTCCATGGCCACCATGCCGATAGTATCGTGGTTGTACACGTTCCCCGGCAGCATCAGCGGATTGAAGGCCGTAGCGCCGTTGGTGGGTGAGTACGATTTGTTTTCTATGTTGATGACCGGTTTGTATTCGGATGTTTTGAGCCATTCTTTCCAGGCTTTCTCCGCTTCCGGCGTGAGCAGGTTTTCTTTTTGGAAACCGTTGGCCAGTGCGAATTGCAGGGCACCGTCGCCGACCAGCATCACATGTGGTGTTTTTTCCATGACGAGGCGTGCCACGGAGATGGCGTGGGTGACATGTTCGAGTGCAGCCACGGAGCCGGCGTTGCCGTGTTCGTCCATGATACAGGCGTCGAGGGTCACGCGGCCGTCGCGGTCGGGATAACCGGAGTAGCCTACGGTGTGGTTATTGGGATCGGCTTCAGGCACGCGTACGCCGGCTTCTACGGCATCGAGGGCGCGACCGCCTTTTTTAAGAATTTCCCATGCGGCTTCATTGGCAGCACGGCCAAAATCCCAGGTGGAGAGCACGATGGGTTTTCCTTTTACGGGCGCTTTGGCCTGCGCGCGTGCAGCCGTAGCTGTTACACTGTCTAAAGAGAAAACAGCGGCACCAAGGGCCGCTGTTTTCAGAAAACTTCTTCTATTTTTCATATTATTTTTATTAGCTGTCAGATAGCCATGGGCTAGTCTTTCATTTCCCAGGCCAGGGCGCTGGCACCGAGGATGGCGGCGTCGCTTTCCTTCAGTTCAGAGAACAGCAATTTAACTTTATTCTGGAAGATGGGCAGCAGATTTTTTTCCATGTGCTCTCTTACCGGTTTCATGATCACATCGCCTGCCTGTGTGAGGCCACCAAAGAGGATGATGGCTTCAGGGCTGGAGAACATCACGAAGTTGGCCAGGGCGGCGCCCAGTATCTGGCCGGTGAACTCGTATACTTCCATGGCCAGCGGATCGCCTTTCATGGCAGCTTCGTAGATCAGTTTGGAATTGATTTCCTCTTTGGTGTGCTCGCGCATCATGCTGGGCACGTCCGGCCGGGTGGCGAGGAATTCGATCGCGGTGTTGGTAACGCCGGTCGCGGAAGCGTAGGCTTCAAGAGAGCCGTAGGCGCCGGTGCCCGGGTGGTAACGGCCACCAGGGATCACGATGATGTGACCCAGTTCGCCGGCAAAACCATCGTGACCATAGATCAGCTGCCCGTTGGCAACAATACCGCTGCCTACGCCGGTGCCGAGGGTGATCACGATAAAGTCTTTCATGCCGCGTGCTGCGCCGTAGATCAGTTCGCCCAGGGCGGCAGCGTTGGCATCATTGGTTAATACAGCCGGTAGCCCGAATTTTTTCTCGAGCAGGCTGGCTAAGGGAACTACGCCTTTCCAGCGCAGGTTCGGAGCATATTCAATATTACCGTTGTAATAGTTGCCGTTGGGAGCGCCAACGCCAATACCTTTGATATTTTCGATTCCTCCTACCTGTGCTATCAAACCAGATAACTGTTGGTGAAGTTCATCCAGAAAGCAGTTTACATCTTCATGTTTATTCGTTAACATACGACCATCACACAAAATATTACCTCTGCGATCTACAATGCCGAATTTGGTATTAGTCCCTCCGATATCAATGCCCACCACTAGTTGCTGACTCATAATCGATTCCTTGAGATTTTAATATGTTTTTAACTCTGAATGCAAAAAATGCAAGATAAGCAAAGCACAGCGCCGGAATAACATAGGAGGCGTGGATGCCGATGCTTGGGATGTCTGCCAGACCGCCCTGTACCGGAGGTACGAGAGAGCCGCCGAGGATCATCATGATCAGGAACGCAGAGCCCTGACCGGTGTATTTGCCCAGGCCGCCGATAGAGAGGGCGAATATGCTGGGCCACATTACGGAGCAGAACAGGCCGCCGCTGATGAAAGCGAAAGTGGCCAGTGAACCGCTGGTGAAAAGACCTACCAGTACAGTGCCTACGCCCAGCAAACCAAATATCATGAGGGTTTTGGCTGGTTTATCCTGACCGGCGAAGAAACCGATGATCTGGATAGCGATACAGATGGCATATGGATACAGTCCGCTCACGTCGTTGCCTTTGATCACATTGGCACCGAGGATCACGCCATAGGCAACAAAAGGCACGATCACGCACAGTATTTTACGGGTGGTTTTGGATACATTGAATACGCTGATGGCGCCTGTCCAGCGGCCGATCATCATACTGCCCCAGAAGAGCGACACGTAGGGGTCCAGTTCAGATTCCGCCAGACCTTTCGGTGTGAGGAAGCCCGGATGTTTCAGCAATGCGCCGAGGTTGCTGGCGATGGTCACTTCCACGCCCACATAAATAAAGATGGCCAGCATGCCCAGGGTAAGCTGTGGATATTTCATGGCGCCCCATCCTTCGCTGCCACCGGCAGAAGCCATTTTGGCAAAGAAGAGGATACCGATGATACCTACGATACCAGCCACGAAGAAAGGCAGTTCATATTTCAGGAACAGTCCGAGGAGGATCAGGATAAACATGAGGGTGATGCCGATGATGGATTTCGTGGCTTTGGGCGAAGTTTCGAATACTTCGTCGTCCTGGCTTTCCGGCATTTTCACAAAAGCGAAGATGGCCGCAGCAACGAGGAACAGTACGATAAGCAGGATATACAGCGTGTTGATTTTGCTGATGTCTGTGCTGACATCGCCGCCCTTGATGTTGCCGAACAGCAGCATGCTCACGATGATGGGGCCGATGGTAGTACCGAAGGAGTTGATACCGCCGGCGAGGTTGAGGCGGTGAGCGCCTTTGGCAGGGTCGCCCAGCAGGATGGCAAACGGGTTGGCCGCTGTTTGTTGCAGGGAGAAACCAAGCGCCACAATAAAGAGGGCCATCAGGATCAGGGCAAAGTAACCGAAGGTAACTGTTTGCCGGTGGTCGGCAGACAGGGTGTTGATCACTTTCTCCAGGCTGGATTTATGGAAGATGCCGGCGTATTGATGATGCTCTTCGTCTTTGGTGAATCCCTGCGGTATTTCTGCAAGGAGATGCGGGTTGTTAATGTATTTGTCGGCCGCTTCATTACCGGAGATCAGCAGCGCGTAAGTGTCTTTTTCTTTTTCGCGGCGGATTTTCACCTGGCGGTCAGATGTTTGCAGTTGTTGTTCCACCTGGAAACTGCTGATGTCGCTCAGGGTTTCCTGGATGGGAACGATCTTTTCTTTGTTGACACAGGGGATCATGATAGCGGACCCCAGTACAGAAATTAATAAACCGTAAATAATACCCTTCTTATATCCTATTTTATTGAGGATGTCCACTTTTCTTGCCGCAGATGCCAGATACAGGATGAGGGAGCCGATAAAGTAGGCGCTGTAAAAGGAGAAGTCAATCAGCTGAGATTCAAGTTGGGTAAGGTTAAAATGAGATTTGCAGAAAGGGATAAATATACTGTTCGATGCAGCCAGGAAACCCCAGAAAAAGAACACCAATATTAGCACAAAAAACGACGGGTGTGTACTTTGTGCGCCTTGCTTTGTTTGCTGAGCCATAAACGTGTTAAGTTACAGTGAAATTTTGCCGGATAAATGTATAATATTTTTTTAAGGAATTTCTAAAAAACCCAATAAACCGTTGCATTTTTTTTCGATAGTAAAACGTTTTAGCTAATATATTTATGAATTATAGCATAAAATATAACGGAGTTTCACTATGTTCGCGTTTATCTAAAATCAAACAGACAGCTATGTCCAACCAAACAGCAACAATGAATATACCCAAACAGGCGGGGTACGGCCAGGCGATGGCGATCATCTGTATTTTGTTTTTCGTATTTGGCTTTGTTACCTGGCTTAATGGAACGCTGATCCAGTTTTTCCAGATTGTGTGTGAACTGAACGTGTCGCAGGCGCTGCTGGTGACGATGGCCTTTTTCATGGCTTACTTCTTTTTATCGATTCCTTCTTCTTTTATCCTGAACAAGACAGGGTTTAAAAACGGTATGGCGTTAGGGCTGCTGATCATTGCGATCGGTTCCCTGGTATTCATTCCTGCGGCTAACGCCCGCAGCTTTGGCATGTTCCTCACCGGCCTGTTTATACAGGGCGCGGGACTGGCGCTGCTGCAAACAGCCTCCAACCCGTACGCCAGTATCATCGGCCCCAAGGAAAGCGCGGCCAAACGCATTTCCATTTTGGGCATCTGTAACAAAACTGCCGGCGCACTGGCGCCGCTCATCCTGGGCTCCATCATCCTGAAAGGCGCAGAGAAACTGGAGGCAGACATCGCTGCCGCAGTAGATCCTGCACAGAAATCAGCGCTGCTCGACAGCCTTGCTTCCCGCGTGATCGGTCCATATGTGGCCATCGCCATTGTACTGACCATCCTCGCTTTCCTGCTGAAACGCTCCTCCCTGCCGGAAATAGACACTGACGCGGAAGATGCCGGCACTGCTGCCGCCACTAACGGCAAAACCAACGTGTTCCAGTTCCCGCAACTGGTACTGGGCGTGATCTGTATCTTCGTTTACGTAGGTGTGGAAGTAATGGCCGGCGACGTAATTGGTCAGTATGGTAAAGCACTGGGCATGAGCATCGCAGACACCCGCTACTTCACTACCTTCACCCTGGTGGCCATGCTGGCAGGATATGTAATTGGTATTGCCACCATTCCGAAATACCTCACCGGGAAAAAAGGCCTGCAGATCTCAGCAGTACTGGGCGTGCTTTTTACCATTGGCGCGTTCCTGAACACCGGCTTCTCCGCAGTGACCTTCATTGCATTGCTGGGCCTGGCCAACGCACTGATGTGGCCCGCCATCTTCCCAATGGCCATCGACGGCCTGGGCCGCTTCACCAAAATCGGTTCCGCCCTCCTTGTAATGGGTATCGCCGGTGGTGGTGTAATACCGCAGATATACAGCGGCATGTTCGATCAGCACAGCATGTTCAGCTTCCTGTACAGCAGCAGCATTGATTTCAGACATGCATTCCTGTATTGCATGGTGCCCTGCTATCTCTATATCCTGTTCTATTCACTGGTAGGAGATAAGATCGGTAAAAACAAGTCCGGCGTCAAGGCGATATAAAAAAGATACCCGGGGTTTATTCCAGGGATAGTAAATGATACACAACATCGGCCTGCATATGGTAATGATTTATCATGTGCAGGCCGATCTCGTTTTTCGCAGCACCAGGGCCGAAGCCCGTACTATGGTTTGTTCAGGCAGTGTTGAAAAAAATTTCATCTTCTGTACAACATTCTTCTCTTTTCTGCTTTTTTTTATATTTTTAGGTGTAAAATTTACGTTTAATAAATTTCTGATGATACAACAAACAAGGGAGAAATTCATCCAGCTATTTGGAAAAGAGCCTCTGATCGTAGTTTCCCCGGGAAGAATTAACCTCATCGGTGAACATACTGACTATAATGACGGTTTTGTATTGCCTGCCGCTATTGATAAAAAAATCGTTTATGCGGTAGCGTTGAACGGTACCCGTCAATGTAACGTACACGCGGTGTTCACGCATGAAACGGTGTCTTTCAGCCTCGACAATGTAGTGCCTACTCCCGGATGGATCAACTACCTGATGGGCGTGGTATACCAGCTGCAACAGGGCAACTATCCGGTGGAAGGGTTTGACTGTGTGATCGCAGGCGATATCCCGGTAGGTGCAGGCATGTCTTCTTCCGCAGCTGTGGAAGGCGGACTCGTAGCGGCGCTGGACGAAATTTTCCAATACGGCATGAGCCGCATGGACATGGCTTTGCTGGGCCAGCGGGCAGAACACTCGTTCCCCGGCGTGAAATGCGGTATCATGGACCAGTTTGCCAATCTGCATGGTAAAAAGGACCAGGTAGTACGACTGGACTGCCGCAGCCTGGAATACGAATATTTTCCTTTCGACTTCCCGGAATACCGCATTGTGCTGTGTAATTCCATGGTGCATCATTCCCTCGCTTCATCAGAATACAATGTTCGCCGCCAGCAATGTGAGGAAGGCGTAGCCACCATCCAGGCACAGCATCCGGAAGTGAAATCGCTCCGCGATGCTACCATGCCCATGCTGGAAGCTGTAAAAGTACAGTTGCCCGCCAAAGTATATGACCGCTGTAAATATGTGATTGAAGAAATTCAGCGTGTGCAGGACGCCACAACACTGTTGAAAAAAGGAGACCTGCAGGCTTTCGGTCAACTGATGTATGCTACCCACGAAGGACTGAGCGCGCTCTACGAAGTAAGCTGCCCGGAACTGGATTTCCTGGTGTCCCTTGCCAAAGAGAGACCGGAGGTGGCCGGCGCCCGCGTAATGGGCGGTGGTTTCGGCGGTTGCACCATCAACCTGGTAAAACAGGATAAGGTAGATGCTTTCCGTGATTTTGTGACAACACGCTACCAGCAACAATTTGGCAAAGTGCCGGAGATTTATGTGACGACGATAGAAAACGGCACTACGGTGCAGAAAGTTGCCGCAGCCGCGCCTGATGCGCGCGTATAAAGATGGATAACCTAAGGTTATTGTTCATATTGTATTATTGTATTAAAAGAAAATCGCCCGTCGGCAATTGCCGGCGGGCGATTTTCTTTTATGCTGATCACTAGTACTGATCGTCCAGTGCAAAGATCGGTTTCCTGTTCATCCAGCGACCGCGGGTGAAGTCAGGGATGTACTGCACGCTGCCGCCTTCGAGAATAGATTGTTCGCTGAGCGGAGTGATAGCGTACCAGGTAGCCATATCGTATACATCGAGCTGGTAAGGAGCGCCGCGTTTGATGCTCTCCACGAAGGAGTTGAGCACGTACCAGTCCATACCACCGTGGCCTGCGCCTTTAGCGTCGTTGGCGTAACGTTTCCACAGCGGGTGGTCGTACTTGCCGAAGTAGCTGTCAGCATCTTCCGGTTTGCCGGTTTTTTCCCACTGGTCGAACGGGCTTTTCTTTTCGATATATATGGAGTCCTGATCATCCATCCACAGGCCGTTAGTACCCTGAACGCGGAAGTTGAGGGAGTAAGGGCGGGGGGAGTTGGTATCGTGGGACAGCATGATGGTTTCACCATTGCTGGTGGTCATCAGGGAAGAAACGATATCGCCGAGTTTGAATTTCACTTTTGCGTTCGGATGGCTTTCGCTGCTGTTGTCCACGATGTATTTGTGGAGACCGCGGGATTTGGTGGCCACGGAAGTGATGGTCATGAGGCGGTTGCCGCGGTTCATGTTGATCACGTTACCGATAGGGCCAAGACCATGGGAAGGGTAAAGGTCAGCGTTACGGTGAACGGAGTGGTTGGTCCTCCATTTGGCTTCAGACAGCGCGTTTTCGCCGAATTCCACGCCACCGCCATAGTATTGTTTACCGTTGTTGAATTTCACTGCGCGAAGGTCGTGCTGGTAGCCGCCCTGCAGGTGAGTGATTTCGCCGAACAGGCCCTGGCGCGCCATGTTCAGTACTGCCATCACGTCTCTGCGGTAGCACACGTTTTCCATACCGAAAACCTGAACGCCGGTAGCTTCGCTGGTGTTTACCAGTTCCCAGCATTCCTGGATGTCGGAGGCGCCGCATACTTCCACCGCCGGGGTTTTGCCGGCTTTCATCGCTGCAATGGCCATGATGGAGTGCCATTCCCAGGGGGTGGCGATGATCACCGCATCGATGTCATCTCTTTTCAGCAGGTTATGATAATCTTCCGGACCGTTGGTGTATTCAGCCACTTTTCTTTTGCCGCCGTATACCTTGGTGATCATGTCTCTTGCTTTGGGAACGGTGTAGGCCGTGTCGGGGTCTGCAAAAGCTACCACGTCAACGTCTTCACGGTGCAGGCAGAGGCTGAGGTGACTCAGGCCGCGGGCGCCTACGCCGATCAGACCAATTCTTACCTTGGGTTTCTTTTCATTGGCAAACAGTTTAGCAGAGGAGCCGAGCATAGAGAGGCCTATACCTGCGGCCGCCGTGTTTTTGAGAAAACTTCTGCGATGCAGTGGTTGTTTATTCATTGTTCAGTTTTTAATATCGTATAATGATACGTTGTGAAGGGAATAAATTTATAAAATTTGCCCCGTGTAAACCAACCCGGATATCTTTTTTATTACATTTTTGTGATAAACGGCGAAAACGCAACCGATTGTTGGTTAATATTCAATTATGAATAGAGAATACCCGATCAACTCTGATAAAGGATGGAGATTATCTTCGCTCAGCATGAAACAGGGAAAGATTTTGGAGCTGACCTGTAATCCGTAATTTATCCAGTGAAATGAAAAAGACCAGTTTATTATTCGCCGGCTTATTGGCCTGTGGCATGGCCTCGGCACAGAAAATCCAGCCTTATGGCGCGCTGCCGTCCAAAGCGCAGGTGGCCTGGAATGACATGGAATATTACATGTTCATCCACTTCGGGCCCAACACCTTTACCAACAAGGAGTGGGGACATGGTGATGAAGACCCGAAGGTGTTTAATCCTACCCGCCTCGATGCCCGTCAATGGGCACGTACCGCCAAACAGGCCGGCATGAAAGGCATTGTGATCACCGCCAAACATCATGACGGTTTTTGTTTGTGGCCCTCCAAATACAGTACCCATACTGTTCGTGAGAGCGCATGGAAAAACGGGAAAGGCGATGTGCTCGCGGAACTGTCTGCCGCCTGTAAGGAGTACGGCCTGAAGTTCGGCGTGTACCTGTCGCCGTGGGACCGGAACCATCCCGAGTATGGTACCGCCACTTACAACCAGGTATTTGCCAATACTTTGGAAGAAGTGCTTTCCGGCTACGGCCCTGTATTTGAGCAGTGGTTCGATGGCGCCAACGGAGGTAACATCAAACAGCCTTATGACTGGGACCTGTTCCATAAAGTAGTCTATAAACATCAGCCTAACGCCGTTATTTTCAGCGACGTAGGCCCCGGCTGCCGCTGGGTGGGCAATGAAAACGGCATTGCCGGCACTACTAACTGGAGCACGCTGAATGTGAAAGGATTTACGCCCGGCGCGGGCGGCCCTCCCACCAAATCGCTCAACGAAGGCAATGAAGACGGTGAAAAATGGATACCCGCAGAATGCGACGTGTCTATCCGCCCGGGATGGTTCTACAGCCCGGACACCGATGACAAGGTGAAACCTGTCAATACCCTGCTGGATATCTACTATGGTTCCGTAGGTCGTAACGGCAACCTGATCCTGAATGTGCCGATTGACCGGGAAGGGGTGATCCATCCGAATGATTCCACCCGTTTGATGGAGCTGCGCCGCGTGCTGGACGCTTCCTTCAAAACTAATCTCGCAAAAAATGCGGTAGTAACGGCAACGGATACACGTAAAAATAATCCTGAAGTGAAAGTGTCCCATCTCACGGATGGTACCAATGCTACCTACTGGGCTACGCCGGACAACGTCACCAAAACGACGGTGAAACTGGCATTTAAAAAGCCGGTGACTTTCAACCGGGTGGTGTTACAGGAGTACATCGCGCTGGGACAGCGGGTAAGCGCTTTCAGCGTAGAAATTCTGGACAAGGGCGTGAAGAAGGAGATCGCCCGGGAAACCACTATCGGGCACAAGCGCATTCTGCGCCTGCCGGACTATACCACTACCGAGGTATATATTAATATATTAGACGCCAAGGCGGCGCCGGTGATCAGCGAAGTACAGCTGTATGAAGCACCCGGTATGCTGGCCACACCGGAGATCCATCGCGACAAAGATGGCAGGGTGACCATCACCGCCGCCTCTGCCGATCCGGAAATACATTACACGACAGATGGCACCGCGCCTACGCTCCAGTCTCCGTTGTACACACCGCAGACCGTTATCAACCTGCCACAGGGCGGCGAGGTGAAAGCCCGCGCTTTCCTGCGTAAAACGAATGCGGCCAGTCCGGAAGTGAAAGCCCGTTTCGACGTAGCGCCCGCCAAATGGCAGGTAGTGGCTCCTGCCGTTGCGGAAGCAGCCAGGGCTATCGACGGGAATCCGGCCACCGTGTGGGCATCTGACAAAAAATCGACACAGTATCCGCATCAGCTGGACGTTGACCTTGGTGAAACGCTGACACTGAAAGGGTTCACCTATACGCCTACCACCAATGAGCATGTTGGTGGCGTGATCTACGGTTACGCTTTCTACACCAGCACTGATGGTAAAAGCTGGGGACAACCGGCAGCCACCGGCAGTTTCGCCAATATCAAAAACAACCCGGTGCAGCAGACCGTTACCTTTGCCCCGGTGAAAGCCAGATTTATCCGGTTGGTGGCGCTCACGCCCGCTACAGAAAAAGACAATCAGGCCAGTGTGGCCGAATTGGGAATAATTACCAAATAGTATATAAAAAACTAAAGTATAAGGCGGCTGGACCCTGACGAGTTGGGTACGGCCGCCTTTTTGTTAACGGTTTGAAAAAAATCGGCATTCCCCAAAAAAAATTCGATTGATTAAAAAGATATTATTATAACTTTGCGGTTAATCTAAACTAAAGACAATATTTATAACAATTTAACGCTGAACTGAAGTTGGAAAAAACCGCAACTCATACCAACATCTCTGCATATCATCCCGCTTTAAATAAAGGGGTATATTCTGTTGGGTTCAATGTCTTTAGATTTCTTTCCCGACGACCCAGGATTTGATAGCGCTTGTCATACAACCGCTATCGCACCGGATATCCCCATGTCCGGTGAATGTTCCGTAATGGAATACTTCAATCTGTTTATTGATTCACGATTTCAATTTTAAAAGTTGGAAAATCAGCATATCATCGTTAGGGTAGCCACACCTGACGATATACACTATTCAAAAACCATCACCGATGAGATGGAAGCGTCTGCAAAAGCGCGTGGGACCGGTATTGCCAAACGTTCACCGGCTTACGTGGAGCTTAAAATGCAGGAGGGCAAAGCTGTTATTGCGTTAACCGAAACGGGCGACTGGGTGGGCTTTTGTTATATAGAGGCCTGGGGCCATGGAAAATTTGTCGCCAACTCGGGGCTGATCGTGAATCCTGCCTTCCGTGGGCATGGCGTGGCTAAGTCTATCAAAAAGAGAATTTTTGAACTGTCGAGAGAAAAATATCCTGAGTCCAAAATCTTTGGCCTTACTACCGGTCTTGCCGTGATGAAGATCAACTCTGAACTGGGTTACGAGCCTGTTACCTATTCCGAGCTGACCGACGATGAAGAATTCTGGAAAGGTTGCCGCAGCTGTGTGAACTTTGATATCCTCACCAGCAAACAGCGGAAGAACTGCCTGTGCACAGCGATGCTGTATGATCCGGCAGAGAAGCTGAAAGAAGCGGAAGAGCGGGCCATAGCCGACGCCAAAGCCAAACAGGAAGCTGCAGCGACCACCGCGCAGCCTGTCAACCAGCTGTCTGTGACCGCTGCCGGCCAGATCCATCACGAGAAAAGACGCCGGAGATTTAAAGGAAACATAAAGCTCTACGAACGCTGGTTAAGATTTAAAAGATTTGTTTTGCTTAACAGCAAAAAAGAAGGCGGCGCTACCGGCACCAGGAAAAAATTCTTCCTGTTCTGAAGTCTGCCACACACTGTCTGAAATAATTGTTCTGAATATATAAATGATGTCGTAAAAATGAAAAAAGTAGTACTGGGATTTAGCGGAGGACTTGATACTTCCTATTGCGTTAAATATCTGACCGAAGAAAAAGGATATGAGGTGCATTCCGTAATCGTCAACACCGGTGGTTTTTCCGAAGAAGAGCTGCAGGAAATTGAGAAACGCGCTTATAACCTGGGCGTTAAAAGTCACAAGACTGTTAACGCGGTCCGTTCCTACTACGACGGCGTTATTAAATATTTGATTTTCGGTAACGTACTGAAAAATAACACCTACCCGCTGAGCGTGAGCGCAGAGCGTATGAGCCAGGCACTGGCCATCGCGGAATATGTGAAGGAAGTAGGTGCTGACGCAGTAGCACATGGCAGCACCGGCGCTGGTAACGACCAGGTGCGTTTTGACATGGTGTTCCATATCATGATCCCTGGAGTGGAGATCATCACGCCCATCCGTGATATGAAGCTGAGCCGTGAAGAAGAAATTTCCTACCTGCAGTCCAAAGGCATGAACGTGAACTTCGAGAAGGCCATGTACTCCATCAATAAAGGTATGTGGGGCACTTCCGTAGGAGGTAAGGAAACACTGACTTCCAACGGTATGTTGCCGGAAGCAGCATGGCCTACCCAGCTGACCAAACAAGGCGAGGAACAAGTAAAACTGACTTTCGAAAAAGGTGAACTGGTTGGTGTGAACGACCAGCAATTCGGTCACCCGTCTGAAGCTATCCAATATCTGCAAACGATCGCAGGACCGTTTGCCATCGGCCGTGACATCCACGTAGGCGATACCATCATTGGTATCAAAGGCCGTGTAGGCTTTGAAGCCGCTGCGCCCATGGTGATCATCAAAGCACACCACGCCCTGGAAAAACATGTGCTCACCAAATGGCAACTGACCTGGAAAGACCAGCTGGCACAGTTTTACGGCAACTGGATGCATGAAGGACAGATCATGGACCCGGTCATGCGCGACATCGAAGCGTTCCTGCAACACACACAGGAAAATGTTTCCGGTGAAGTGTTCGTTACCCTGATGCCTTACCGCCTCCAGGTAACCGGTATCCAGTCGCCTTACGACCTGATGAACAGCAAATTCGGCAAGTACGGCGAAATGAACAGCGGCTGGTCCGGCGAAGACGTAAGAGGCTTCAGCAAAATCTTTGGTAATCAGACAATGATCTGGCATCAGGTTAAAAATTCTCTCTAAAATCAGCATCGAAAAATGGCGAATGATAAAAGGGTAAGAGTAGGCATTGTTGGTGGGGCAGGCTATACAGGCGGAGAAATGATCCGGTTGTTGCTGAACCATCCGGACGTATCCATTTCGTTTGTGCATAGCCGTAGTAATGCAGGTAATCCGTTGTACGCAGTACATGCCGACCTGCTGGGCGAAACAGAACGGTCTTTCACCGCCGAGCTGAGCAACGATATTGACGTGATGTTCCTGTGCCTTGGGCATGGTGAATCCAAAAAATTCCTGGAAGCGACCGATATCGCTCCTCACATAAAAATAATAGACCTGAGCCAGGACTTTCGTTTAGGCGAAAGCGTTAAGGGAAGGGAATTTGTGTACGGGCTGCCGGAACTGCAGCGTGAGCTGATCAAACAAGCTAGTAACGTGGCCAATCCCGGTTGTTTTGCTACGGCTATCCAGCTGGGCATCCTGCCGCTGGCCAAAGCCGGTCTGCTGAAAGAAGTACATACCACCGGCATCACCGGCTCCACCGGCGCCGGTCAGAGCCTGCAGGCCACTTCCCACTTCACCTGGAGGGCTAACAATATCTCCACTTACAAAGTGCTGAACCATCAGCACCTGAAAGAAATACGACGAAGCCTGGTGCAGTTGCAGCCCGGCTTCGGAGAAGCGGTCAATTTTGTACCGGTACGCGGTGATTTCCCCAGAGGCATCTGGGTGACCTCTTACCTGCAATGCGACCTGACACTGGAAGAAGCAGTGCAGCTGTACAAAAACTACTATGCCGGTCATCCTTTTACGCATGTGAGCGAAAAACAGATAGACCTGAAGCAGGTGGTGAATACCAACAAGGTATTGCTGCAACTCGAGAAAGTGGGCGACAAACTCGTGATCCACTCTATTGAAGATAACCTGGTAAAAGGTGCTTCCGGTCAGGCTGTACAGAACATGAACCTTATGTGCGGGCTGGATGAAACGGCCGGACTGAAACTGAAGTCCATCGTGTTCTAACCGTTTTTATCATTTTCAATTTTACCTGACATCATGAAACTTTTCGACGTTTATCCAGTAAACGACATCGTTATAGATAAAGCTGCCGGTTCCAACGTATGGGACGATAAAGGCACCGAATACCTGGACCTGTACGGTGGTCATGCCGTTATTTCTATCGGCCATACGAATCCGCACTATGTAAAAAGACTGACAGACCAGCTGCATAAAGTAGGCTTCTATTCCAATTCTGTGAAGATGCCGCTGCAGGAAGAACTGGCCGCTTTGTTGGGCAAGGTTTCCGGCAAAGCAGACTATCAGCTGTTCCTTTGCAACTCCGGCGCCGAAGCCAATGAAAACGCCCTGAAACTGGCATCTTTCTACAATGGTAAGAAGAAAGTGATCGCATTCCGCAAATCTTTCCATGGAAGGACTTCCCTCGCTGTAGCAGCCACTGATAATCCGAAGATAGTAGCGCCTGTGAATGAAACCGACAACATCGTGTTTTTGCCATGGGAAGATGAAGCTGCGCTGGAAGCCGCTTTCAAACAACATGAAGTGTCTTCTGTTATCATTGAAGGTATTCAGGGCGTGGGCGGTATCAACGTGGCCAGCGAATCTTTCCTGCGGAAGATCAGAAGCCTGTGCGACGCGCACAACGCCGTGTTTATCGCTGACTCCGTGCAATGTGGTTACGGCAGAAGCGGTAAATTTTTCTCCCACGATTTTGCCGGTGTGGACGCCGATATCTACTCCATGGCAAAAGGCATGGGTAACGGTTTCCCGATAGGTGGCATTATCATCTCCCCGAAATTCAAAGCAGTGCATGGTATGCTGGGCACCACGTTTGGTGGTAACCACCTGGCCTGCGCAGCAGCCCTCGCCGTACTGGAAGTGATCGAAAGCGAAAAGCTGATCGATAACGCCGCCAGCGTAGGTGCGTACCTGATGGAAGAACTGCGGAAGTTCTCCCAGGTAAAAGAAGTAAGGGGTCGTGGTCTGATGATCGGTATCGAGATGCCGGAAGAGCTGGCCCATGTTAGAAAGAACCTGCTCGGCGTTCATAAGATCTTTACCGGAGAAGCCAAGCCGAACGTAATACGGCTGCTGCCTTCCCTGGCATTGACCAAAGCCCATGCAGATCAGTTTTTGGAAGCGTTTAGAAAAGAAGTCAAATAGCAATAATGAAGCAGTTTATTTCAACAGCAGATGTGCCCAGTGTCCCGCGGTTGGTGGACATTGCCATGAACTACAAGAAAGATCCTTTTATCGATAAGGAATTGGGAAAAAACAAAACGTTGGGAATGATTTTCCTGAATCCCAGTTTGCGAACACGCTTAAGTACACAGGTAGCTGCTAAAAACCTGGGCATGGAAGCAGTGGTGTTCAATATCGACAAAGAGGGCTGGGCACTGGAGATGAATGATGGTGTAGTGATGAATGGTAATACCACCGAACACGTAAAAGAAGCTGCCGCTGTGATGGGGCAATACTTCGACATACTGGCTATCCGCACCTTTCCGGGGTTGAAAAACAAAGAGGAAGATTATACCGAAAAATATATCAACCAGTTCATTAAATACGCCGGTGTACCGGTGGTGAGCCTGGAAAGCGCTACCCTGCACCCTTTGCAGAGCCTGACCGATGTGATCACCATCAAGGAAAACTGGCAGCAGCCCCGCAAACCGAAAGTGGTGATGACCTGGGCGCCACATGTAAAGTCGCTGCCACAGGCTGTTCCGAACTCTTTCGCACAATGGATGAATGCCTGGGGAGAAGTGGATTTTGTGATCGCGCATCCGGAAGGCTATGAACTGGACGAGAAATTCTCCGGCAACGCCCGCATAGAACACAACCAGGACAAGGCACTGGAAGGCGCTGACTTTGTGTATGTGAAAAACTGGTCTTCGTATAGGGATTACGGTAAGATCACCTGCACAGACCCCAGCTGGATGGTGACCAATGATAAACTCAAACATACCAATACCGCCAAGGTAATGCACTGTCTGCCGGTGAGAAGAAATGTGGTGATCGCAGACGAAGTACTGGACGGGCCTCAATCCATTGTGATCCCTGAAGCGGGCAACCGTGTATGGGCTGCACAGGCGGTATTAAGCGAAATATTGAAAGGATAATCATGATTGATCTGTTTATTATCAAAGTAGGCGGAAACGTCATCGATAACCCGGTATTGTTGCAGGCTTTCTTAGAAAAGTTTGCAACGATACCCGGTAAAAAAATACTGATACATGGTGGTGGTAAAATCGCTACCCGTATCGGTGACCAGCTGGGCATCGAATCCAAATATGTAGATGGCCGCCGCATCACCGATGCAGCCACCATCGATGTAGTGACCATGGTATATGGCGGGCTGGTGAACAAACAACTGGTCGCCAAACTGCAGGCCGCGCAATGTAACGCCATCGGGCTTACCGGCGCAGATGCCAATATCATTCCTGCCACCAAAAGACCGGTGAAAGAAATCGACTACGGTTTTGTAGGCGACGTAAAACCGGAGATGGTACAGGCCACTGCGCTCAAGGCGTTGCTGGAAGCCGGCCTTACGCCGGTGTTTGCACCGCTTACCTATGATGGTAACGGTCAGATGCTGAACACCAATGCAGACACGATCGCCGCTTCGCTGGCCATTGCCTTGTCAGCCAGTTACCAGGTAAGGCTGATTTACTGCTTCGAGAAAAAAGGCGTGTTGCGTGACCCGCAGGACGACAACGCAGTCATCAACCTGATCAACAAAGAAATCTACCAGCAGCTGCTCGACGAAAAAGTATTGACGGACGGCATCCTGCCTAAGTTACAGAACGCCTTCTCCGCCATCGATAACGGTGTGAAGGAAGTGCTGATAGGACACGCCGACGATGTGCTGAGCAACACCACTGATACAGTGGCGGGCACTTTAATATGCTAGTCTATGTGGAACGAAAAATTATATGACGTGGCTGTGGCGCTGTTAAAACAGCTCATAGCCACGCCTTCTTTAAGCCGGGAGGAAGACGGTACCGCCCAGGTGATCAGTGACTTCCTGACCGCCATGGACATACCACACGAACGGCACCTTAACAACGTGTGGGCTGTCAATAAACATTTTGATCCGTCCAAACGTAATATCCTGCTGAATTCCCACCACGACACCGTGAAGCCTAACCCGCAGTATACCCGCGACCCTTTCAGTCCGGATGTGGAAGACGGCAAACTGTTTGGCCTGGGCAGCAATGATGCCGGCGGCTGCCTCGTCAGCCTGATCGCCACTTTCCTGCATTTCTATCACCGCACAGACCTGGAATATAACTTTGTGCTGGCGGCAACCGCAGAAGAAGAAATTAGTGGTGCTAACGGTATCGAAAGCATCCTCGACAAACTGCCTGCTATCGATTTTGCAGTAGTGGGAGAGCCTACGCTGACACAGCTGGCCATCGCTGAAAAGGGGCTGATGGTGCTGGATTGCACCGTTTACGGCAAGGCGGGCCATGCTGCCCGTGAAGAGGGCGAAAACGCGTTGTACAAGGCATTGCCCGATATTACGTGGTTCCGCGATTTCCGTTACCCGAAAGTATCAGAGACGTTAGGTCCGGTGAAGATGAGCGTCACCGTTATCAATACTTCCAACAAAGCGCACAACGTAGTGCCGGCCGATTGCAGTTTTGTCGTAGACGTACGCGCTACCGACCAGTACACGCTGGAGGAGCTGCTCGATATCATCCGTGCGAATGTGCAATGTGAAGTGAAGCCCCGTTCCATGCGGATGCGACCTTCTTTTATCCCGATGGAACATCCTTTTGTGCAGGCAGGCATTACGCTGGGCAAAACATGGTATGGTTCACCCACCACGTCGGACCAGGCGCTGATACCGGCAACCTCCGTGAAGATGGGGCCTGGTGATTCCGCCCGTTCCCATACAGCAGATGAATTCATCTACCTGGAAGAAATCAGGGCAGGTATCGATAGTTATATCCGTACCCTTGAAATGATCCAGTAATTTGTTGATAAAATATTTTTTATGAAACTGTGGCAAAAAGACAAGGCATCGCTGGATGCCGTAGAGAAATTCACTGTCGGCAAAGACCGTGAAATGGATGCTTTCCTGGCGCCGTTCGATGTGCTGGGCTCTATGGCGCACATCACCATGCTGCAAAGCATCGGGCTGCTGGAAGCTGATGAGCTGACCGTCCTGAAGCAGGAGCTGAAAAAGATATACCAGGATATCCAGGATGGCAACTTTGTGCTGGAAGATGGGGTGGAAGATATTCATTCACAGGTAGAATTATTGCTGACACGTCGTTTGGGCGAAGTCGGTAAAAAGATACACAGCGGCCGTTCCCGTAACGACCAGGTGCTGGTGGACCTGAAGCTGTTTCTCCGTCACGAGTTGCAGACGATGGTGTCTTCCGTAAAAGCCCTGTTTGACCTGCTGCAACAGAAAAGTGAAGCATATAAAGATCATCTCATCCCCGGATATACCCACCTGCAAATCGCCATGCCTTCCTCTTTCGGGCTGTGGTTTGGCGCGTATGCAGAAAGTCTGGTCGATGACCTCACCATGCTGCAGGGCGCTTACAAAGTGGTGAACAAAAACCCGCTCGGCTCTGCTGCCGGTTACGGTTCTTCGTTCCCCCTTGACCGTGAGATGACCACCCGTTTGCTTGGATTTGATGCGCTTAATTACAACGTGGTATACGCCCAGATGGGCCGCGGTAAAACGGAAAAGATAGTCGCCTTTGCGCTGGCCGGCATCGCCGCCACCATCGCTAAAATGGCCATGGACGCGTGTTTGTTCATGAACCAGAATTTCGGCTTTATCAGTTTCCCGGATGAACTGACCACCGGTTCCAGTATCATGCCGCACAAAAAGAACCCCGATGTATGGGAACTGATCCGCTCTCATGGTAATAAGTTGCAGGCGTTGCCCAATGAAATCGCCATGATGATCACTAACCTGCCTTCCGGCTACCACCGAGATCTGCAGCTGCTGAAGGAGAACCTGTTCCCCGCTTTCCAGACGCTGCGCGACTGCATCGATATGAGCCGCCTCATGCTGGAAAATATCCGCATCAAAGAGAACATCCTCGATGATGAAAAATACCAGTACCTCTTCAGCGTGGAAGTGGTGAACAACCTGGTGCTGCAAGGCACACCGTTCCGCGAAGCGTACAAGCAAGTCGGCATGGACATCGAGCATGGAACTTTTGCACCTTCCAAAGAAGTGAAACATACCCATGCCGGTAGCATCGGCAACCTGTGCACAGCGGAGATTGCAGCACAGATGGACAGCGTGATCAAAGGGTTTCCTTTTAACGCGGTGGAGAAGGCGATAGAGCAGTTGCTGGTGAGTTAAAGTTGTCTTGATGAGAAATATTGGCCCTCTTCGCGATTAGGCGGAGAGGGTTTTTTATTTTAGTGGATATGAATAGTCATCTATTGAATAGAGTAGGATGGTTACCAACGATTTGTTGGAGCATATTAATTCCTGCGTTGCTGGCTATTTGCTCCACGCAGGTAAATGCACAAATGCTAAAACGTGTTGCGTTATCTAAGGCGGAACGAAACAATGGCTTTTTTATGAAGTTCGGATATTATCCAAAAGATGATTTTGCTGACTGCGGATTAGTGCTGAAAAAGGATGGGACCTATACCTATTGGCAACATACATGCTTGTCCGGAGGGAGGAGTGAAGGAAGGTGGACAGTAAGGCAACGGATATTGACGCTGGAAAGTACGCTGCAACAGGACAATATTTCGGTATTGCTGAGTGATGACGATGGAGCGTTTGTAGACAGCTTAAAAATCGCCATAGTGAGAAATAGCAGGAACGAAGCTCTTCATGATGTATTTGTGCTGGTGAATCATGATACTGTCAGGTGTCTTCCAACCATAGGGTTGTGCGTGGGAACTTTTGAAAAGATAAGCCGGGTGAAAGTTGTTTTTGAAAATGGCATGTCTTCAGCGTGGATACCTGTGGAAGCGGGTAGGAATAGGGTTTCGTTGGTTGTTCAGACAGAAGAAGAGATAGCATCCTATGTTGTTATGCACAACCGGAAGTTTAAAGTGAAGGGGAGATATCTAATATACCTGTAAATATGAATTACTATGCATTAGTGGGAAAAGTTGAATATTTGCTCGCATTTAACTAAGATCGGCCTGGAGCCGGAATGATTAAGAGCCGGACCGGAAGTGAGTTCCTAAATAATAAAATCGAATTTCAAACTTATGAAAAAGCTTATAGCTACAGCCTTCATAGTTATTTGTCTAGTTTTTGCATGTAACATGTTTTCTGCAGGTAGTTTTCCCTATGCAGAAATATATCAATACAAAACAAACAAGGACTCATTGATATATATGTTTGAGTTGTTGAAAATAAGCGATAGTTCTATACTAGTCCCCGAAGGATATGGATTTGATGATGGCCTGCGTGATGCTTCAGGCCACTGGTATTACATTTATTTCTATAATAAGAGAAGAGATGAGATAATGCTGACATGGGTCAGAGAGGGCATAGATAACACCTACACAAATTTTGCTTTTGTGGCGGTTAAGAGAAGGGAAGATGTTGGTAATTGGAAAAATATCAATAAAGATTTTGATAGGTCTGGGAATAAAGCCAGGAAGGCAGAGTTTAAGGCTTTAATATTAGATCGTTTACCAATTGTGGAGAATTAAATGAGATACTTTATGATCTATTTAAGTGTGAAAAAAAATTATGACTTTAAAAAAAATTATTAAATTTATGTCTTGCATGATATGTCATTAGCATGTAAAACCTAACCGAAATCAAATATTACCCGGCGTAACAGCCGAAAATTGTTAACCCGGGAACCAAATAATTACTATTTACCCGTTCTTGTACCGAGCTATGAAATTTTATTACCGATTGTCCCTGTTTTTAATTTGTTGTGTTGGCTCCGTTCAGGCCCAAAAACTGGCGCCGCAATTGTACCAGGTCATGCCTCCTTCACCGGATGCTACTGCTTTCCAGAAATTAGGCAATATTCCCGTTACCTTAAATACAGGTCTTCCTCAGATCGATATTCCGATATTCAGTTATCAGGGAAACAGTAACCAGCTGAAATGTAATATCAGCCTGACTTACCATTCGGGTGGTATTAAGGTGGAAGATATTGCTTCCAAAACCGGACTGGGATGGACGCTGAATATGGGAGGAGCGATTTCACGGATGGTCCGGGGAATCCCTGATGACAAACCGGGCGGCTATATGGACAATAGCATTACCATCCCTGTAGAAGCTGGCGGCGATGAATTCTCAACAAACTACCCCACCTACAGAAATTTTTTTGAAAAGAACTTTGACAGTGAGATGGACATTTTCAATTTCAATTTCAATGGACGGAGTGGCCGGTTTTATATTGGAAAAGGAACTATGCCTGACAGGATTGTTATTGAACCCTATCAGAAACTGCAGATTAGCTTTAATCAGGCGAGCGGCCTTGATATTACAAGTTTTACCATCACGGATGAAAACGGCATAAAATACGAATTTGCCGCCAGGGAATCCGGTGGCAGTATGACGTTAGGTCTTGATGGGCTCAATGAAGGAACCAATCTGTCCGGCACTACCAGTTGGTACCTGACAAAAATAATTTCACCTTCAGGAGGTGACGAGATTGTTTTTGAATATACCACGCTTGGATATTCCTACAAAAGCGCCATTACAGAAAGCTACTATATTAATCCTGCTGTTTCAGCATCTCCACAGTTTAACAGGATTTATAACCAAATGTCGGTGACCGCTGTGTATCCTACACGTGTACGCCTGCCGGATGGGTCGGAAGTGACATTTACTTATGACACTGCCGAGCGGCTGGACATTCCCGGCATGAAAACTTTGAAAAAAATCTTGATCAATAATCGGAATGGTTATGAGTTTAACTATCAGTATACCGGAGGCCTGGAAAATGGTCAGCCTGATAGAAACAGTTATCGGTTGATGCTTATCTCTTTACAAGAGGTGGCCAATGGAGGAGTTACCAAACCGCCTTATGAATTCAAGTATTATCCCGGGAATTTACCACCCAGAAATAGTTTCGCTATTGACCATTGGGGATTTTATAACGGGGAAACCAGTAACACGACAGCGCTTCCCAGTATAACCTTTTCCTTTAATGGCAATACCTATAATGTCCCGGGCGGGAGCAGGGAGGTTAATTTAGATGCTTCTCTTGTTGGCACGCTCAACAAAATCGTTTACCCTTCAGGTGGTTATACTGCTTTTGAGCATGAGAACAACCGGGCTTATATGTACAGAGGAGAGGAAAAGGAAATCAACAAGTACCTCGACCAGCCAGCCAATCAGTTTGGACAGATATTGCCACTGGATATTGCGGGACTGCAAAGCGGCCTGATACTCAATTGGAAACTTACTGATCCGCAGTTTGCGACTAATGTGAATACCATTGAAAACTCGTACCACACGGCAAATTTCAAATTCAGACTGTATAATCCGGCAGGCCAGGTAATTTATACATCCGACGATTATACCTACCGTGAAATGGCGGAGAACTGGCACAACATTCCCAATATTACCAGTGCGGTAAATGGTTGTTACCTGAAAATATTCTTTAACGAAAATCAGGATGCTTCCCTGCTGAATATCCTGAAAAACAGTAACGCCTATATGACGGTTTCCTGTCAGTACCGATCATTGATAGTGTCTACAGAGATGACAGTGGGCGGCTTACGGGTAAAGAGAATAACAGACTATGATCCTATTCAGCGTACTTCGCAATACCGTGACTTTAAATACCTGACGCCTGATAGCTCTAGTTCCGGTATATTGCCGGTATATCCCAGGTACGACTATACGATAAACGGAGCTTATTTGGCAGCAAGTTCCAACAGAAGTTCCTCCCCTTATGCTAACCAGGATGGTTTTATTTACTACAAACGGGTAGAGACCATTATGGGCAACGGTGACATGGGCCGTATCATTTCCTCGTATGACACTAATCTCCTGCCCACGAGCGGAGCGCCGACGCCTACGGATTATCCTTATATGTATTGGGGAATCCCTTCCTGGTGCCTGGGTAATCTCAAAGAAGAAGAGGTAAAAGATAAACAAGGGCGGACTGTGAAATATACTGTCAATCAATATGATCTTACTTTCACAGTACATAATGCACCACAGTTCCGTTGTCTTTATATGACCAACATGTCAATGGAAAAGCCCTATCTCGGTGGATTCTATGCTAAATCATACTCTCCTGGTTCCGGAAGGATCATCAAAACCAGTGAAAATGTCAAGGAATATAGCTACGAACTTAATTCAGCTCCTTTTCAGGAAACGATCCATCAGTATGGGTATGATTCTGCTTACTATCAGTTGAAGCTGGACCGTAATCTGTCAGATCCGAATAACATCATCATTACCCGGTATAAATATCCCAATGACTTTCCGGCATCGGCGGTACACCAGGGTATGGTGAGCCGTAATATCATAGCGCCAATTGTTGAACAGCAGGAAGAGAAGAATGGTGTGCTGGTAAAAAAAATCGAGGCGAGGTATAGGGATTGGTTTAATAACGGGAAGGTATATATGCCGGAGTCTTACTACGTACAGGATGGCACGGGCCCAAATGAAATGCGGATGCAGTTCTATGCTTATGATGACCGCCAGAATATCCTGTTGCAATCTAAAGCGGGGGATGTTTTACAGGCAATTATCTGGGATTACAACAAACAGTATCCTGTAGCAAGCGTTACTGACGCCAGCACTGCTGAAATTGCCTATACTGGCTTTGAAGCCGACGGAACAGGTAACTGGAACATTTCTTCCGCAGCACGTAATACAAATATCTCTGTCACCGGTAAAAAGTCCTATGACCTTGGTAGTGGTAACATTACGGCTGTTTTGCCAGCTAACAGCAGAGCATCTAAAGTGGCTTACTGGTCAAATGGTGGAGCTGCTACGGTAAATGGTGTTGCCGGTACTGCTATACTTAGCCGGAAAGGCTGGACATTATATGAACATTTGTTGCCGGCAGGTACACAGAATGTCATAGTATCAGGGAATGTAACGATCGATGACCTGCGTCTTGCGCCGCAATCGTCTCTGATGACAACGGTAACATTTGAACCAGGAATCGGGATGTCCAGCAATACGAATGAGCGGTACAGCACTGCCTATTACGAGTATGATAGTTTCAACCGGCTGTTGCAAATCACCGACCAGGATGGAAAAATTCTTAAACGTTACGACTATCAGTATCAGGCTCCTGTTCTGTAACAAGTTCCGTTGTAGCACACTTTGATGGCCTGTCTGTGCGGCCATTAGTAAAAGAAAACCTATGAGAGAAAGAAATATATTCCGCTTTAGCAACTATTTTCCGGCTTTGCTGGCCATTGTTTTGTTATCAACAGGGGGACATCTCTATGCACAACAACCTGGCGGAGGCTCTCTTCCTTCGGCCACGCCGGTGAATATACCCGCTGCCTATACGAATCCGACCGTCAATTATGTAAGGACCTGGGAGCCCTCTATGCCAACAACAGATCCGGCGGTGGTGATTGCCGGTGGGCGCACTGTTGCTGAGGTAAAGCAGGCGACACAGTATATTGACGGCCTGGGTAGACCATTGCAGACAGTGGCAAAAGGAATGAGCGCTTCGGGCAATGATATTGTGACGCCGGTGATATATGATGCTTTCGGGCGCGAGCAGTATAAGTATCTGCCTTATATGCATCCGGCTGCCGACGGAAAATTTAAAACAGCTCCTTTTAATGCTCAACAGTTGTTTTATGGAGATCCTGTTTTAAATCCCGGAGCGAAGGACGAAAAGATATATTACAGCCAAACAGAATTTGAGGCTTCCCCTTTAAATAGGGTATTGAAGACTTACGCTCCTGGCAATAGCTGGGCTACCCGTCCAGTGACGCACCAATACCGGTTTAATACGGTACAGGATTCGGTGCATATCTGGAGTATTGGTGCGACTGGATTGCCGGCAAATTCCGGAAATTACGACGCCGGACAATTATCGGTAAGTATTGCTACAGATGAAGATGGTGGCCAGGCTGTGGAATACAAAGACAAAACGGGGCTGCTGATATTGAGGAAACAACGTGCGACTGCCAATGCAGGTACAGCGCATATGGGCTGGTTATGCACTTACTATATTTATGATTATCTGAATAACCTTCGTTTCGTTATACCGCCATTGGGTGTTGAAAAGATCATTGCGGGTGCAAGCGTGGCTTCTGTGGCAGACGGGCTGTGTTTTCAATATACCTACGACGGCAGGAACCGGATGGCTACCAAAAAAGTACCTGGTGCCGGCTGGGCGGAGATGGTATATGACATCCGTGACCGCCTGGTGTTCACCAGAGACTCCAACCTCCGGGCGCAAAAACAATGGCTGGTCACTTTTTATGACCAGCAAAACCGGCAGGTAGAGACTGCGTTGTATAACAGGGATATATCCCGTGAAGCCTTACAGGCACAGATGAATATAGCTGGTAGCAATGCTTCCGGCAGTTATACATTTCCCGGCCCCGTCGACCTGGTAGTTGCCTATTATGATAATACGATTAGTACCTACCAGGCAACCAACTCAGTGACGCTGGAAAGTGGATTTGATACCGGGGATGGCGCTGATGCAGATGTTAAAATTGATCCGTCTATGAATGGCGGGACTGTTAATGTGGTGGTAAGTAATCCGCTGCCTGATGTATTCAGCAATGGTACATTGACGCCCTTGACGTTTACTTTTTACGATAGTTATGGTTTTTCAGGTGTACAAAGCCCGTTGACCAGCGATCTCAGTAAACCTACCGATCAGGGTAATGCATACGTTGAGCCGGTAACGATCAGTAACCTCGCTAATGGGTTGGTGACGGGAACGCGCACACGTATATTAGGGACAGACACCTGGCTGGCAACGACCACCTATTATAACGATAAGGGGCGGGTAACCCAGGTATTGGCAGATAATGCTACCGGTGGTATAGATGTAGTCACTACCCGTTATAATTTTAATGGTAAAGTTGTTAGTACTTACCATCGTCATAAAAACAGGCGGAGCGGTGTTACTCCGCAAACTACCCTGCTGACCGTAATGTTGTATGATGACCAGGGACGTGTGAAAGCAGTTAATAAACAACTGAATGATGTTACGCAGGTACGCACGGTAGCGCGTAATACTTATGATGAGACTGGTCAGCTTGTACAAAAAGAAATAGGCATTAAGGGTAATGATGCACCACTGGAAACGCAGCGCTACGAATATAATCTTCGGGGGTGGCTGCGCAGTATTAACAAAGACTATCTGAATAATGGCGCCGGTAACGCGCATTTCGGCCAGGAGCTGAGCTACGATTATGGATTTACTAACCAGGCATTCAATGGTAATATTGCAGGTATACGCTGGAAAGGATGGAACGATCCGGTGCAACGGGCGTATGGATATACTTATGATTCAATAAGCCGCCTGAAGGGGGCTGCTTTCTCTCAGTTTACTTCCGGCAATTGGTCGAATAATGACGTTGATTTCACGGTTAAAAACATCAGGTATGATGCTAATGGTAACCTGTTGAGCATGTACCATCGGGGATTAGTCAATAATGCTTCCGCTGATGTGGATAAGTTAGCCTATCGTTACAATGCCAATAGCAATCAGCTGCAATCCGTGTATGATACCGTACGGGTGAAAACCGGCCTGGGTGACTTTACCGACAGTCAGGCTGATGGCATCGACTATAACTACGATGGTGCAGGTAACCTTGTTAAAGATGAGAATAAACAGATCGCGTCTATTACCTATAACCACCTCAATTTACCTGAGTTGATTAGTATTACCGGTAAAGGAAATATCCGCTTCATGTATGACGCCACGGGTAACAAAATCCGTAAGACCGTAACAGACAATACAGGTGGTGTTGCAAAAGTAACCACTACAGATTATCTGGGAGGTTTGGTATATGAGAACGATAGCCTCCGCTTTGTATCACATGAAGAAGGACGGATCAGGCCTGTCTATCAAACCACGGGAACGCCAGCTTTTGTATACGATTATTTTGCAAAGGATCATTTAGGGAATACGCGGTTAGTACTGACGGATTCATCGAATTTGTCGATCTATACGGCTACGATGGAGACCCCCAGTGCTGCTAAGGAGAACCTGTTGTTCAGCAACATTGATAATACCAGAAGTAATAAGCCGGTGGGATATCCGGCAGATGAAAGCGCCGGTAAAAATGAATCTGTAGCGAAATTAACCGCAACAGGAACTGGTAAGAAGATAGGGCCGTCTCTGGTGTTAAGGGTTATGGCGGGGGATACCATTCAGGTAAGCAGTAAGGCGTTCTATAAATCCAATGGTCCGGCTAACAAAAATAATCCGGTTGTTCCGGCGGAAAATATGGTGGCAGATCTGATTGCGGCATTTGGAGGAACTACTTCTGCTGATGCAACGCACGGTAATGCTGCGTCTGCTGGCAATACACCATTCAATGCTAATTTTTACAATCAGGATTACCGCCAACTGAAGGAAAAAGAACCGGATCAGCAACCAGGAAAGCCGAAGGCATACCTCAATTATGTACTGTTTGACGACAAATTCAAAATGGTGGAGGAAAATAGCGGTGTGAAGCAGGTGAAAGCTGAACCGGACCAGCTGCAAACCCTCTCCCAGGACAAGATGGTCATTAAAAAGAGCGGATTTTTGTATGTTTATACCAGCAATGAAAGTCCGCAGGAAGTATTCTTTGATAACTTAGTAGTGGCGCATAGTGGCGGGCCGGTGATTGAGGAAACGCATTATTATCCCTTTGGGTTGACGATGGCGGGGATAAGCTCTAATGTATTGGCTGGTTCGCGTTATCCGGAAAATAGATTGAAGTATAACGGTAAAGAATTGGAGAATAAAGAATTTAGCGATGGCGGTGGTTTAGAATGGTATGATTATGGAGCGAGGATGTATGATGCCCAGATAGGGAGATGGCATGTTGATGACCCTCTGTCAGAAGTTAATAGGAGATGGTCAACTTACAACTATGCATACAATAACCCGGTTAGATTTATCGATCCAGATGGAATGGAGCCGGAAGACATTTCAGAAGTTGATGTCGCTGCAATTAGGAGGCAAGAAAACTTTATAAAGGAGATGAAGGCCTCTTTTTATTATTATGTTCTTCATATCGGTGATCCTCCTTCCGAAAATAATAGTAGCGAACAACCTTCTTCAAGCTCAGGGAGACAAGTTAAGATTTCCGATCTTCCTAAGGCGCAGAATATGGGAGCGTTTTTGAGTGGAACAATAAATTACTTGCAGGATGGAGACATGATTACAGGAAGTGAGTTGCTTGGATTTATTAATCCTCGTAAAGATGTGGAAGGAGAGCGACAAGCTTTTAACATTTTATCAAATATTACGAATATACTTGTTAAAAAGGAGGATAACTCCAGTGTTGAGTTGATAATTAATACAATTAATGGTAAAAATGTTGAGGATAAAGTAAAGACTGGTGCTGGAAATTTAGAAATCACTATTCACTCTGGAAAATCTAGAATCGTGATGGAGAAAAGAGAAGATGGGGGCGTTGGTATTAAATTGCAGAAGGTTGGTGTTAGCAGAGGTTGGCTCACTTTGTCTACTAGTATCTTGCCTGCAGCCGTAATTAAAAATGATGCATTTAATCTTTCGTTCTTGGTTAAGAATAAGCATTTAAGAATGCCTGCAAATTTAAAATCAAATTAAAGTATGGCGAGAGTATTGATTCTTTTGATGTTTTTTGTTTTTAGATTCAATGTATTAAAGGCAGCAAATATTGTTCTTTCTGCATCTGCCAGCGGAAGGTTTATCGTTTTTGAGAATACTCGGAATCAAAAAAAGGTGTTGATGAATCTTTCCGAAAAGAAGATGTTACGCGAATTAGATAGTTTATCTACACCAATAAGCTGGATCAAAGACTCTATTTTGATTTGTAAAGAAGAAAAGAACAACCAGATACTTATTTGTTCTTATAGTTTACATGGAAAGAAATATGAAGTGCTTGACTCACTTTCGAAGGAAATATGGCAGTTGTTGGGACGCGCTGATTTTGTTAGTTATCCCCTAAACGTCGACTTGTGGAGCGACCTTTTTTTTATTTATGTACAAGAAAGTAAAATATATAAATATTCGTTTAAGGAGAAAATATCTGAATGTATATTCGATCTGAAATTATCCTCAGAAGAGATGATAGACAATATATCTGTAAATAACGATTGTAAGCAAATAGCAATAAGTCTTAAAAAAGACGGAGAAGGGAAACATGTGATCATTTACCCTATTAAACAGCAAATAAAGGTATTGAATGAATTTAAAACTAATGAGCTCTCCGGAAGCTTTTGCTATTTTTTAGATGCCAATAATATAGCTTCATTTACTGTGACTTCAGAGGATGGTGATTTAACGACTCGGATTGAGGTATTTAATATAAAAAAAAATGTCAAAAGGAAGGTAGCTACTATAGAACATTTAAGTCTGTTCTATCCATTAGCAATTCCGTTTCAGAATAAAATTGTTATTAATTCATTCTCTCCGATTCCTTTTAGTGTCGATTTGAAAAAAGATAGTCAGAGTTTTAGTCGATTTTTAAACAAATGGTTGACACTCTTTAACGCTATTACAATTCATTATTCCTTTACTGCTGGTTAAGAGAGATCAGGGGTGCTTCGATTTAATTATAGAGGCGCTAAGTGAGCTAGATTGTGATTCTGCCAATATAACTGTTGTGGGGAGTCCAGATTGATAAATCAGTTATTCCTACTTATATAATCGCAAATGCCAGCTTGTTCTGCAAGCTGGCATTTGCGTATTGATAAAGATTGGAGCTTTCAATCCTGAGAGCCTTAAAACTACTATTCGTCTTGATGGTGATCGGAAAGAGGTATATACGAGAGCAATACGATAATATAACTATAAAAATTATGAAAAAGATATTGGAAGCACTTATAATGCTATTATTGATCGCCACCGTGCTAATAGAAGTTTACTGTGCTAATTGTGCTATAATTTTAGCTGTTCTTTATTATGCTTTACTTGCATGTGTATTAAGTCTTTATAGAAATATAGTACTTAATAGAAATTACTTTGATAAAACTAAAGAACGACCAATTGTCATAATTTTTAAAATTGCATGCTTTTACATGGGATTAGGATGCGCATTTTTTCTAGGCCGTAATTGGTCTGATTATCCGCTATATTTATGTATACCTCGAATACTTTTTTGGATAGTGATTGCACTATTTCCAATACTATATTTTAGGAATGCAAGGAGGAATAGCTATGAAGATTCCACCGATATCTAGGTTGGGTTAGAGTTTTGGAAAACGTATTATTAGCCTTTTGAATGAGCAATGGTATGGATATCTCTATGCGTTGGGAGGGTTTCCATTATCAGGAGAATAGATGGAGGTATATAGGGGCTAAATAGACAATGCTTATTAATTGATAAAGGCCAGCTTGCTAGACAGGCTGGCCTTTTTTGTTTAGATAGAGATTTATTACTTAAAACCCTACATTCACCCCAACAAAGAAATTAAACCCTGCCATCGGATAATAATAATTGCTGTACACCACCTTGTTCTGCTGCAGGTCATAGCTGCTATAAGTACTACCATTCGGCTCATACTTCGCATCAAAGATATTATTAAGCAACAGCTGCACACCTAACTCACGGAACAACGGCTGCGGCACTACGTAATTGAAGCGCAGGTTGTTCACATAGTAGGGGTTCAGGCTGGCGATTTTGCTGGAAGTATTGTCCATATACTGACGGCTGACGTATTTACCGATCAGGTCAACGGTCAGTCCTTTCAGCGGACGGGCAGTCAGCGTATAGCCGCCAACGAAAGAAGGGGAGAAGGAGATATCTGTTTTATTGTAGGTTTGGGTATGGGCAACACTGTTGTCGTCGTAGGCAACGGCGTTGTAGTCCAGCACTTTGTTCTGGCTGAAGGCGGCGTTGGCGCCGACAGTGAAGATCTCGCTTAGTTTCACGTTGCCACTCACTTCCACGCCTGCACGATAACTCTTCGGGATATTAGTGCGGACGTAGGCGCCTACATCGGTGAGCATGCCGGTTTGTACCAATTGGTTTTTGTAGTTCATGTAGTACACGTTGGCCTGCAGGGAAGCGATGTTGTTGCTCCAGGAGTAACCGGCTTCTACGTCGCGGAGTATTTCCGGTTTGGGCTGGGCTACGCCGTAGTTGGATTCGAAGTCCACGCGGTTAGGCTCTTTGTGCGCGATGGCGATAGACGCGAACACACGGCTGAGCGGCGTGAGGTAATAAGATATACCGGCTTTGGGATTGAAGAAGTTGTAGTTCACGTGCGGCATATAGGTGGGAGCAGCTTCGAAGCCGTCCATGTTGTACGCGATGTTGCGGTATTGCAGTTCGGCGAAGGCGCGCAGTGCTTCGGTGATTTTATATTCTCCTTTCCAGTAGATATTGAAATCGTTTTTATCGGCGGGGTAACGGTAGTATTCATGGTCTTTGTCGATGCCGGCTTTGGCCCATATCACTTTACCGTAGTGGTCGCCGGTGTAGCGGTTCCAGCCGCCGCCCAGGCTCCAGTTGAATTTGTTGCCGGTACGGTTTACGGAGAATACGCTGCCGTAGAAGTAGTTGTCGAGCCATAGTTGTTGCACGAGGTCGGTGGTATCTATGGTAACGCCGTTGTGTTGGTATGGAGGCAGACCATAATCCGCGAGGGCTTTATTGGCTTTGTAGTTTTCGTAGTAGCCACGGCCGCGGGTGAGGTGGAGGGCTACGTTGAAATTAAGGCTGGAATTAATTTCCTGGTTCAGGAACAGCTGGTAGTGGTCCTGTTGGTAGTTATCTGTTTCGTTGTCATAGGGTGTGCCTGGTTTTTCGGTGCCGGCGGAGTTGTAGGTACGGTTTGTTTTGAGCAGTGCTTCCGGCACGCCGTTCCACGCCTGGTAGGTTTTTTCTTTACCGGAAAAAACGTTGAGGCGGATGGCTGTTTTCCGCGAAATGTAGGCCGCGGAGGTGTAGAACGAGCGGAGATCGGAGGTGGCGCGGTCTATATATCCGTCGGAGGAGATTTTAGAGAGGCGCGCGTCGATGGTGAAGTGGTCGTTGATGAGGCCGGAACCGGCTTTGACGGTGTTTTTCCAGCTGTTGAACGAACCGTAGCTGCTGCTGATTTCGCCATAGGCTTTCTCGCGGTATTCGTTGGTACTGAGGTTGAGCGTGGCTCCGAAGGCGGCGGCGCCGTTGGTGGACGTGCCTACGCCGCGTTGCAGTTCGATGCTGCTGACAGAAGAGGCGAAGTCGGGCATGTTCACAAAGAAGGTGCCTTGCGATTCCGCGTCGTTGATGGGGATACCGTTGACGGTCACGTTGATGCGGGTGATATCAGAGCCGCGTACGCGCATGCCCGTATAGCCGATACCGGTGCCTGCGTCAGAATTGGTGACTACGCCGGGCTGCTGGTCCAGCAGCTGTGGCAGGTCCTGGCCGAGGTTGCCTTTTTTGATATCGGCGGCAGTGAGCGTGCTGTTGACGAACGGCGCGTTTTTACCGGCACGGAGACTGCTGATCTCTACCGGTTTCACCAGCAGACCGGTTTCTTCGAGAACGATGTCTGCCACCTGTGTATTATTGGCGGATTGTATTGTTGTGGTGTATGATTTGTAGCCGATATAGCTGGCTTGTAGTATATAACTTCCTTTTTTAGGGAGATGGACAGAGAAGTGTCCCTGCCGGTCTGTTAAGGCGCCGGTTTGATTCACAGATATGGTAACGCCTTCCAGTGGCCTACCGTTGGTTTTGCTGGTAACGGTACCAGTAACCAGGGATTGTGCATGTAAAGTGCCTGCCATAGACAGCAGCACCAGCAACATCAGCTGTTTCATTTCTAGTATGTCTGTTTTCGTTTTTTTAAATTCCTAACCAGCATTACCTGGTCCAGGTTCTGTGGGTGTGATCTCAGCCTGAAAAGTAAGGCACCCCATAAATCGCGGCGGAACGGTTGATCTCCTTGCGAAGCCACAAAGGTAGCACAAAAAAACATCTTTTGCGGTTTTGCTTTTCTGCCGGGGCTTTTACGTGAAGGAAAAATACTTTGCGCTCTTCTCCTGTGTGAAACAAAAAATTGCTTAATTTCCTGTTACACTTCTCTCAATCATCTTGTATTTAATTTTTAACCATTAAATCTTTATGAGATGATGAAACTTCAGTTTATCGGCTATCTGGGCCGGGATGTTGTCAGGAAAGAAGTGAACGGCAACGTGGTGCTCAATTTTCCGGTGGCCGTTAACGAGCGTTTCCGGAACCGTGACGGGGTACTGGAAGAACGGACCACCTGGGTGGACTGCTCCCTGTGGGGACGGGAAACCATGGCCGCGCACCTGCACCAGGGAACGCTGGTGTACGTGGAAGGCGGCCCCAGGGTGGAAGGGTATATTTCCCGCACCGATCAGCCTGCCGCGGCCTTAAGGCTCCGGGTGTACCACCTGCAACTGCTCAGCCGTAAGGATGACGACAGACGCCGTCCCGCTCCTGTAGAGGTCCCGGCCGTTCCGGAACAGGAACTGGTGGAAGAACAACCCGCCGATGATCTGCCCTTCTAAAAAAGACATGCATTCCAATATGAAAGCCAACCGGTTATGGTTGGCTTTTTCATTTTCTTTGAAAAAAGTTTTGGTGCGAATGAAATTAATACTATCTTTGCACCCTCATTGCGAGGTAGAGCAGAGGTAGCTCGTCGGGCTCATAACCCGAAGGTCAGTGGTTCGAATCCGCTCCTCGCTACAAAAGAGCGCATCAGCGCTGGTAAAGAGACCAGAAAGAGCCGAAGAAATTCGGCTTTTTTTATTTCCGTAAGTTTGAGTAGAGAAAAAGCAGCACAGCCTTTATTAGATAGTCATGCACAAAGCAGGTTTTGTAAACATATTCGGTAAGCCCAATGCGGGGAAAAGTACCTTGCTCAACGCCATCATCGGCGAAAAGCTCGCTATTATATCACCCAAAGTGCAAACCACCAGGCACCGTATCACCGGTGTCATCACCGAACCCGGTTACCAGATCGTATTCTCGGACACCCCGGGTATCATCGACCCGAAATACAAACTGCACGAGAAAATGATGGGTGCGGTAAAATCCGCACTGGAAGATGCAGACGTCGCCCTGCTGATCATGGACGCGAAAGACTCGCTGGAAGAGAACCTCGAACTGTTCGATTCCCTGCGCCTCAAAGTGCCGGCCATCCTCATCCTCAACAAAATGGACAACCTCTCCAAAGAGGATATGGACACGCTGATGGAGAAAGCGAAAGCATGGGGCAAAGCAAAAGTAGTGGTGCCTATCTCCGCCAGACAGAAAAAAGGTATCAAGGAACTGATGCAGGAAATCGTAGCGCTGCTGCCAGAAGGCAACGCGTTCTATCCGGACGACACCCTAACGGACAAGTCTACACGTTTCCTCGTGGCGGAAATGATCCGGGAGAAAATCTTCCAGCTGTTTGAAGAAGAAATCCCTTATCATACCACGGTGATCGTTACACAGTACCAGGAAAAAGAAACACTGACAAAAATAGCAGCAGAGATCATCGTTACCCGCGAAACACAGAAAGGCATCATCCTCGGCGAGAAAGGCAAATCCATCCGTGAGCTGGGAACACTGGCCAGACAAGACATCGAGAAATTCATCGAACGCAAGGTATTCCTCGAACTGCATGTGAAAGTACGTGGCAAATGGCGGGACAATGACCTGTACCTGAAAGAATATGGGTACTAGTCAGTAATTTTAAAAAGTAGTAATCATAATAATACAATGGCTGGATTTACAGTAGCTATAGTGGGCCGCCCCAACGTGGGCAAATCAACGTTGTTCAACCGTTTGCTGGAACAGCGCCGCGCTATCGTGGACGATCAGAGCGGTGTTACCCGCGATCGTCAGTATGGTATCGCTGACTGGAACGGCAAATCGTTCAACGTGATCGATACCGGTGGGTTTGTGACCAATAGCGATGACGTTTTTGAGCGGGAAATCCGCAAACAGGCGAAAGTGGCCATGGATGAGGCTAACGTGCTCATCTTCATGACGGACGTAACGACGGGTATCACCGACCTCGATACGGACGTGGCCAACCTGCTGCGCCGTACTTCCAAACCGGTATACCTGGTGGTCAATAAAGTAGATAACGCCCAGCGCCAGCTGGAAGCCAACGAGTTCTACAGCCTCGGCTTCGAAAGAACTTACTTCCTCTCTTCCATGAGCGGCAGCGGCACCGGTGAACTGCTGGACGATGTGGTGTCCCATATCACTGATGATATGGATGACCCGAACCTGGAAGCTGATGTGCCGAAAATCGCCATCATCGGCCAGCCGAACGTGGGCAAATCATCCCTGCTCAATGCACTGGTAGGGGCAGACCGTAACATCGTTTCCGATATCGCCGGTACTACCCGCGATACCATTCATACCCGGTACAATATGTACCAGAAAGACTTTATCCTGATCGATACGGCCGGTATCCGCCGCAAACAGAAGGTGAATGAAGATCTGGAGTTCTACTCCGTGATCCGCGCCATCAAAGCGGTAGATGAGGCAGACGTGGTAATGTTGCTGCTGGATGCTGAAAAAGGCATCACCGCACAGGACCTCAGCATCTTCAGCCTCGCTGCCCGTAAAGGTAAAGGTGTAGTGGTGCTGGTCAACAAGTGGGACCTGGTGGAAAAAAGCACCAACACGGCACGTGATTATGAAAAGGAACTGAAGAACCGCCTGGCGCCATTCTCCGATGTGCCTATCATCTTCACTTCCGTGGTGGAAAAGCAGCGTATCTTCAAAGCGATCGAAACGGCGCTGGAAGTATATGAGAACCGCCTGCGCAGAGTACAGACCGCCCGTCTCAACGAGGTGATGCTGAAAGCAATTGAAGCGTACCATCCACCGGTAGTAAGAGGGGTGCCCATCCGTATTAAATACGTAACGCAACTGCCTACGCACACACCTGCGTTTGCCTTCTTCTGTAACCTGCCCGATGATGTGAAGACGCCGTACAGGAACTATCTGGAAAACCAGCTCCGTACCAACTTCAACTTTAGCGGTGTGCCAGTGAAGATCTTTTTCCGGAAAAAATAGCCGTAAAAAAAGGAAATGAATTGATTTTGTATTCTGAAATTATTCTATACCTTTGCCGCGGTTTTAAAAAAATAAAACAAACTGAAAATGAAAAAAGTATTTGTATTTGCAATCGCAGCTGGTATGTTCTTCGTAGCTTGTAACGGTGGTAGCACTCCTGCTGCTGACTCTACTGCTACTACTGTAGACACAATGAACGCTGCTCCTGTAGCTCCTGCTGTAACTGATTCTGCTGCTGCTGCTGTAGCTCCTGCTGCTGACTCTGCTGCTAAAGCTCCGGTTGCTGATTCTGCTGCTGCTGCAACTCCTGCTAAGTAAGCGAATATTATTGCTAATAATATCAATTCTTGCAAGAATAAAAAAGCCGATCGCATGCGATCGGCTTTTTTATTTGGTTATGATCATACGTTTTTATTCTTCAAGCAGAGACGCCAGGTTGCTTAATTCATCCTGACGGTAGGCATCTTTATCGTCCCGGAAACATTTCGCCAATTCTTCCAGCAGGAACTGGATAATGCGTTTGTTGGACTGTGGTTTGAAATAAGATGGCACAGATGGTACGGAAACCCTTTTCAGATAAGTATCTACGTCCTGTTGGGTATAGATCTGGCCCTGAATGGGATCGATGAAGAACAGGATGCGCTGGTCGTTCGGTTCTACGGGTTCATCAAAATCGATGAACGTATCAAAATACGCCAGTATGAACTGCCGGGGGATATTGACCGCATATACCGGCAGGTCCAGCATAGCACACAGGCTTTGATAGATAATGCCGTTGGTAAGAGGATTGCCTTTTTTGGATTCTATCACCTGGTTGATGAAAAACTGGTTTTTCCGCTGATAGGACACTTCTTCCCCTTTGAGTCCGAAGTAATTATAGATCATGCTGTTGAGCACATTGATCTTCTCCAGTGGTGTCAGGTAGTTATTCAGCTCCAGCCAAATATTGCGTTTGATGCGTTCTATTTCGTTGAGCACCTGTGAAGGCACCAGGTCGGGGAACTGGTAGCGGGCCACCAGGATGGCGCCCTGCATCAGGTCCTGCAGTTCCGACAAGCTCCATGCACGCAAGGCCGCCTGCAGGTCCTGGTAATGGACCCGGTGGATCAGCAGTTCTATCCTTTCCTGTATGGACTCGTCCACGGTATTCTCCCATAAATTCTCCAGGTTGGGAATGATATCCTTGCCGTACAGCAGAATTTTGCTGGCAACGGTGTCGAATACTTCCTGGTCCGGATCATCCAACAGGTGGAACAATGCATTTATTTCCTTGTTTTCGTGCATACGCAATGGTAATATGCCCGGGTTACGGGTTATTCAGCTTTCTTCTTCCGCGGCGGCGCTTTTTTCTTGGGCGGATTGGCTTTGGCATCTTCGATGATGGCTTTGGCTTCTTCCACGGTCAGGTCCGCAGCGGTGTCAATTTTCTCTTTCGGTATCTTGTAGTTCTTCAGGCCCTGTTTGATATAGGGGCCATAAGGACCTTTCAGTATCTGGATTTTTTCCTTCTCAAATATTTTGATGGTCCGTTCGTCTTTGGCAGCTCTTTTTTCCACGATGAGGGGAGCTACTTCGTCCAGTTCCACGGTGTACGGGTCCATTTCCTTTTTGAGGGAGTAGAACTTCTTGTCGTGCTGTGCGTACGGACCGAAGCGGCCGATGTTGATGATCACGTCTGAATCTTCAAACTGTCCGAGGTTGCGGGGCAGCCGGAACAGTTCCATGGCTTCTTCCAGGGAAATGGTTTCGATGCTCTGGGTGGCTTTCAGTTTGGCGAAGCGGGGTTTTTCCTCGTCTTCCACCTTACCGATCTGGATCATCGGGCCATAGCGTCCCATGCGGGCCACAATGGGCTTGCCGGTAGATTCTTCTACGCCCAGCTGGCGTTCTCCTTTTACGCGTTCAGCGTTTTCCAGCGTGTTTTCCACATCTTTATGGAAAGGGCTGTAAAACTCTTTCAGCATTTTGTTCCACACCTTTTTGCCGTTGGCGATTTCGTCGAACTCTTCTTCAATTTTAGCGGTGAAACCGTAGTCCATCACGGAATTGAAGTACTGGTTGAGGAAATCGGTCACGATCATGCCGAGGTCTGTCGGGAACAGTTTGGATTTTTCGGCGCCGGTGTTTTCGCTTTCTGTCTGCTGGCTGATTTTGTCAGCTTTGAGCACCAGAATGCGGAATTCTCTTTTAATGCCTTCCTTGTCCCTTTTTTCCACATATCCTCTTTTCTGGATGGTGGTAATGGTAGGGGCGTAGGTAGACGGGCGGCCGATGCCCAGTTCTTCCAGTTTTTTTACGAGGCTGGCCTCCGTATAGCGGGGCGCAGGGCGGGAGAATCTTTCGGTGGCCTTCATTTCCCTGAGGTCCAGCGTTTGTTTCACGGCCAGTGGCGGCAGTGACCCTTCCTGTGCTTCGTCTTCGTTGATATCTTCATCATCGTGGCTTTCCATGTATACTTTCAGGAAGCCGTCAAATTTCAATACTTCACCGCTGGCGGTCAGTTCTTCCTTGTTGGTGGAGATATTGATTTTAGCGATGGTTTTTTCCAGTTCAGCGTCAGCCATCTGGCTGGCGATGGTCCGTTTCCAGATCAGTTCGTACAGTTTGCGGGTATCGCTGTCGTCTACGGTGGGGTTTTCCATGTAGGTGGGGCGGATCGCTTCGTGCGCTTCCTGGGCGGATTCGTTTTTGTTTTTGAATTTGCGGAACTGGTGATAGCGGTCGCCAAAGCTGGTTTTGATCGCTTTTTCAATTTCCGCTACCGCTGTATCAGAGAGATTCACGGAGTCAGTACGCATGTAGGTAATAAAACCGCTTTCATACAGCTTCTGGGCCAGCAGCATGGTTTTAGACACGCTGTACCCCAGTTTGCGGCTGGCTTCCTGTTGCAGGGTGGAAGTGGTGAAAGGAGCGGCAGGTGATTTTTTGCCGGGTTTTACCTGTATATCTTTAACGGAATAGACAGCAGCCACACATTCTTTGAGGAATTTCTCCGCATCTTCCGCTGTTTTAAATTTATTAGGGCCTTCGGCCTTAAAGGAGATGTTTTTACCGTTGATGTCTTTGCCGGTGAACCATGCCTCTACCTTAAAGGTGCTAACGGCGGTAAAACCGTTGATTTCACGTTCTCTTTCCACGATGAGGCGTACCGCTACAGACTGCACACGACCGGCAGAAAGGGAGTTACGCATGCTCATTTTACGCCATAACACGGGAGAAAGCTCAAAACCCACGATCCTGTCCAGGATACGGCGGGCCTGCTGCGCGTTTACGCGGTCCATGTCCAGCTTGCGCGGGTGCTGTACGGCGTTTTCGATGGCCGGTTTGGTGATTTCGTGGAATACGATACGTTTGGTTTCTTTCGGATCGAGGCCCAGTACCTCGCACAAATGCCATGAAATGGCTTCCCCTTCACGGTCCTCATCCGTTGCCAGCCAAACCTCATCGGTTTCCTTTGCCAGCTTCTTGAGGTCTTTTACCACCTTTTCTTTATCTTCCGGTATTACATATTTAGGCCTGAAGTTATTTTCGATGTCTATCCCCATGTCGTCCTTCTCCAGGTCACGGATGTGCCCGAAGCAGGATTTGACTTCAAAGTCCTTGCCCAGAATTTTTTCAATGGTCTTGGCCTTTGCCGGGGACTCTACTATAACTAAATTTTTTGCCATGTATGCTTCTTTAATATGCTGCTAAATACGTAAAAAATCGTAAAATAAATACTAATAGGGTTTGCAATTATATAAAAGTACCTTCAAATTAAAAAATAAGGCCCCTTGGTAAAAGTACGAATTACCCCCTATCGATGATGAATTCCAGACCATGAATTATCAATGAAGGGGTGCTATCCCTATGATGGTATTAGTCATCTGGTTATTTAAACTTTTCTATATAATAAATAATATTAATTTGTTTAAACGAATAATTAATAATAAACCATTAAAGAACATCTTAATTCGTAATCCGTCATGCGTAAATCGTAATTGGATTCGTATTTTTAGTTTATGGATATTGTAATCATTGGTACCGGAAATGTGGCCCATTGTTTCGGACAGTTGTTAAAACTGCATGGCCACCAGGTCAAGCAGGTGGTAGGCCGTAACCCCGAACATGCCAGGGAGCTTTCGGAGATGCTGAACTCCACTTTCACCACTGACCTGATGGATATTAATATGGAGGCAGACGTTTATCTGCTGGCGGTCAGTGATGCGGCCATCCCGGAGCTGAATGACCAGCTGCGCCTGGGCAAGCGGATCGTGGCCCATACTGCGGGCGCCGTGCCCCTGAGCGCTATCTCCCGGATATCGGTCAATACCGGCGTGCTGTACCCGCTGCAGTCCATCCGTAAAGAGCTCAAAAACTATCCGCCTATACCCATTATGCTGGAAGCGGGCAATGATGATGTGCTGAAACGCCTGCAGGCCATTGCCGGCAGCATCGCTTCCCGTATCACCATCGCCGACTCGGAACAGCGCCTGAAATACCACTTCACCGCAGTACTGTGCAATAACTTCACCAACCATCTCTTTGCTGAAGCGAAGGCCTATTGTGACCGGGAACAGCTGGATTTCACCCTGCTGCAACCTATTATTAAGGAGACATTCGACCGGCTGGAGAAACATGCTCCCGAAACGGTGCAAACCGGTCCGGCGCTCCGTAACGACGAGACCACCATGGCGCTGCACCGTACCCTGCTGGCCGGCAATGAGCACCTGAAACGGGTATACGATGTGATGAGTGAAGCCATCTACCAGTTACATCATAAATAATTACGAATTACGAATTACGAATTACGAATTACGAATTACGAATTTTGGCTGCTATACAGCCCCGGTTCTATAATAAAATAATGAAATATATTTTCAACGCTTCCTAAATTCGTAATTCTTAATTGGTAATTCGTAATTACATTTGTTGGATGAACGTACTAGCTTTATTCAAGCCTATCACCACTTTCGTGCTGGATGTGGACGGGGTACTGACGGATGGCACACTGCAGTTATTGCCCGGCGGGGAAATGTCACGCAAAATGAACATCAAAGACGGTTACGCCTTACAACTGGCTGTAAAAAAGGGGTACCGGGTGGTCATCATCTCCGGCGGAAAATCGGAGAGTGTGGTCAGCAGGCTGCAAGGCCTGGGTATTACTGATATCTATACCGGTATAATCGATAAAAAAGAGAAACTCCAGGATTATGTGTTTGAACATGACCTCACCTGGGAAGAGATCCTGTACATGGGCGACGACATCCCTGACTATCAGGTGATGCAACTGGTAGCCCTGCCTACCTGTCCTGCTGACGCGGCCAGCGAGATCAAAAGCATCTCCCGGTATATATCCCCGGTAGCAGGCGGACAAGGCTGTGTGCGGGAAGTAATAGAAAAAGTTCTGAAGCTCAACAATCACTGGCTGATGGACGAAGGCATTGCATCGAAATAATAAACAGTACACTATGAAGCTCTGGGCTGCGTTTTTTAAGCTGGTGAGATATCCCAACCTCATTTATATTGCCCTTACCCAGTTCCTGTTGCAGTATTGCGTGGTAGCACCGGTATTGCACAGCAGCGGCGAAGAGCCCTCCCTCTCGGTGGCGCAGTTCGTGTTGCTCAGTTTCTCCACAGTGCTCATTGCGGCTGCGGGTTATATTATCAACGATTATTTTGATATCAACATCGATATTGTCAATAAACCGGACAAAATGGTGCTGGACAAAATCATCAGCCGCCGATGGGCCATGGCCTGGCATACCATATTTAATATGGCCGGCGTGTCGCTCGGTTTTATCGTGGCCTGGAAAACGGGCCAGATTTACCTGGGCTTCACCCAGGTGATCTGCTCCCTGCTGCTCTGGTTTTATTCCACCTCCTTCAAACGCCAGGTATTGATCGGTAACGTGATCATCTCCCTGTTGACCGCCCTGTCGGTATCAGTGGTGGGCTTCTACGAGAAACAGATCTACGAAAGCTTTGAAGCGATCCTGTCGCCCACCGGCCGTAAACTGATACAGATCATCGGCGTATATGCGCTGTTCGCCTTCATCATCTCCATGGTGCGCGAAATCGTGAAAGACCTGGAAGACATGATCGGTGACAGCAAAGACGGTTGCCGTACCATTCCCATCCTCTGGGGCGTGCTGCCGGCCAAAAGGCTGTGCAATATGCTGCTGCTGGCCCTGCAGGTGACCATCATAGCCGTGGAGGTAAGGGTGTGGCTGCTGGGCTGGTATATCGCTATCGCCTACCTGGTGCTGCTGGTACAGGTGCCCTGCGTATATGCCTATACGTTGCTCAAAAAAGCACACCTGCCGGAACATTATCACCGTGTCAGCTCCGTCGTAAAATGGGTCATGCTGACCGGGATCTTATCAATGGTATTTTTTAAATGCTATCTATAGCACAACCCAATATCAAAATATCAAAATGTACAAAGGTGCTCCCGTAGTGCTGGCCTCCCAGTCGCCCCGCAGAAAACAATTGTTGGAACAGGCGGGCATTCCTTTCGAAGTGAGAGTAGTGGAAACAGCAGAAACATATCCTCCCGGACTGGAAATCGAACAGATTCCCGTGCATATCGCACAACAAAAAGCCGCTGCCGTCATGACGCTGTGCAAACCGGAAGAAATCATCATAGCAGCAGATACCGTCGTGGTGCTGGACGATACCATCATCGGCAAGCCCAAAGACCGCGATGACGCCATCCGTATCCTGACAGCCCTCAGCGGCCGCGAACACCGGGTCATCACCGGCGTAGTGATCCGCCGCAACGGCACTGAAAAAGCGTTCTCCCAAACAACCACCGTACATTTTAAGCCGCTCACCACAGAACAGGTAACCTACTACGTGGATAACTTCAAGCCATACGATAAGGCCGGCGCATACGCTATCCAGGAATGGATCGGAGCCGTAGGCATCGATAGCATCCACGGCTGTTTTTATAATGTAATGGGACTGCCTGTGAGCAAAGTGGCGGAAGTGCTGGCTTCCCAGGACTGAAGCCCTGGGTGACGATTAGTTTCAGGTCCTTAATTGGAAGAGAATTGAGTAACATTTTATAATCCAAACGTAGCTCACACCAGAGAAAGGAGTTCTTTCATCAGAAGACAATTGAACAACAGATTAGCATATATGTAGTTCACACCAGAGAAAGGCTTCTTTCATCAGAAGACAATTGAACAACAGATTAGCATATATGTAGTTCACACCTGAGAGAAAGGCTTCTTTCATCAGAAAGAAATTGAAGAACAAAACGTAGCCCAGGGCTTCAGCCCTGGGACGCGTGGCGCCAAAATAAATTAGGCCGGTCCAAACGGACCGGCCTGTATATGTGGTTGGTTGTGCCTTCGGCACCAATGTTTTATTCGAGGACCAACAGGTTAACGTCTTTCTTTTTCAGCCAGCCTGCTTCTTTCAGTTTCTGCAGGTTGATAGTGCCTACCACGTATCTCCACTCTGGTGATTCATATTTTTCAGAGATATTGAAGAACTCGGCCAGGTCTACCTGATCGGGTGTTTTGTAGCGCAGGTACACTTTCAGTTTCACATCGTTGGTGAAATTGGGCTGGTTGTTTTGTTTGATTTTTTTGTATTCATAACGGTAATTGTAAAGCAGGGCGGAGATGTCTGAGAGGACAGCGCTGCCGGTGGCGGTACCGCCGGCTCCTTTGCCTACGAAGAACTGTTTATCGGTGAAGGCGCTCTCGAGGAGGATGCCGTTGTATTCGTTGTACACGTCGTACAGCAGGTTATGCTCTTTTACGAGGTGGGGCAGTACGTAGGCGAACACGCTTCCGTTCTGGCGGCGGCATTGCGCTATCAGTTTAACGGTACAGTTGCGTTGTTTGGCAAACTGGATATCGAAATCGTTGAGGTGGTGAATACCGAAGTTGTACACTTCTTCGGGTTTCACGAAGGTGCCGAATGCGTGGAGGAGCAGGATCACGAGTTTGAATTTCGGATCGTAGCCTTCGATATCGAGGGTGGGGTCTGTTTCGGCGAAGCCCAAGTCCTGCGCCTGTTGAAGGGCGGTTTCAAAGCTGAGGTTTTCCTCAAATATTTTGGTGAGGATATAATTCGTAGAGCCGTTACAGATACCTTCCACTGCGTTGAGCAGGTCGTTATCGTAGTATTCTTCCAGGTTGCGGATGATGGGAATAGAGGCGCAGCTGGAAGCTTCATAAAGGAAAGGCACTTTGTTGGCGGATTGCAGTTCGTACAGTGCCGGCAGGTTTTCCGCGATCATGCGTTTGCTGGCGCTGACAACAGCTTTGCCGTTGCGCAGGGCGGTGCTGACGATATCGAAAGCGGCTTCCGTATCGTTGATCAGTTCCACCACTACGTCGATAGTAGGATCTTCAAGGATTTCATTTTTATCCGTTGTAAAATAGCTACTGTCGATAGGTCTTGATTTGTTGGGGTCTTTAATACAGATTTTTTTGATACGTGCATTAATACCTTTGGTCCTGTTCAATACCTCGTACAGACCCTGGCCTACTACGCCGAAACCGAAAATACCCAGATTGATGATCTTGTTTTCCATACTTTAGTTCATAATTGGTTGGTGCTATCAGTGTTCCTGGCGGGTGGCCCGGGCTGACAGCTATTGTAAAACAGTAATTTGTTTGCCGGCCGGATGGTTTAATTTATCCAGCGCTTGTTTCAGGTCGTTGATGAGGTCTTCTGCATCTTCGATCCCTACGGAGAGTCGGATACAGGAGTCCTGCAGGCCTGTTTTTTTCCGGAATTCTTCCGGGATGGTGCGGTGTGTCATAGTGGCCGGGTGGGCCAGCATGCTTTTCACGCCGCCGAAGCTTTCCGCCAGTTTAAACAGCTTGGTGGCGTTAACGATGCGGATCGCATTTTTAATATTGTCGGCTTTAAGCGAGAAGCTGACGAGGGCGCCGTAGTTCTTCTGCTGTTTGCGGGCAATATGATGATTTTTATGGGTGGCCAGTCCGGGATAGAACACTTTGTCCACCGCCGGGTGTGTGGCGAGCCAGTTGGCGATGGCGCTGGCGTTGCTGCATTGTTTCTCGAACCGGAGGTAGAGCGTTTCAATGCCGCGGATGGTGAGCCATGCTTCAAACGGGCTCAGGATGCTGCCGGAGATGTTCTGGTTGTACCGTATCTGGTCGGCCAGTGCTTTTGAATTCACCACTACCAGTCCGGCTATGACGTCACAGTGGCCGGCCAGGTATTTGGAGGCGCTGTGGATAACGATGTCCGCACCGAGTGTCAGTGGCTGTTGCAGCAGCGGGGTGCTGAAGGTATTGTCTACCGCCAGCAGGATATTATGTTGTTTGGCGATCTTGCTGACAGATTTAATGTCAGATACGCGCAAAGTAGGATTGGTGGGGGATTCCAGCCAGATGATACGGGTGTTGGGCGTGATGGCGGCCAATACCTTGTCCAGGTTGCTGGTGTCCACAAAGTTTACTTTGATGCCAAAACGTTCGAACATGTGGTTGAAGATCTGGAAGATGCCACCATAGGTATCTTCCACGGCCATGATCTCGTCGCCGGATTTCAGCAGTTTGAGCACGGCGTCAATGGCAGACATGCCGCTGGCGAAGGCGAAGCCGGCATATCCTTCTTCCAGGCTACAGATGAGCTCTTCCAGCACTTTACGCGTGGGATTGTTGGCCCGCGAAAATTCAAAACCCTTATTGATGCCCGGTGATTCCTGCACAAAGGTGGACGTCTGATAGATGGGCACTGAAATGGCGCCTGTCAGTTCGTCTACCGGAATGCTGTGAATCAGTTGTGTAGCTGTTTTCATGTTAATAAAATTTTAATGATGTCACGAAGGTCACGCAGTTTCGTGCAACTTTATCATTAAAAATCTATTTTAACAACCTTATTTCCAGGAAGTGGGTGGGGAGAAGGCATAAAAAAAGCCCTTCCGGGTGTTGGAAGAGCTATGAATCAATTATATATCTGGTGAAGATTTATCTCTGCCAACTTATCTTTCCCCGGTACACCGGGGCAGGAATTAGCACCTTTTTCCCGACCAATGCTGGTCTGGAATGGTTGCTAAGGCATCGCAGGGCCAAGTCCCTCCGCCTTTCTGGATAAGTGATGTTAAGAACTGGGTGCAAAGGTAACAGCAGTTTTATCAATTTTCCAAATTTGACGCACAAAAATATTTTCCGGGCGCCGGTGTTTTATTATCTTTAAAGACATTGTTTTACTGACCAACCATATCTTATGCACGTTAACCCCCCGCTCACGGAAGCGCTGTTCCAGCATATCTGGAAGTGCCGCCTGTACCGGCATGAAGGCCTGGTGACCACCACCGGCGAGGCTGTACAGGTCATTCATCCCGGCACGCATAATCATCATAGCGGCCCTGATTTCACAGGCGCCCGGATAAAAATCGGCCCTGTTTTGTGGGCAGGGCCTGTGGAGCTGCATCTGCGCTCGTCTGACTGGTACCGTCATGGCCATGCCGGCGATGCGCAATACGGTCATATCATCCTGCATGTGGTGTACAGGCATGACCTGCCGGCGGGCATCGGTGGGCATATACGGTGCCTGGAGCTGCAGCCTTATATTTCCAACCTGTTGTTGCAGCGTTACGAGGAGCTGCGGCAGTCGGCCGCTTTTGTGCCCTGCAGCGCCCATGCAGGCCGGGTGCCGCCACTGGTGTGGACATCATGGCAGGACCGGCTGCTGGCCGAACGCTGGGAAAGGCGGCAGCGGGAGCTGCTGCACTGGCTGTCGGTCAACCGCCACAACTGGGAAGAGACCTGCTACTGGGCGGTGGCCCGCAGCTACGGCGCACCGGTCAACGCTCCGGCTTTCCTGGCGCTGGCACAGTCGCTGCCCTACCGGTTACTACAGCAGTACCACGACCGTCCGCCGGCCATCGAAGCGCTGTTGTTCGGGCAGGCCGGTATGCTGGAAGATACTTTTACTGACGTATATCCTTTACAGTTACAGCAGGAATACCGGCAGCTGCGACAGCAGCACCGGCTGGAGCCGTTGCCGGCCCATGGCTGGCGGTGGCTGCGGATGCGGCCCTCATCGTTTCCGTCTATGCGCATCGCTGCATTGGCGGCGTTGCTGCAGGGCAGCCGGCGCCTGTTTACCGCCATGCTGGAAGTGGCCGCCCGGCGGCAGCTGGAGCAGCTGTTTTTCGTACCCCCGTCACCGTACTGGCTTACCCATTACCGCTTTGAGCACCCTGTAAAACGTGCCCGTCAGCCGGGGCGGCAGGCACTGCACGCCGTGCTGATCAACAGCGTGCTGCCATTGATGCACCTGTACGGCAGGTACGGGCAACAGCCCGACTACCAGGAGCTGGCACTCACCTTGTTGCAGGAACTGCCGCCGGAAGACAATCATATCATCCGCGAATGGGGGCAGCTGGGCGTGGCACCCGGACAGGCATCAGGCTCCCAGGCCATGCTGGAACTGAAGCAGTACTATTGTGAACAGAAGAGATGCCTGGAATGTGCGGTGGGAACGCGGATCATATCACAAAAGGAATTTCCGCAAAGACGCTGACAGCAAAGACCAAAGGAAAACGCCGAAAAGCTGAAAGGACGAAGGAATAAAAGAAAGAAACCCGCGGAATAAAAAACCTGAATCAGAACGTGACCCTGGGCTACGTTCTGATTCAGGCTGTTTCTTAGAGTGGGCCGCCGGTTAAGGCGAGGCCGGTTTTATTTACTACCAGTTAAACGTAACGTCCTGTTTAATGTCCGGATGAAGGCTGTAGGCTACCGGGCAGGTGTGGGCGGCCCTTTCCAGGATGGTCCTTTCTTTTTCGCCCAGGTTATGGCCGGCCGGCATGTCGAAAACCACAGTGATACCGGTAATACGGCGTGGTTCTGTGCCCATGATCTTGGTGATGGCAACTTTGGTGCCTTCAATATTCCAGTTGTTGTCTCTTGCTTTGATGCCCATGATGGTGAGCATGCAGTTGCCCAGTGCGGTGGCTACCAGGTCGGTAGGAGAGAAGCGCTCGCCTTTACCCTGGTTGTCAACCGGGGCGTCGGTTTCAATCACAGTGCCGGACTTCAGGTGCGTAGCGCTGGTCCTCAGATCGCCGTTATAGATAATTTCAGCTGTTGCCATAATTTTTTATTTTTAGAAGATGTTATTGCTGTTGGATATCGCCCGTAAAATAAATGTATTTTTAGTAGATCAGGAAGACCGGAGAAGATGGCCTGGCAAACTCAAAAAAAATTAGGTACGTTTGTAATATTAATATAACAATACCTTTGTTCAAGCGTTTATTTATTACAATAATAGCCCATTCACTGTGAAGAAATTATACATCATCCTATTTTTAGCAACCATCAGCGGCGGGTTGTACGCACAGACAACAGGCCGGGAATCTGCGTCCTCCCAGAAGAAAAGCGAAAAAGAACAGCGTAAATTGAAACGGATTTCGATCTTCCGGGAACAGGAAGAGGGGGAGAACGTGTTCCAGCGTGACTTTTCCGCGGGCGCCCGTCTGAACACCGATGGCTGGTCCGGCTTTGTGGAAATGGGCTACCGCAAAAGCAGGAAGGTGGTGAATTATTTCCAGTTTGAGTTCGCCGAGAAAAAAGACCCCAAGGAAACCAAGCGCCAGGGCAATGGCGGCAGCGGCTTCTCCTTTACAGAGCGGCCTTTCATATATGGTAAAGTGAATAACTTCTACCAGGCCAAGCTGGGTATCGGTCAGCGTTACCTGATCGGGGGCAAAGCCAATAAAAACGGGGTAGAGGTAGATGCTATCTACTATGGCGGTATCACCTTCGGGCTGCTCAAACCGTACTATCTGCGGGTGAAAAGCCAGGAAGGGCCTGAAAAGGAAGTCAAATATGACGTCAACGATCCTAATAACAACTTCCTGAAAGAAGATAAGATCATTGGTGCTGCCGGATTCGGCAAGGGATGGGGCGACCTGGACTTTGTGCCTGGCCTGCATGCCCGGGCCGGCCTCCGTTTCGACTGGGCCCATTTTAATGAGATCGTGAGCGCCCTGGAGGTAGGAGTAAATGCCGAAATGTATTCAAAAAAGATACAGATTATGGCAGAACAGAAAGATAAACAGTTGTTTTTTAATGCATATGTCAGCTTGCAATTTGGTAAGCGCTGGAATAGGAGATAAGTGTTAACTTTGTTTTTTTAAAGAAAGGAGTTAACGATGCAAGAACTACCCGTTATAGCAGCAGAACCAGCCACCACCAGAGTGAAGAAGCCAGACTGGCTGCGCGTTAAGTTACCGATAGGCGAGAACTACAAGCAGGTAAGAAACCTGGTAGATACCCATAAATTACATACTATCTGCGAAAGCGGCAACTGTCCCAATATGGGCGAATGCTGGGGAGCCGGCACAGCCACTTTCATGATCCTGGGCAATATCTGTACCCGTAGCTGCGGCTTCTGTGCTGTGGCCACCGGCCGTCCGGAAGCCGTGGACTTCGATGAGCCGCAGCGTGTAGCCGAGGCCATCTATCTCATGAAAGTAAAACATGCGGTGATCACCTCCGTAGACAGGGACGAGCTGAAAGATGGCGGTTCCATCATCTGGGCCAATACCATCAACGCAGTAAGGGCGCTGAACCCGGAAACCACCATGGAAACCCTCATCCCGGACTTCCGTGGCCAGTGGGAAAACCTGCAGCGTATCATCGACGTGGCGCCTGAAATCGTTTCCCATAACCTGGAAACAGTGGAACGCCTCACCAAACAGGTAAGAATACAAGCCAAATACCACCGCAGCCTCGAAGTGATCCGCCGCCTGAAAGAAGGTGGTATGCGCACCAAGAGCGGTATCATGCTCGGACTGGGCGAAACCAAGGAAGAAGTGGTACAGGCCATGCAGGACCTCTACGATAACGGTTGTGACGTAGTAACACTGGGCCAGTACCTGCAGCCTACCCCCAAACATCTGCCGGTAGTCCGCTTCGTTCATCCCGATGAATTTGCCGAGTTACGTGAGATAGGTTACAACATGGGACTCGACTACGTAGAGGCCGGCCCGTTAGTAAGATCTTCCTATCATGCGGAGAAACATATTTTCAGCGGTCGTAATAAAGGATGACCGGGAAAGAATTTCAAGTAATTGTTAAAATCCACCCAATGGGTGGATTTTTGTTTGGAGAAGGTTATCTTAGCGCCTCAATTTTAATTTTACCTAAGTAACAGACGGTCTGTTACCCAACCTACTTCGCTGTTATTGGATGTTGTTCAAAAGGTCAAACCTGCCGGTGGACAATACCACGGTATAACCAGAATAACCAGCAATTTTATCGAGCCTACCTGTTTTCCTGCGATTGCAGCATGTCGTGGTCATTACTGTTATGTTTGACTATGTGCAGTGGAAATCTTTAGCATTAATGGAGCATGAACAGCCCGTGCAGGTCTGCCTGCTGACGCCTCATGCTCACGATTGGTACAATGAAGAACTGAATGTCAAAAGCCTTTTATGAAAAGAGCATTTTACTTTTTGGCAGCTGCCTGTGGGATAATGTTATCGCCACCGCTGTATGCGCAGCAACCTGCTGACTCCCTTTTAACCAGCGCTACGCTGCAGGATTGTATCCGGTATGCACTGGGCCATCAGCCTGTGCTGAAACAATCACAGATCGATGAAGCCATCACCGACCGGACCGTCAAAAGCAAGCTGGCCGACTGGTACCCTCAGATCAACCTGGACTATAACCTCCAGCATTACATGGAATTGCCCACCTCTATCTTTGGTGGTAATGCCACTAAAGTGGGCGTAGCCAATACGTCCACCGCCGGATTTGGGCTTAACCAGAACATTTTTACCCGCGACCTGTTGCTGGCCTCCAATACGGCCAGGGATGTACGAAAACAAAGCAAACAGAATACCGTCCGTACTCAGATTGACGTGGTGGCTGATGTGAGCAAAGCGTATTATGATATCCTGCTGACCAGCCAGCAGATACAGGTACTGGATGAAGATATCATCCGGCTGGAACGCAGCCTGAAAGACGCCCGTAACCAGTACGAGAGCGGCACAGTGGATAAGATCGACTTTAAACGCGCTACCATCTCGCTGAACAATGCGCGTGCCCAACAGAAGTCCGCCCGCGAACTGCTCACGGCCAAACAAGTCTACCTGAAACAACTGATGGGCTATCCGGAAAGCGCCGGTAACGTGCCATTGGTATATGATACCGCTCAGATGGTGCAGCTGGTGACAGGCGCCGATACCGCGCTTACCGCCAACTATGAGAACAGGATAGAATATCAACAGCTGCAAACACAACAGAGCCTGCAGAAAGCCAACCTGCAATACAATAAGTGGAGCTTCCTGCCTTCTGTGTCTGCCTTTGTGAATTATAATTTTGTCTGGCAGAACCAGACCTTCAGCAAATTGTATAACACCGATTATCCCAACTCTCTGCTGGGACTGAAACTGTCGCTTCCTATTTTCCAGGGCGGCAAGCGGATACATAATATCAAAATGGCCGAGCTGCAGCTGCAGCGCGTTGACTGGGATTTCGCGACCCTGAAGAACCAGATCAGCACACAGTATGCACAGGCGATGGCCGCATATAAAAGTAACCTGAACGACTTCAACACGCTGAAAGATAACGTGGCGATGGCACAGGATGTCTATAACATGCTGCAACTGCAATACAAGGAAGGCATCAAGACATACCTGGACGTGCTGATTTCAGAAACAGACCTGCGCACCGCGCAGCTGAGTTATTACAACGCTATGTACCAGGTGCTGTCCAGCAAGATAGACCTGCAAAAAGCATTAGGAACCTTAACTGCTAATTATTAAATGGTAACCGGATCGGATATGAAAAAAATGAACCACTTTGTCTTAATCAGCGCTACCGGCCTGTTGGGCTTCGCCGCCTGTAAAGGGCCAGCCCAGAAAGGAGCGCCAGCCATGCCCCCTACATCGGTTAATATTACGGAGGCATCCGAAGCGCCGGCCGTTTATTATGATAAATTCCCCGCTACCGTCACCGCACTCAACAATGTAGAACTGCGTTCCCAGGTAGCCGGTTTTATCACCGGTATTTTCTTTAAGGACGGAGAAGTTGTGCAGCAGGGAAAACCTTTATACGAAATAGACCGCCGCAAATACCAGGCTGCCTATCTTCAGGCAGAAGCCAATATCGCCAGCGCGAAGGCCAACTATAACAGGGCCAAAAAAGATGACGAACGCTACAAACGCCTCGCTGAGCAGGATGCGGTAGCCCGTCAGATACTGGATAATGCAGAAGCTACGCTGGAAACCACGCGCAGCGCGCTTGCGGCCGCAGAAGCCAACCTGGCGGCAGTACGCACGGACCTGGACTATTCCCTCGTGAAAGCGCCGTTCACCGGCCGTATCGGTATTTCTCAGGTGAGGCTGGGCGCACAGATTAGTCCTGGCACCACGCTGCTGAATACCATCTCCAGCGAGAATCCTATCGCGGTGGATTTCGTGATCAACGAAACAGACCTTCCCCGCTTCGCTGCCATGCAGGGCAAAAGCATCGGCGCCGGGGATTCCACTTTCCGCCTGCAACTGCCTGACGGTACCATGTACCAGCATGGCGGCCGTATACTGGCTATCGACCGTGGGGTGGACAACCAGACCGCAACCGTGAAAGTAAGGATTGAATTCACCAACCCGGAGAACCAGCTGAAAGACGGGATGAGCTGCGTATTGCAGGTGCTCAACGAACAATCCGGTCATCGCCTGCTGCTGCCTTACAAAGCTGTTACCGAACAAATGGGTGAATACTTTGTGTTCGTGGCAAAAGATACCATCGCCGTACAGAAAAAAGTACACCTCGGACCTAAGATCGCCGACAAGATCGTGATCATGGACGGTATCCAGGCCGGCGACAAAGTGATCACAGAAGGCTTCCAGCGTCTGCGCGACAGCGGCCGCATAATGATAGGAATGCCACCCGCACAGGGCGCACCGCAGAAGAAATAGTTTATTAGTAGAATCAACAGCAGAAACTCATGATTGCAGATACTTTTATAAAAAGGCCGGTGACCGCAATAGTGATCTCTATTGTACTGGTGCTGGTAGGGATACTGGCGATGATGAACCTGCCCATAGGGCAGTATCCTGAGATCTCGCCCCCTACCGTGCAGGTGACCGGTAACTATACCGGCGCGGACGCGCAAACGGTGGAACAAACCGTGGCCACGCCCGTGGAAGTGCAGGTAAACGGTACGCCCGGTATGACCTACATCTCCACCAACAATACCAGTAGCGGTCAGATGAGCATGACGGTCAACTTTGAAGTAGGTACCGATATCAATATTGCCGCACTGGACGTGCAAAACCGTGTAGGCATTGCACAGCCCACCCTGCCACAGGAAGTACAGCGTTTAGGCCTCACCGTTAGAAAGCGTAATCCCAGCATCCTGATGCTGGTGGCCTTGTACTCACCCAAAGGCACACACGATATCACCTTCCTCGACAACTACACCAACGTGTACGTAAAAGATGCGTTGCTGCGTGCGAAAGGGGTGGGCGATATCTTCACCCGTGCCGACGACTTCAGTATGCGTATCTGGCTGAAGCCCGACAAGCTGGCACAGATGGGCGTTACCGCCGAAGACATCCGCGCGGCGCTGGCGGAACAGAACGCGCAGATCACTGCCGGCTCCGTAGGTGCGCCACCGCAACAGACAGGTCAGACTTTTGAATACAATATCTTCACCAAAGGGCGTCTGACTACGCCGGAGGAATTTGGCAATATCATTGTCAAAACCCGCCCGAACGATGGTTCCCTGGTATATCTGAAAGATGTGGCCCGCATTCAGCTGGGCAAGTTCAATTACTCCGGTAACAACTTCGTGGATGGCAAACGTGCCGCCTACCTCCTGGTATACCAGGCCCCGGGCAGCAATGCGCTGGAAACGGCCGCTAACGTGACCGAAGCAATGGAGCAACTGAAGAAACAGTTCCCTAATGATGTGGATTACGTAGTGCCGTTCGAGTCAGTGTCTGTGGTGAAAGTGTCCATCGAAGAAGTGTTGCATACACTGGTAGAAGCGCTGATACTGGTGGTGATCGTGGTATTCCTGTTCCTGCAGAGCTGGAGGGCCACCATCATCCCGATCCTGGCCATCCCGGTGTCTATCATCGCCACATTTATCTTCTTCATCCCGCTGGGCTTTACCATCAATACCCTGACGTTATTCGGTTTCGTACTGGCCATCGGTATTGTGGTGGATGACGCCATCGTGGTGGTGGAAGCGGTGCAGCATAACATAGACCACGAGAAGATGTCGCCGAAAGACGCCACCATACAGGCTATGAAAGAGATATCCGGTCCGGTGATTGCCATTGCGCTGATCCTGGCGGCAGTATTTGTGCCAGTAGGATTTATCCCGGGCATCGTAGGACGCCTGTACCAGCAGTTTGCTATCACCATCGCCATCTCCGTACTGATCTCCGCTTTCGTGGCGTTGTCACTCACGCCGGCGTTGTGTATGCTGCTGCTGAAGCCTATGCATCTCGATAAAGATTCCAAAGGCCTTAACAAGTTCTTCTATAAATTCAACCGCTGGTTTGGTCATACTACTTCCCGTTACTCCATAGGTGTGAAAAAGAGCATCCGTTATGCCCGTTTCGGCATTATCCTGCTGCTTTGCATCTTCGTAGGTACGGTGATGTTGTTCAAAGCCAAACCGTCCGGCTTTATCCCCACAGAAGATGAAGGCCGTCTGATCATCACCTTCGACCTGCCGGAATCATCTTCCACAGAACGTACCGTGGCGGTGATGAGCCAGATGATGAAAGACCTCGACGAAACGCCGGGCATCAATCACTATGCGGCACTCGGAGGTCTGAATGCGGTGAACTTCTCCACGAAGTCCAACAGTGCCACTATCTTCTGTTCCCTGAAACCCTGGAGCGAACGTAAACCGGACTCCCTCCAGATCTTCGGAATGGTGGCTGCCGTGCAGAAAAAACTCAGCAAATACAAAGAAGCCAATGTGGTGGTGATCCCGCCGCCGGCCATCCCCGGTCTGGGGCAGACTGCCGGTTTCTCCTTTGTATTGCAACAACGTGGAAGCGGTGATATCAAGGCTTTTGAAGGTGTGTTGCAGCAGTTCATTGCCGCTGTCAACAAACGGCCGGAAATAGCACGTGCGTTCTCTTTCTTCACCGCACGTACCCCTGGTTACCAGCTGGACATCGATCGTGAAAAAGCGAAGAAAATGGGTGTGAAGATCTCTGACATTGCCACCGCTTTACAGACGTATATGGGTAGTGCCTATATCAACGACTTCACCGTATATGGCCGTAACTTCCGCGTGGTAACACAGGCGGACTCTTCTTACCGTGGAGATATTAAGAACCTGGGCCAGTTTTATGTGCGTAACAGTTCCGGTACCATGGTGCCGTTGAGCGCGCTCACATCTTACAAAGTGATTGAGAATGCGCCGGTGATCTCCCACTATAACTTGTTCCGCTCCGCGGAAATCAACGGTAACCCTGCTCCCGGCTACAGTAGCGGCGACGCTATCAATGCCCTGAAAGAAGTGGCTGCGCAGGTATTGCCGGAAGGATATGGGTATGAGTTCTCCGGTCTGAGCCGTGAGGAGATATTATCCGGCTCCAAAACCGTATATATCTTCGCGTTATCCATCATCTTCGTGTTCCTGTTCCTGGCAGCGCTGTATGAAAGCTGGTCAGTACCGTTCTCTGTACTGCTGGCAGTGCCTATCGGCGCCTTTGGCGCGATCACGGTACTCACGTTCCTGCCTAAACTGAGCAACAACGTATATGCACAGATTGGTTTGATCACGCTCATCGGTCTGTCGGCCAAAAACGCCATCCTGATCGTAGAGTTTGCCAAGGAGCGTGTGGACAGAGGCATGGACCTGGTGACTGCCGCCGTGGAAGCCGCCAAGCTGCGTCTGCGTCCGATCATCATGACATCGCTGGCGTTCCTGCTGGGTATCATGCCGCTGGTATTATCTTCCGGCGCCGGCGCCGAAGCCCGTAAAACCATGGGCTGGACGGTACTGGGGGGTATGTTTACCGCTACCTTCCTGGCCATTTTCATTGTACCGGTGCTGTATGTAGTCATCACCCGACTGGCATATGGTAAAGAGAAACTACAGAAAATGAAAGAGAACTATCAGGCAGTGCCTGAACATGACATACAGGGTAAACTGTAACGATAACAAGTAAAACAGTACATATTAGCAGCCCCCATTGACATAAAGTCAATGGGGGCTTTTTTTATTGGTGACCGCTATAAATTGTCATTGATTTCTCCCGGGGATTCGGGTTCTATTTGCTGGAGCCGCCATTCTGTATAACCTACCATGTACATAGCGCCTGTTACTACCGCCCCTACGGTGATGTACCAGAACCAGTCTGTCTGGCTGTCGAAGAAGAGGGCGCAGGCGATGCCGGTGGGGATCAGTATGATACCGATACGCCTGGAAATATAGGCGGCATGCTGATTAGCAGCCTGCCACATTTCAGGGCTGCGGGTGGCAAGGGCACTACGGTAGCCGTACCACGATCTACTGCTTTTAGGTGGGTAACGCCGGATAAAATACCCCATAAAGACGAAGATTATCCCAGCGAAAATAGCTGCATTACAGTAGGTAGAATGCACGAATTTCATGAACATGGGAGAGGGGTTTGGTTACTATAAGTTACGAAAAAATACAGTTGGGGTAAAAAGAAAAAAGCTCCTGCGCGTGTCAGAAGCTTTTTTTCGGTTAATTAATGTTTCAGTTGTTGTTTGATTGATTGTAGTTCTGTGCTCAATTGCCCTATGGCAGCCTGTTGGGATTGAATCGTTTTTTGCTGTTCAATCAGGTGCAGGGTTAGCTCTTCTACTTTCTGTAACAGCTTTTTGTTCATCTCTCCTACGTCCAGCCCGTCAGCTTCCACTTCTTTGGCGGATGGAATGTCCGGCAGGTGCTGGTGCCGGGCGATGTATTGTTCTATTGTCTGCAAGGAAGGTAGTGTATAAGCAGGACTGAATACGTAATCGGGCCAGTCACTGATGGTTACCTTCACCCTTTTGGCTTTGATACCGCCGCCTACAGTCAGCTTTTCGGTGGCAGTTGCATCGATGCCGACATTACCGCCGTTTGTAGCCAGCAGAATAGCTCCGCCCGCTCTTTCATTGGCGAGTGTGATATGAGGATTGCCTGCGGCGCCATAGCCAAACCAGCCGCTACGCAGGCCCGGATTTTGGCTGCTGGCATAAAAGGCCATATAGGCATGGTCCAGTGAGCCGGCATTCAGGAAAAGAGATCCGCCGCCTTTGGTAATAGAGACTTCTCTGTCTGTACGTACGCGGCCGTCCACATCCTCCATGATTATTTTGCGCCAGGTTTCCCAGTTGGCGCCTATTGCGCCCTGTCGGTAGTAAAGACCGCCGTTGTTGAAGTTCAGCTGATGCGACTTATCGCCGGAGGCATCCAAAGGTCATCATACCGGAGAACGTACCGGAACCGGGTACGCTCACTGTTTCTCTGGCTTTAAAATCAAAGCGTACAGTCTTGTCGAACTGGATAGGCACTTCATTGACATTGCGGGTATCCTGAACGGACACACTGGAAGCTATCTGGGCTTTGCTTTCCATGGCCAATAACAGGACGGGATAAAACAGGATGAGTTTTTTCATGGTATATTATTGTTTGGTAGAATCAGCTGCCGGTTTTTTCTTGCCGAACAGGCCGTTGAGCGTGTTTTTTACGGACTCTCCGGCTTGTTTGCCTACGTTTTCCAGGGGTTTGCCACCTGTGTGCGCAGAGTCTTTTTTACCGCTTAACTGGTTTTTAAGTTCATCTTTTAATGCATTGACCGCATTGTTTTTAATCTGGTTCACAGAATCACGCACCACGTTTTTCACAGTATCTATTTTATTTTTCACCAGTTCAGCGGCCTGGTTTTTCAGGTTGTTGGCGCTTTCTTTCAGGTCTGTTTTCAGGGATGGTTTCATGATGTTGCCAGCCATAAGCACCTGCAGGTGAACGCTGTCGCCCAGGTTAACGGGGATGCCTTTGTTCTGTGCCTGTGACACGAGGTTGTTCACCAGGCTGTTGCCGGCAGCGCCCATGAGGCTGCGGGGCAGCGCCAGTTGCAGGGTGTAGTCGAGCGACTGGTCGAAGCCGTGTGAACCGGCGATGTTCATGGTAATGCCGTTGACCGCTACTTTGAACGGATTCACTTTTACGCGACCGTTTTCAAAGGCAAAATAGTTTTTGATATCTCTCAGGGAGATGTCTTTCAGCTGGGAGATATTGAGTGTGCTGGCCAGTTGGTCCACCGGTGCAAATTGTTTCAGGAAACCTTGTATCAGCAGCAGGTTACCATCGCCGGTGAGGGTATTGAGCACAGGGCTCATGTCTTTGCCGAGTTTGCCGTGCATTTTCAGCTGTGACGTGATTTTGCCGGAGAGGAATTTGCCGATGGGCATCAGTTTCTGTACTGTATTGAAAGTGTTGAAAGTCTGTTGCACGTCGAGGTTCTGCACATCGTAGGCGACGTTAACGTCGGGGTTGGTCTTGCTGTTTTTGGTGCTGTAGCTGCCGTTGATTTCCATGGTGCCTTGCAGCGCGTTGGCTTTCAGCTGTTGCATGGTGAGGGTTTCATCTTTCAGCAGCAGGGTGCCTGTCACGTTGTTCAGTTCTGCTTTATCATACAGCACTTTGCCCACAGCGGTTTGCAGGCTGATGTTCAGATTGGCAGGCACAGCGAACGGCATCATGGCAGCGGAATCCACTTTAGCAGGGGCTTTGTCGGTGCCGGCTGTAGTAGTGGCCGTGGTGCCCATGAATTTATTCACATTCACCTGATCGGCTTTGAAGTTAAGTTTACCGTCGAGGGGAGCGTTTTTAAACGTATAGGCGAGCAGGTTATTTACTTCACCGTTGGCATCGAAGTTGGTGCCCAGGTATTGACCGCTCAGTTCTTTCACGGTCACGTTTTTGGGATTGAACTGGAGAAAGAGATTTTTTACGTTGACGCCATCGGGGTAATCCGGGCTTTTATACAACATATTGCTGAGTTGCAGTGTGCCGGCGGCATAGAAGCGGTCGTACTGTTGTTTTTCGATGGCGCTCATATTGCCTTTGGCGGAGATGTCGGCATCGAGGAGGCCGTTCAGGCTGGTGCCGGCGCCCAGTTTCACGAACTGGGTGATTTTGGACAGGTCTATTTTGCCTTTGGCGGCGCCGTCCAGGTACATATCGGATACCGGTGTTTTCACCAGCAGGCGCAGGTCCAGTGGTGTATTGTCCATTTCGAGATGGGCAGTCGGCATGTCTACTATAGTATGATCAGGCACACCATCGGGATTGCTGACTTTCATCGCGATCTGGATATTTTTCACCGGTTTGGGCAGATCAGGATATTGGAAGAAACCATTTTTTACGTTGAGGTCCAGTCCGAAGGCCGGCATCTGTGTGGAGGAGTAGTTACCTTTTACATAACCGCCGAAGGCAGCGTTGCCACTGGTTTTGATCTTATCGAAATCAGCTTTGTAGATGGCCGGGACGAGGGAGAGCAGGTCTTTGAAGTCGGTGGAAGGAGCTTTAAAGCTCAGGTCCATGCCGTAGGTGGAATCGTTGACCAGTTTAAAGAAACCCTGCAGGGCCACTTCCAGGTTGTTGAGCGCTGCTTTGCCTTCTTTTAGTGTATACGTGCTCGTAGTATTATCTATCTGAATATCAGCGTCCAGTTTGGTTTTTACACTGGAGAGGTAAGGGATAGGGCCATAGCGGAAAGTGATGCCGTCTGCTTTGGTGCTGGTAGAGAGGGTGAACTTATCCTGGGTGAAGTCTCCTTTACCCTGATGGGTAAGTCCATCGATGATCAGTTGCATATTGCCTTGCTGGTCGTCATAGTTGATCAGCGCATCTTCAATTTTATATTGCTGGAGGCTCAGGGCGAAAGTGGTTTTGCTGGTATCTGCCGGCTTGGCCTGGGCAGTATCCGGTTTGGTGATGTTCCAGTTGGCCGCGCCGTTTTTATGTACCACAGCGTATATGCGTGGGTTGATCAGCGCCACGTTATAGATATCCATTTTGCCGCCTTTGATGACACTCATCAGATCGAGGGCTACATCTATTTGTTTTACAGCCAGCAGGGTGTCTCCGTCAAACTCGCCGGTACCGGTCACCTGGAGCTCGTCCAGTCCTACCGCCAGCCGTGGAAAATGCCGGAAAAGGCTGATATCCACGTCTTTAAAGTCTACTTTAGCTGTCAGGTGTTTATTGAGTTCTGTTTTCACTTTGGCCATGATCTTGTCCTTAAAGAAATAAGGAATGGCGATGGCTGCCAAAATGAGTACTACCAGTGTAACCGCTACAATCTTCAGGATTTTTTTGAGCATAGGTTATCTTTTGATTTTTATGAATGTGAAGGTAGTTTTTTCCGGGAAAGGATCAAAGTCTGCCGAGAGGTAACCTGGCAGCTTCCTGTCATTTTTACTATTTTTGCGGTATTCGCGAAAATATCAGACGTATGACACCAGAAAGGAAGGAGCGGTTATTGACCACCCTGAACAGGCGGCAGGCCAATTTAACGGTTGTATTGGAAGATGTGCAGGACCCGCATAACGTTTCTGCCGTATTACGTACCTGCGATGCCGTAGGCATACAGGATGTATATGTTATCAGTACCATGGCCCCGCGCCAGAAGAAATGGGGGCACAGAAGCAGCAGTAGTGCTGCTATGTGGCTGACCATCCATCAGTTTGATAATGTAGAGGAATGTATGGCCGCGCTGCGCGCCAAATATGACAGGATATATACCACGCACCTGGCAACAGATGCGATCAGTCTGTATGATATCGACTTCACCGGCTCTGTTGCACTGGTATTCGGCAATGAACAAATGGGTGTCAGTGAAAAGATCAGGTCCCTGTCGGATGGAAATTTCATCATCCCGCAAATGGGCATTATCAAATCGCTGAACATATCCGTGGCCTGTGCTGTCAGTATCTATGAAGCCATGCGCCAGAAAACGCTGGCCGGTCATTATGATAAGCCGGGGTTGCCCCCTGAACAATATAACGCTCTTGCGGAACAGTGGGGGTATAAAGAGGAGGGGGAATAAACTCCTCCTTTTTTGTTGGGGGAATTGAGGTATTTTGTAGATACTTGTAGTGAATGGGTGTGTTGTTAACTATTGAATTATCTCCTGAGTATATATCCTTGATTGAGCTGAAACCAGTGAGAAAACGTAGCTTCATGAAAAAGTATTTCCCGTACTTGTAATTATCGTTCTCATTATATCATTGTTATTGACGGTTTCTCCGAGGCATCGCTCTTTCCATAGTCTTTATCATTGGAATAGTGGTGTGTCCGGCCTGCGAAGTATCCAGCTGGAAGACGGCGGTTCAGGTTCCCTGATGGGATTTGAAAGTTACGGGATTATGACTGGATAATTCAATTTAAATACAGCGAGTGGGTTGACAGTTGGCCATGTTGTTTGATGAACTGAAGTGTAAGTAACACGGGTGAGCGGCTGGTGAAATAACAAAGTAAAAGATAAGTTCGCAATGAAAAAAAACTGGATATTCTACTAAAGAAAATCGAATCGTTGCAGAGTTATGAGAAAGCCGTAATGATGGCTTTTGTACTGATTTTTCTTGCCTTTGGCTTCTGGAATGGGAAGCAGCGAGCTAACAGGCTCTATGAAAATGGCTACTGGACAACTGGCATTGTTGTTGAACGCGGCACAGATTATAAAGGTAGATTGGCTTTTAACTATGAGTTTTATGTTGATGGGAAAAGATACTTTAATCAGGCTTCTGGTATAGGGATACGTCCCGGGGCTTACCAGGAGTTCATCGGGAAGTCGTTGCCCGTGATATATAACTCAAAAGATCCTTCAGAGAATGACATGTCGTTGCGTCCAGGTGATTTTTCATCCCATGGACGGGAACTACCTGATAGCTTGTTTTGGATTTTAGATTGCGTGGAGAAATAAGCTCGGGCATGAGCATTTATTTTATTTCTGAAAAGTATACATGCTTCGAATGAACATACACCTTGATTTCATTTACGTCCGGCAGTAGTTGGGACATATCCTGTTACAGGTGGATGCTGCCGGAAATGTGGTAAAGGATAATTATTTTGAACTGCAGAGAACCGGATTTTAAATAACAATGATCGGTAAATGTTATGAGAAGCCAGAAATCGCTTGCCAGGATAATATATACAATTAACTACCGCATATAAAGCGCCTGTGGGTAGACTCCTTTATACGCACTCAGTTGCTCTGATTTGATCATTTCACCGGTATTCCCATCGATGAAATACAGCCTGCCTTTCATTCCTATCTTGTCACCCAGGTCATGTACTTCCTGCAGGAGGTATACCTTCCACAGTTTTTGCAGGGAGGAATCCGTGGAGTAAAACTCAATCTCCAGCTTATCGCGGTTCATACCGGTATGTATGTTAATATCTCCTTTGTTGGTTAGAAAAGTCAGTAGTTTGTTGTAGTCGAATTTTCCAAATTTCTTGTCTTCATTGACTTCTCTGGGTTTGGTGCTGGTGCTGTCAAAGTAGTACCAGGTGCCGATTTTAATGAGACTATTTTTTATGCCCAGCAATTTTCCTTTTTCTTTGATATGACCGTTGTTTTTATAATATGATTTATAGATGGAGTAAAAATCCGGTTTAGGTGGAATAATGATCGTTCCTGTTATATCAGGGTATATTTCTGCCCCATCCTTCATAAAATAAGAATACTCGGTGGTGCCTTTTTTATAGTTCGCATAATTGTTATCCCAGCTTTCAAAATCGAATTTTTCAAATGTGGCGTCCATTTTGTCTTTTTTTTGAGCGACTACAGCTGTTTTACAACCAGTAATAGATATGGTAATGATCAGTCCTATAAATAATTGCTTCATGTTTGTCAGATCTTAGAATTTATTATTTTCCATTGCCAGTACCAGGTACTAACTCTGTCAATAGCAGTGTGAGCAGCGCCGGTCACTTTATCTTTCGTCAGATGGGAATAGTCCATCACATTATCCGTTGACATGGCCTTGTATATATACTCCTCTCCGTAGAAGGTATGTGGCAACCCCAGTCCATGAAGGCATTCATGCCCAATGGTGGTGGCGCTGTGCGTCTTGAACATCAGGCCGTAATCTGTACCAAGGTTGGAATACCCGCCTACGCCCGTTCCTGTTCCATCATCCGCAAGCACTTGCTGATAGGTATTTGCCAGAAAGAAGAGCTTGAAGTGATTCGTGAAAGTACCTGGATAACGCTTCTCCAGCTCCGTCTTCAGGAAACTGTCCAGTGACACGTTTTTGCTGCCGGAACTGGATTTGATATTTGTTCCTTCTACATTGTACTCTGCATTAAAATCGATGGTCTGATGGTTTTTCGTATGGTCCCTTACATCTAAAGATACAAAATCGTTGCGTTTACTATCAGGATTCATTGTTTTTTCAACGAGATTGATGCCAATCAGCGCTTGTTTAAGGTTTCGTTTGATCTCATTGAGAGAAGAAGGGCTGCCGGTGCCAGCATTGGTCCGGACCTTCACAATTACGATGTCTTTGACCATCTTCTTTAGAGGTGCAACTATTTTTAAGATCCCTGCGGGAAAGCGGGCGATCTCCTGTTTGCTTTGTGGATCAAGGCTTATTGCCCACACTTTGATTTCTTTATCGTCATTAAAATCCGCTTTACAGGTGATCGTCACGTCAATCTTACTGCTGATCTTCTCTTTGAGAATGGTATGCTTATCGATGCTTACCAGTGGATGTTTTTCATCCATAAGCGTATTGTCCATTTCGAATATCAGCTTGTCTGGCTTTTGTTCTGTTTTGTCTACCTTTTTGATTGTCAAATGCAGTTCCAGATCGGCTTCGCCGGACTCGAGGACAGTCTTCGGATTGGCAGGGTCGGTTTTTCTGGGCAACAGCGCTAAAAAGGGAATGTAGTAAGGAATATTGATCGGCTTACCTTGAGCATCTTTATCAAATGAATAGGTGTAGTTACCGTACAGACCTTTTAGCCTTGTTAACCGGTCGTACGCTGTAAATGCCGCGGGCTGTGGGTCTGCATGAAAGTTCGCAGTCCAGGAATTGACATCCGCATTGCGTTTCGTATTGGCATCGGTGACTGGCAGCGTATAGTATTGACCAATGAGCGAGTCATACGACACGTCGCCATCCAGGCGGGTGTCACCGATCCTGAACCAGTCAAAACCGAACTGCCCCTTCCATCGTCGCTGAGGACGGAAATGCACAATGGCTGTAGCAGTAAGAAGATTAGGTGCGACCTCGTATGTTACAGCAGTATTGCTATGTTTATTAGCCTCCTGTACTTTGATCTCTGCTATCCCTTTTGAGTTAATGGTAGCGCTCTCATTGGAATGGAGAAATATTTTTTTCTGCCCAGCAAGATAAAAGTCCTCTGCCTCTATTTTCATTTCCCCTTCAGGTGTGTTAATCAACGCTTTGCCGGCCTGTAAATGCATGTATTTAGTCACCAGTTGCCGCAACTCCGGCGTGGTGACCAGCATCTTAGCCATTACGTTCATCATGATCTGATTGCCGGCGCTCATATTGAAAGTGTTGCCGACAAGGATGCTAAGTGTATTATTGGCCACCAGGTTCAGGTCACTGGCGTTCAGGTTCGTCGTTTGCGGTGCGCGGATATTCACATTACTGCTGGCGGCATTCACAACAATACTGCCGTTGCCGTCCATCAATACTGTATTGCCACTGGCATCCTGCAGTGTGATGCTTTTACCTCCGTCATCATACACTATTTTATTGCCGCTGCGCGTCTGGATGGTTTTGATATCATTATCGGCGTTGCCAAATTCCGTGTTGGCGTCAGCGTGATAAACAGTGCCAATAACATAAGGCCGATGAGCATTTTTGCCTTCGAATCCTATCATCACTTCCTCCCCGTTTTCAGGAATAAAGAAATGTCCTTTATTGTGTCCTCCATGCGGAGCGGCTATTCTGATCCATGGCGTTTTTTCTGGGCCATTCATCCAGTGGAATTTCACCCTTACTCTGCCCATGCCTCTTGGGTCTGCATTGTCGGTCACAAAAGCACTTTGCACTTCGCAGAGTGGATCTTCGGGAATGACTACCGGTGGTACACGCAACGAGCCTGGAACAGCCGTAAAATGGTTACTGTAATCGCCCTTGGTATCGACAAAGTGTTCAACGGCTATAACGAGATATTCTCCATAGTCTTCAGTGCTGCCGCCATTAAAAACATTATTTCCCGTGATTTCAGTTCTGCTGCCAATGGCTACACCAGGGTGACCACTTTGTCCGGTAAGCATTATCATTTTAGTGCTTTCTATGGCGCCATGTAAGGTGGCCATATCATCCTGTTGTTTTTTGCTGTCGGCATACCTGAAGTTCCATTGTTTGGGTTGCGTTCCGAATATGGTTTGCGCGTTTTCCAGCACTTTAGTGCCTAAAGCGTTTAAACCGGCTTTTTGTCCGACTTCTTTCCCGGTGCTGGTATATATAAGACTGTTCTGATAGTCCCACCCAATGTACTGTCTGTCCGTGGGCCGGGCATTCAGATGGATGTTAAAATGACTGAGCGTACTACCATATACAAGTTGGGTTTTGGTATCTCCTGATGGAGGAGCCATCACCAGCCCACTGCCATTCCAGTATAGCCATTCTCCCTGCTGGGCGCAAAGCCGGTGCAGAAATGCCCAAGCGGTTTCTTTATACTGCACGGCATACTCGAATACCTGTTTCGACACCGGCATGAACTTCGGTGCCAGTAGCTGGTGAGGAAAGTGTTTTAATACATCTTCTGCAATGCCTTTGACGGTTTGGTTTTCCCAGCTTTTGCAATGAGGGCCATTGTCCAGAATGATAGTAGGGCTATAACCGGAAATAATGACATTCCCATACTCTCCGTTCACTCGCGAAGTTTCTACATTGGTGATGATACCATTGAATTGTAGTTTACCACTGAGCCCAATACCTGAAATATGCGCTTCGAAGGTGTTACCGATCATATCCTGTGATGAACTGAATATCCCGGAAAGGCCGTCAATGGTCTGTGATGTGCAGGTCAGCGTAAAACGATGATGCTCGAAGATGCTTTGGGTCAGCGTAAAACTGGAATATGTTGATATCGGGGTGCCGTTGATACTAAACACGGCGTCGGTTAATTGCGCCATAGATCGCCTGATGAAGGGTTACTAAACAGTTATCTTCTTGTAAGATACTATTTTTAAATGGTATAGATGGCGCAATGTGTGAGAGAAAAACAGTTTACATGATAAGTTTTTTGTTCATTGTCAACGCCTAAAAATTATACCCCATCCTCACCTTAATCGGATCCGTCCTCGGCACATGCTGATTATACAAAAAGTCAAACAGCACCATCATATTACCTTTCAGTTTACTGTTGATTTTATACTTTTTGCTGATGCCGATAAGTCCGCTGGGCGTCCATGACTGGCCTATGCCGTCAGGGAGACTGGCAATATCAGGCTGATAGTTCTGTTCATAGCCGCCGTTGAGATAGAAAGTGCCTTTCAGTTTCCAGTCGATGAAAGAACGGATACTGGCGCCCTGACCGCTGAAGTGGATATCATTGAAACCGGTACCCAGACCGAGCTTGTACGAAGCGCCGATGCCTGCGCTACCGTTTTTATGGAACTTATAGGCTACCTGGCCGGCGAGGTCGCTGGTGGTGGGGAAAAATTTGGTGCTACGCTGAAACTGGATATTGCTGCCGAATTCCAGTCGTTGCAGAAAACTTTTGGTCTTCAGCTCTTTGGGTTTGAAATTGGGCATATCGGCGGCGTTGTCAAGGTCAGGGAATTTGCTTTTCAGCTCGTTGATGCGACTGCGGGCTTCGGCCATCTGTTGACCGACAGCGGCGCCGGCATTGGGGCCGCCACCCAGCCGTTGCTGGATAAGCTGCTCCACCTGTGAGCGGGTTTGCAGGCCGGCGAGGTCCTGTGGATTGGCACTTCCTCCCTGGAGGTTGAACAGACCGGCGATCTGGGAGTGTTTCTGCATGAAATCATTAAAAGCGGGTACTTTTTTGATGATCTCCATGGCTTTCTGTTCTGCTTTTCTTTTATCCTTGAAGACTTCTTTATACTCTTTTAACTGCTGGGCGTAATAGTAGGCTTCCTTGTTCATTTTCTGAAGGTCTTTGGTGAAGCCGGTATATTGCGAGAGTTGTTCTTTGAGTTGCTGTTTCCGTTCGCGGATGAAGGACTTGATAGCTTCGGCCTGTTGCAGTTTGTCTTTGAGTGCGTCCATGGACTTGGTGGCGTTGCCGAGTTTATCGGTGATGCCTTTGCTCTGTTTGAGCAGGTCGTTGGAGCCTTTGAGGAAGGCGAGTGAGTTTTGCAGGCTGTCCAGGTAGGGGCCGCCGGGCTGGGAGAGCATGGATGGTACTTTCACTTTGCCCAGTTTTCCTTTGAGGCGTGCCTGGAGGTTACCGAGCGAGTCGATGCTGCGGGTGAAGATATTTTTAGCCGCCACACTGTCTATTTTGGCCAGTTTTTTCTGCATGGCCTGTTCTTCTTTGAGGAAGCGTTTGAGTGCTTTGTCGGTGCGTGCGGTCACCTGTTTATTGAGCTTGTCGGCTTTGCTTTTGGCGGTGGAAATGAATTTCTCCGGTACCTGTTGCACTTTGGCGGCCACGCTGTCTTTTTTGGCCAGAATATCTTGTGCCAGTGTTGGTTGCAGGGAGAAACAACAGAACAGGAATATAGCTGTGTGAATAAGTTTCATAAATAGGTACGGGTTACAAATAGTCAGGTGCTATCGGGCGGTAAGATAGGAATTATCTGGCACATATAAACGAAAAATCCCCGGCCGCTGAGACCGGGGATGTTGATAATTATACTTATAAACCCTTTTGCAAGTTATCAGGCGCTGCAGGTCACGCAACCTTCTTCCATGGTGCATACAGCCCCTTCGGGGATGTCGTCGATGGATATGTCACCGCCTTTGGCGATAACAGGTTGGATTTGCTGGCCGCCTTGTTTTTCAACGGTAAACTGTACCGCCTGTGTGGCTGCCTGTGTACGCAGATAATACATGCCGGTTTTGAGGCCTTTTTTCCAGGCGTAGAAGTGCATGGAAGTCAGCTTGGCGGCTGTAGGAGTGTCTACGAACAGGTTGAGCGACTGTGACTGGCAGATGAACGCGCCGCGGTCGGCTGCCATGTCTATCAGGCTGCGTTGTTTGATTTCCCAGACTGTTTTATACAGTTCTTTGATATTAGCCGGGATCTCGTTGATATTCTGGATGGAACCGTTGGCGGAAATGATTTTTGTTTTCATGTCATTGTCCCACAGGCCCAGTTCCACGAGGTCTTTCAGCAGGTGTTTGTTCACTACCACAAATTCACCGCTCAGCACGCGACGGGTGTAGATGTTGGAAGTGTACGGCTCGAAGCACTCGTTGTTGCCCAGGATTTGGGAAGTAGAGGCGGTCGGCATCGGAGCCAGCAGGAGGGAGTTGCGGATACCATCTTTAATGATGGATTTTTTCAGCGCGTCCCAGTTCCAGCGGGAAGATGGTGTTACGCCCCACATATCGAACTGCAGCACGCCTTTGGAGGCTGGTGAGCCCGGGAAGGTTTCGTAGTGACCGTCTTTTTTGGCGAGATCGTTGGAAGCGGTCAGACCGGCGAAGTAGATGGTTTCAAATATTTCGCTGTTCAGTTTTTTAGCTTCATCGCTTTCGAAAGGATAACGCATCAGGATAAACGCATCAGCGAGGCCCTGTACGCCCAGGCCGATCGGGCGGTGGCGCAGGTTGCTGCGTTCTGCCTCTTCTACCGGATAGTAGTTGTGGTCGATGATTTTGTTCAGGTTCAAAGTGGCCTGATAGGTCACTTCAAACAGTTTCTGATGGTCAAAAACGCCTTCGTTCACGAAGCGTGGCAGCGCCAGAGAGGCGAGGTTACATACGGCCACTTCGTTAGCGTCAGTATATTCGATGATCTCTGTGCAGAGGTTGGAGCTTTTGATGGTGCCCAGGTTCTGCTGGTTGGACTTGCGGTTGGCGGAGTCTTTATACAGCAGGTAAGGGGTGCCGGTTTCAATCTGGGCGTCCAGGATAGCGAACCACAGGTCCTGTGCTTTCACGGTTTTGCGGGCGCGGTTTTCCTGTTCGTATTTTTCGTACAGGGCTTCAAATTCTTCACCCCAGCATTCGTGCAGACCGGGTGCTTCGTGTGGGCAGAAGAGTGACCAGGTGCCGTTGGCTTCCACGCGTTTCATGAACAGGTCTGGCATCCAGAGGGCGTAGAAGAGGTCGCGGGCACGCATTTCTTCTTTACCATGGTTTTTACGCAGGTCCAGGAATTCGAAGATATCGGCATGCCATGGTTCCAGGTAGATAGCGAACGCGCCTTTGCGTTTGCCGCCGCCCTGGTCCACATAACGGGCAGTGTCGTTGAATACGCGCAGCATCGGGATGATACCGTTGGAGGTACCGTTGGTGCCGCTGATATAAGAACCGGTAGCCCGGATGTTATGAATGCTGAGACCGATACCACCGGCGCTCTGGGAGATCTTGGCGGTCTGTTTCAGGGTGTCGTAGATACCTTCGATGCTGTCGTCCTGCATGGTGAGCAGGAAGCAGGAAGACATCTGCGGTTTCGGTGTGCCGGCGTTGAAGAGGGTAGGCGTGGCGTGTGTGAACCAGCGCTCGCTCATCAGGTTGTATGTTTTGATCGCGGATTCGATGTCTTCTTTGTGGATACCTACAGACACACGCATGAACATGTGTTGAGGGCGTTCCACCACTCTACCGTCTGTTTTCAGCAGGTAAGAGCGCTCCAGTGTTTTGAAACCGAAGTAGTCGAAGGCGAAATCGCGGTCATAAATGATGTTGGAGTCAAGGATGTCTGCATTTTTCTCGATGATATCCCAAACTTCGTCAGACAGCAGGGCTGCGTTCTTGCCGGTTTTGGGATCAATGTAGTTATACAGTTTGCGCATCGTTTTGGAGAACGATTTTTCTGTATTCTTATGCAGGTTGCTTACAGCTATGCGGGAGGCCAGCAGGGCGTAGTCCGGATGTTTGGTGGTGAGGGACGCCGCTGTTTCAGCAGCCAGGTTGTCCAGCTCCGAAGTAGTTACGCCGTCATATAAACCCTGGATCACTTTCTTGGCCACGTCTATTGCGTCTACATATTCCGTATTAAAACCGTAGCACAGTTTTTCGATACGGGCAGTGATTTTGTCGAACTTCACTGCTTCTTTTCGTCCATCTCTCTTGATTACGAACATGGGTTTGTGAATTTAAGAGGTTAGATAAATGAGTTTGAAATTTGGGGATTTTTTGATTTTGGAATTTTGTTTGTTGGATATTTTAAACATCTCCCGAAATCAAAAAATCATACATCAAAAAATCCCGAAATGATTAAAAGTCTTCTTCCAGGCTGAAGGTCTGCGCTTCTTTGCTGCCGCCCATTACGCCTGACTTCTGATAGTCACCCACACGTTTCTCAAAGAAATTGGTCTTGCCCTGCAATGAAATCATTTCCATGAAGTCAAAAGGATTGGACGCGTTGTATATTTTGGTATAGCCCAGCTCGGACAACCATCTGTCGGCCACAAACTCGATGTACTGGGACATCAGGTCGGAGTTCATGCCAATCAGGGCTACCGGTAAGGCTTCGGTAATGAATTCTTTTTCGTAGCTCACCGCATCGCGGATGATGGTGTGTACCTGTTCTTCGCTGAGTTTATTTTCCAGCATGCTGTATAACAGGCAGGCAAATTCGCAGTGCAGTCCTTCGTCACGGCTGATCAGCTCGTTAGAGAAGGTCAGGCCTGGCATCAGTCCTCTTTTCTTCAGCCAGAAGATGGAACAGAAGCTGCCGCTGAAGAAGATGCCTTCTACCGCTGCAAATGCCACCAGGCGTTCCGCGAAGGTGCCGTTCTCGATCCAGCGCAGCGCCCATTCCGCCTTTTTCTTCACCGCAGGTACTGTGTCGATGGCGTGGAACAGCCGGTCTTTTTCTGCCGCGTCTTTGATATAGGTGTCAATCAGCAGGGCATATGTTTCGGAGTGAATATTTTCCATCATGATCTGGAAACCGTAGAAACAACGGGCTTCCGGGATCTGTACTTCACTCATGAAATTTACGGCCAGGTTCTCATTCACGATTCCGTCGCTGGCGGCAAAAAATGCAAGTACGTGGGATATAAAGTGGCGCTCGCCGTCATTCATGCTGGCCCAGTCTTTCATGTCTGCACTCAGGTCTATCTCTTCGGCCGTCCAAAAACTCGCTTCATGTTTCTTATACTGCTCCCATATCCTGGGATATTTGATCGGTAATAAGACAAAACGGTCCTTGTTCTCTTTTAAAAGAATTTCATTCTCGTTACTCATAATAATATTTTTTATATCGGGTCGCGGTTCTCGGTTTTTCCTAGTGGGGTTGGTATACTGAAAAATTCGCATATCTCACATGTACCACCTGCCTGTTTCCAGCATCTATATCCTAAAACTGATTACGTCCGGGATTACAAATGTAAGGAACGACATTAGCGGGGGAGGTTTTAGTTTTCAACAGGTGTGGAAAAACAATGTGAACATTGTTGGAATGTAGTGCCGGCGTATGTTTCACGGTGATGTGGAAAACCCTGGGTATAACATTTTTTCTTCATGAAAAAAGCATGACATTTTAAGGGGATATATACATAAAAACACCATAGACCGACTAACAGTATGATGATCAGCATAAAAAAAGCCGCTGGCAAATTTTTGTTAAATTGAATACCGGAATATATTATTATAAGGATTAATTTTTCATATTTACGGCAGATCAACTTATGCGTATGTCCGAACCGGTTATAGTCCTTCATGCTGTCAAAAAAAATTACCAGAGTGTACCCATTCTGGATATCCCCCATCTGGAATTGCCGGCCGGCATATACTGGCTACAAGGTGAAAACGGCGCCGGCAAAACCACCTGTATGAAAGTAATGGCCGGCCTCATACCCTTCAAAGGGGAAATCCGGCTTCGTGGGGATGTCAGCAGCAAAGACCATCCGGTGGCCTTTCGCCGGCTGATCAACTACGCTGAGGCGGAACCGTTCTACCCGGCTTTCCTCACCGGCCGCGATCTGCTGGAGCTCTACCTCGGCACCAAAGGGGGCGACCGCCAACTGATCGCTGAAATAGCCGAACGAATGGGTGTGCATATCTTTGTCAATAACCCGGTGAGCACCTATTCCAGCGGCATGCTCAAAAAATTGTCGCTGCTGCTGGCCTTTACGGGCAACCCGGCGGTGATACTGCTCGATGAGCCCCTCATCACTATCGATACCCGCACGCTGGCGATCATGTACGACCTGGTCCGCACCCGCCATGCTGCCGGCGTTACCTTCCTTATCACCTCCCACCAGCCGCTGGACCCGGAAGAGGTCACCATCACAGGCACTCTTCGGATCGCGGAAAAAAATATTACGCTCAATTAATATGCGTTCAGTTACGGCCATCCTGCAAAAAATATTCACTACCCGGTTCTATATACAGAACACGGGCTTCTTCCTCGTGCTGTTCTATCTCATGTTCGGCGTGGTGGACAGCGGCAGCCTGCTCAATTATCACAAAGGGCTCATGATGGGCTTCCTGGAAGGCACGTCCTTCCTACTGATCGTGCTGGGACTGTGGGCGCTTTACTGCCTCAAATGTGTAGGCTTCGTGATGAAAGTAATGCAAACCCAGGGCTACGAATTCCTGTACCCCGCCATGGGCAGCATGAACAAAAACAGCCGCCTCCGCGAATGGTTCCTCATTCATAACGCCATCTACCTGCCGGTATGGATCTATGGCGGAATAGCGATGGCCGTGGGCATCCGGCACCACTACTACGGTCCTTCCATTGTTATCCTGGTATTTAATGTGATCATGGGCCTCTGGCCACTGGCGCTGTACGACAGGAAACTGTTCCGGCCGGATACCTTCTTTTTTACCGGTTATCTGCAACGCTGGATCAACCGCCGCTTTACAAAGCCGCCGGTACTGTATTTCCTGTATGAACTGTTTACACAGTTTCCCCGCCGCATCCTCACGGCCAAACTGGTATCTGCGCTGATGTTATGGCTTACTTTTTTCCTCATGCAACAAGGCGATTACTTCGATCTGCGCGGCCTCCAGCTGGGCGTCATGTTAAGCGTGCTGCTGCATCTTCAGCTGCTCACACATCACCGCGCCTTCGATGATACGTGGCTCAGTTTCATGGAAAACCTGCCTGTCAGCACCTTCCGTCATTATATCCGCATGGCGGCCATCTACCTGATCATGTGGATACCTGAAATGGTGATGATCACGGTCAACGCCCATACGAAAACAACGGCCTTGTCACTGCTTATGGTTTTCTGCCTGGCGCTTTCCCTGCTGATGTTTTTCCGCTCGCTCCTATATTTTCCGAAGATAAATAACGAACTGCACGTACGTTATGTACTGCTCACCTGTTTTGTAGTACTGTTTATGGTGCTCGGACATTACGAATGGCTCGCTATCCTGGTGCTACAGGTGCTTTCAGCGATTGTGTTCTTTAGCAAATACCGGCAGTACGAACCGTATATAGAGCCGTAAAATTTATCTTCCAAAACAACCACTGTATTAAAAGCAAAGCGGGCTGACCGATAAGGTCAGCCCGCTTTGTATTTTCGTGTAAACGGCTTTTTTTATTGCAAAAAATCATTCCCACTTGCCAGCATTAAGGACTATGATCTTTATCCTGTCACCTTAACCGGCAACAAGCATTCACCTAATTGTGGCCCAGGGCTTCAGCCCTGGGTACCGCGGGGAAAACGATCACTCAGTGTTGCCAGCGATTCCAGCATCAGCGGTAATTGTTTGCGGATAAATTCATCTGTCAGGTTGCCTGATTCGTCGAACTTATGCTGCGCATTGGCAATCATGATTTCCGGTTTGTTCACCACATGGGCATTGAGGAACACCATTACCTGCCGCAGATGGTACTGCATGCGGGCGGTGCCTACGTTGCCCTGGCTGGCGCCCAGGATAGCCACGGCTTTTTCGTTGAAAGGTTTGTCTGGATGCCTGGAGAGTACGTCTATCACGTTTTTCAGGCCACCGGGAACGGAGTAGTTATATTCCGGTGAAACAAAAATAACGCCGTCAGAGGCTTGTATTTTCTCTGCCAGCGGCACTACCTGTTCCAGCAGTTCCGTATGTACGTCGGCGTTATACATAGGGATGTGGTCATAAAACACCTGCTCAATGGTGATGTGCGACGGTGCCAGCATTTGCATGGCTTTGAGAGCCATCTCGTTGTAGGACCCTTTTCTGAGACTGCCACAGAAGGCAATAAAATGATACTTTTTTTCGACAGACATGGTACTGCTTTAAATGATTAAATTCTTCTTTCTTTATTGATGAATTTCCGGTGAATGACTTCCTGCACAGGGATGTTCTCGATCTTGCTTTCGAGCCACGAGATAATGTCCAGGTAGAGGAAGGACCGGCGTTCGTAAGGGTCTTCGGAAATCTGTTCCAGTCTGTCTTTCAGGTCCACAAAGGCGCTGCGCAGCTCTTTGGGGTTGGCGTAAATATAACGGCGGAGGAACTTCATGATCGCTTCCATTACCAGTCCAAGGTCTTTGTGTTTGGAGATGAAGTGGTAAACGGATTTGATGAGATATTCCACCAGACTGTAATTTTCCAGTTCGTAGTGTGCAATGAGATGCAGTATACGGGCAAAACACTGAATATCGGCGCGCAGGTTGCCGATCTTCAGGTTGATGATTTTGTTGAGATAAAAAATCGCTTTGCTGTTATCGCCGCTACCGAAATAGAGGCAGGCGATTTTGTAATAAAACACCAGCACCCGGTGCTGGTCTATCTTCAGGGTGTGGTTGCTGATCTCAGACTCCAGCTCGGGCACCATGGCCAAACCCTGGCTGAAAGTGCCTTCCAGGAAATAGCGGTTGATCTTGGCGGTGTACAGGTATACGAACGCCGAAGTACGCGTGTTTTCGTGGAAACTTTCTTCGTTGGCCCGGATGAATGTTTCCAGGTCGCACAAGGCTGATTTGAATTTCTCGAAATTGGACGTATAAAAATGGGCTGTCAGCAGGTTGTGCTGTGCCTTGATGTACAGGTCCATATCGGTTTGTTGCAGCCTGGGGTATTGTTTGAACAGGTCTACCCATTTCTGGGTGTACCGGTAGTACATCACAAAGTCCTGTAAGATATAATAGTACCAGCAGGATGCCTGGTACAGGTATATTTTTTCATAGAAGCTCATCTGCGAAGCGTCGCGCTGTGGCAACTGGCCTTCAAAAAATGATTTCACCATGTCGGCGTCCCGCTCGTTGCGGGCATGGCCCAGCTTCAGGTACAGGCCGTACATGCGGAGGGAGAGGGTGCTCAGCCGGCTGATATGGGTAAGCTGATGTTCTATCTGCCGGGATTCGGAGCTGAGGGCTTCCGCCCGGTTCTCGAGGCTGCGGGTGATATGCCGCGATTCAATCAGCTTTTCAAACTCCACAATTTCGTAGCTCATCATCACCTCTTCCTGCTCCAGGGCCATGGTTTTGGCTTTGGCCAGCACTTTAAGGCTCTGGTTGTACAGTCCTTTATTATACAGCACCCGGGCATGGTCCAGCTGTTCCCGCAGGTCTATCAGCGGGTCTTTCTGTTTATAGAGCTGCCGCAGGCTCGAAAGGAGATGTTTGTACAGGTGTGCCTTTACGTTGGACAACTGCTGTTTTTTCAGGTCCGGCACTTTCTTCAGTATCTGCTCCTCGTCGTAGTCCTTCATTTTGTCCAGCGTATTGAACAATTGAATGAACAATACGTCGTCTTTGGTATTATTCTTATTAAATGCCAACTGAAAATTCCGCTTTTCGGCTTTAGTTAGCGTTTTTATTAATATGAATAAAGCATCACTTTGGCTGTTGGGCATCGTTAATAAATTCTTATAAGTAATTGATATACAAACAATTGTTGTATATCAACCTATTTTAAAAGTTGTAATTATAGCAAATTTAGCGATATGGCAATTAAATATTGCCCATTAGATTTGAAGGTATAAACAATTTAAAAGGAAAGCATTAAGGATGGGAAAAACGTTATTTGATAAGATCTGGGACAGCCATATCGTGATGAGTAAGCCGGAACATCCGGACGCTGTGTATATCAACACGCACTTTATCCATGAAGTAACGAGCCCGCAGGCATTCGACGGCCTTCGCAAACGTGGCATCCCGGTATTCCGCCCACAGAAGACCAGGGCTACCGCCGACCACAACGTACCTACGCTGGACCAGCACCTGCCGATCAAGGAGGCCCTGAGCCGCCACCAGGTGGAGATGCTCACCAAAAACACAGCGGAATTCGGGGTGGAGCTGTACGGTCTCGGTCATCCCTATCAGGGAATCGTACACGTGATCGGTCCGGAGCTGGGCATCACCCTGCCAGGCATGACCATCGTGTGCGGTGACAGCCATACCAGCACCCACGGTGCCTTCGGCGCCGTAGCCTTCGGTATCGGCACCTCCGAAGTGGAGCAGGTACTGGCCACCCAGTGTATCCTGCAATACAAGCCTAAACGCATGAAAATAGAGGTGAACGGCTCCCTGAAAAAAGGTGTGCTGTCTAAAGACATCATCCTCTACATCATCTCCAAAATATCCGCTTCCGGCGCTACCGGCTATTTCGTGGAATATGCCGGCGACGCTATCCGCAACCTCAGCATGGAAGCCCGTATGACCATCTGCAACATGAGCATCGAAATGGGCGCCCGCGGCGGCCTCATCGCTCCGGATGATATTACGTTCGACTATATTAAAGGACGCCAGTTCGCGCCACAGGGCGCCGACTGGGACAAAGCGCTCGCTTACTGGAAAACACTCTATTCCGATAACGACGCCCAGTTCGATAAAGTGCTCACCTTCGACGCTGCCGACATCGAACCTCAGATCACCTACGGCACCAACCCCGGCATGGGCATGGGCGTTACCCAGCATATCCCGGCACTGGACCAGGTGGAGGAAAAAGAAAGACCTTCTTTCAAAAAATCACTGGAATACATGGACCTGGAACCAGGCAGCGCGCTGCTCGGCAAAAAAATAGACTATGTGTTTATCGGTAGCTGCACCAACTCCCGTATCGAAGACCTCCGTCTGGTGGCCGACTACGTGAAAGGCAAACGCAAAGCCGATGATGTGGTGGTATGGATCGTGCCCGGCTCCAAACAGGTGGAGGCACAGGCCAAAGAAGAAGGTATCGACAAAGTGTTTGCAGCAGCTGGTTTCCAGCTCCGTGAACCTGGATGCTCCGCCTGCCTCGCCATGAACGAAGACAAAGTGCCTGCCGGCATGTATTGCATCTCTACGTCCAACCGCAACTTCGAAGGCCGCCAGGGCCCTAACGCCCGCACCTTCCTGGCCAGCCCGCTTACCGCTGCCGCTGCTGCTCTCACAGGCCGCGTGACAGACGTCAGAGACAATTTCTAACTATCAAAATTGCTAAACAATATGATTTGGGACGCCGACTTATATAAAACAAAACACGCCTTCGTGTTTGAATATGGCAACAGCCTGATCGGTGACTGGTTGCAACCACAGGCAGGGGAAACTGTCCTTGACCTGGGCTGCGGTACCGGAGAACTCACCGCCCAACTGGGGGCCACCGGCGCCCTGGTCACCGGTATCGATGCTTCGCCCGAAATGATTGCCACCGCAAGGCAGTCATTCCCGGAAGTGGCCTTTGAAGTGGGCGACGCTACCAATTTCTCGCTGCCGCAACAGTTTGATGCTGTTTTCTCCAACGCCACCCTGCACTGGGTACGGGAAAAAGAAAAGGCCATCAACCGAATGTACACGCATCTGAAGAAAGGCGGCCGCCTGGTCATCGAAATGGGAGGCAAAGGAAATGTGGACAGCATCCTGCGCACACTCGACAGGGTAATGCAGGCCAAAGGCTACCACTACGCACCTTTCTGGTATTTCCCTTCCCCCGGCGAATACGCTACCCTGCTGGAAAACGCCGGCTTCCGCGTGGAGAGGGTCCATTTCTTTGACCGTCCCACTAAACTGGCCGATCCTGAAAAAGGCATCGTCGATTGGCTGGAGATGTTCGGCAATCACTTCTTTGCCAACATTCCGGAAAATGATAAACAGGCTATCCTGCAACAGGTGCAGCAGGAGCTGCGCCCGCAGGTGACCCGCGACGGACAGCTCTATGCAGATTATGTGAGACTGCGCGTAGCCGCTACAAAAATCTAAATGACATTATTACTATGAGTAAAATATTTCAACATCTTGTTTCATCTGCGGTACCTGTGCCCATTGAAAATATTGATACTGACCAGATCATCCCGGCCCGCTTCCTGAAAGCTACCACCCGCGAAGGTTTTGGTGAAAATCTGTTCCGTGACTGGCGTTTCGATGCCAACAATCAGCCTAAAGCTGATTTTGTGCTCAACAATCCCCTGTACAGCGGTAAAATCCTGGTAGCCGGTAAAAACTTCGGCTGCGGCTCCTCCCGTGAGCACGCGGCATGGGCCATCGGCGACTACGGGTTTAAAGTGGTGGTGAGCAGCTTCTTCGCGGATATCTTCAAAAACAATGCGCTCAATAATTTCATCCTGCCGGTACAGGTCAGCGAAACCTTCCTCGACAAGGTGTTCAAAGCCATCGAAGCAGATCCGAAAGCGGAGCTGGAAGTAGACCTGGAAAACCAGTTTATCCGTATCGTGGCCAGCGGCGAACAGGAAAGCTTCGATATCAATGCTTACAAAAAAACATGTCTGCGTAATGGTTACGATGATATCGACTATCTCCTGAGCCTCCGTCAGGACATCGAAAAATACGAAGGCACACGGTCATTTAATTTCTAACAATCACTAAAACAACAACATAAAAAAGCAATATCCTGTATGGGCGTAGAGAAGAAAATACTGGTAATACCCGGCGACGGCATAGGCCAGGAGGTAACCACCTGGGGACAGAAAGTACTGACTGCAATAGCTGCCAACTATCACCACCAATTCACGTTTGAAGAAGGTATCATGGGCCACGTAGCCATCGAAGCTACCGGCGACCCGCTGCCTGAAGAAACGCTGCAGAAGGCTAAAAACAGCGATGCTATCCTGTTTGGCGCCATAGGCCACGCGAAATATGACAACGATCCCACGCTGAAGGTAAGACCAGAGCAGGGGCTGTTGAAGATCCGCAAGGAACTGGGCCTGTACGCTAACCTACGCCCTATCAAACTGTTTGATGAACTGCTGGAAGCTTCCAGCATCAAACCGGAAATTCTCCGCGGCTCAGATATCCTCTTCTTCCGCGAGCTCACCGGCGACGTGTACTTCGGCGAAAAGAAAAGAACAGAAGACCGCAACACTGCTTCCGATCTGATGATCTATCATCGTTATGAAGTGGAGCGCATCGCACGTAAAGCATACGAGGCTGCCCGCTCCCGCCGCAAAAAGCTCTGCTCAGTGGACAAAGCCAACGTACTCGAGGCCAGCCGCCTGTGGAGAGAAGTGATGCAGGAAGTAGCAAAAGAATATCCCGACGTGGAAACAGAACATATGTTCATTGACAACGCCGCCATGCAGCTGATCAAAGACCCGAAACGTTTTGACGTGGTGGTAACAGGTAACCTCTTCGGTGATATCCTCACAGACGAGGCTTCCCAGATCGCCGGTTCTATGGGTATGCTGGCTTCTGCATCCGTAGGGGACACCGTAGGTTTCTATGAGCCTATCCACGGCTCTGCACATGATATCGCCGGTAAAGGCATCGCCAACCCGCTGGCGTCCATCCTGTCTGCCGCCCTTATGCTGGACATTTCCTTCGGCCTCAAAACCGAATCACAACGCGTGATCAAAGCAGTGGAAGCTACGCTCCGCCAGGGCTACAGGACCATGGACATCGCCAACAAACATACCGAGAACGAATTCATCATGGGTACAGATGCCATGGGCGCCAAAGTGTTGGAAAACCTGAACTAATTTCTTCATCGAAAATATTACACTATCATGGATAAAAATCGTGTATACGTCTTTGATACCACCCTGCGTGATGGCGAACAGGTCCCTGGTTGCCAGCTGACTACTGTCGAAAAAATTATTGTAGCTAAAAAACTCGAAGCGCTCGGTGTAGATATCATTGAAGCCGGCTTCCCTATCTCCAGCCCCGGTGATTTCCAGAGCGTGGTGGAAATATCCAAAGCAGTAACAGAGCCTGTTATCTGCGCCCTCACCCGTGCCAATACCACCGATATCGACGCTGCTGCGGAAGCCCTCCGTTTCGCTAAACGCAAGCGTATCCATACCGGTATCGGTTCTTCGGATATCCATATCAAACATAAATTCAACAGCACCCGCGAACAGATCGTGGAGCGCGCGTTTGCCGCCGTAAAATACGCCCGCAAATTCACGGACGACGTGGAGTTTTTTGCGGAAGATGCCGGTCGCGCAGATAACGCATTTCTCGCACAGATGATCGAAGCGGTGATCGCTGCCGGTGCCACCACCGTCAACATCCCCGACACCAACGGCTACTGCCTGCCCGACCAATACGGCGCTAAAATCAAATACCTGACAGAACACGTTTCCAATATCGATAAAGCCATTATCTCCGTTCACTGCCACAACGACCTCGGTCTGGCCACTGCCAACACCATCGCCGGTGTTATGAACGGTGCCCGCCAGGTGGAATGTACGATCAACGGTATCGGTGAACGCGCCGGTAACACTTCCCTCGAAGAAGTGGCCATGATCCTGAAAACACACCACGGACTGGGTTATCATACCAATATCAACTCTAAAGGCATCTACGAAATCAGCACGCTGGTGGAGAAAATGATGCGTATGCCGGTACAGGCCAACAAGGCTATCGTAGGCCGCAACGCTTTCGCGCACAGCTCCGGTATCCACCAGGATGGTGTGCTGAAACACCGCGAGAACTACGAAATCCTCAACCCGGAAGACGTAGGCATCAACTCCAACGCCATTATCCTCACCGCCCGCAGCGGCCGCCATGCCCTCAAGCATCACCTCGAGCGCCTCGGCTACAAAATGGATAAAATCAACCTCGACGAAGTGTACCAACGTTTCCTCGAAATGGCCGACAACAAAAAGGAAATCAACGACGCCGACCTGCTGCAGCTGATGGGCGATGGTGACAGCAAAAACTATGGCGACAAAGCCATTAAAGTGACCTTGTTGCAAGTAGTATGCGGTGATCCGCTGCGCCCGATGGCTACCGTGAAACTGCGTATCAACGGGGAAGACCGTGAAGCCAGTGCTGCCGGTAATGGCCCGGTAAACGCCACTATCAACGCTATTCACGCCATCATTAAAGATGATATTGAACTGGATGAATTCAGCATCCAGGCCATGCATGGCGGCAGCGAAGATGTAAGTAAAGTAAATATGCGTGTGAAACACAACGGCCAGTCCTTCTACGGTTTCGGTTACTCTACCGATATCGTGAATGCCTCTGTGCATGCCTATGTAGACGCGCTTAATAAGATATACTAACTATTGCCAACAGAACGTATAACGGAGTTGCGGTGAACAACCCGCAACTCCGTTTTTTTTGTGTAGCATGGTTTTTGTTGACTGCGTTCACACAAATCAACTAGAGTCATTTAAACTACACAGTATGAAATTTAACCATGTCTTGTTGGGCATTGTATGCCTTGCTGCGGCTGCATGTCACAAAACCACCTGCACATCGGAGAACTATCCTCCGATAAAAGCTTCCCGCGTAGAAGGGACCGCTGACAGTATCCGGTTTAACCTGAGTTATTATACCTCCCGTTGCGAGCGTTTTTCCGGATTTAAAGAATTTGATTCCGCCGGTGTTCATGTGGTGTACATCAAAAGTTTCTTCGAGTCATGCGATTGTACAGACACGCTTCAAAGAACAGAACGGCCATTTGCAGTTAAAACGCCGGGCCCCGGTACCCACTACTACAAATGGGGACCATACAATGGCGCTATTGATACCGTCGTGATACACTAGAAAGATATCGGACATAAAAAAGAGTTGCGGTAACTGGCCCGCAACTCTTTTTTTTGTTGTACATATCTTAAAACAAAATATCCATCAGCGGATATTTTTTATAATCCGGGAGATAAAAATGCCACCATTCCGTGCGGGAGCCTTTAAAACCGTATTGTTTCATGGTGTCGCGCAGCAGTTTGCGGTTAGCCGTTACTGTTGGATCGGAGGGGACGTAGTTCTCATGCGCTTTTTGGGTGAAATCATCGAAGTCCGTAGGCATGGCCACGGGCTTTCCTGTTTTAAGGTCGGCCATGGACAGGTCTATCGCTACGCCGCGGTTATGTCCTGAACCTTTGCGCGGATCGGCGGCATAGAGGTCGTTGGGCACAATTTTAAACATCTCCTCAGTAACCCGGTAGGGGCGGTAGGCGTCGTATATCAGGAGGGTATATCCTTTTTTGTTCAGCGCTGACTGTACGGCTTTCAGCTTCTCGGCCGCAGGCCGGCGCAGGAAGATCTTTGTGTGGGTATATAATCGCTGATGGGTGAAGTTATTGGTGGTGGCATACCGCACATCTTTGCGGATATGGGGGATGAACGTCTCCAGGTCCACCAGCTGCTGACTGCTGTCCTTTTTTACCAGTTGGGCATACTGTTCAGTGCTGCCTACTATCAGCAGGCCGTATTTATTGGGTTTGATCTGCTGTGCGCCGGCATATTGTAAAAGGCTCCCTAACAGGGCTGTCAACATCAGTTTTCTCATGGGCTTAAATAATAAAAAGTCGTTCATTTGCTCCGGAAATTATTGAATTTTGCGAAAATTAGGCAAGAAAGTATGAAATACAGTGAAAATACAATTGTAAATCGCTTGGTAAAATAGGTATTTTAGAACCCTTAAATTTTTTAATATGGAGCTGTTCAGATTAGATCACAAAGTGGCGGTTATCACCGGTGGTGGTAGCGGCATAGGACAGGCGATCGCAAAAAGCTTTGGCGCCCAGGGTGCAAGGGTGCATATTATCGAGCTGAATGAAGAAGGGGGCCGGAGCACGGCAGAAGAAATCAGGGCGGCAGGCGGACAGGCGGAAGTACATGCCTGCAACGTGGCCGACCAGGCAGCGGTGATCAACGTGATGGACAGCATTGTGCAGCAGGCCGGTAAACTGGACATCCTGGTAAACTGCGCCGGCATTGCGCATGTGGGCAATCTGGAAAATACCGCCGAAACGGATTTCGACCGGGTATACCAGGTAAATGTGAAAGGCACCTATAACTGTATGTACGCAGTTATTAAACAAATGAAAGCACAGGGCGGCGGCGTGATACTTAATATCGCCTCCATCGCTTCCAGCGTGGGCATTCCGGACAGGTTCGCCTATTCCATGAGCAAAGGCGCGGTACTCACCATGACGCTGTCTGCTGCCAAAGATTACCTCGGCAGCAATATCCGTTGCAACTGCATCTCTCCGGCAAGGGTACACACGCCATTTGTGGATGGCTTCATCGCTAAAAACTATCCCGGCAAAGAAGCCGAAATGTTTGAGAAACTGAGCAAAACCCAGCCTATTGGCCGTATGGCCAAGCCGGTGGAAGTAGGGCACCTGGCCCTGTACCTCTGCTCCGACGAGGCTGGTTTTATTACCGGATGCGACTACCCGATTGACGGCGGTTTTATCAGGTTAAATAATTAATAGATTGAATGTGATGAATATTGCTGAAGGTTATTATCTTTCAATCTATTCATTCATCAATCATTAATAACGATTATGCAACATTTTCGTGTATGGCTGGCAGGGCTGGCAGTATTGGCCTTTACCGCCTGTAATTCGGGGACCGGAAAAAAGAACAACGGCACCGATACGGCTGCCGCACTGGTGCCTGCTACTCCGGCAGGTTCAGTGGAAGTGGCTATTACGGGCAAGGATAAAGACACCCAGCAGATCACCATTAAGTTTCAGATAAAAGATCTGAAAAAAGAAAAATCATTTGAACAGGCCGTCCTGAAAGACGCGCCCGATGCGGAACTGTTTAAAGTCCTGTGGGACGAGCCCAACAGCGCCTACATCGGCGTACTGAAGCCTAATCATGCGGTAAGGTATTACCATGCCAGCCAGGATGATAAGGGAGACCTGAAGATACTGTGGGCCACTGCCCCGCCGAAACGTATCTGGGAATACATGGAAAACACCATGGGCCTGGGTAAAGTGTCTGCTTCCGCTGAACTGACTAAAAAGTACAGCAAAAATATGCAGTCAGGCATGATCATCGCCGACTTCATTGTTGAAATCAGACCGGACAACACACCCGACAGCGTAGAGCTGTACGTGGAATTCGGCGGCGTACGCAAAAGCATGTACATCGGCATCCCTGCAGGCTATCAGCCTACCATCCAGCAAACATCAGATGCTGACCATGTGTACTTCTCACTGGTAAAAGACGGCAAGGCGGAACCATTCATCGACCTGAAAGTGGAAAACGGCCACCTACAGGTGAAAACACTGAAAGAAATCAAAAAAGACTAAAGGATAACAATAAAAAATATTGAAATGAAACTGATCAGGTTTGGTTTACCGGGACAAGAAAAGCCGGGCATTGTTACAGCAGCAGGCATGTTTGACGTCAGCGCTTTTGGTGAAGATTTTGGCGAACAGTTCCTGGCTTCCAACGGCCTCGAACGCCTGTCCCAATGGTGGGAACAAAAAGGCGCTTCCTGTCCGCAGGTGCCTGCCGGCACCCGTTTGGGCGCGCCGTTCCAACGGCCTTCCAAAATTGTGTGCATCGGTCTGAACTACGCTGACCACGCCCGCGAAACCAATGCGCCGATCCCGACAGAACCAATCGTGTTCTTTAAAAGCACTACCGCACTGGTAGGCCCCAACGACGACCTGGTGATTCCGCGCAACAGCGAAAAAACCGACTGGGAAGTGGAGCTGGCCGTGGTAATCGGCAAAAAAGCCTCCTATGTTGAAGAAAAAGACGCGATGGACTATGTGGCCGGCTACTGCCTGCACAACGACTACAGCGAGCGCGCCTTCCAGCTGGAAAGAAACGGTCAGTGGGTGAAAGGAAAAAGCTGCGACACCTTCGCTCCGATGGGCCCCTGGCTGGCTACCAAAGATGAAATCAAAGACGTGAACAGTCTGCGTTTATGGCTTACCGTTAACGGCCAGAAAATGCAGGACGGCAACACTTCCAACTTCATCTTCAATGTTGCGTACGTAGTGTCTTACCTGAGCCAGTTCATGACACTGCTCCCCGGCGATGTGATCTCCACCGGTACACCGGCAGGCGTAGGCCTCGGCATGAACCCGCAGGTTTACCTGAAACCAGGTGACGTAGTGGAACTGGGCATCGATGGCCTGGGCACTTCCAAACAATCAGTAGTGGCCTATAAATAACCGCATATGAAACGTTATTGCCTGGCACTGGACCTGGTCAACGAACCGCAGCTGATAGCCGAATATGAAGACTATCACCGCAACGTATGGCCGGAAATCAAAAAAAGCATTACCGACAGCGGCATCCAAAATATGGAAATATACCGTGCCGGCAACCGCTTGTTTATGATCATGGAAGTGAACGATACTTTCTCTTTTGACACCAAAGGCGCCATGGACGCTGCCAATCCTAAAGTACAGGAATGGGAACAGCTCATGTGGAAATACCAGCAGGCATTGCCGGTAGCGAAGCCCGGAGAGAAATGGATCATCATGGATAAGATTTTCTCACTGTAATATTTTGTTATTCAGGAATTTGATCATTTGGATTTTCCTGAATGATCAGGTTCCTGAATAACTAAACAGCTCAATAAATAACCAAGTAACAAAATATCTAAATAATCAAATGGTTATTGACGCACATCAGCATTTCTGGCAGTATGATCCCGTCCGCGACGCCTGGATAGACGATTCCATGCAGGTCATCCGGAGGGACTTTTTCCCGGAACACCTGGAACCGATACTGGCTTCCAATGGCGTACACGGCTGTGTGGCAGTTCAGGCCGACCAGTCGGAAAACGAAACCGCTTTCCTGCTGGACCTGGCAGATAAACATCCGTTCATCAAAGGCGTGGTAGGCTGGACAGACCTGCGCAGTCCCAATGTACGGGAACGGCTGGCCGCTTATACCGCCCACCCCAAACTGAAAGGTTTCCGGCATATTGTGCAGGGAGAGCCTGACAACAATTTCCTGCTTGGAGAGGCTTTCTGCAACGGCATCGCCGCGTTGGCTGAATTCGGCTTCACCTACGACATACTCGTATATCCGAAACAGTTAGCCGCCACGGCTGCTTTCGTGGAAAAATTCCCGGACCACCGCTTCGTGATCGATCACGTGGCGAAGCCGGATTTCAAAACCGGCGCGCTGGACGAATGGGCCGCCTATATGCGTCGCATCGCCCAGGCACCCAATGTATACTGTAAGCTCAGCGGACTGGTAACAGAGGCCGACTGGCAGCACTGGCAACAGGAACACTTCGAACCGTTCCTTGATGTGGTGCTGGAATGCTTCGGTCCCAACCGGCTCATGTTTGGCTCCGACTGGCCCGTTTGCCTGCTGGCAGCGGAATACGCCCAGGTGAAAAACATCATTGTCAGCTACATCGGCAAACTGTCAACAGCAGAACAAAACAACATAATGGGAGGCAACGCCATCTCATTTTATCATCTATAAAAAACAAGTACAACACCACGCATATGGATTTAGGATTACAGGGAAAAGTGATTATTGTTACCGGCGGTGCCAAAGGTATTGGAGAAGGTATTGCAAAACTGGTAGCAGCGGAAGGAGGCATTGTCGTAATTGCCGGCAGAAATGAAGCAGATAACAGCAAAACCGTCAACGAGATCATCGGGGCGGGTGGTCAGGCTTATGGTATCCGGGCCGAGCTGTCTAACGTGGACGACTGCCGCAAAGTGATCGCTGAAACCATAGAAAAATACGGGAAAATTGACGGCCTGGTGAACAACGCCGGCGCTAATGACGGTGTAGGACTGGAAAGCGGTAGCCCGGAACGTTTTATGCAATCGCTGCAAAACAACCTGTCCCACTACTACAACCTGGCCCATTTTGCGCTGCCATACCTCAAAACCACCAAAGGCAATATTGTGAATATCGGCTCCAAAGTAGCTACTACCGGTCAGGGCAACACCTCCGGTTATGCAGCTTCCAAAGGCGCCATCAATGCGCTTACCCGCGAATGGGCAGTAGAGCTGCTGCCATATTCTGTGCGTGTCAATACGGTCATCCCGGCCGAAGTATGGACACCGCTGTACGAAACCTGGATCAATTCTTTGCCCAATCCAAAGGAAAAACTGGCTTCCATCACCGCCAAAATTCCTTTTGAGCACAGAATGACCACCTCCGAAGAGATCGCCAACACCACCGTGTTCCTGCTGTCTCCCCGTTCATCACATACAACCGGACAGATATTATTCGTAGACGGAGGTTATACACACCTCGACAGGTCCATCAGCTGAGCATTTGCCGACTAAACTGATACATTACACTTTTACCTGAAAACAAAACTCTTCGTTATGGCCGGAGGCGCAGTAAGTAATTCCACCTATACCAGCAGCCCCTCGAGCGGGAAACAGGCTGGCAACTACCTTTTCCCGTTTATACTGGTGACCAGTCTTTTCTTTTTATGGGGCCTCGCATACGGCCTGCTGGACGTGCTGAACAAACACTTCCAGGAAGTGCTGAACATTACGCCTAAACGCTCGACGCTGTTACAGGGCGCTTACTTCGGCGCTTATTTTATCATGGCTTTGCCCGCCGGCATGTTCATGAACAGGTTCGGCTATAAGAAAGGCATTATTATGGGACTGCTGCTGTATGCAGCGGGGGCCTTCCTTTTTTATCCGTCAGCCCGGGCACTTAATTTTGATTTCTTCCTGCTGTCATTGTTTATTCTGGCCTGTGGGCTGGCGTGCCTGGAAACGGCTGCTAATCCATATGTGACTGTACTGGGACCAAAAGAATCTTCCGAGCAGCGATTGAACCTGTCGCAGTGTTTCAATGGGCTGGGTTCCTTCCTGGGCCCGGTGATCGGCGGCGCGCTCTTTTTTGGCAGCGGAAAAGATGATCTGACCACCGTACAGCTTACCTATATCGTGATTGGCGTAGTAGTGCTGATGATCGCTGGTTTCTTCTACCGTACCAAACTGCCGGAAATCAAAGAGGCCGAGGCGGAAGGAGAAGCGGTATTAAAAGATGAAAGGCCCCTGTTTGCCCATAAACATTTTGTAGGCGGCGTGGTGGCGCAGTTCTTTTATGTGGCGGCACAAGTGGGCGTAGGCGCTTTGTTTATCAATTATGCCACCGAATACTGGCAGGGAACGTCCAACGAAAAAGCGGCCTATCTGCTGTCTGCTGGCATGGTGTTGTTCCTGGCTGGCCGTTTCGTAGGCACTGCTCTGATGCGTAAAATCGCTCCCAACAAACTGCTGGCAATTTATGCGTTTGTCAACGTGCTGCTATGCGCCTTTGTGATGACAGGCAGCGGCGCAGCTTCCGTATATGCGCTGATAGCAGTATTTTTCTTCATGTCTATCATGTTCCCGACCATCTTCGCTCTGGGAGTAAAAGATCTGGGAAAACATACTAAAAAAGGTGCTTCTTTTATCGTGATGTCTATCGTGGGCGGGGCATCTGTTCCTTACCTGATGGGCGTGGTGACAGAAAAGTATTCTACCGCCATTTCCTATGGTATCCCAATGCTTTGTTTCGTAGTAGTGTTCTACTATGGCTGGCGGGGATACAAGAGAAGCTAGGCCCTTTTTAATCCTTTAATCCGCAAAATCATCGTATCTTCCTGATCACAAAAAGGAATACCATGATCTTGCGGATTTTTACTTCCTATATCTTCCGTTGTGTCCTGATATGCCTGCCTGTCCTATGGCTCTGCGGATGCGCAAAAAAAGATAAACCCTCTGACCCGCCACCGGTATTCTATACCCGGTTGTCGCTGGACATCTCCCATGAAATGAATGGCAGCCCGCTGGTCAGGAATACCAGCACTTATTCCAATCCTTTAGGAGAGAAGTTCATTATCACCAAATTCCGTTATTACCTCAGCAATTTCGCACTGGTGGATGACGCCGGGAAAACCGTCCCGCTGGCATCGGCCTACTTCCTGATAGATGACGCGGTGGACTCCACCAAACGCCTGGTGCTTGATAGTGTGCCGGTGGGCAATTTTACGGCGGTCCGTTTCCTGATAGGAGTAGACAGCGCCCGTAATAACAGCGGCGTACAGTCCGGTGCTTTAGCCCCGGAAAACGGTATGTTCTGGACCTGGAACAGCGGTTACATCATGGCCAAAATGGAAGGCACCTCCGATGCCGCAACAACGCCCATGCAGGGATTCGAGTGGCATGTGGGCGGATTCAAAGAGCCTTATAACGTACTGCGAACGGTGCAACTGCCGTTAAGCTTCAGGGTGATACCGTTCATGGCCGCCATACCGCATTTTAGCATGGTGGCCAGTGTAGATAAATGGTTCACGCCCAACGAGGCCAGCTTCGCCAAGACTGCGATTATCATGGGCCCGGGCGCTGCGGCAGTTAACATCGCCAACAATTATCAACAGATGTTCTCTATTAAAAACTGATACCGCGCATGCGTCATAAAGCGTTATATATCGCTGCTGCCTTCGGGACACTGCTCCTCTTCGCCCATGCCTGTAAAAAGGAAAATAAGGGCGGAACGGGTGGTTTCCGGACAGACCCGTTGACGCTGTCCCTGCCACCGGGATTCCCGGAACCGGTATACAATTTCTCCAACAACCCGCTGACCAAACAGGGCGTAGCACTGGGACGCTTTATTTTTTACGATTACCGTCTCTCCAAAGACAGCACTGTGTCCTGTGGATTTTGCCATCAGCAGTTCGCCGCCTTCGGACATTTTGACCACGCACTGAGCCACGGCGTAGGCGGACAACAAGGCACCCGTTCGGTGCCGGTGCTTTTCAACATGATCTGGCAGAAAGCGTTTATGTGGGACGGTGGGGTAAACAACCTGGAAATACAACCACTGACGCCGCTCACCGATCACAAGGAAATGGGCGTGGACCTGCAGGAACTGTTGAAAAAAATGCAGGGCGATCCGAAGTACCGGCAGCAGTTCAGCGCAGCCTTCGGTACAGAGGAAGTCACCAGTGAACGGATGTTCAAAGCCATTACACAGTTTGTTGGCACCATGATTTCCGGTAACTCCCGTTATGACAGCATCATCCGCAAGGTGCCGGGAGCAGCCTTCTCGCCCGACGAAGCCGCCGGTTATACGCTGTACCAGCAGAAGTGCGCGGCCTGCCATAAAGAGCCGCTGTTTACGGACCTCAGCTATCGCAGCAACGGTCTGCCTTACCTCCCCGCACTCAACGATGTGGGCCGCATGAAGATCACCGGAAATACCGCCGATTATCTCAAATTTAAAGTGCCCTCCCTGCGGAATATCCTGAAAAGCTCTCCCTATATGCACGACGGACGCTACTTCGATATCTTCCAGGTATTCGACTTCTATGATCATGGCGTAAAGGACACCGTTACCACCGACGCCCTGGTAAGGAAAGGCCTTTCGCTGACAGACCAGCAAAAGCGCCAGCTGTACCTGTTCCTGAATACCCTCACCGACTATACGCTGATCAACAATAAAGATCTCTCTGAGGTGTTGATAGCGCCATAAAAACAGCTAAAATCATCAAGACCATAAATTTAAATTTCGGGATTTCGGAAAATCCCGATATGTTTGTGCCATGGAATTGATGTTGGTTTTAAAGGCGCTCAGTAATGAAACAAGGGTAAACATACTCATTTGGCTCAAGCAGCCTCGTCTCCACTTTCCTGCTGAAGAATTACTGGACTACGATGAAAATCTGGGCGTTTGTGTAAGCGACATTACCCAAAAGGCCGGTTTATCTCCATCCACAACATCAGACTACCTGAGCTTACTGCAAAAATGCGGACTTATTGAAGCTACCCGCGTAGGCCAGTGGACATACTACAAACGCAATGAGACAGCGATGGACACGCTGAAAAAATTAATCCAGAAAACATTCTGATTTTTTTATTTAAACATTTCGAAATTTAGCGAAATATCGAATTATGAAAGCAGTTGTAATCAACAATTATGGGGGACCGGAAGTCTTGCAGTTAAAGGAAGTAACCACTCCTTCCATAACAGATCATTCCCAGGTGCTGGTGAAGGTAAGGGCCACTTCGGTCAATCCGCTCGATTACCAGGTAAGGAGAGGGGATTACGCCTCACTCTTCGATTTGCCCCTGATAACCGGTCACGATATTGCAGGCGAGGTGGTAGCTGTAGGTAAAGCCGTGAAAACATGGCGACCCGGGGATAAAGTCTATTACTCCCCACGTTTTGGTGGCCCCGGCAGTTATGCTGAGTATCATCTCACAGATGAATCCTCGTTGTCGGGAATGCCGGCTAATCTTAGCTATGAAGAAGCTGCTGCTGTTCCGCTTATCGGCGGAACGGTATGGGAAATGCTGATGGTACGGGCTAAACTAAAAAAAGGGGATACTATTCTCATTCCCGGCGGCGCCGGTGGCATCGGAACACTGGCCATACAGGTGGCTAAATCACTGGGGGCATTTGTGTATACGACCGGGCAGGACATTTTACAGGAGCAACTGCGGCAGCTTGGGGCGGACGTGGTCATCGATCATCATAAAAAAAACTACTTGGAAGAGGTCCAGGCTTACACCAAAGGAAAAGGAGTGGACGTGATAATCGATACAGTAGGAGGCCACACGCTCTCAGACAGTCCACATGCCTTGGCCAGCTATGGCAACATTGTAACGCTGGTGGATATTGCCTTGCCGCAAAACCTTATCCATGCCTGGGAGAAAAATGCCACCTATCATTTTGTTTTTACCAGGCAAAGCAGGGACGAGCTTCATCATATTACCGGCTTAATTGAAGCCGGACAGGTAAAGCCGGTAATAGACAGTGTGTATCCGATTGAAGATGTTAAGAGCGCTCATCAAAGAATGGAAGACGCAAAGCGGGACAGGCCTCTGTTGGGTAAAATTGTACTGTCATTATAAACAGTCTGTATGCAGAAAGAGAGTGCCTTTGGGGGCACCCTCTTTCATAATGTATTCTAGGGAAGTTTATCCCTTTGATCTTTTATAGCAGTCTGCTATGTGATCATTCACCATGCCTGTGGCCTGCATATAGGCGTAACAGATAGTAGACCCTACGAACTTGAACCCGCGTTTCAGCAGGTCCTTGCTCATAGCGTCGGAGATGGCGGTTTTAGCCGGTACTTCCTGTAGTGATTTAAAATTATTGACAATGGGTTTGTGATTGACAAAAGACCAGATATACTTGTCGAAAGTGCCGAATTCCTTTTGCACGGCCAGGAAGGCTTTGGCATTGGTAACCACGGCGTTGACCTTCAGTTTGTTGCGGATGATCCCTTCGTTTTCCAGCAGTTTGGAGATTTTTTTATCATCGTACCTGGCTATTTTTTTCGCATCCCAGTTATCAAAAGCTTTGCGGTAGTTTTCTCTTTTGGTCAGCACGGTATACCAGCTAAGGCCGGCTTGTGCGCCTTCGAGGCAAAGCATTTCAAACAGGTGCTGATCGTCATGATTGGGCGTTCCCCATTCATGGTCATGATAGTCTTTATACAATTGATCTTTGAGGCTCCAGCCGCATCTGGTTTTTTCTACAGTTCCCATTCATTGATGATTTTTCTGACCCGGTTTTTATATTCGCCCAGTTCATTCAATGTCTCGTTGATGAAGGCATTGTCTTCGAGGCTGCCTACCACTACGTTCATCTCGCTGGCGTTTTCGTAGGCCAGTTGGCGGAAAGGGTTTTTATAATCTTTTTCCCTTGAATGGCGGATGTTGTGTGCTATCCATTCCATCGTACGGGTTGAGTCTTCCAGCCATTCTGCGAGTAATGCAGGGGTAAAGTTTTTCAAAGGTACTTCTTTTATTTCCAGCATGCTGGCAACGGCGTGCTGTAGTTTATCGGAAGCATATTCTTTACCAATTTCGATGTACTGTTCGTGCAGTTGCGGCCAGCTGGCGATTTTGTTTTTCCGGATTTTTTGTTTGAGCAGGTTGACAGTTTCCGCTTTCATCAATTGTCCGCCGATGTTGTGCCATTCGCCGCGTTTGGCTGTTTTGACGGCGGCCTGCAAAGCGAGGAATGACGGTTTGTTGGCGGCAATGATATTTTTCATGCCATAGAAAACGATCAGTTCGCGGAAGAGGGCGTAGGCTTTGTGTACTTTCAGCAGCTGCACCTGGCGGGAGCTGTTTTCCATACCGCCGGCCAGTACCGTCAAACGGGCAACTTCCTCGGGTTGCTGCAGTAACAGCTCTTTTCCTTTTTTACGTAGGTCCTTCTCCGTTAGTTCCTTTTTAGGCGTGTTCTCTGGCAGTGCGTACCAGGCCTTGCCCACGGCAGCTTCCATGATGGCCAGCCCCTGGAACATTTCTTCTACGGAGTCAGGTGCGAGGTAATCGTATTCTATCAGCTGTGTTTTATCGGTGCGTTTGTCGCGGTCCACATACTTCCAGGAATTGCGGGCAATGGCGTACATGTTGTGCATAAACCAATAGCCGGGCATGATCTTCAGCCGGTTGTCATGCTCATCGTTCAGTACCAGGCAGAAAGGGATATTGATATGCAGTTCAGACATATAATTGCCCTTGGAGATGAGCGTGAAGCTGGCGAATTTGGAATTGTGTTTCAGGCTTACGCACAGCCCCGGCCAGAACCCTCTGCCGGCGATTATTTCACCGTCAGCGCCGCGGGAATTGTGGTTGGACCCGATGGTGGCGCCGGCGGCCATATTGCTTTGGCCCATGACAAGCGCGGCACAGAGGAACGAGTTGTTATGATGCTGTTCATGTGCGGGAAATATCAGGGAGTTGAGCACTTCGCAGCAGGAGATGGTCGCGTTATTGCCGAGGTATGAATTGATCAGACGGGCGCCGTATTTCAGTTGTGAATGGGAGGCCATCACAAAACGCACGGCTTTTACACCGTAGAACACGCGGCAGCCATAGCCGATGATGCCATTCACCAGTTCGCACCCTTCCCCGATCTGGGAAGCAGCTTCGCTGCTACTGTTGATGGTGAGGTTTTTCAGCTTGTTGGCGCCTTTAAGGTAGGCATCGGTACCGATGGTCACGTCTTTAATGATCTTACAGTTTTTGATCACGCAACGATCGCCTACCATGCCATAGTAACCGCGGCGTTTATCGAACTGTTTTTCGGTGAAGGCCTTGAACTGTTGTTGCAGCTGCTGGTCGTCACGGGAGCGTGTCCAGAGATAGGCGTCGCCTGGCAGCATGCCGTCGAAGGGCATAACGCTGCGACCGCCGTTTTCGTTGCAGAGCTCCAGTTGTATACGGCCGCTCTCTGATTCACCTTCTTTTAAAATGCCGTTCCCAAACTTGGCATAGTCGGTAGTGGCCATCTCGTTGACATTGGCAACAATTACTTCGTTGCCCAGGATATAATGAGAGAGGTAATTGACATTATGTACTACCACGTTGTCACCGAAGTCGCAGGCGCAGATGGTGCTGTTGTACAGTCCTACCGGCAGCCGGAGGTTATGGAACTCGAGGTAATATGGTTCCAGTTTACCGATGCGCACCATGCCAAAGAAATGGCAGTGCTGCACCAGCTGCGGATTAAATTCGTTGGACACAAAAATATTGTTCCAGTCGTCTGAACTGTTATCATTGCGCACGAGGGATTCCACCTCATGCGCCAGCAATCTTCTGTATTCGCCTTGCCGGCTCCATTGCTCATTACGCAGGTAGTATTCGTCTTTTCCCTTGGGTAGCGGGGACTCAATAAAATTGTACCCCAGTTCGGATAGTGGTTTCTTTTTGATATTGTTCATGGATAAGATCTAAGTTATTCAACAGTCACACTCTTCGCCAGGTTTCTCGGTTTGTCTACGTCAAACCCTTTCATGACGCCGATGTGATAGGCGAGCAGTTGCAGGGGGATAACGGAGACAATAGGTGCAACGAGTTCATCTGCTGAAGGTACAAAAATAACGTCATCAGCCATGGGCGGAATGATGTGGTCGCCTTCCGTCACAACCGCTATCACTTTACCTTTACGGGCTTTAATTTCCTGTATGTTGGATACGATCTTTTCGTAGTAGCTGTCTTTGGTGGCCACGATCACCACAGGCAGGTTTTCGTCTACCAGTGCAATAGGGCCGTGTTTCATTTCCGCAGCGGGATAACCTTCCGCATGGATGTAGGATATTTCTTTCAGTTTGAGCGCGCCTTCGAGTGCTACCGGGAAATTGTAACCACGGCCTAGATAGAGGAAGTCGCGGGCATCCTTGTATTTGGCGGCGATCTGCTGTACCTGGTCGTCCAGTTTCAGGGCGGTCGCTACTTTTTCAGGGATCTGGTCCAGTTCATCTAACAGGTGCTGAAAACGCTGCGGGGTAACGGAACCTTTCTCTGCGGCTATTTTCAGGCCTACGAGGCACAGTACTGCCAGTTGCGCCGTGAAGGCTTTGGTGCTGGCCACGCCGATTTCAGGGCCTGCGTGCGTATAGGCGCCGGCGTGAGACAGGCGGGCGATGGAGGAGCCTACTACGTTACATACGCCGAGGATAATGGCGCCTTTCTCTTTGGCCGCTTCAATGGCCACCAGGGTATCGGCTGTTTCGCCGGACTGGGAGATGGCGATGATCACATCACCGGGGCCTACTACCGGATTGCGGTAGCGGAACTCAGAGGCATATTCCACTTCCACGGGGATGCGGCATAACTCTTCGATCATATATTCCGCTACAAGGCCGGCATGCCAGGAGGTGCCGCAGGCAACGATAATAATACGTTTGGCGTTGCTCAGTGTTTCAGCATATTCACGGATGCCGCCCATGGTGAGGGTGCCTTTTTTCGCATCGAGACGGCCACGTAAACTGTCAAAGATAGTTTGCGGCTGCTCAAATATTTCTTTCAGCATGAAGTGGGCAAAGCCGCCTTTCTCAATGGCTGCCAGCTCAATGTCCAGCTTCTGTATATAAGGTGTTTGTCTTTCGTTGGAGATATTTTTGAGGATCAGCTCATCTGCTTTAATGATGGCAATTTCATAATCGTTGACATATACTACCTCTTTGGTGTATTCCACGATGGGGGAAGCGTCCGAGGCGAGGAAATGTTCGCCTTTGCCTACGCCGATCACCAGCGGACTGCCTTTGCGTGCTGCTATCAGCGTGTCCGGATTATCTTCGTCGATCAGTACGATCACATAAGCGCCTACTACTCTTTTCAGGGCTATGCGCAGCGCTTCTTCCAGGGGGCACTGGTTCTGCTTTTTGATTTCCTCGATAAAGTGCAACAGCACTTCTGTATCGGTATCGCTTTGGAAAACATGGCCCTGTTTGACCAGTTCCTGTTTCAGCTGTACATAGTTCTCGATGATGCCGTTATGTACCATTGACAGTTTACCGTCACTGGAAACGTGGGGATGCGCGTTGCGGTCACAGGGCTCGCCATGCGTCGCCCACCGGGTATGCCCGATGGCGATGGAGCTGCGCATATCGTAGCTGGACGCGTACTCTTCCAGCGCCGCAACTTTATCTTTCTTTTTGTATACCCGCAGCCCGTCATTGATGATGGCTACGCCAGCGCTGTCGTAACCGCGGTATTCCAGTCTTTTAAGGCCTTTCAATACTACCGGGTATGCTTCTCTGTGCCCGATGTAAGCTACAATTCCACACATGTGTTTAAGAGTGTTTTTTAATGAGGGTGTTCATGCAATATCGCATTAATTGATAAAATAACATCAGTTGATGTTAATAAAATATAATATAAGATATGGTTTATACGCGTGCGTTTTTCACATAACGTGCATTCCCGCAAAATGAAAATAAAATGAAAAAAGGGAATATTGTGCGCGATTAACCGAATGTTAATATCCGGACCATCGTTCACTATATTCCCCCTTATGAATTACATAGGATGTATGTATTAGTACACCCTGTGTGGTTATTTCAATAACGTATTATCAAACAAATGTAAGATTCTTTTGTATTCATCGGTCCAACTGCTGGGAGTTGTAAATCCGTGGTCTTCCACGGGGTACACGGCCAGTTCCCAGTTGTCTTTTCCCAGCTCTATCAGTCGTTGTGTCAATCTCACGATATCCTGGAAATGTACGTTGGTATCTACCATACCATGACACATCAGGAGTTTGCCTTTCAGTCCTTCTGCAAAATAAATGGGAGAAGAGCGGCGATAGGCAATACTGTCGGTGAATGGTTCATTCAGGATATTGCTTGTATAGCCGTGATTGTAATGCGCCCAGTCAGTAACAGAGCGTAAAGCGGCACCGGCAGCAAAGACGCCTGGTTTGGTGAACATCGCCATCAGCGTCATAAAGCCGCCATAGCTGCCACCATAAATTCCAATGCGGCCGGCGTCCACCTGCAATTTCTCTGCCAGATATTTGGCGGCGTCCACTTCATCGTCCAGGTCTTTGCCGCCCATATAGCGGTAAATGCCGGTGCGCCAGTTACGGCCGTAGCCGGCACTGCCGCGGTAGTCCACGTCCAGCACGATATAACCTTTGTCTGTCAGCAGATTGTGGAACATGTATTCACGGAAATAGCTGCTCCACCACTTGTGCGCATTCTGCAGATAACCTGCGCCATGCACAAAGATAACGGCGGCGCCGTTTCGCTTCGCCGGGTCCGGCGTATACAACCGGGCATATACAGGCTGATTGTCACGCGCTGTAAAAGTGATCACCTGCGGGTCGCGCCAGGGATAGGATTTAAACTCGGCCGACTGCGCCATATTGGTGACCTGCACCGGCTTGCTGCCCGGGCTGTTGGGCTGGATGTACAACTCCCACGGTTTGGTGGAATAGGAATAACGGTAAGCGATCCATTTTTCATCCGGTGAAATGCTCACTTCATTCGCTCCTTCCATGGTGGTGATGCGTTCTGCCTTTCCACCGTTAACGGCTATACGATAAAATTGTTTTTCGCCGGGATGCACTTCGTTGGTGGAGATGTAAAAATGTTTTTTATCGTTGGACAGATAAACGTCCTGTACTTCATAACTGCCTTTGGTCAGTTGTTCGGTCTGACCTGTCACTACCTGCGTGGTGTACAGGTGGGAATACCCGGTGGCTTCTGACTGGTACCAGCAGGTGTTTTCATCGGTCCAGCCCAGGCTGGTATTGATCTGCCATCCGCTGATGCCGGGACCGCCGATCCAGGCTTCGTCACGCTGACGGTTCAGTGATTTCACTTTTCCGGTAGCGGGATCAATCAGTACGATCCAGCGGTCTTTGTTGTCAAGGGATCGTATATCTGCAATAACATGGGTGCCCCTGTCTGACCATAACGGTGCATTGACAAGCACACCACGCACTTTGGCGCTGTCCCTGCGGGGATAGTCTTTGCTGTAGTCCGGCAGGTCCCTGATACCTGGCAGGTCTGTTACCACTACCGGCAATACGGTGTCTTTTTCGCGGTCGTAAAGGTAGCAGTCAACTGCTGTCTGCGGTCCGCCTACTTTGTCACGGGAATGGATATCCGTAGTAAAACCGGAAGCGGTGACAAATTCGGGAACGATGGTATTTTTACCACCTGCTTCCCTATACAGCTGATAGGTGACATAACGGCCGTCAGGGCTTATCTGCGCGCCGTCCAGCTTTTTATCGCCGAGGTACAGTTTACGCAGTGGTTTGGCATCGTTTTGTTTATTGAAAGCGATGGCGGCGTCCTTTTTTGCTTTTTTGTCACGGATGACAGCCAGCAGCTCAAGCTGTTGTGCTTTCAGGTATTTCTCCTGGTCATTGCCTTTTTCGAGATCACTCTTTTCTGCCGGCGGTTTCTCGCCATTAGTGAAGTTGGTGAGCTGGGTGGTAACGCCGGTAGACCTGTTCCAGGCAAAGAGGTCCTGGTTCTGCGTGTACACTACCTGCTGCCCGCCGAAACTGAAGACAGGGTTGGTTTCTGCAGCGGTGGTTTGGGTAATGCGAATGGTTTTGCCGGACTTTATCTCCATCAGGTAAATATCTCCCTGGTAACCATAGGTAAGCAGGGTTTTATCTGTATTGTAGCTGCCTCTCGCCCTGGCTGCCAGCAGGCCGCGGTCTGCGGCCGGCGTTTTTACCGGCGTATGGTTTTTGATACCGGCGGCATAGAGGGAGTCAGACAGCTGCTGGTCCGGGTTCCAGCTGAAATAAACGGTCTGGTTGTCGGTCCCCCAGAAAATATTATCGGGGGAGGTGCCTATCCACTTAGGATCGCGCATAATTTTTTCTACCGTAAGGGGCCCTGGTTGCTGGGCATAGAGACTGTTGGCTGATAAAAAAATAATGGCGGGCAATACCCATTTTGTCATAGCGGTTCAGTATTTTGTTGGGTGATAAATGTAACGGTTTAATCATAAATTGCTGCAAATTTTGGATAGACGCCGGTTGGCTGTCTTTCACTATCCTGCATATGCGCTTACTGCCCATCATATTTTGTCTCTGCATACTGGCGGCCTGTAAACCCAAGGCGCCGGTACGGCAACCGGTACCAGTATCGGAAGACACTACTTTTCTGACAGGTACGTTCTACCTCGTCCGCCATGCGGAACGTTATCCCGGAGGCATGGATACCTCCCTCACAGCGGAAGGTTTCCAACGCGCCGGCCTTTTATATGAACGGCTGAAAAACGCCCGTCTCGACAAGATTTACCTGACGCCCTACCGCCGCTGTATCCAGACGGCCGACAGCCTGCGGATCAAACAGCACCTGGACACCTGCTTTTATCAGGCAGATACCACCGGGGAATCGTTGATTTATGAAATTACGCGGCATGGCGACTGGGGAAAACGTATCCTGGTCATCGGCCACAGTAATACGCTGGTGCCGGCGCTGCGTGGGCTGCGGGCCAAACCGCATATGGCGGCCATCGGGGAAGATGAATATAACTGGCTGTTTATTGTTCATAAAACGTCAGCAGGGACCACGCTGACAGAAGACTGCTACTAATACTCGTCTCAAAAGACTTTTTCATCGAAACCAAAAAGCCGGCTGTTTCAGCCGGCTTTTTGAATATCGTAACCCTGAGCTTCAGCCCAGGGACTATAATAAAATACCTTTCATCAATGTATAAGCCACGGAGAAATAAATCAGCAGCCCTGTCACGTCCACCAGTGTGGCCACAAACGGGGCGGAAGACGTGGCGGGGTCGGCGCCGGCTTTCTTCAGAAGAATAGGCAGCATGGAACCGGAGAGGGTCCCCCATAATACTACGCCTACGAGGGAAAAGCCTACGGTGGTGCCAATCAGCACGGTATGTTCGCCGTAGGTGTGAAAAAGGCTGTTCCAGAGCAGGATGCGGATGAAACCGATGAATCCCAGCACGCTGCCCAACAGCAGGCCGGAGATGATCTCGCGCCGCATCACGCGCCACCAGTCATTGATACTGATTTCGCCGAGCGCCATGGCCTGTATGATCAGGGTGGAGGCCTGGGAACCACTGTTGCCGCCGCTGGAAATGATCAGGGGCACAAACAGCGCCAGTACCACGGCTTTGGCTATTTCGTCTTCAAAGAAGCCCATGGCTGTTGCTGTCAGCATCTCGCCGATGAACAGTACCACGAGCCAGCCTACACGTTTTTTAACCAGCTTCAGCAGCGGCATATCGAGGTAGGGCTCGTCCAAAGCTTCGGTACCACCGATTTTCTGGATGTTTTCGGTATGTTCTTCGTTGGCGATCCACAGGATATCATCGATGGTCACGATGCCCAGCAGGATGCCGTTATCGTCTACCACGGGCAGCGCCACACGGTTTTCCATGCGGAACACCTGGACGGCTTCTTCCTGGTCGTCGTTGGCACGGAGGGAAACGAAGCGGTCGTCCATCAGGGTATGTACCACTGTATCGGTGGCTACCAGCAGGAATTCGCGGATACGGAAGTCGTCCAGCAGGTGGCCCCGCTCATCGATCACATATATAACGTCAATGGTTTCACTGTCTTTGCCATGCTCCCGGATATAGTCCAGCACCTGTTTCACGGTCCACTCTTCCCTGACAGCGATATAGTCGGGCGTCATGATACGCCCTACGCTGTTGTCCGGGTAGCCCAGCAGGGAAAGGGTGATCCTGCGCTCTTCAGGGTCCAGCAGTTTGATCAGCTCTTTTACCGCTTCACTGGGCAGTTCTTCCAGGAAGGCGGTACGGTCATCGGCCGGCAGTTCGTTCATCAGCTCTGCGATCTTGGCAGGGGGCAGGGCCCGGATCACATCTTCCTGCAGGGGGAAGTCCAGGATACGGAAAGCTGCCGCCGCTCTGCTGATCGACAGTTGATGGATGATGATGCCCGCATTATCGGGATCTTCATGGATCAGTTCTGCTATATCCGTAATTAACTGGTCGTCCAGGTACACCGAGAGCTCGCGATAGTTTTTTTCTTTCTTCAGTGTGCTGAATTTCTCCAGTAATGCTTCATTTTCCATGTACTAATTTGACTCTATGCGCGAAAATAAGTTAAAATAAAACGCCTCCGGGGTTATCACTATAATAATTCTCCGATGTGTTTGCGGATATTATTGGAAATAGTGTCGGTAGGCAGGTCGTTGGCATCAAAGCCAAACGGGTCCTCAATTTCTTCCGCGATCAGCTCAAGGCTGGCCAGTACAAAAAAGATGAATACTACCATGGGGATAATGAGGTACCCCAGGCTGAACACATACCCGAAAGGCATGGTCATAATATAGAAGAAGATGAATTTTTTGATGAATACGCTGTAACTGAATGGGATAGGGGTGCTTTGGATACGCTCGCACGCGCCGCATACTTCGGTGAAGGTCTGTAACTCGCTGTTGAGGACAATCAGCTGTTCGCCGGTCAACTGTCCCTCCCGTTGCAGGTCTGCCACTTTCTGCATGATCCGCACGGCCAGCTGGTTTGGAATGTGTTTGGAAGGGTCCAGCGGGGCCTGGCCTTCGGGCAGGGCTTCTATCTCTTCAGCCTTGTATATTTTCCGCAGATGGTTTTTCAGGCCGAAGGCATAGTTGGGGATCATAACCCGGAAGAATGCCCGTGCTTCGGTGTTACCGGCCGGCAGCATGGCATGCAGTTTAATGGCCAGGTTGCGGCTGCTGTTCACCAGCGAGCCCCACTGGCGGCGGCCTTCCCACCAGCGGTCATAGGCCGTGTTGGTCCGGAATACCAGCAACAGGGATATTACAAACCCCAGCAGATTGTGCATCAGGGATATGTTCTTGACTTCACTGTTGGACGCCAGCTTGAAGACGGATATCTCCAGCCAGGCTACAATAGCAGAATAAATGGCCAAAGCGATAAACATGGGAAAGAGCTTCCGCACCGTGTCCGCTTTGTGGATACGGAAAATAAAGGTAAACCAGTCCTTCGGGTTGTAATTGATCATAAACTTACAGTTAGCATCGGGTAAAAGTAACCACCGGCACCATAAAAGAAAATTATTCGGGCCGCAAACCTAAAATTTTTCAACATGATTTTGATAACTTCTTCCTTTAACTTTACTTTACGCCTTCTTTTATTTGAATAAGTGCTATGATAAAGCCATACTTGTACATTGATAAGTCTAAGGGAAAAGGCCGCGGCGTATATACCAAAGAACGGATACCCGCCGGTACCAGGATCGAAACGTCGCCCGTGCTGGTCCTCTCTTACGACGATACGGAGATTGTCGACAAAACGAAGCTCCATAACTATATTTTCCTGTGGGGAGTGCGTGAAACCCGCTCCTGCATTGCACTGGGCTTCTGTTCCATCTACAACCACGACTATAATCCCAACTGCGAGTACGAGATGGATTTTGATGCCGAAACCATGAGCATCATTACCCGCCGCGATATCAAAAAGGGAGAAGAGCTCTTTATCAACTATAACGGCGATGTGGAAGATGATTCCCCCGTTTGGTTTGATATGAAACGTCTGAAAGAAGACCAGGCAAAGTCCAAATAAGACCACCGGAAAGGAAGACCGTACCAAAACAGCTTCCCCTTTCAATACATCTACCACCGGCCCGGGCGCGGATTCCCTTCCCAGGCCAGGCCTGTGGCTGATATGTTGAAAAAAATCCCGGCATCCCTTGGCGCCTGGTTATTTTTTCATAATATTGTATAAGTGCTTATATAATTTGTTCTTTGGCGATCTTGATATATAGCATACTGTTATAATTAATTTAGGTCGATGATAACCGCGGATGACTACCAATAACCGCTCACCGCATGTTTATCATCTTTTTTTAGGATAGATATATAAGCGCTTATATAATTTAGGTTGACATAACGGATTCCCAATTCGTCATTCGTAATCCGTAATTCGTAATTGAATATGAGTTTTTATCCTTCACTCGGGTATCTGGTCTTCGGCAGCCGCCTGCGCCGGCTCAGCGAATACTTCCTCGCGGAAGTAAATAAGGTATATGAACAGGCTGGCATTCCCTTCGACGCCAGCTGGTTTCCGGTATTCTACCTGCTCTCCGGCCAGCAACCGATGCCTATCATCGATATCGCTGCACAACTCGAGATCTCCCATTCGGCCGTCAGCCAGATGGTGACCAACCTGCGCAAAAAAGGACTGCTCAAAACCACGCCCTGTAAGGACGATGGCCGCCGACAGCTCGTCGCCTTCACCAAAAAGGGAGCAGACATGCTGCAACAGATACAACCCATCTGGCAGGCTATTTCCACAGCCATGGAGGAACTGGTCACGGAAAACAAACAAAGCCAGCAGCTGCTGGCTGCTATAGCCCAGGTGGAACAGGCGGTGCAGCAACAACCGCTCTCGGAAAGAGTGATCAAATCCATCCAAAAGAACGACTAATCATACACCAGCAATCTTTATCCATAAATCAACTAACCATGAGTGTTATTTTTAAATACGGTATCGACCAGCTGACAGTAGGCGTGGTGCTCGACATTGCCGCAGGCAGAATAAAGGGCGTCCTCACACCGGAAGTCATCACCAAAGTCAATACCAGCAATGGGTACGTGCAACAGATCGTATCGCGGCACACAACGGTGTACGGTATCAACACCGGCTTCGGTCCGCTCTGCGATACCAAAATTTCAGAAGAAGACACCCGCGCGCTGCAGTACAATATCCTGCAAAGCCACAGCGTAGGCGTGGGCAATCCCATCCCTGAAGAGATCGCACGCATCATGCTCATCACAAAAGTGCATGCATTGGCACAGGGTTACTCCGGCGCAGCGCTCTCCACCCTGGAACGTATTATCTGGCATATCGAAAACCATGTGACGCCACTGGTGCCTGAAAAAGGCTCTGTAGGCGCATCCGGCGACCTGGCCCCGCTGTCGCACCTCTTCCTGCCTTTGATTGGCCTCGGAAAAGTATGGTACAAGGGGCAGGTGACCACTATGGAAGCAGTACTGCAACAGGAAGGTATCCAACCGGTGGTGCTTGGCCCTAAAGAAGGACTGGCGCTGATCAACGGCACCCAGTTCATCCTCTCTTTTGCGGTAAAAGCAGTGCAACGCCTGTACAACGCACTGGAAGCGGCAGACATCATCGGCGCGCTCTCCCTCGAAGGCCTCATGGGCACTCATAAACCTTTCGACCCACGCCTGCACGCTATCAGGCCTTTCCCAGGCAACCAGCTGGTAGCGCACCGCCTCAAAACCATGCTCGACAACTCCGAGATCATGGCTTCACATGTGGACTGTGGCCGCGTACAAGATCCATACTCCCTCCGCTGTATGCCACAGGTACACGGCGCTTCCCGCACAGCATGGCTGCACCTGCTGGAGCTCACCACTATTGAGCTCAACGCGGTGACAGACAACCCGATCATTTTCAGCGATACCGACACTATCAGCGGCGGCAACTTCCACGGTCAGCCCATGGCGCTGCCACTGGACTACGCCACCGTAGCGGCAGCAGAACTGGGCAATATCTCCGACAGGCGCAGCTACATGATGATCGAAGGAAGATACGGCCTGCCTAAACTGCTCATCGAAGACGCCGGCCTTAACTCCGGGTTTATGATACCACAATACACCACCGCCGCCCTGGTAACAGAAAACAAAACCCTCTGTTTCCCTGCCAGCGCCGATAGCGTGCCTACCTCCCTCGGACAGGAAGACCACGTGTCTATGGGCTCTATCAGCGGCCGTAAACTCAACCAGGTGATCGGCAACCTGGAATACATCCTCGCTATCGAACTGCTCTATGCCGCACAGGCAGTGGATTTCCGCCGGCCGCTCAAATCCGGTCCCATCCTGGAGGCAGTACACCGCTACGCCCGCCAGAAAGTGACTTTCGCAGATAAAGACCGCATCTTCGCCTACGATATTGAAGCATTACACCAAATCATCACGGACCAGTCTCTTGTGCGCGTAGCCAATGAAGCAGCCGCACAACATCAATTACCTTTAAATGGCATCTACCATGACCAGTTTGGACTTTATTAAACAATACGCGGCACATCCGCACTACAAAGCGCCCCGTGGCGCACAGCTGCATGCTAAATCCTGGCAGACGGAAGCACCGCTGCGCATGCTGCTCAACAACCTCGACGCTGAAGTAGCTGAAAACCCCGATGAACTGGTGGTGTACGGCGGTATTGGCCAGGCCGCACGCAACCGCGAAGCACTGGAGAAAATTATCAAAACCTTACTGGAACTGGATGAAGACCATTCCCTGCTGGTACAGTCGGGCAAACCGGTAGGCATCGTGCGCACCCATCCGCAGGCGCCCCGCGTAATGCTGGCCAACAGTAACCTCGTGCCAAAATGGGCCACCTGGGAGCATTTCAACGAACTGCGCTCCAAAGGCCTCATGATGTACGGACAGATGACCGCCGGCAGCTGGATCTATATCGGCACACAAGGTATTCTTCAGGGTACCTACGAAACCTTTATGGAATGCGGCCGTCAGCACTTCAACGGCAACCTGGCGGGTAAACTGATCGTTACTGCCGGTATCGGCGGTATGGGCGGCGCCCAGCCACTGGCGGCCACTATGGCCGGCGGCGTGATGCTGGCTGCTGACATCGATCCTACCCGCATTCAGAAACGTATCGATACCCGCTACATCGATCGCATGACCTACTCCTATGAAGAGGCCGTGGCATGGGCCAAAGAAGCCATGGCTAAAGGAGAACCACTGTCCATCGGCCTCGTCAGCGATGCCGGCGATATGCTGGAACGCCTGCTCAAAGACAATATCATCCCTGATATGCTCACCGACCAGACTTCCGCACATGACCCTATTAACGGTTACGTTCCCAATGGCATGACGCTGGAAGCCGCGCTGGAACTACGTAAGAAAGACCCTGCCCGCTACCGTGAGCTGTCGCTCAAAAGCATGGCCCGCCACGTTGGCTTTATGCTGGAGATGCAACAAAAAGGCGCAGTCACTTTCGACTACGGCAACAACCTCCGCGAATTCGCCAGGGAAGGCGGAGAACCCAACGCATTCAACTTTCCCGGTTTCACGCCTGCGTATATACGTCCGCTTTTCTGCGAAGGCAAAGGCCCCTTCCGCTGGGTAGCCCTCTCCGGAGACCCGGAAGATATCTATACCACCGACCGCGCACTGATGGAAGCTTTCCCGGAAAATACCCACCTGATCAACTGGCTGAAACAAGCACAGGAAAAAGTGGCCTTCCAGGGACTGCCCGCCCGCATTTGCTGGCTCGGTTTAGGAGAAAGAGAAAAAGCAGGCCTTATCTTCAATGAACTGGTAAGAACAGGCAAAGTGAAAGCACCGATCGTTATTGGCCGCGATCACCTCGACTGTGGATCTGTGGCTTCCCCTAACCGTGAAACGGAATCCATGAAAGACGGCTCCGATGCTGTCAGCGACTGGACGCTGCTCAACCTGATGTCCAATACAGGCGGCGGTGCTACCTGGGTGTCTTTCCACCACGGTGGCGGCGTAGGCATGGGATATTCCCAGCACGCCGGCATGGTCGTACTGGCCGACGGAACAGACCGCGCAGCGGCCTGTCTGAGCCGTGTGCTGTTCAATGACCCGGCGATGGGCATCTTCCGCCACGCAGACGCCGGCTATGAAAAAGCGCAGGAATGGGGCGATAAATTCGGCATCAACATATAACATGTAGGGATTTTTTGATTTACGGATTTTTTGACTTTTGGGATCTTGGGGCAATAACCTTCCGGCTCCCGAAATCGTAAATCAAAAAATCCCAACATTTCATGATTAATAAAAGCACCATGAAAATATTACTGGGCCCTTTCTCGCAAATCCTTCCCCTCAGTGGCTTACCGCTGAAAGGAACCTTGCAGGACGAACAGCTGACTGTTATTGAAAAAGGCGGTGTAGTGATCAGTGCGGGCAGGATTGTAGCGATAGGGCCATATAAAACATTGCTGCAGGAACATCCTGATTGTGAAGTGGCTTTCATTGACAGGCCGATGGTACTGCTGCCCGGCTTTATCGACTGCCATACGCATATCTGTTATGACGGCACCCGTAACCGCGACTATGCGATGCGTATCGCCGGAAAAAGTTATCTCGAGATAGCCCGCGCCGGTGGCGGTATCTGGGACTCAGTGACCAAAACGCGTTTAGCCGATCCTGTTACCCTCGTGGAAAATACGGTCGCCAGGGCCAATCGCCATTTGCTGGAAGGCGTTACGACCATAGAAGTGAAAAGCGGCTATGGGCTTAACTTTGAAAGTGAGGTGAAAATGTTGCGCGCTATTCAGCAGGCGTCCTTGCATACGGCTGCCACGCTGGTGCCTACCTGTCTGGCTGCCCATATGAAACCGCGTGATTTTTCCGGTACGGAAGAGGAATATCTGCAATGGGCGCTCGATGAGCTGCTGCCCGTGCTGAAAGCGGAATCCCTGACTGACCGGGTGGATATTTTCATCGAAGAAACGGCTTTCTCTGCGAAAGCGGCATTGACCTATTTGCAAAAGGCCCGTGAGCTGGGTTTTGCCGCCACCGTGCATGCAGACCAGTTCAGCGCCGGTGGCGCTGCGGTGGCCGTAGCGGCAGGCGCGCTGTCAGCCGACCATCTGGAGGCCAGCAGCGACCATGAAATTGACCTTCTCGCAAAATCTGACACCGTGGCGGTGGTTTTACCCGGCGCATCCCTCGGTTTGGGCATGCATTATGCCCCGGCACGCAGATTGCTGAATGCTGGTGCATCGGTGGCGATTGCGAGCGACTGGAACCCCGGATCTGCGCCTATGGGCGATCTGCTGGTACAGGCCGCTGTGATGAGCGCAGCAGAAAAACTGTCAACCGCTGAAGTATTGGCAGCCCTTACCTTCAGGGCCGCGCCGGCACTACAGCTGAAAGAGACAGGCCAACTGCAGGCCGGCTTTGCCGCCGATATGCAGGCATACCCCACCGCCGACTTCAGGGACATCCTGTACTATCAGGGTAAAATGAAACCGGCGAAGGTGTGGAAAAAAGGAGAATTAGTTCAATCTTATGATAACAAAGGATAGCTACCGGCCAACGGCCCCTGACACATGGACCGGCCGTACTGATGGTACAGAAACAGACCTGCTGCGCTGGCATCAGGTGGTCCGCACAGCAGACCTGTTGCAACAACCGCTTCCTGCCCTGCAAAAAGGACAGAAAGGGGTGGCATTCCTCGGGTTTGCCTGTGATGAAGGGGTACGCCGTAATAAAGGCCGCACCGGCGCCGTAGATGGCCCGGGCGCCCTGAGAAAAGCAATAGCCAACTTCCCCGCGCATTTTGAGGAAAATACCGTGTTGCTCGATGCCGGCGATATCGTTTGTGACGGTACTGCACTGGAAGACGCGCAACTGGTGCTCAGTGAGGCGGTGCAGGCACTGCTGACAGCAGGTTACCTGCCTGTTCTGCTGGGCGGCGGTCATGAAATTACGTATGGTCATGCCAGTGGTATCCGCAAATTTGTACGGCAGAAAGGCAACCTCGGACTGATCAACTTCGACGCCCATTTCGATATCCGTGTTCCGGGTGAAGAAGGGCCCAGCTCCGGCACTGGCTTCTGGCAACTGGCGCAGGACTGTAAAAACAACAAGGAAACATTTAACTACCTCGCCCTCGGTATCCAGAAAAACGGCAATACACGCCAGCTTTTTAATATCGCCGGAGAAGAAGGCGCTACCTATGTGGGCGCCGATGCTTTCCATCTGAACGATAAAGACACGCTGCTGGCGGCTATCCAGCATTTCCTCAGTCAGGTGGACCATGTGTATCTGACTACCTGCCTCGATGTTTTTGCGGCCGCATTTGCACCCGGCGTAAGCGCCACCGCTTACAACGGCATCCTTCCGGGAGGCCTGTTCCTGCAATGTTACAGGGCCATTATGCACAGCGGAAAAGTAAGGGGAGTGGATATCGCCGAACTGAACCCATCACTGGACCAGGACAACCGTACTGCCAAACTGGGCGCCGCTATTATCTTTGAAACGCTGATGGCGTATTGTGGGGAAGAGTAAAATTTTCAGATCGATAAAATAGAAGACCAAAGTGGGTGAAGCCATCCACTTTGGTCTTCTTATTGATGAAATCAAAAAATCGAAAAATCAAAAAATCCCCAAATCTCTCAGGTGCTTTGCGCTTTCCGCCAGCTTTTCTTTAGTCTCCCGTTGCAGGAGCTTAATCAGCTGTGGCACTTCTTCCGGCAACATGATTTTTTCCTTTCTGATATGAGTGGCCGTGTTTTTTATAAACACTAAAAGCTCGCTGGCGTCATGCCATTGGCCCAGCAACTCTCCTGCTTTTTTGCTATGCTGCAGTTGTTCCTGGTGCTGCTGGGTATGATGGGGCAGTTGCGTAACGATGCCCAGCTGGTAGTAGAGCCGTTTCATACGCTTGCGCAGGTCATGCCAGGAAGAGGCCGGGGCGTTGCTTTCGGGCAGCTTCGTCTCATTGTACATAGTAGCCACATGCGCTATGATGGCGTCGATGGCGGCCGTTTCATCGATATCCGCAATAGCTTCTTTAAAAGCATCCTCCAGCCGGGAGAGTTTTTTGATGGAAAGGCGTTCCATGGTGGCTGTCAGTGCATTGTCCGCCGTGGCTGACCGGGTTTTCAATAACAGGTGCGCTACGGAAAAACGCCAGCCGATGGTTTTTTCATGATGGGTAAGAAACTGTTCCTGTAGGCGGGTGTCGCGGGAAATACCGCCAATGTCCTGTAATAGCCGGAGCGTGCTGAGGTAGGACCGTGTTTTCAGGTGATAACCGGGTATCTCTTTCGCCACGGCCAGCAGGGCACGGATCTTTTTACTCCCCACCCGCAGCTGATGGATAGCATGTTGCCGCCGGGCGGGATGCGGGAGCTGTTCAAACGCGGTCACAACAGTGGCGCAGCTGGTCTCCAGATACTCGTGCAGAATGGTTTTCAGCATTATCTTAAAGTTAACAAAAAAAGGAGAAGCCCGGGGAAAATCAGGTATAAATACGTATGATTTTCCTTTTCGCTTTTCATAGTTTTGCGCAAAATCCACACGATTATGCAAATCATCCCCAGAATAGCGGCAGTTGTCTTGCTGGCTACTATCGGGCTTCCTGCGGTAGCGCAGAAAATCAAACTGATAGACGGAGATCTGTCTGCCCTGAAAAATGAAAAACAGGTGAATGTTGAATTTACCTATGACCAGCTGAAAGTCGGCAAGTTCGACAATGAAGCGGATTACATCCAGAAGAAAACAGCGGAATACAACCAGAAAGAGGCGGGTAAAGGCGATAACTGGGCCAAAGCCTGGAAAAACGACCGTAAGGACCGTTTTGAGCCCAGCTTTCAGTCGCTCTTCAACGAGAACAGCGATACCAAAGTAGGTAACTACGCCAGTGCCAAATACACCCTGGTGTTCCACACCACTTTCGTGGAGCCGGGCTTCAACGTGGGCGTGATGCGTAAAAACGCTTATATCGATGCGGAAGTGCTCATCCTGGAAACAGCCAGCAAAAAAACAGTGGCTAAAATCTCCGTGGACAATGCGCCTGGCCGCATATTTGGCGGTTTCGACTTCGATACCGGCGAACGTATCAAAGAAGCTTACGCTGTTTCCGGAAAGAAACTGGCGAAGTTCATCAACAAGTAATGATCCGGCGTCTGACATCAAAAGATCATATATACAAAAAATCCCTGCTGATGCTTATCAACAGGGATTTTTTGTTTAATGTCCTGTAGGGGTATCTTAAAACACAATTGTCTTGTTACCATGCACGATCACCCTGTTTTCAATATGGGCTTTCACGGCGCGGGTAAGCACCTGCCGCTCTATGTCGCGGCCCAGCATCACCAGGTCGTCTACAGCGTGTTTGTGGCTTACCCTGGCCACGTCCTGTTCAATGATAGGGCCTTCGTCCAGCTCATTGGTGACATAGTGGGCGGTGGCGCCAATCAGCTTCACGCCGCGCGTATAGGCGTTGAGGTAAGGGCGCGCGCCGGCAAAGGCGGGCAAAAAGGAATGATGTATGTTGATAATGCGTTGAGGGTATTGTTCTACGAAGCGGGGCGACAGGATCTGCATATACCGGGCCAGCACGGTAAAATCAATATCATGCTGCTGTAACAGGTCTATGGCTGCCTGCTCCTGTGCGGCTTTATTGCCGGCATCTACCGGCAGGTAGTGGAAAGGAAGGCCCAATGAAGTGCATTCTTTTTCCAGTTTGGTATGATTGGAGATCACCACAGGGATGTCTACGGCCAGCTCGCCACTGCGCCAGCGCCATAGCAGCTCCATCAGGCAATGGTCATAGGAAGATACCATAATGGCCATCTTCTTGCGCTGGTCGCTGTAATGGATCTGCCATTCCATCGCCAGCGGCGTGGCCACTTTTTCCTGGAAAGACTGCTCCAGCCCTGCTTTGTCAGCGATGTCCAGCTGTATCTCCATCCGCATGAAAAACAATCCTTCACGTGGATCAGTACTGTGTTGGCTCGCATCGAGTATATTTGCACCGAGTTGGAAAAAAAAGACAGAAACACCGGCTACAATACCAGGCCGGTCAGGACAGCATATCAACAGGCAGGCGATCGTTTGTACAGGGGAGTTTTGCATAGGACTAAAAATAAAAAATAATCATATAAAGCTATAAAGTATTTCCGTTGAAAAAAATCGGGTTAATGTCGGACACGCACAGCTATCTGCACCCACAGGTATTTAAGTACTTTGAAGAGGTGGACGAGATATGGCATGCAGGCGATATCGGCAATGTAGCGCTGGCCGACCAGCTGGAAGCTTTTAAACCTTTCAGAGCCGTTTATGGTAATATCGATGGCGCGGATATCCGTATCCGTTACCCCGAAACACTCCGCTTTACTGTGGAAGGTGTGGAGGTGTTAATGACCCACATTGGCGGCTATCCGGGGAAATATGCCCCCGGTGTCCGGGAGGCGCTGAAAAAAGATCCTCCGAAACTCTTTATCTGCGGGCATTCCCATATTTTGAAAGTAATGCCGGACCCGGCACTGCAATTGTTGCATATGAACCCGGGCGCCTGTGGCCAGCAAGGATGGCATAAAGTAAAAACCCTGTTGCGGTTCCGGCTCGATCAGGGCCGTATTGAACAACTCGAAGTAATTGAATTACCCGGCTGATCCTCCTGTGGATATATAACGACAAAAAACTTATGACCAAATCTGTAATATTAATATTGGCGATGGTATGTGGATGCGTTCGTGCAGGGGCCCAGGGTAAATTCTTTAAATGGCTGCAAACCGAGAATGATACGGCCTATATAGAAGATCATACGGAAGATATCACCTTCCGCCTGTATGGCTCGCGTAAATTCACCAAGTACGATATCATCGACAGAAAACAAAAGAGAGATATACTCTACCGCCCCAATACGCCCTTCAATATCGGCGTGGGCGCCAATTACCGCTTTATCGGTATTAACCTCGGGTTTAATTTCCCGTTTATCAACAGGGAGAAGGAAAAATATGGCAATACCCGCTATATTGACCTGCAGTCGCATATCTACCTGCGCAAATTAGTGGTCGATTTTTACGGTCAGTCGTATAAAGGGTATTATATCGCTAACCCGGAGAAGGTATTTGGAAAAGAATACGCACGGCAGAACCCCTATCCGCAACGGCCGGATATCCGTAATCGCGGACTGGGACTGAATGTACAGTATATCTTTAATGATAAACGTTTCTCTTACCGGGCGCCCAATCTGCAAAATGAATATCAGAAGAAAAGCGCGGGGTCTTTTATCGTGGGTGGGGAATTCTTTCTCGCGAACATAAAGGGCGACTCTTCGCTCGTGCCTTCCAACATTGTTGACACCACTTTTCTGCGGGAGCAGCACTATTATAAAAGCGGCATCGCCAGCCTGGCGGCCAATGTCGGATATGCCCACACGTTTGTTTACCGGCAGCATTTTTTCCTGTCGCTGTCAGTCACCACCGGCATCGGGGCTGCCAAAACCGGCCTGCATTACGATAATGGGGATGTGAGCCACAGCGTGGGGCTTCAGTTTAGCAATACGGTGAGAGCGTCATTGGGATACAATTCCAGCCGCTATTTTGCCGGTATCCACTATGTAGGCATGACCACCCGTAGCAAAATGCCTGCACCAAATACCTATCAGGCTTTCGGTACAGGCAATTTCAGGGTGAGCCTGGTCCGCCGTTTTGAGTTGAAGAAACCGCTGTGGAGGACCAGGGCGCTGAAAGAAACAAAAGAAACGATGAACTAACTCTGCGCCGGTGTGATCCACTTCGGCTTTTCGGCAGGACGGTACTGTTCCATCTTCGTCAGCAGCTCGTCGATCTGATCGCTGTACAGCAGCATGTCACGGTTGGAGGCGGACAGAAAGCCTTTCTCCGTCATGGTTTGCGACAGTTGGTGCAATGCATCGTAGAAGCCGTTGACATTGAGCATGCCAACAGGTTTCTGATGCAGCCCCAGTTGCCCCCAGGTGAGCATTTCAAACAATTCTTCCATGGTGCCAAAGCCGCCCGGCAGCGCAATAACGCCGTCAGACAGCTCGTTCATTTTGGTTTTGCGCTCATGCATGGTGTCTACCAGCACCAGCTCAGTGAGACCAGTATGCGCCAGCTCTTTCTGTTGAAGGAAATGCGGCAATACGCCAATTACTTTTCCGCCTGCCTGTAATGCGCCATCTGCTACGGCGCCCATCAGGCCTACTTTGGCGCCGCCATACACCAGGGTGATGTTGCGTTGCGCAAGCGCTGCGCCCAGTTGACGGGCCTGATCCATGTATACCGGATCAAGGCCGGCGCTGGAACCGCAAAAAACGACGATACTTTTCATATGCAATTGTTTCCGTTATAAGTTATGTAGTTCTGCCTGTATGTTTTGCCGGGCCTGCGTTTCATATTGTTGTTGAAAGTCAGGGGTCCGGTAAATGGCAGGCATCTCCAGAAAATGTTGTAATACTTTTTTTCTGCCGGGATGGTACAGTGTATCGGGATAGATACTGTATTCCCGGCGGATCTGTTGCGTATATGCCTGATAGTTGTCCGGGGCAGCTCCCAGTATCTGGAGATCGAAGTCCAGGAAATAATCCAGGTCACGGTCGTTTTGGGTGTTGATGTGTGTTTGTGTAGCCCGGATAAACGTATCCACGGCAGTAATTTTCTCCGGGGGAAAATTGGTTTGCCGAAGGTACTCCACCGCGGCCACGGCGCTGCGCTCTTCATTGTCCCGCCGCTGCACGTCGTATACGATATCATGAAAGAAAATGGCATACTGCACTACGTCTGATGCTGTAAGCTGACCGGCATGGCTGTGTTGCAACGTCAGCAGCTGGGTGATATGCTGGAGGTTATGATAATGTCTTTCCGGGGCTTGGTAGGCGGTCTGAATGTCCGCAAAGGTTTGTTGAACGAGCGTCGCGTCAGCAGTATACGGGTGATTCAGCCGTGTCCAGATATCGTGGATAACAGGAATGGGCATATGGCGATGATTTACCGGGGCAATTTAAAAAGAAAAACGGGCAGAATGTTCTGCCCGTTTTCCACATATCTGATTCAACCAGGGGTTGAATTATTTTTTGTTTTTGGCCGCTTCTGCACGGATTACGTTCAGCGCGCCGCCGGCTTTGAACCACTCGATCTGTTGTTCGTTGTAAGTGTGGTTTACAGCGAATTCATCGGTGCTGCCGTCTTTGTGGTGCAACACTACAGTGAGTTGTTTACCCGGAGCGAAGGTAGTCAGGCCCAGGATATCGATGGTGTCATCTTCCTGGATTTTGTCATAATCTTCTTTGTTAGCGAAGGTCAGACCGAGCATACCTTGTTTTTTCAGGTTGGTTTCGTGGATACGGGCGAAAGATTTCACCAGGATAGCACGAACGCCGAGGTGGCGGGGTTCCATGGCAGCGTGTTCGCGGCTGGAGCCTTCACCGTAGTTTTCGTCGCCTACTACTACCGCACCAACGCCGGCTGCTTTGTAAGCACGCATGGTAGCAGGAACAGCGCCGTATTCACCGGTCAGGGAGTTCTTAACGGTATCTGTTTTATCGTTGAACGCGTTTACCGCGCCGATCAGCATGTTGTTGGAGATGTTGTCCAGGTGACCGCGGTATTTCAGCCATGGGCCTGCCATGGAGATGTGGTCAGTGGTGCATTTGCCTTTTGCCTTGATGAGGAGTTTCAGGCCTTTCAGGTCTGTACCTTCCCATGCAGCAAATGGTTCCAGCAGCTGGAGACGGTCAGAAGTAGGGGATACGATCACCTGTACTTTGCTACCGTCCTGGGCAGGGGCCTGGTAACCGGCGTCGTCTACTGCGAAACCTTTTACCGGCAGTTCAAAACCGGTAGGTTCGTCCAGTTTCACATCTTCGCCGTTTTTGTTTTTCAGGGTGTCAGTCAGCGGATTGAAGGTGAGGTCACCTGCAATGGCCAGTGCTGTCACGATTTCAGGAGAAGCTACGAAAGCGTGGGTTGAAGCCAGGCCGTCGTTTCTTTTCGCGAAGTTACGGTTGAAGGAAGTGATGATGGAGTTCTTACGGTTAGGGTCATCGATGTGACGGGCCCATTGACCGATGCAGGGACCGCAGGCGTTAGCCAGCACTACACCGCCTACCTGGTCAAAGGTAGAAAGCAGACCGTCTCTTTCGATGGTATAACGTACCAGTTCAGAACCTGGAGTGATGGTGAACTCGGATTTCATGTCCAGTTGTTTGTCGATGGCTTGTTTGGCCAGGGATGCAGAACGGGAGATGTCTTCGTAGGAAGAGTTGGTGCAGGAACCGATCAGGGCCACTTCCAGCTTTTCAGGCCAGTTGTTTTCCTTGATAGCCTGAGCGAATTTGGAGATAGGCCATGCCAGGTCCGGAGTGAATGGACCGTTTACATGAGGCTCCAGGGTGTTCAGGTCGATTTCGATCACCTCGTCATAGTATTTTTTAGGATCTGCGTACACTTCAGCGTCCGGACGCAGGTGGTCTTTCACTGCATCGGCCAGGGCAGCAACTTCTGCTCTGCTGGTCACTTTCAGGTAATCAGACATTTTGGTGTCGTAGGCAAATACGGAGCAGGTAGCACCGATTTCAGCACCCATGTTACAGATAGTGCCTTTACCGGTGGCGCTCAGGCTGTCAGCACCTTCACCGAAGTATTCCACGATAGCGCCGGTACCGCCTTTTACGGTCAGGATACCTGCAACTTTCAGGATAACGTCTTTGGCGGAAGTCCAGCCACTCATTTTACCGGTCAGTTTCACACCGATCAGTTTCGGCATTTTCAGCTCCCAGGGGAGGCCTGCCATTACGTCTACCGCGTCAGCACCGCCAACACCGATAGCCAGCATGCCCAAACCACCGGCATTAGGCGTGTGGGAGTCAGTACCGATCATCATACCGCCGGGGAATGCATAGTTTTCCAGCACTACCTGGTGGATGATACCGGCGCCTGGTTTCCAGAAACCAATGCCGTATTTGTCGGAGATGGAAGAAAGGAAATCGTAAACTTCTTTATTAGTGTCAACAGCAGCCGCCAAATCCTGTGTGGCGCCTACTTTGGCTTGTATAAGGTGATCACAGTGTACTGTGGATGGAACCGCAACTTTTTCGCGGCCGGCAGTCATAAATTGGAGCAATGCCATCTGGGCAGTCGCATCCTGCATCGCTACACGGTCCGGCGCAAATTCAACGTAGGATTTGCCTCTTTCAAAAGGCGTGGTAGTTGGTGCATACAAGTGTGCGTATAAAATCTTTTCGGCAAGTGTGAGCGGACGGCCTAACAGCTGACGGGTTGCTTCCACTTTACCCGGTAGTGCCGCATACACTCTTTTAATCATGTCAATATCAAACACCATGGGAAAAAAATAATTTAAGAGCGGTTAAAAATTGCTCGCAAAATTAACTAAAAACAACAAGTTTTTAAATTAATTACTGAAGATACCGGCAGAATTTTACCCGGCCGGGCACCCTGAAAACAAGCCCGGCAAATTGGGCGCCACCTTTAAAAGAATTGTTAAAAAATGTTATATTAAGTTTTTGGCCCCTGTTTGGGACAACCGGCGCCGGCGCCGCTCCGCCCGCTCTCCTGTTAAATTACGGCAGTGACGGCCACCCTTGTTTTTCCGGCGAAAATTTGATACATTTGAAACATGAACCGGATTAAAGACTTTTTGGAATGGAAGGCCTTTGGCGTATGTACCGCCATCGGTGAGAAACTGGGCGTAGCCACCTCCAGGATCCGCTTCTTTTTCATTTATGCCACTTTCCTGACCATGGGATCGCCCGTCATCGTCTATATGATCCTCGCCTTCTGGATGAATATGAAGAATTATATTCTCAACGGAAGAAGAAACCCCCTGCGTTACCTCTGATTATTTTCTCATTTATTTATTTTGATAATGGGCCTGCGCTATAGCAAAACCTATTACAGGCGGCTTTTGTTTAAAGCCGGTTCCTGAAAAGACAAAGAGGACGCAACCGGCGCACCGGTCACATCCTCTCTGTCGTATAGCCTCATCTGGTAGTTATTCCAGATGGAAATTAGTCATACCATGATAATGGTTCTGCAGTTCATTCAGCGTAATAGGCGCATTCAGGTTCCTTGTTTCATCACGGTAATGCAACTGAAGCACGGGCTGATTGCCTGGCTCATGGATACGCACGGAGAACGGTCCCCGCACATACAGCTTGCCTTTGCCATTACCGGACTGGTTACTGTCCAGATGGAACTGCAATCTGAGTAAAGTCGCCTCGTCCAACGGAATAGAGTGCAGGTTGTCGAGATCGTACCAAAACTCATTCGTGTCATTATCGGTGGCCACAAGCACTTTTTTGTCCTCATGATCCACCTGTAGAATCTTCCCCGGTTTCTCTACACCGCCGTAATTGGTAATCACCGTATCTCCGGTTTTTAAATGGTGTAAACTGATCATAGTGAGCTGTTTTTAGTGTTTCATGAATTTACATAAAACAGCCCAAAACAACAAGGGGAAGCAGGCGCTTATAATTTCACCGCTACTTTACGCAGTTCCACCAGTTTTTCCAGCAGTTCTTCCAGCAGATCGAGCCGCAGCATGTTGGCGCCGTCAGATTTGGCACGGGAAGGCTCCGGATGGGTTTCAATAAACAGCCCGTCAGCACCGGTGGCAATAGCCGCCTTGGCAATGGTGCTGATCATCTGCGGATTACCGCCGGTAACGCCGCTGGTCTGGTTCGGCTGCTGCAAAGAATGCGTACAGTCCATTACCACCGGCTGTCCCAGGTGTTTCATCACCGGGATGTTACGATAGTCTACCACCAGGTCCTGGTAACCGAAAGTGGTGCCCCTCTCCGTTAAAATGATATGTTCATTGCCAGCCCCTTTGATCTTCTCTACGGCAAATTTCATGGACTCGCCGCTCAGGAACTGACCTTTTTTCACATTGACTACTTTTCCTGTCTCCGCTGCGGCCAGCAGAATGTCTGTCTGACGGCAAAGGAAGGCCGGGATTTGTAATACGTCCACATAAGCGGCGGCCATGGCGGCTTCGGCAGCGGAGTGGATATCAGAAGTAACAGGTACGTTGAATGTTTTGCCTACTTTCTGCAACAGTTCCAGCCCCTCTACATCACCAATACCGGTAAATGAATGTACGCTCGTACGGTTGGCCTTCCGGTAGGAAGCCTTGAAAACATAGGGAATAGACAGACGTTTGCAGATACCTGAAACTTTCTCTGCTACTTCCATCAGCAGCTCTTCTTCTTCTATTACACACGGACCGGCAATCAGGAAAAAATTTTCCGGATTGTATTGTTCTTTGAACAATGATTTTAAATGCTTCATAATTTTATAACTATTGGGTCGTTAATCGCCATGCAAAGATAGTCTTTCCCGGCATTAACAGGACCCCGTACAGACAGCTCTTCCCTATACGAAAAGTTAAAATTGTCATACTTTTGTAATCCCGGATGGGGAAGTCCACCCATTGCAGTTTTTATTGTTATAGCATTGTCATGCGCGTGGAGGGGTGGAACGGAAATATCGCCGAACCTGTTAATATTACGCTCTCAAATTATTGCTTACAATTTTCGGTATATGAAGAAAGATAAGATCCTGGTTATTGGTGCCTGCGGACAAATAGGCGTGGAGCTGACCCTGGCGTTAAGGAAAATGTATGGAGATGCCAATGTGGTGGCGTCGGACCTGCGCGAGGAACATGAGCTGCTGAAAGGAACAGGCCCGTATGTGTCGCTGGACGTAATGAACAAAGAGATGCTGCACGTATTGATCATCCGGCACAACATCACCCAGGTATATCTGCTGGCGGCCATCCTGTCTGCCACCGGCGAAAAAAATCCGCTGCTGGCATGGCATATCAATATGCAAAGCCTGCTCAACGTACTTGATATCGCCAAGGAAGAAAATATTGACAAAGTATACTGGCCCAGCTCTATCGCGGTATTCGGTCCTAACTCCCCGATGCAGGACACGCCGCAACACACCATCATTGAGCCGACTACCATCTACGGTATCAGCAAATTTGCCGGTGAACGCTGGTGCGAATACTACAACCACCGTTATGGCGTAGACGTAAGAAGCCTGCGCTATCCCGGCCTGATCAGCTATAAGTCTGCTCCCGGCGGCGGTACTACTGACTATGCAGTGGAAATCTTCCACGAGGCAAAGGAGCATAAAAAATACACCAGCTTCCTGTCAGAGAACACATATCTGCCCATGATGTATATGCCGGACGCTATCCGTGCTACCATTGAACTGATGGAAGCCGATGCCTCCAAAATATCTGTACGCTCTGCCTATAATCTCTCCGGAATGAGCTTCTCTCCAAAGGAGATCGCGGCGGAGATCAAAAAACATATTCCCGAATTCACGATCAGTTATGAGCCGGACTACCGCCAGCAAATCGCTGACGGCTGGCCCAACAGCATGGACGACAGTCTCGCCCGCGCCGACTGGGGATGGAAACATGAGTATGACCTGGAGAAAATGACGGCGGACATGCTGAAAAACATATAACCGTCCCCGTAAGGATGCGGTTTTAAGTCTCGCATATTATTGTTTGATTTGAGTATAAAATAAGGCCCGGTGATATCTTCACCGGGCCCTTTGTTTTTATATTGCTTTATTCAGTCCGTTATATTAAAGTTCCTACCGCAACAGTCGTGTTGTTAAACTCGTCAATCAGGATAAACGCGCCATTGGCAGGGTTTTCCGCGTATATATCGGCAAAGATGGGCTGGGCTGTTTTCAGAGTAATGCTACCGATATCATTTAAGCCCATGTCATTTTTGCCTTCGATGTGTTGATAACTGGTTACATCGATGACGAAGTTGACCTGCTGCACTTTTGCTTTCACGCGGTTGATGCCATGCTGGAGCAGGTAGGTTTTCCCGGCCACCAGTTTTTGCTGGTCCATCCAGCAGATATTGGCGGTGATTTCCTTGCGTTGTTCCGGAACGTTGTCTGTTTTTACCAGCATGTTGCCCCGGCTGCTGTCAATTTCATCTTCGAGGGTGATGACCACGCTTTCACGGGCATGGGCCGCCGGCAGTTGTTTTTCGAACTGCTCAATGGTTTTGATCCTGCTTTTTTGTCCTGATGGCAGGGAGATGATTTCATCGCCTACGTTGAAATGGCCACTGGCCACTTTACCGGCGAAGCCACGGAAATCGTGGTATTCGGTGGTACGTGGACGGATCACGCTTTGTATGGGGAAGCGGGCCGGGTGACGGCTGTCCTCCTGGTCAAAAGCGATCTGTTCGAGGTAATCGAGCAGGGTAGGGCCCTGGTACCAGGTGATGGAACCGGTGCGGGTGGCCACGTTTTCGCCATACAGGGAGGAGATGGGGATGAACTTCACTTCCTGTGCTTTATAGGAGGCGCTGGCCAGCAGCTGCTGGAAGTCTTCCACGATCTGATTGAAACGGGCCTCGTTGTAATCCACCAGGTCCATTTTGTTGACGCACACTACGAGGTACGGAATGCGTAACAGGTTGGCGATAAAAAAGTGGCGGTGTGTTTGTTCCACGATGCCTTTGCGGGCGTCGATCAGGATGAGTGATACCTGCGCATTGGAGGCGCCGGTCACCATGTTGCGGGTATATTCAATATGGCCGGGTGTATCGGCGATAATGTATTTACGGGTAGGGGTGGAGAAGTAGATATGCGCCACGTCGATGGTGATGCCTTGTTCTCTTTCTGCCACGAGGCCGTCTGTCAGCAGAGACAGATCGGTGAAGTCGAGCCCTTTGCGTTTGCTGGCGGCGTGGAGCGCCTCCATTTTATCCTGGGGGATAGAGTTGGTGTCGTATAAAAGACGGCCGATCAGGGTGCTTTTCCCATCGTCCACACTACCGGAAGTGGCTATACGTAAAACCTCCATATGCGTTCGCTTTTTTGCTGTAAGAAGTAAATGTTAAAAGTAACCTGCCTGTTTTCTTTTCTCCATGGCGGCTTCGGAGCGTTTGTCGTCTATACGTGCGCCACGTTCGGAAATTTTGGCTTCCATGATTTCTGCGATGATGTCTTCCAGCTTATCGGCTTCGGACAGTACGGCAGCGGTACAGGTCATGTCGCCAACGGTACGGAAGCGTACTTTCTGGCGGAAAGGCACTTCATCGGCGGTGGTGTTGAGGTAGGCGGAATAAGGCCAGTAGAGGCCATCCCGCTCAATGATTTCCCTTTCGTGCGCGAAGTAGATGGAAGGTATTTCCAGTTTTTCGCGGCGGATGTAGTTCCATACGTCCAGTTCTGTCCAGTTGGAGATGGGGAACACACGTACGTTTTCACCGATATTGATTTTTCCGTTGAGGATATCAAACAGTTCAGGGCGTTGCATTTTGGCGTTCCACTGACCGAATTCATCGCGGACAGAGAATATTCTTTCTTTAGCGCGGGCTTTTTCTTCGTCGCGGCGTGCGCCGCCGATGCAGGCGTCAAATTTTCCTTCCTCGATGGCATCGAGGAGGGTAACGGTCTGCAGGGCGTTGCGGCTGGCGTATTTGCCGGTTTCTTCCTGTACTTTGCCCTGGTCAATGCTGTCCTGCACATTACGGACGATCAGGTCCAGGCCCAGTGTGTTGACCAGCCAGTCGCGGAACTCGATGGTTTCCGGGAAATTGTGGCCGGTGTCCACATGTAACAGGGGAAAGGGCACCTTGCCCGGATAAAAGGCTTTCTGGGCCAGTCTTACGAGCGTAATGGAGTCTTTACCGCCGGAGAAGAGCAGCACCGGCTTTTCGAATTGGGCGGCTGTTTCGCGTAAAATGTATATGGCTTCATCTTCCAGCGCCTGTGGAAATTCCCAGTTTATCTGATGTGTCATGGGTGACAATGATTTTATGATTGCAAAGGCTGTTTTCTTTTATCCGTGCAGGCCGCATTCTTTCTGCGACTGTTCCCACCACCACCGGCCGGCGCGCGGATGTTCTCCCGGCTCGATGGCGCGTGTACAGGGCGCACATCCGATGCTGATAAAGCCTTTGTCGTGCAGTTTGTTATAAGGAACGTTGTGTTGGGAGAGGTAGGCCAGGACTTCATCATATCCCCAGTGGATCAGGGGATTGTATTTATAGAGGTGGCGTTGTTCGTCCCATTCCAGCGTCTGCATGTCGTGGCGGTTTTCGGACTGTTCGGCACGTAGTCCGGTGATCCATACTTTTACGCCTTCCAGCGCCCTGTTGAGCGGTACTACTTTCCGGACGCCGCAGCATTGTTTGCGGTTTTCCACGGATTCGTAAAAGCTGTTGGGGCCTTTTTCGGTGACCAGTTTTTCTACGGCCGCTGTTTCGGGATAAAACACTTCGATCGGCTGTTTGTAACGGGCAAGGGTGACGTCCATTACGTCATAGGTTTCCTGGAACAGGCGTCCTGTGTCCAGGGTAAATACCCTTACGGGTAAATGGTTACGCCAGATAATGTCTGCGATTACCTGGTCTTCCTGGCCAAAGGAAGTAGAAAACGCCACGGCACCCGGATACTGCTCCAGGAGATATTGTATGGCTTCTACCACCGGCTTGTTGGCCAGTGCGTTGGTAATGTCTGTCATGTAATCTTCCTTAAAGATAATTGCCTAGTGCCAGCGCGTACTTTTCAGTGACGCCGTACACAAAAATACATAAATCCTATAAAAAAGATAGACTATTGTGGTGAAAATTTGTCGTTTGTTGGGGAATGGGCTATGGGGGAGGGTTTGCCAAAACCTTCATAAAGAGAAACCAAAGCGCTTTATAGGTTCTCTGGTACTGCCAGGATCTTCATAGAGAGAAACCGAAGCACTTTATGGGTTCTCTGGTACTGCCAGGACCTTCATAGAGAGAAACCGAGGCACTCTATGGGTTCTCTGGTACTGCCAGGACCTTCATTGAGAGAAACCGAAGCACTTTATGGGTTCTCTGGTACTGCCAGGATCTTCATAGAGAGAAACCGAACAACAGATTGTGGCCCAGGGCTTCAGCCCTGGGTTGGGGCAAGGGGCAAAAAAAACCGGCAGGAAATCCCTGCCGGCCTGGATAATTTGCTCGCTGCGCTGTTTATGCGTTGCGGGTAAGAATATCTTTTAATGTTTTGGTTTCCAGCAATTTCAGGGTGGCGTCCCTTACTTTGCCCATCACTTCATTCAGGCCGCATACGGCTTCATCGCGACAGTTCTCGCAGCGCTCATAATAGTTGAGGCTTACGCAGGGCAACAGGGCAATGGGGCCGTCCAGCAACCGGATGATCTTGGCCAGTGCAATCTCTTTCGGAGGACGCATCAGATAATATCCGCCGCCTTTCCCTTTCTTACTGCCCAGAATACCGGCATTTTTCAGCTCCAGCAGGATGTTTTCCAGGAACTTGATAGAGATATTCTTCTCCTGAGCGATCTCAGAAATCAGGATAGGCCCTTTATCAACATTTTCTGCCAGGTGAATGAGTGCGTGAAATGCGTATTGTGTTTTTTTAGATAACATACTGACTTATTTGCATCCCTGGGGATGACGCTATCGGTGCTGCAATGAACATTTTTGACGTAACAAATATAAGCTCTTCTTTTGAGTTTTATGTTCCGGCAGCCTGCGTGGAGCGTGACAGGAATAAATAATAATTGATTTTCAAGCCATTATACAGTCTCTATAGGTTCAGCACGTCTCTCATCGTAAACACGCCTGTCTTATCTTTCAGCCATTCCGCTGCTACTACGGCGCCGGCAGCGAAGCCTTCACGGGAATGTGCGGTATGCGTGATCGTGATATCGTCGATGGGAGAAGAGTAGTGAATGGTATGAGTGCCTGGTGCGGGGTCTATTCTTTTGGAAATGATAGACAGCATGTCAGTCTGCTGTGTTTCTTCATTGACCCAGCCCTTTTTCCGGTCAACGGAAGCCAGCAGCTGTTCAGCCAGGGTGATGGCGGTCCCGCTGGGGGCGTCTTTTTTCTGGGTATGGTGGATTTCTTCCATCCATACGTTGTATTGGGGCTGGCTGGCCATCAGGTCTGCCAGTCTTTTGTTGACTTCAAAAAAGATATTGACGCCGATGCTGAAGTTGGTGGCATGTAAAAAGGCGTGGTGTCCTTTTTCGCATTCCGCATTCACTTCCGGCAGTTTCTCAAGCCAGCCGGTGGTGCCGCTTACAACAGGTACGTTGGCTTCAAAGCACTTTTGTATGTTATGGTAAGCTGTTTCGGGGGTGGTAAATTCGATGGCCACATCTGCCTGTCCAAGATGTTCTTTTTCCAGCAGGTGTTGGGCATCGTGGTCTATTCTCAGGATTACCTCATGACCTTTGGCTGTGGCAATGGCATCGATCGCCTTACCCATTTTACCATATCCTATTAGTGCTATTTTCATGACCCTTGCTGATATTTTTTAGTGGATGATGTGCTGGTTAGCGGCCTGCCAGCCAGGCAGACTTATGGTTTTTACGGCCGCCGCCGATGGCCAGTTTAACGCTGATGCCTAAACCCTGGTTGTTGATGATGGCCGGGGATACCCGCATGCTCAGTTCATCAGACATGTCCCAGTTGCGCAGGTGCGCAAATACCGTGGCATCGGCGATATTAAGCGTATAAGCCAGTACAAAGAAAAGAACGGAATAATCGATATTCTGACGGAAATAATCGCGGTTGGCTTTCAGGTACTGTGATGATTTATTGGCCAGCAGCGGGTCCGATATGTTCGTGTCAGGGTTACCGTCTACTGATAGCCGGTAGGCATCACGGTATTTCCGGTAGTTGTCCATGTTCCATACAAAGAAGTAGGTACAGGTACCGATGGCGGCATATACCAGCGGCATTTTCCAGTATTCGTGGTTGTACGCCTGTCCGAGCCCCGGCAGAATAGCTGAATACAGCGCTGCTTTGCGCGGGCTGTGCGGCGCACGCGGCGCCAGTTTGATAGACGCCGTGGTATCGGTCAGCTCAGTGCTTCTGGTAGTGTCTTTTACCGGATAAGGCAACGTATCGATGGGATGGGCAGTACGACGGGTAGTGTCCTGCCCTTTCAGTACAGGCGCCAATACCAGTAATGCCATACATACCAGTACATGACGACGAAATAAACGGAATAATCTTCCAGCCTTCTTAGCCACCTTATAAATCTATTTTTTCCAGGATGCTATTCAGTTCATCGTCTGAATAGAATTCGATCATAATGCTTCCTTTGCCATTCTTGCCTCTGTCCAGCTTCACTTTGGTAGAGAAGTGGGAGCTGAGGTTGTCTTGTATTTTCTGGAAAGCGGGGGGCAGTTTAGCCTTGACCGCTTTCTGCTGGTTACCTTTGTCGGCCTGGTTGATTTTGCGGGCCAGGTCTTCGGTTTGTCTTACTGACAGCCCGTTTTGCAGGATTTCATTGTAGAGGAACAGTTGGTTCTCCACATTCTCCACGCCGGTGAGCACGCGGGCATGGCCCATGCTCAGTTGTCCGTTGCGTACCGCTACCTGGATGTCCGGTGGCAGTTTGAGCAGGCGGATATAGTTGGTGACAGTGCTTCTTTCCTTGCCCATGCGGTCGGCCACCTGTTCCTGTGTGAGGGAACATTCGTCCATCAAACGCTTGTAGCTCAATCCAACCTCGATCGCATTCAGGTTTTCCCTTTGCAGGTTCTCCAGCAGTGCCAGCTCCAGCAGTTCCTGGTCATTGGCCTGGCGCACATAGGCCGGAATATCTTTCAGACCGGCCATTTTGCTGGCGCGCAGACGGCGTTCTCCTGCAATCAGCTGGAATTTTTTGTTACTGATCTTGGCCACTGTGATCGGCTGGATGATATCATGCAGCTTGATCGACTGACTAAGTTCCTGAAGGGCAACCTCATCAAAGTCACGACGCGGTTGCTTCGGATTGGTCACGATCTGTTCCAGCGCAATACGTTCAATACCCGTAGCGGCAGCTACTGCGTTATCGCCCAGGGCGCCGGCAGTATGCTTCAGGTCAGTGTCTATGTTCTGGAGCAGCGAGCGGATACCTTTCCCCAACGCCTCTTTCTTACTTGGATTGCTCATTTTAAGATTTTGTCTTTGGATTTAATTTTCGTGTAGTTATGCTTCTGCAGTATTTCCTTGGCCAGGTTCAGGTAATTGATGGCACCAGTGCTGGCTGCATCGTACATAATAACAGATTTACCAAAGCTGGGCGCTTCACCCAGTTTGGTATTACGATGGATGATGGTGTTGAATACGCTCTCTTCAAAATGCTGCTTCACTTCGTCCACCACCTGGTTACTGAGGCGCAAACGGCCATCGTACATGGTCATCAGGATACCTTCAATTTCCAGGTCTGTATTCAGTCTGCTCTGAACGATCTTAATGGTATTGAGCAATTTGCCCAGACCTTCCAGTGCAAAAAATTCACATTGTACAGGGATGATCACCGCGTTGGACGCCACCAGTGCGTTCACCGTGATCAGTCCCAAAGAAGGGGAACAGTCTACGATCACAAAATCGTAATCATCCTTTACCGCGTCCACCACCTGCTTCATCACCCGCTCACGGCTGGGATGATTGATCAGTTCCAGCTCTGCACCTACCAGGTCAATATGGGAAGGCAATACTTTCAGGTTGGGCGTATCAGATTCCAATATCACATCTCTGGCCTGAACATCGTTTACCATACAGTCGTACAGGCTCTGCTGCACATTACGCAGGTCAAAACCCAGCCCTGTGGTGCTGTTTGCCTGGGGATCAGCATCTACCAGCAATGTTTTGAATTCCAGCACAGCCAGGCTGCTTGCCAGGTTGATTGCACTGGTTGTTTTTCCTACCCCACCTTTCTGATTAGCGATTGCGATTACTCTAGCCATTGTGTAATTTAAAAAATTCAAAGGTTCATTTATAGGATAAAGGATTAAATAGCAGTATCGCCTCTTCCTCAAACCTCTATGGTACTGCCTATTTCAGGCAGCAGCAGCTCCACGCCGGCTTCGTCAAAAAGCTGCATGACCTCCCTCTTGTCTATCTTGATATACCCGAAGGTGTCATAATGGATGCCGATTATTTTTTCACATTCAATCATTTCAGCCGCGGCAATGGCATCTTCCGGGCCCATGGTGAAATTATCACCAATCGGTAAAACGGCAAAATCCAGTTCTGCAATGCCCGGTATCAGCTCCATGTCCATGGTCAGCGCGGTATCGCCACTGTAATAAAAATTGCCTTCGTCAGTGATAAATACAAATCCCATCGGGTTACCACCGTAAGTGCCGTCCGGCAGCCCGCTGGAATGCTGGGCCACCACGCACTTAACAGTGCCGAAATCAAATTTCCATTTGCCGCCGGTATTCATGGGGTGCAGCTTGGTCAGCCCCTGCTTGCCCGCCCAGGTAACAATCTCAAAATTAGATACCACCATGGCCCCGGTCTGCTTCGCCAGCGAAATCAAATCCGCCACATGGTCCTCATGGCCATGGGAAACAAAAATATAATCCGCCTGTATAGCCTGAACGTCTACCTTGCTGGCCAGCTCATTGTGGGTAATGAACGGGTCAAAAAGTATCCGCTTGCCTTTTATCTCCACTGCAAAGCAGGAATGACCGTAATTGGTGTATCTCATGGTCTCAATTTTAGGTAAAAAAAACGAATTACCGGTTATTAATGATGAATTTAAGCCTTCGCCCAAAAATCACTAACCCGGGTAATTAAATGTTACAAGCTACCTGAATCGGACAAAAATACAACGATTAGCAACAATTCCGGCGCTGTAGTATATTTATTTATTCACAAAGTGTCCTGATCAATATGAATCCGGGAATGGATGATATTTAATATATAATTAATATAAATACGATAAATAACCCCATTTCAACATTTAATTTAAAACCCTGCAATTTATCCGTGTGTTATTCGTCTGCATACCTGCCAGCTACCCGTTTTAACTTTTTCTGACGGATAACTTGTATTAATTTGCCTTTCTGTTATAATTTATATTAAATATTTGTAATGCGACCCGGATTGAATTCTATTATATTAGTCGTTTTTCTCCTGTTGTTGGACCTCTACGTATTTCAGGCGGTAAGAGCCATGGTGTACATGTCACTGCCCCGGGTACGGGTCATCGCCTATTCTGCCTACTGGGCCGTATCCGCCATCTGCATTATCATGGTCCTGCTGCTGCCCTATATTCACTGGCATAGCTGGCCCGCTCAGCTGAAATCCTACCTGATGGCCATATTCCTGGGACTGGTAGTAGCGAAACTGCTGGCGGTCGTATTCCTGCTGATAGATGATGTCCGTCGCGGTATCGTATGGCTGATTCAGCGGTTTGTCCCGGCACAAAGCACCGCTGCTGCGGAAGGTACGGTAAACGGCATCTCCCGCTCCCAGTTTCTGAGCCGTCTCGGCCTCATCGCCGGCGGCAGCCTTTTCGGCACCCTGCTGTACGGCTTCTCCAATAAATACAACTACCGCGTCCATAAACTCAAACTCGCATTTAAAAATCTGCCGGCCTCCTTCAGAGGGCTGCGCATCGTCCAGATCTCAGACATCCATTCCGGCAGCTTTGCCAACCGCGAAGCGGTGGTAAAGGGCGTTAATATGATCAACGCCCAGAAAGCCGACCTGGTACTGTTTACCGGCGACCTGGTCAACGACCGCGCGGATGAAATGACCCACTGGATGGATGTGTTCAGCCAGGTAAAAGCCCCTATGGGCGTGTATTCTACGCTGGGTAACCATGATTATGGCGACTATTATCCCTGGCCGGACAAAACACCGGCAGGCCATAGCGACATGCAGCAGAAAAACCTGGAACGCCTGAAGCAAGTGCATGGTGAACTGGGCTGGAAACTGATGATGAACGAAAGCGTGGTGCTGGAAAAAGACGGCGGGCAAATCGCCCTGCTTGGTGTGGAAAACTGGAGCGCTATCAAACGTTTCCCCCGTCACGGCGATCTGCGCCGGGCTTACGACGGCGTAAACCATATCCCTTTCAAAATCCTGATGTCGCATGATCCCACCCACTGGGATGCCCAGATACGCCCGGAATTCCCGGACATTGACCTCACCCTGGCCGGCCATACGCATGGCATGCAGTTCGGCGTGGAAATACCAGGCCTCAAATGGAGCCCTGCACAATACTTCTACAAGGAATGGGCTGGCCTGTACAAAGCCGGGGAACAACGGCTGTATGTGAACAGGGGCTTCGGTTTCCTCGGTTATCCGGGCCGCGTGGGGGTACTGCCTGAAATCACGGTTATTGACCTTGTATAGGCGCCAAGCATTTTAATTCAGGTATTGAAAACCAGACGCTTTTTTTTCAGTCACAAAGCGCCACGGGGAACTCACCGCCATAAATAGCCCGGTCACCGAATATCCAAATGCCCAAATGTCAAAATATGCTATATTGTGTGCAGTATCTCCTTTTCAATGCGCGTATTTCTGACATGTCTGCTACTGTTTTGCAGTGTTTTCGCTGAAGGCCAGTCCCTGGCCGACCTGGAAAGACAGTTGGATTCACTGTTGAACAAACAGCAGAAGAGTGAAATAGTGGCCGCGCTGAGCTATGGCAACAATCCTGCCTACGGTAGTAAGACGGTCAACCTTGACCAGCCTATTGTCATGAAAGCTTACCTTTCCCCCTCGCTGACATGGTACCATAAAAGCGGCCTGTTTGCAGGTGCCAGCGGTTATTATCTGTTTGATACAGATAAAAAACACTGGTTTGAATGGGACTTCACTGCAGGTTATGACTATACGAAGAACAGAAATTTTATTACCGGCATTTCGTATACCCGTTACCTTTTTAATGATTCTACGGATGTTCCGGCCACGCCGATCAACAACGAATTGTTCTCCTATTTTTATTACCGTAAGTGGTGGCTGCACATGGGCGTCAGTCTGGATTATGGCTGGGGAAACTATTCCAGCAATACGGCCCGCCTGAGAGAAAGGGTGACCGGCAGCGATTTTAATGTGATCGCCACGGTGCGGCATCCTTTTATTTTCGATGCAGTGCTTTGTTCCCGGGATGCATTGCTGTTGCAGCCTTCCCTGTCACTGACATTAGGCACGGCCAATTATTACAGTCAGCTGGCGGCTTTCCGTTACCTGACACGCTCTTCTAAAATGAAACTAGATAAAATGCGCCCGGGAAAGGTCATCAATTATGAAGACCATACTGGTTTTGAAGCCCGTGCCGTTGATTGCACTGTTAATGTTTCCTACCTGTTTAATCAATTTACCCTTTCTCCTTCCTTCACTGTTTTTAAGCCGTTGACCGGCGCAGACACGCAGCTGATGGGCTATTTCACCGCCCGCCTGTCTTACAGTTTTTGATTTTCTTAACAATAGCACGGAATTTGTATTTAGGGAATCTCCCCTGATAACGTAGGGGTATTTTACTGTTCGGGCGTCTATAATTTTAACCATTACTAACAACAATACAATTATGAAAAAACTGTTTCTCGCCGTTGCACTGCTTGCAATGACCGCTGTTACCACCTCTGTTAGCGCGCAAAAATTACTGCGCTTTGGTATTAAAGGTGGCGCCAACCTTGGAAAACTGGATGGTTCCGGATTTCAGGACGGATTTAAATTAGGTTACCACCTGGGTGGTTTCGCACAGTTAAACCTGGTAAAAGGTTTTGGTGTGCAGGGTGAAGTGATCTTTTCTTCCACTAAAACAGAAACCACTGATAATTTCAGTGACATCTATAAAAACGTAAGTACTTCAGATGACCGCAAAAAAGTCAACCTGAACTACCTGAGCATTCCATTGCTCGCAAATATCGACCTGGGAACTCCCCGTCTCAAACTGCAGGTAGGTCCTCAGTTCGGCGCACTGGTGAGCGACAGAAAAGTTTTTGGTGCTGCCAATACAGCCTTTAAAGGCGGCGAAATTTCCGGTGTGGCCGGTTTATGGCTGCAGCTGCCAATCGTGAATGTCAGCGCCCGTTACATCATTGGCTTCAATGACGTAAAAGGTATCGAAAGCGTTACCAACACCAGCAACTGGAAAAACCAGAGCATTCAGCTGGGTGTGGGTGTGACCCTGTAATTACGCCAGGCAACAAAGACGCCAAGACGCCGCGAAGCGAAGATCACATTGGAGAATAGTATATGATTGTTTCAAAACAGTACTATCTTCAACGTGATCTTCGCTTTTTTTATCAACACAGATTGTTTAGCCCTTCACTGCTTTGTATATTCACATAAATGTGACACATCGTCACTTGGCACCAAACTTGACAAGGTAGTAGTGCATAAAAAAACGAAGGTCTCAGCAGCATATTCTGCCAGAATGTCCTTCGGGCATTAAATATCTCAGATGAACAGATTTTATTTAGGAAATTCAGAAGATGAAATGGAGTTTATGCCTATTATCCCTTTGAATGAAGACGGGGAAGGTCAGGAGGAAGACAACATCCCCGACCAACTGGCATTATTACCATTACGCAATACCGTTCTGTTTCCCGGTGTGGTTTTACCCATTACCGTGGGCAGGGATAAATCCATAAAGGCAGTTAACGACGCATACAAGGCTGACAAATTGATCGGTGTGGTGGCGCAGAAAGACAGTACCATCGAAGATCCTAATGTGGCCGATCTTAGTGAGGTAGGTACGGTGGCCCGCATTGTGAAACTGATCAAAATGCCGGATGGTGGCACCACCATCATCATTCAGGGCCGCAAGCGCTTCAAGATAAAAGAAATTGTTGCGGAAGACCCGTATTTCAAAGCCCAGGTGGAACTGTTGCAGGACGAGGCCGCAGAAGACGACTCGGAATTTGAAGCCTACATTTCCTCCATCAAGGACCTGGCAGCACAAATTATCCAACTGTCTCCCAACCTGCCTTCAGAAGCAAGCATTATCCTCAAAAACATTGAGAATGCCTCTTTCCTTGTGCATTTCGTGTCTTCCAATCTTAACTCAGACCTGAAAGACAAACAGCAGCTGCTGGAAATCAATAACCTGCGTACCCGCGCGGAACTGTTGATGAAACTGTTGCAGACAGAACTGCAGCTGGCGGAGCTGAAGAACAAAATCACCAATAAAACCAAGGCCGACCTTGATAAACAACAGCGTGACTACTTCCTGCAACAGCAGATGAAGTCCATCAAGGAAGAACTGGGCGGTGATGCCAACGATCGTGAGCTGAAGGAGATGAAACGCAAAGCAGAAGGCAAGAAATGGTCTGCGGCCGCAGCGGAAGCTTTTGCCAAAGGCATAGAAAAACTGGAACGCATGCATCCCAGCACGCCGGATTACAGCGTGGTGTACAACCACCTGGACCTGATGCTGGACCTGCCCTGGGGCGAATTCACCACTGACAGCTACGACCTGAAAAAGGCGAAGAAAATACTGGACCATGACCATTATGGCATGGAGAAAATCAAGGAAAGGATACTGGAATACCTGGCCGTATTGAAGCTGAAAGGGGATATGAAATCACCGATCCTGTGTTTCGTAGGCCCTCCGGGTATTGGTAAAACCTCTCTGGGACGCTCTATCGCCAATGCAGTAGGCCGTAAATACGTGCGGTTGAGCCTTGGCGGCCTTCACGATGAAAGCGAGATCAGAGGGCACCGCAAAACCTATATCGGCGCTATGCCGGGCCGCGTGATACAGTCTATCCGCAAAATCAAATCTGCCAACCCTGTCATGATCCTTGATGAAATTGACAAGATCGGCAACGACCTGCGCGGCGATCCAAGTTCAGCCCTGCTGGAAGTACTGGACCCCGAGCAGAACAGCACCTTCTACGATAACTACCTGGAGCTGGAATTTGACCTGAGCAAGGTTTTATTCATCGCTACTGCCAATAATATCAATGCTATTCACCCTGCGCTGCGCGACAGGCTGGAGATCATCGACCTCAGCGGATATTCCATCGAGGAAAAAACAGAGATCGCCAAACGCCACCTGTTGCCTAAACAGAAAGAGGCGCACGGTCTTCAGGACACCAAGTTTAAACTCAGTAATGGTGTCATTGAGCACATTATTGCGGATTATACCCGTGAGAGCGGTGTAAGGGAGCTGGACAGGCTCTTTGCAGCGATTATGCGTAACCTGGCCAAAGAAGTGGCCATGGAGCGCAAAGTACCTGAAAACATTACTGATGCAGATGTAGAGCGGATATTGGGCAAACCCCGATATTCCAATGAGATCTATAAAGTGGGCAATCCTCCCGGCGTGGCCGTAGGTCTTGCCTGGACTTATGTAGGCGGGGAGATACTGTTTATCGAAAGCAGCCTGAGTGAAGGAAAAGGAGAACTGAAACTGACGGGTAACCTGGGCAACGTGATGAAGGAATCGGCGGTGACTGCATTGAGCTATATACAGTCCCACGCTGCGGAGCTGAAGCTGGACCCGAAAATCTTCCATACGAAGAACGTGCATGTGCATATTCCTGAAGGCGCGGTACCGAAAGACGGTCCCAGTGCCGGTATCACCATGTTAACAGCGCTGACTTCCGCATTCACCGGGCGTAAGGTAAGGTCTTACCTGGCGATGAGCGGGGAGATAACGTTGAGAGGGCAGGTGCTGCCGGTAGGAGGCCTGAAAGAAAAAATTCTGGCCGCCAAAAGGGCAGGAATCAAAGAAATTATCTTATGCTGGCAGAATGAGAAGGATATAAAGGAAATAAATCCTTCATATATCAAAGGCATGAAGTTTCATTATGTAAAGGAAATGAACCAAGTGCTGGAAATAGCGTTATTAAAGAAGTAGGCGGGAAAGGCAGTGATTACTGGTTAAAACTTTTATGACTGCCGGCCTCGTTTTTATAAAAGCGAGCATATTTTAGTTTTAGTATAAAGGCATTTTGTTGCCATTCCTGGCAGCAATTTTTTAAAAGTTCATATCGGTTTTGTTGTGACCCCGATATGAGCATCATGTTGATTGTTTTAAGGGTTCTTAAAGCCATTCCTCTCAGCGGAATGGCTTTAATGTTTAGGATGTTATTCCATTTCTTTCCCGTTAAAAAACCGGGAAAATAATAAAGCCCGGGGAGCTTAAGCCCCGGGCTTTATTATTCAATTTGCTTCCTGTTAAAAAGCCTGAAAGATATCTTAGCCCAGCGCTTTAGCCTGGGGAATTAATTAGTGGTCTGCCAGTTGTCTTTTATAGAGCTGGATGGTGTTTTCGAGGCCATAATAAAGGGCGTCCACTACGAGGGCGTGGCCGATAGACACTTCTTTCAGTTGCGGGATATGCAGTTTGAAGAAACGCAGGTTGTCCAGGTTCAGGTCGTGGCCGGCATTCAGTTCCAGTCCGATGTTGGTGGCTTCGCGGGCGGTATTTTTATAATCGTTGAACAGCTGGAGGTTCTGCGGTTGTGTACGGGCGTTCGTATATTCTTCCGCGTAAGGACCGGTATACAGCTCTATGCGGTCTGCACCGGCGGTTTTGGCGCCTTCCACTTTATCAGGTTCGGCATTGAGGAATATGGAAACACGGATACCGGCTTTTTTCAGTTCACTGATCACTTCCTTCAGTTGGGACTGGTGTTGGATAGTGTCCCAGCCGGTGTTGGAGGTGATGGCGTCCGGTGGATCGGGCACCAGGGTACACTGGTGTGGTTTTACAGACAGTACGAGGTCCATAAAATCCCTGGAAGGGTATCCTTCGATATTAAATTCGGTGGTGACAAGGGGTTTAAGGTCTCTTACGTCCTGGTAGCGGATATGGCGCTCGTCGGGGCGGGGGTGGACGGTAATACCGTCAGCGCCAAACCGTTCGCAATCCTGTGCCACTTTAAGAATGTCCGGAAGGTTGCCGCCCCGTGCATTGCGCAGGGTAGCAAACTTGTTGATATTAACGCTCAGCTTTGTCATGCCACAAAAATACTAATCAATTACGAATTACGGGTTACGAATTACGAATGAGGGCTGTTTGATCGCAGTATACATCAATAACCCTGACAAATAAAAAGACCTGAGCAAATGTATATTCGCTCAGGTCTTCGCGTTTTTAATTCGTAATTCGTAATTCGTAATTCGTAATTCGTAATTCGTAATTCGTAATTCGTAATTCGTAATTCGTAATTGAAACCTACTAGTATCTGTAGTAGTCTGGTTTGAACGGACCTTCTGCCGGAATGCCGAGGTATTCGGATTGAGCAGGGGTGAGCACGTCCAGTTCCACACCGATTTTTTTCAGGTGTAAGCGGGCTACTTTTTCATCCAGGTGTTTAGGCAGTACATATACTTTGTTTTCGTACTGGTCTGAGTTCAGCCACAGTTCCAACTGGGCCAGTGTCTGGTTGGTGAAAGAGTTGCTCATTACGAAAGAAGGGTGTCCTGTAGCGCAGCCCAGGTTCACCAGACGGCCTTCGGCCAGCAGGATGATATCTTTACCATCGATGGTGTATTTATCAACCTGTGGTTTGATTTCCACTTTGGTGTGGCCGTAGTTTTTATTCAGCCATGCAACGTCGATTTCGATATCGAAGTGACCGATATTGGAAACGATGCATTTATCTTTCATCAGTTTGAAGTGTTCGCCGTTGATGATATCGCGGCAACCGGTAGTGGTCACGATGATGTCTGCTTCTTTAACGGCATCGTTCATTTTTTTCACTTCATAACCTTCCATGGCAGCCTGTAAAGCACAGATCGGATCGATTTCAGTAACGATTACACGGGCGCCTGCACCTCTCAGGGATTCAGCGGAACCTTTACCTACGTCGCCGAAACCAGCTACAACAGCCACTTTACCGGCGATCATCACGTCAGTAGCACGACGGATAGCGTCTACACAGGATTCGCGGCAACCGTATTTGTTGTCAAATTTGGATTTGGTAACAGAGTCGTTGATATTGATGGCAGGCATAGGCAAAGTACCGTTTTTCATGCGCTCGTACAGGCGGTGAACACCGGTAGTGGTTTCTTCGCTCAGCCCTTTGATATGCTGGATCAGTTCAGTGTATTTGTCCAGTACCATGTTGGTCAGGTCACCACCATCGTCCAGGATCATGTTCAGCGGGCGGTCTGAGCCACCAAAGAACAGGGTTTGTTCAATACACCAGTCAAATTCCTGTTCGTTCAGGCCTTTCCAGGCAAATACCGGAACACCGGCAGCAGCTACAGCGGCGGCGGCGTGGTCTTGTGTGGAAAAGATATTGCAGGAGCTCCAGCGTACTTCCGCACCCAGGTGTACCAGGGTTTCGATCAGTACGGCAGTCTGGATGGTCATATGCAGACAACCGGCAATACGGGCGCCTTTCAGGGGCTTTTTATCGCCATATTCTTCTCTCAATGACATCAAACCGGGCATTTCGGCTTCTGCCAGCTCTATCTCTTTACGACCCCAGGCCGCAAGCGACATATCTTTTACCTTATACGGAAGGCTAAAGTCGATGTTGGATTTCGCAATTGTAGACATTAAATAAAGTTTTGTGCAAATCTAGGCTTATTTTAACTTTTAACATAATGACACCCCCCTCTATATCGCAGTGAGCCCCTAAAATTTTGTTAATCATTCCATTAGAGCGATCTCTCCCGCGACAAATCAAATTTAATTTGATTTAATATAAATTATGTTATAAGTTTGCTAATTAAAATATATGATTTAATATTTAATTGTTTAGTGGTAAAGAACAGTAAGTAGAGTATGAGCAATTATTTACCATCATAGTAAGCGCAATTAGTGTGTCTTATTCTTCCCCGATCCCTGGGTATTGATATCAGATAATTGCCGGCAACGCAAGGTTTTTCAGCTTCAGCTTATGGAGTATTCAGGTTTAAAAGTTTGCCGGGAGAGCCAGTTACGAGGCATATAGGTTTTACAAAGGACTGTTTTTTACATTTTGATTAAATCTATATGTATAAATAGAAATTTACACACGCATATGTTAGTCCTTTCCCATTCTATGAAAACGAAGCAGCAGCTATTGCCGGAAGGCAAAACCATGCTAAGGCGTTGCGTAACATTACTGTTCCTGTTCCTGCTGATATGCACCGGCATACAGGCGCAGTCACCACTGCCCGCTACCCGCGTGATCAACAGCACCGGCGGCAATACGGCCAGTGACGGCCTCCGGCTGGAAATGGACGCCACCGGCAGAATCCAGGTGTTCCGCAATGGTAAAACAGATTCTTATGTGGCCAACGGCCAGAAGGGATACGGCGACTACATCCGGGTGAAACACAGTACCAGCCCCATGACAGACCTGCAAAGTCTCGATACCACCGTTTGTTATATTTCCCCCGTCATCGGTAATGGATCCGCTGCATCCCCTTACAGGGTTTTTGTCTTTAATAAAATATATGATAAAAAACCGACGGGAGGAACAGACAACGAAGCACTCATTTATGTTACCCGCCTCTACACCTATATAGCTCCCAATAAATACTTCACGGTAGACTATTCCTTCAATGGCGCCAACATTGGGTATGACCTGATGATTTACCAGGAAGAAAGGCTCGCCATGCAACAGAATCCTGGTTTCGTGTACGATCCGGGCGATGACTACCAAGCGGGTATCCCCGGGTATTGTAACATGGGGTTCAGAAAAATCATTGACGTTACGACGAAAACAGCCCAATATGTAGGCGCTTACCATAACCCTGCAAATTGTGGGGTATCACAGCCTTACACTCACGCGTTTATTTCTGCTGAATCTACCGGGTTTATCAGTTATACTTTGCCCAATCGGCCAGACCTCCCGGGAGCGTATCAGGGAAGCAGTCCTCTGAACACCTATCCATATGACTGGAACGTCACCACTCCCTATGCTGATGCGTCTGACAGGATGTTGTGCGTGCAGACAGCACTAAGAAACAAACTGGCCAACAAGACATTTGGTACCCGTATTGCCGTAGGCTATGGCGACCTTAACGCTACACCGCCTACATCCTACCCGGATTACGACGCCATGTCCACGGCCGTTCAGGGGCTTACCTCCAATAACAATACGGCCGTTACCGTTGAATTTGCCGGCGACGCCAGTGACAATGAAGGTAATGCCGGCAACAACCACGCGCCGCAAAGCCTGAAACTGAAAGTGACCGGCGGTAAGCTCGACGTGCCCGTTTACGCAGAAATGAAAGTGGTGGCTGTTCCCGGTGAACAACATCCTGCCGTGGAAAACCAGGACTTCACCTATGAAATGGGCTTCATCATTCCGGCTAAAGATTATACCATAGCCGCCAATCAGATCGTGAGTGTTACCAACGTGACCATCAAAGGCAATGATAAACTGGAATACAGCCGCAAGCTCACGCTACAGTTGCAGAACATCGCGTGTAACGCACTGGTGCAACTCGGTACCAACAAACAAGCGACCTATACTATTATTGATGATGAAGACCGCACGCTGACCATCAACTTTACGCAAACCACCGTAAAAGAAGGTGATCCAAAGCTGGTAGGCACCATCTCCCTGCCCGGCACCACCACCGTAACTGAAGATACGTATGTAGACCTGTCCGTTGTCAGCGGTAACACCGCCACACCGGACCTGGACTTCACCATGGATAAAAAAGTGCTGATCGCTAACGGTACAGGCAGCGCCAATATCGAGATCACCGCCAAACCGGACCTGGTACTGGAAGCCAGCGAGACATTCAAAATACAAGGTGATGCCAATGTGCTGGGCATTGCTAAAACAGCTACCGGACCGGTAATCACCATTACGGACGATACCCGTAACCACGACGAAAATATTACCTTAGGCGTTACCGTTACCCCGGCAGACCCGGCCTATCCTGCGCTGACATTTAAGGAAGGATATACCAACGGTATCGTTAATGTAAGTTTGCCTACAGGTGTAACTACAGACATACCCATTACGGTTACCCTCGCAAAAGGCGGCACCGCTACAGACAATACAGATTATAACCTGACCATACCTGCCAACACTATCAATGGCAGTACCCCTGTCAGCGGTACCCTTAACCTGATAGACGACGGCCGGATAGAGGGAGATGAAACCATCGTCCTTACCGGTACTGTTACCGACGGCAGCGCGACTGCGTTTAAACTGACACCGGCAACCATCACGATTAAAGATGCACAGCTGCCACTCACGGCGCCGGCTATACTCCGTCTTTCCACCAACGATATTGATGAAGGCAATGCCACCGGAGCCAATTGCTGGATAGAACTACCCGCCGGCATCGTTGCCACCGACATTGCACTGAACTTCGATATTTCCACTGCTGCCGGTACCACCGCGCAAGCAGGTTCCTATACCGGTTTACCTGGTTCCATGACCATACCTGCTGGTGCAAAAGCATCTGTGCCACAGACCATCACGGCAGCAGCCAACCTGGTGCTGGAAGACGACCGTACATTGGTGATCCACGCCGCCCCGGCGGCCACCTCCATACCAGGTATAACTACCGGTGCAGATGTAACGCTCAACATCCACGATAAAACGGATGCCTCCGGAGTGACCCTGGCAATAGCGCCCGTGACCACTCCGCTGACAGAAGGCCAGGCCACGCCCTTTACCATCACGATGTCCGGTGGCTACAGCTCCGCTAAAAATATCAAAATAGCACTGGCTGCCAATCCCACCGGCACAGAAGCCAGCGCATCAGACTATACGCTGGTAAGCGAGATCGAACTACCGGCAAACACCATCGGTACCTATACCACACCGGCCAATGTGCTGACAGCCACGCCCGATATGATTATCGAGAAAGACGAAGCGCTGGTCATTACCGGTACCAATGCTATCTATCATAATATTACCGGTGCTACCGTCACCATCAATGACGCCACCAGAAGGAACACCGCGAATACCAAAGTGACCCTGGCCGTTCCGCAGACCACCATCACCGAAAACAACAGTACCACTATTACGGCTACACTGCCCGCCGGCGTTACCACAGAAATCCCCATTAATGTGGACCTGAGCGCCATCACCGGCACGGCTACCGTAGACGACTATACGCTGACCGGCCCGCTTCAGATCACTGCCGCCACACCGGCGCCGGTAGCTACTTTAAACATTCTGAAGGACAACCTGGTAGAAAACCAGGAAACCCTGACCATCACGCCGGCGGTTACCGATGCCTACAGCACTGCCTATAGCATCGATCCCGCCACGCTGGCCTTTACCATCAATGACCTGGAATACCCGTTGCTGGCCACCAATCCGATCATACTCAGCAGCACGCCTGCTACCATCAAAGAAGGCGACCCAACCGGCGCTACGCTGACAGCCACGCTGCCCAACAACTGGAAATCGGCCATCCCGCTGACCGTACAGCTGGTGAAAAACAGCGGCTCCACTGCCACAGACGACCGCCATACCGCTATTCTCAATAAACAGCTCATCATCCAGTCCACCGGCACTGCCTCCATGCAGGTGCTGGCCACAGACAATGATGTGCTGGACGATGACGCTGATCTGATCGTTGACGGTAACCCTGGTAACACCACATTACCTGTTACCAGCACTACTATTCATATCGCTGACGGCACCATCGATAAACCGGATGCGCGGAAAATCACCCTCACCGCCAGCAAAACACTGATACCGGAGGGAGAGAAGCTAAGCGTTACCGTTAGCCGTTTGTATACATCTGCCAAAAAGGTAGCTGTACAATTAGCCATAGACCCTGCTTCAGAAGCCAGTCTCGCTAAGAACGACTATTCCATGATCAACACGCTGCTGGAACTGGACAAGACAGACAAAACACATACCTTCGACGTTATCCAGACCAATACTGACCAGGTACTGGAGAAAGACGAGTCGCTGAAGCTCATCGCCACACTGGCGGGTTATACTGTGAACAACCTGGACCTGCAAATACAGGACCTTACCCGCACCGTTGCCGCCAACCGGGTACTGACACTTACGCCGTATAAAACGCTGCATGCAAAAGAAGGCGAAGATGGTTCCGTACATATCGCGCTGCCGGCAGGCGTTACCACAGAGGTGCCTGTCAGCCTCACACTGGTCCAGACCAACGGTGCTGCAGAAGCAGGCGCGGATTACCTCCTGAGCAATGCCTTCTCCTTTAATAACGCTAACGATACTACGATCTCGCTGAAGATCCAACCCGACAACCTGGTGGAAGGCCCTGAGAAATTCGAGATCACCACCACCGCCACAGACGGTATCAGTCCTTATACCGCCAATATTTTTGAAGTGAATATTGACGATGCGCAGTATCCGCTGACAGCTCCGATCAGGATTACCCGCTCACTGGCGGCCATCGATGAAGGCGGCGCAGGAGCTGCCATCGGTGTAGAACTTCCGAATGGCTGGCAGGCTGGTTTCCCGATTGTGGTGACCATTAATAAAGATGCCGCGTCCACCGCTGACGCCATCGACTATAAACCGCTGCCTTTTCCGCTGACGATCACTATCCCGAAACTGGCCACCGGCGCCGCGCACCCGGTATTGCTGGAAGCAGTGAAGGACCTGGTCCTGGAAGACGATGAAACGGTGATTCTTACCGGTACTACCGGAGATGTGAACATGCCGGTGCAGGGGGATACCGTGGTGATCCTGGATAGAACGCATGACGACCCGGCAACCGGTTATATCCACATTATCCCGGTAACGCCTGGTACTGCCGTAAAAGAAGGTGATACCTATACCGCCAAAGTTTCCCTGGCGCCAGGTGTTACCTCCAGCAAGCCGATTACCATTTCCCTGTATGCCGGTGCCGGTACACAGGCGAAAACGACCGACTACAGCGGGCTGCCGTCACAGGTGGTAATACCCGCCCTGCAACCGGACGTGAACTTCTCCGTACATGCGGAGACAGACAACATCATAGAAAAAGACGAGTTACTGCAACTGGTGGCCTCACCGAAAAATATGAACGGTATGAAGGGCGATACGCTCAACCTGATCATACAGGATGTGACCCGCCTGGACCCGAACAACCTGAAAGTGCAGGTGAAGATCGATTCTACCGTGCTTCATGAAGGCAGCACTTCCGCTGTGAAAGTGGGATTTGTGAACAGCCTGATTTCTTCTGAAGAAGACATTACCATCAATATTACCCGCGACGCAGCCTCCACCGCAGACGACGCTGACTATAGCGGCGTGCCTTCATCCGTAACACTGCCTGCGCTGTCTAACAATAAAGTATATACGCTGCAGATGACCAATGACAATGTGCTGGAAGGAGATGAGACGCTGCAACTGACCGCCCAGCTGGTAACACCGGGTTACACCCTTATTCAGCCGACGCCGGTACTGATACCGGAAACCGGTGATATGAGCGTACACCTGGCAAAAGACAAAGATGCCGCGGAGCCAGCTACCAATGGCGCCTACATCATTAAACTGCCGGGTACCGCCACCGCGGCCGCCGATGTAAAAGTAGTATTCTACATCAGCAGCATAGCCGGCACTACCAACATCGCGCCGATACAGACTTCCGCCACTATCCCGACAGGACAAAACAGTGTGTCCGTTCCCGTGAATGTGATAGACAACCTGGTGATCGAAGGGGACGAAGAAGTAAAAGCAGCCCTGATGCTGGCACAGATGAAACGGTTCAATAAGAACATCGGTTTTGATGTGAATGACCTAGACACGGCGCGCATGACAGTCTTTGATGATGAAAGTTATGCTACAGGCCCTAAAGCCACCGCCCGCGAAATGATGGCAGAGAAAACAGCCGATGCGTCCGAACCCAATACTCCGGGCTATTTCAGGGTACACTTCACAGACACTAACGTGTCGGCCGTGAAAGATGTGACCGTGACCTACCAGGTGAGCGGCAACGCCGCACCGGATGTCCGCTACCGTAAACTCAGCGGCACCGTTGTGATCCCTGCCGGTAAGAATTATGCTGATATCCTGGTAGACCCGATTGACAATACTATTGTAGAAGGCGATGAAAATGTGCAGATACAGCTGAAAACCATCACAGGCAATATCCCGGGCGTCACCTGGCCTTTGTCAGCCCAATCCCAGGCTGATGTGCTGATACATGATAACGATACGCTGGTAGTGTCCATCATCAACGACGGACTGCCGGTAGACGAAGGTAAACCGGTTACTTTCAGCATCCGTGCGGTGAACACCGCCGCGCGTGACCTGCCTGTCCGCTTCCAGGTGGAACAGGATGCCGCACGCAGCTTCACCGCTGCCGGCGCCACGGTGAATGGCAATACCATCACCGTTGTGTTACCGGCGCACAGCACCTCACAGGACTTCAACCTGACAGCCGTAGACAATGATACCAATGATGATGACGGCTTCCTGAAAACAACCATCCTGCCATACGTAAGTGGCAGCGGTACGCCCATCTACAAAGCAGGGGCTAACGCTTCCGCACAAACGGTGATTCATGACAATGACCCGCTGACACTAGCCTTTGCTGCGGATAAATTCAGCGTGAAAGAAGGAAACAAAGGAGAAAACACACCGCTCAGATTTGTGGTGAAAATGAACCGCAGAAGCTCCAGGGACATCACTATCAATTATGATTTTGAAGAATCCACAGAAGGGGTAAGTTATCCTTATCTGGACTTCAAAGCCACACCGGGCGTTGACTTCGACAACACCATCAAACAGGCGAAGATACCTGCGTTCCAAACCGAAGGGGCTGTAGTGGTGAACATCATCGGGGATGACGCCTTTGAACAGAACGAAACATTTATCGTGAAAATGCAGACCATAGCTGTGGCTTCCGGTCAGAATACTCCGGTGCTGGGTGACCCGGTTAAGGCCACCGGCGTGATCCTCAATGACGACCCGATGTGTAAGACCTGCGATACGGACGGCGACGGCCTGACAGACGAACAGGAAGACATTAACGGCAACGGCGATCCGTTTGACGATGATACAGATGGCGATGGTATCCCCAACTTCCTCGACCTCGATTCTGATGGCGACGGTGTTCCGGATGCTGTAAGCCGCTTCCATCTCGATAACAATAGGAAAATCGACTACCTCGACGGACGTGACGGTAAGATCAAGGTACATCCTGCCATCTCTCCGAACAACGATGGACAGGGCAATGACCTGATGTACATCCAGAACATCGAGAAGTTCCCGAAAAATGAAGTGGTGGTGTTTAACCGTTGGGGCGGTACCGTGTATAAAACAAGTAATTACGATAATAAATCCAACAGTTTCAAAGGCAAGTCCAATACCGGCGGCCAGTCAGGTGCTGATGTGCCCGATGGCTCCTACTTCTACCAGATACAAATCTGGGTAGACGGCAAGGTAGAGCGGTATACAGGATTTATTGTCATCAAACGTTGAGGTCATTATTGGTAAAAATATTCAAGCTGATACCTATGAACAAGCGATTTATGAAAGCTTTAGGGATTGCTGTCATGTGCTGTTGCTGCTGCCTGAAAGGGTGGGCGCAGCAACAGCCGATCTACTCCCAGTATATGTTTAACGGGATGATCATTAACCCGGCGTACCCTTCCATGGACGAGTCTTCCAGCCTTACTGCCGTAGGCCGTAACCAATGGGTGGGCGTAGATGGCGCCCCTAAAACAGCCACTGCTTCTTTTTATACGCCGCTAAAGGCTACCAATACCAGCCTGGGCGTGTCGCTGATGAATGAGAAGATCACCGTCAACTCCCAGACAGGCGTGCATTTTAATATATCCCAACGGGTAAAGCTAAACGAAAAGTTATACCTCGCTATGGGCTTAAAAGCCGGCATGTCGCAGTTCCGGGAAGACAACGCCTCCCTGTCTACTTCCGATCCGGTGTTCGCACAGAACCAGAGCTACTGGAAAACAGATGTGGGCTTCGGTTTCATGCTGTTTACCGACCACTTCTTTGTCGGCATCTCTTCTCCCACTTTTAAAAGTTTTGACCTGGGCAACAGTGTCAACAAAGTAGTGGTGCAATCACATTACTTTATTCAATCCGGATACCTTCTGACCATTAACGACAACGTAAAACTCAAACCCAATGTGTTATTGAGGATAGTAAAAGGCACCGGCGTGCAGTACGACCTCAATGCAAATATTCTTTTAAAAAATCTGGTATGGCTGGGCGCATCCTGGCGTTCCGAAAAAACGATGACCGGTCTTGTTCAAGTGCAGCTGAACAAAAACCTGCAACTGGGCTATTCTTACGATACCCCGATGCAGTCAAACCTGAAAGGCGCACAAACAGTTTCCCACGAAGTAATGATCAATTATCGTTTTTCCTGGTCCAAATGGAAAGTGGTGGCCCCGCGGTACTTCTAAAAAAAATGTTATGAAAACCCGATTCACGGAACGAATGCGAAATTACCAAGTTGGCCGCCTGGTGTTTTTCCTGGGTGTGCTGATCATGACTGGTTCCTGCTCTTTTGTTAAAGACCATACCTCCGGTAGTATGGGCAGCATGTCTAAAGTAAGAAGGGCAGAACGGTCATTTAAAAGACAGGAATATGAAAGAGCCATATCGCTCTGCAACGATGTAATTAACAATACGAGCGACGACGCTGCCCGCCGGCAGGCGAAGTTCCAGTTGGCCCGCATTTATTTTGAAACGCGGCAGTTTGAAAAAACTGTCAGCCTTTACGATGAGCTGCTCTACAAACCCAGTGATGATGTACTGGTGACCGATGTGACCACTTATATCGATCTGCTGAAACGCACCGGAAGAGTGGAAAAAGCACGTCAGATCAGTGAAGTGTATGCCAAAAATTATAAAAACAACGCCCGCTTCACCAACCTCCAGGAATCCCTGGTGAATTATTATAACTTCTTTAACCGCGACTCTCTCCGGAACGTAAAAGCAGACAGCCTCCGGCTTAGCTTGCCCGGATACCAGTACGGACTGGCCCTGTATAAAGACAATATCGTTTTTCTTTCCAATGATTTTAAGAAGAATGAAGCCCAGTCTTTCTATACCAACTCCAGGCTGTACATGATCTCGGAAGATGGGATTGAGCCGTTCAACAATAGCCTGAAAGGCATCTTACAGGTGGGACCGGCTTCTTTCTATGATCAGGGAAAACGGGTGATTTACACCTCCAACCGGTTTACCGATGTTAAAAACGATAAAAATTCTTTCATTAATTATAACAACGGTACGCAGCTGTTGACCTCTACCTACCAGGAAAATCACGACACGTGGAGCAAGCCGGTGCCGGTAAAACTGGGTAAATCTTCAGAATCCTCGTCTTTCCTGCATCCGTCAGTTGCATCAAATGGTAAACGTTTGTACTTTGCGTCCGATATGCCTGGCGGTCAGGGTGGTACAGATATCTACTACGCTGACTGGGATAAAGCGGAGAAACGCTGGAAAGCGCCTGTGAACATGGGCCCGAAGGTAAATACCAACGGCAACGAACTGTATCCGTTTATTGTGGGAGATAAATTGTTTTTTGCTTCCAACGGTTTACGGGGCTTCGGCGGACTGGATATATTCATGATCGATCTGTCGAAAGCAGAAGAAGGGCCGGTACACCTGCCTTATCCTGTGAATACCCAGTTTGATGATCTGAACGCAGTGCTGGACGAATCCAAGTTGTTATTATACTTTACATCGGACCGTTCCGGTGTACATGATAATGACCATATCTATGTGCTGAATCTGAAGAAAAATCCTTTGAAACAACTGGGACTGCCTTATCCCGGCAAGCCGGTAAATGACGAAGACAAAGTGCCTTATACCATGACGCAGACGGACAACCGTCCACAGCTGACTTTAGTAGGGGATAAAACCTATGATAACCTGGCTCCCGTTGCAAAAGCGGAAGTTAAGCCTGCTGCGCCCGCTGTGGCCAGTACAGCCGTTCCCGTTAGCACGCCTGTCCGTGAAGTAAAAGAATATACAGATAATATAGTAGACAGTTCTCCGGAGATGATACCGTGGCAGAACCTGGCTCATCCCGCACCAGCGGTTGCAACGACCACAACTGCTGCAACGGGCAATGCCACTGCCGCGCCTGACTATGGGCAGCGGACGGTGAGCAGTCAGCCGGAGCAGCTCAGCCGGCAGGCGACAGCTGCTGCGCCGGGGCGTTCTTCATCAACCGTAAAAAATAACATACAGGCAGACAGTGCGGTCATTCACGTGAGCGCCTATACGTTATCCGCCGACAGTGCCGCCCGTACAAAGGTATCCCTGTGGAGCGTGCCAGGGGCCGTTTACTTCGACCTTAATTCCTACATACCACAGGACAAGGAATGGAGCAAGCTCGATTCCATTTTTTATATCTGGAAAGCCCAGCCCCAACGGATGATCATCGTTAACGGGCATGCTGACATTATCGGAACAGAGAAATATAACCTCGCCCTGTCGAAAAACCGGGCGGTGTATATCCAGGAATGCCTGCTCAGTCGCGGCGTAGAAGCCGGTCGCATCCGTATCAACTACTTCGGTTCTACCAGGCCTGTATTGGTTGCCAGTCAGTATAAACTGGATGCTGACCGGGAGAAGTTCATCCTGCAACAGGGCGTGAACAGGCGGTGTGAGATCACCATACAGTAAAACGATTTTTTTTATTGCGTATATCAAACTAACAAAATGAACAAGATTGCATCACTAATGCTGTTACTGGGAATAGGCTCACAGGCCTTTGCCCAGGAAATGCCAGTTGTGTTCAACAAAAGCATGGGCGCTCCCAAGAACCAGTACCGGAAACTGGCCATTGCGGAGAACAATGCCATTGTTGCTATCGGCGGTGGATTGGATAACGGATGTATCACCAAATTATCCTCCACGGGAAATCCTATTTACAATACCCGTTTAAACAAAGGCGGGCTGGTAGCTTACCAGGACTTATTACTGCTGCCTAAAAATGAACTGGTGGCGGTAGGCGGCGGCACTATTGCCTACGGTAATGCCCGTATCACCAAACTGAGTGCCACCGGAGAAGTGATATTTGACAAAAGTATCGGTAATGGCCAGGGTGGTTATTTCACCAAAATCATTGCAGACCGTCATGGTAACTACATCACCGTTGGTGTAGACGGCAGCAAGCCTGCACAGGCGCGCATCACCAAAATGACTGCTGATGGCAAGATCGAGTTTGACAAAGGTTTTGGTGCTCACAACGTATTTACAAACGTATTAATCGACGAAGACGAAAATATTGTGGCTGTTGGTGGTGACGTAGGAGATGGCCAGGGTAAAGCTTTTATGGTAAAAGTAGACGGTAAAGGCGAAAAACAATTTGACCTCAGCTTTGGTAAGCCCGGCGCTGTATTTGAAAAAATGCTCCTGCTGGAAGACGGTTCTATCCTGGCGATGGGCGGTGGCGCTTATGGCACAGGCAACGCCAGCCGTATTGCCAAAGTGAACGCCGAAGGCCAGGTGGTATTCGATAAAGAATACAGCACCGTAGACGGCAAGTTCAACGCCATGAAGGTGAATGACCTGGGCCAGATTTTCGCCTGCGCGGAAGAAAAAGACAAAGGCCGTATCGTAAAACTGCGTCCTGATGGTACAGAGCTGTTCAACAAGGAAGTGGACGCCGCCCTGTATGCGCTGGAAGTAGGTAAAAACGGCAAAGTGGTGGCTGCTGGTGGCAACATCGGCATGAATACCGGTAAGATCGTGAAGTTACTGCCGGACGGCACACAGGTGGTCAACAAAAACCTGGGCACCGTATTCCAGCATCTGCTGCTCACCGAAGATGATGAAATGTGTGTGGTGACCAAAGAAGGCTACCGCCTCATTAAACTGACGCCTGACGGAGAACTGATGTTCGACAAACAACTGGGCAAATACGATACTAAAACCACGCTTGCGTCCCTGCTGATGAGTCCTTCCGGCGAAATCCTGGCAGCCGGCGGTGGTGATGAAGACGGTAACCGTATCATCAAAATCAGCCATGGCGTGTCTGTTAACGATATCGCTGTGTCTGAGCCGCTCAATGGCTTGTCTAACGCTTCACTGACCATCACGCTTTCCGGCTTCCTCAGAAGCAATGGTGTGCGTACACCGGTGAATGTACATTACAAAACCATCCCGCATAAAGATGGCGCCGGCCAGGGTGACTTCGATATCACAGAAGGCACTATCTCCTTCGTGCCTTCCGAATTTGCCGCAGGCGCTATTATCTCCAAAACCATCCAGATACCCGTGAAAAGCGACAACCTGCTGGAAGGTAAAGAGTCTTTCCATGTAGAAATCATGGACGCGTCTGACCTGCATCTTACCAAAGCCAAAGGTGAGGTGACTATCCTTGATCAGCCGGCCATGGTGAAATTCATTGGCGGCACTAACGGTGCAGAGCCTAATACCGATGTGGTATTCTCTGCGGGCCTGTTCAAACGCGACAACACGCCACTGGTCAACGCCACCGGCAAGCCGGTTAAGCTGACCTACAAATTCGGCAATGGCACCGCTTTGCCGGGTGCGGATTTTGTCAGCAGCATCAAAGCGCCCTTTGTTATTGACAATGGCGCCAGCACTGCGAGCCTGTCTGTGAAAGTAAAAGACGATAACCGTTTTGAACTGGCCGAGACCGTAGTACTGGTACTCAGCGAAATCAAAGCGGAAAACGAAGCTGTCGTGGGCTATAATGGCGATGTGACCTCTATTTCCGCTTCCCAGTATATCCAGGACCAGGCAGCGCATATCACGCTGGTAAAACTGACAGACGCCAACGAGTCTGCTACCGCGCCGGTAAGCATGTTCAAATGTATCCTTGTAAAAGCTGCTGATGGCTCTGTACAGACCAACTGCACCGGCAGCGATATCAATATCTACTTTGGAGTGGATTCCGTAAGTGCCGCCGCTTATGGCCGCAAGTTCGTGATCATGAACGGCGACATGGTGAAAATCACCGGTGACTGCGCTTTCAGCGAAACAGACATCCAGGTGGCCGTGGTGAACGACCGTATCAAAGAGTCGGACGCTGTTGTAGCCGTGAAACTGCGTGACGTGACCACCGCTAACAATGCCGGTATGCTGAAAATCTCTCCCGAGCTGAAACTGAACAAGGCCATAGCTGTTATCCATGATGATGATAACGAAGAAGGGACCGTGTTGACAGCTACCAAGTAAACCCGGCTTGAATCAATAACCGATATACGCTGTTTCAGGCAACACCTACGTTCCCGCATAGTCCTCTATGCGGGAATTTTCTTTAATAAACTTAAAAGCAGCATCATTTATATTAAAATATAAAAGATGCTGCTTTTTTTACTATTTGTAAATCCACGATAATCCGTTTATCGTAGGTAATGGTAGAAGGAATTAATAAAATAACTAAAGATAAAAGAGTTGTGTCTTTTAATGGTTAACTTGGGAATAGCCTGGTATGTCCTTACCGGGCTCTTTTTTTATAATGATTTCCTCATTACGTAATCTTCCATCAGATAACCATTACCGATATCGGTATCTTTCTCTTTATAGGTGGAGAATCCCATCTTCTCATAAAAAAAGCGGGCTTTATTGTAGCGGTTCACATCCAGTTCGAGGATGGTGGCACCTAATTTTTTTACCTGGCGGATAACAGTATCCAGCAGGAAGCGGCCTACGCCTTTGCCCTGGTAGCTGCTGTCGAGATAGATTTTATGCAGTTTATAGACACCTTCCGTATCGGTAGTGCTATAAGATGCGTAGCCGATAGGTCTTTTATCGTCCTGCAGGATGATGAACTTGTGGTTTAACTCCGCGATCTGTTTGGTAAGAGCGGCAGTGCTGTACATCATATCGATCATATAATCGATCTGTGCAGGTTCGAGGATGCGTTGGTAAGTTGGTCTCCAGATTCTTTCAGTCAACTCCTGTATAACGGGAATGTCGGCTACTGTTGTTGATTTTACGCGATACATGGTTTGTGTATTATAAACGGTTACTTTCCTCAATAATATTATCGACTGTTTGTTGCAGCCTGTCGAGCGGTGTATATCCTCTTGCGCATAGATACAGCTGTTTGCCTGTGTCCAGAATGGCGGCGGGGAAGCCGGTAATACCCCAGTTCTGCACCAGTTGAAACTCCTGGTTGGTTTCATACCGCAGGTGTTCATTATGCAGCCGGTCAATAAATTCATCTTCCGGCAGGCTGTATTTTCGGACCAGTTTCCGGTAGGTAGCGTCAAGGTTAAGGCTTAGCCCATCATAGTTAAGCGCATGTTGCATATCATGAGCGAAGGAGATGGCGTTTTCAGGCTGATAGGCCTTAAAAACGGTCAGGGCGACTGATGGTTTTTCTGAATCCATCATTTCTTCTGAAGGCAGCAGTTTCTCGAGAAAAGCGCTACCGAATTTTACCCCGGTCATTTCTTCCACGTTGGTGTGCTCCCGTTGGATATAGGCCGCCATCGTAGAGAACGGGTGGCGATTGTCTCCTACGATCATACCGCCGGAGAGGATATCAAATTCCATGTCGCCGCTGTGCAGTTGCTGAAACTGCATGACTACCGGTGTAAACCCGTAGCACCATCCACAAAGCGGATCATAGACATATATAAAGCGCATAAACAGGCATTTAGCTTTTCGCGGTTAGCTGTGCTTAGCCGTTGGAAAATGTGCAAGTCGCTGCAAAGATAACTAATCTCCGGGTTGAATTGACGTGTTATATGTTATCCCTTACAGGGCAGTTCCTGATTTAGAGCAAATCATCTTCGTCCCCGTCGAGCGGCGAGGGGCCTATCGCATCTTTGTCAAAGTGCCGGTGAAACAGTTTTTTCGACAGCATCATGTCTTTCCGGGTAGCCCTGTAAGACAGTCTGGCTGCGATGACCAGCGTAAATACCGCTGCGCCCAGCGCCAGGATGCTGTTACCGGAGAACAGGAAAAAGTCGAAGGAACCATGGAAAAACACGGCTATCAGCAGGCCTTTGAGCAGGAGCGTGTTTCTTTGATCCGGTATGAACTTGGCTAGTCCTACATAATATCCCATGAGTATGGCAAAAGTGGCGTGGGCAGGCACAGACAGGAACATACGGGCCACGCCTGTGCCAAAGCCGAATTGACTGACATAAGCGATATTCTCCAGTGTGGCAAAGCCCATTCCGATCATCACCGCATACACGATACCATCGAGTGGTTCGTTGAACGCTTTTTTAGGATACGCGTAGAAGCGCAGCACCAGAAATTTGGCGAATTCTTCAGAGAGGCCTACGATGCCGTAGGCAAAGAAGGCCGTATCAAAGAGGCTTGTATTGGTTTCCCGGAATCCATACATGGAAGCGAGCGCCTGAAACAGCAGCGGCATGACCACACAAGCCATGCCAAGGAGAAAGCTTTTCAGCAGGAGGCCAACCGGTTCGGGGTCGTATTTGTCCACTATAAACATCAGGAGACAGATAGCCAGTCCCGGGGCTACGGCCAGCGCCAGTAACATCATGAGAGGATATTTTTTTGTTTTTTGCGTTCCTGCAGGAAATTATCGAGCATGTCAACACTGAAGCTGCTAAGATTGTTGGCTTTGGTGACTCCTCCTTTTTGAGCTGCCAGCGTACCATAATGCACATCGCGGTATCCCTGAACGCTGTGTGCGTCCGGATCGATGGATATCAGCACTTTTTTCTCCAGCGCATAGGACAGCCAGGTCCAGTCGATATCCAGCCGGCGTGGGTGTGCATTGAGCTCTATCACCACGTTGTTGGCCGCACAGGCATCGATCACTGCTTTATGATTCACAGGATAGCCGTTGCGGCTCAGCAGCAGGCGGCCGGTCATATGCCCGAGAATGGTGGTATAGGGGTTTTCAACGGCCTTCAGTATTCTGGCCATTGCTTTTTCTTCCGTCATTTTCAGGTTGGAGTGCACAGAAGCGATGACAAGATCGAAGCGGGCCAGCACCTCATCGGGATAGTCCAGCGTGCCGTCGTTGAGGATATCGGCTTCAATGCTTTTGAAGATACGGAAGGGCGCCAGTTTTTTATTCAGTTCATCGATCTGTTCCTGCTGTGCAATCACCCTTTCGATGCTCAGGCCGTTGGCATAAAACGCCGAGCGGGAGTGGTCGCTGATGACGAGGTATTCGAAGCCCTGGTTTTTGGCGGCAACGGCCATTTCTTCGAGCGTGTCCACACCATCGCTCCACTGGCTGTGGGAGTGGATGATACCTTTGATGTCCGCCCGGGTAATGAGTGTAGGCAGTTGCTGTAGGCGGGCCTGTTCAATTTCGTGCTGTCCTTCGCGCAGGCAGGGTGGTATATAGGCCATGCCGGCGCCGCTGAAAATAGCTTCTTCAGAGGGAGCTTTGCGGATATGGGCAGCGCCGCCTGCGGCATTGAATTTATCAATAAAAGCGGGCGCGCCGGTGGTGCAGAAGAGGGTACTGTAGAAATCGTCGGCCTCACAGGCGTGGGTGACCACATTGAGCTTATCATTATATTTCCATACCTGATCAGCGCCGTTGGCGTCGCCGGGGGTGAAACCTGGCAGGGCAGCCATGTGCTCCCGCAATGTTTCCGGTGTGGCCGCGATCACGAATTCCAATTCATCGATGATCACCTCCTGGCGGCGGAAAGCGCCGGTAAGTGCCACAGGCGCAGGTGCCAGCAGTTCCTGTAGTTGTTTTTCCAGGTCCGTTGCTATGGATTCCACTTCCGCATATAGGAAGCGGTTGCGGTTAGACAGATAGAATTCTATATTCTGGCGGACGTTTTCCTGTGTTTTTTCGCCGAAGCCCTTGAGCAACAGGAGGCGGTTTTCGTTACAGGCGTACAGCAGTTCGCCCATCGATTCGATCTCCAGCTCTTTCCAGATGGTCGCTATTTTTTTCGGTCCCAGTCCTTTGATCTTCATGATTTCGAGGATACCGGGCGGGGTGATGCTGATGTAATTGGTGAGCAGGGAAAAGCTGCTGGTGTCGAGCATTTCGAGGATGCTTTTCCCGGTAGATTCCCCGATGCCCTTGATACGGAATATCTCGTCGCGTGGCGTGTCTTTGAGTTGTGCCGGCAGTTTTTCGATGGTGAAAGCTGCAGAGGCAAAGGATTTGGCTTTAAAGCTGTTTTCTCCGTGGATGTCCATTAGTTTGGACAGCAGGGAGAAATTATCGGCTATTGAATTATTGTCCATGTGGTAAAAATACGAATTCCATGCATTCCCAGGGCTGAAGCCCTGGGCTACGTTTTGTGCCGTGCTGTTTTTTCGGGGAGGGTTTTCAGGAGGGATATGGTTATGAGTATTGGGTATCAGGGAAACAGGCTGGTATCAGGAAAGAGGTTTATTGTAGTGTGAAAATGGTGTATGTAGCAGTGATATACAGAGGAATAGCTTTAAGCCAAAGAAAAGACATTTATTGTGGAAGGAAACCGTGTAGAGGGGGCGTGAAATACAGGAGGAATAGCTTTAAATCAGAGAAAACATTTATGACGGGCAGGAAAACCGTGTCACGGTACAATAACAGGTGAAAAATGCTAAAATGCTTTCAAGCTGCAAAGAACAGTATCTAAGTATGAACTAAGGGTTGTTCGTAAAAGAAAAACTACAACACAACGTAGCCCAGGGCTGAAGCCCTGGGACCGCTGCAAGCGGGCAATAAAAAAGATCCCGGCGTAGAAGCCGGGACCTTTATAACTACATTTTGTAAATCCGATCTTAGTTTGCCGGAGCAGCTGGTGCTTGAGGAGCAGCTGGTGCTTTTTTAGCAGGAGCTTTCTTCTTAGCAGCAGGTTTTTTAGCAGCAGCTTTCTTTTTAGGAGCAGCTTTTTTAGCAGCGGCTTTCTTTTTAGGAGCGGCTTTCTTAGCAGCGGCTTTCTTTTTAGGAGCAGCTTTCTTAGCAGCAGCTTTTTTAGGAGCGGCTTTCTTAGCAGCAGCTTTCTTTTTAGGAGCGGCTTTCTTAGCAGCAGCTTTCTTTTTAGGAGCGGCTTTCTTAGCAGCAGCTTTTTTAGGAGCGGCTTTCTTAGCAGCAGCTTTCTTTTTAGGAGCAGCTTTCTTAGCAGCAGCTTTTTTAGGCGCAGCTTTCTTAGCAGCTGCTTTTTTAATTGTTGCCATTGTTTTTTGAATTTGGGTTAGTAAAAAAATATTGGGTATAAAAAAACTTTATGGCTAACACTGATTAGGCTTCTGCCTGAGCAGTGGTGTCAAATGCTTTAACAGAAACGTAAGTCTTGTTTTCGCGACCTTTTCTGAATTCAACCACACCATCTGCCAATGCGAAAATGGTAAAATCTTTACCTACACCTACGTTTTGACCGGGATGGTAAACGGTGCCTCTCTGACGAACGATGATGTTACCAGAAATAGCAGGCTGACCACCGAAGATTTTTACTCCGAGCCTTTTGCTCTGGGAATCGCGGCCGTTCTTTACACTACCTTCACCTTTTTTATGTGCCATTGTATAATTACTTTAATAATTTGTCTAAATAAAAATAATAAGCTTAAAATGAATTAAGCTATTTCATTGATCCGGATCTTAGTGAAATGGGTACGGTGTCCAACTTTCTTTCTGAAGCCTTTTCTTCTCTTCATTTTGAAAGCGATCACTTTGTCACCTTGCACATGGCTCAGGATCTCTGCCTTTACTACTGATTTTACATCAGTGCCTACGGTCAGTGCACCAGCATTGTCTGTTAACAGTACTTCGGAAAACTCCACTTTGTCTCCAACTTTTCCTTGTAACTGCTGTACAAAAATTTCCTGGTCTTTTTCTACTTTAAATTGCTGACCTGCGATTTTTACAACTGCAAACATAATTATCCAAAATATAATTTCCGCAAAAGTATCAATTGTTTTCCAATTGAACAAAGATTTCCGGCTTTTTTTAATTCATATATGTAAATACGTATTAAAAGCCGGATAAAAACTTAATCTTTTCAAAGATACATACTTTCTTGAATTTTAAATTTTTTTAACAAATTCCGGGCCATCCCGGCCGGCTTTCCGGCAGGACATGACAAAGCGGTAAAAACAGTTATTTTACTGCACAACCCAACACAATTTTATATACTTTTGAATTTTGGATGTTGCGTTTTTGATCGACAGATTTATTGACAAATGGCTGGAAATCCTCCAAAATCAACAAAATCGGCGTATCAAAAAACAAAAAATGAACGTATACTCTCAATTATAAAATAACGGGCATGAAGTTTAAATCACTGCTAGCCAAACCATTTGCTTCTATTGTACACAACAAGATCAAGAAGGAAATGCTCAGGGCGGTGGAAGACCAGGAGGCCATCCTGGAGGAACTGATAAAGACAGGCAAGAAAACGGAGTTCGGAAATGAGCATAAGCTGGATGCGGTGCGTACCCACGAAGAGTTCAGACAAGCTGTGCCAATCAGGGATTATGAGCAGTTCAAACCTTATATAGAACGGATCAAAGAGGGCAAACAGAACGTGTTATGGCGGGGACAGCCTATTTACCTGGCTAAAACTTCCGGTACGACCAGCGGTGTTAAATATATCCCTATTTCCAAAGATTCTATTTCCAATCATATTGATACTGCCCGTAACGCCCTCCTTAATTATATGGGCGAAACCGGCAATACCGCTTTTGCTGACGGGAAAATGATCTTCCTGTCCGGCTCCCCTGAGCTGGAAAGGGTAGGAGGCATTCCCACCGGTCGCCTCAGCGGTATCGTCAATCACCATATTCCCCGTTATCTGCGTACCAATCAATTGCCTTCGTATGAGACAAATTGTATAGATGATTGGGAAACCAAGCTGGACCGGATAGTGGAGGAAACCATCAACCAGGACATGACCCTGATCAGTGGCATACCGCCATGGGTCCAGATGTACTTCGACCGCCTGATGGAACGTAGTGATGGCAGGAAGATCAAAGAGATATTCAAAAATTTTGATGTGATGGTATACGGCGGGGTTAACTTTGAACCTTACCGCGCCAAACTGATGGCTTCTATCGGTCACCCGATCCATACGGTAGAGACATTCCCCGCATCTGAGGGCTTTTTTGCTTTCCAGGATTCCCAGGAACAGGAGGGGCTGTTGCTGAACGCCAACTCCGGTATCTTCTATGAGTTTATTCCGGCACAGGAAATTTTTAATGAAAATCCTACCAGACTGTCGCTCAAAGAAGTGCAAACCGGTGTAAATTACGCTATGATCATCAACAACAACGCCGGATTATGGGGATACAACCTCGGTGATACTGTGAAGTTCATCTCCACCAATCCGTACCGTTTGCTGGTGACCGGCAGGATCAAACACTTTATCTCCGCCTTCGGAGAGCACGTGATCGGGGAAGAAGTGGAATACAGCCTGATGAAAGCCGCTACGGAAGAAAATGTGCATATCACCGAATTTACAGTCGCCCCCATGGTACAGACAAGCGGTGAACTGCCCTACCACGAATGGTTTGTGGAGTTTGAAAACGAACCGAAAGACCTGAAGGCTTTTGCCATGAAAGTAGACCACAACCTGCGTCAGAAAAATATTTATTACAATGACCTTTTGACCGGCAATATTTTACAACCCCTGAAAATAAGGACCGTACGCAAACAAGGCTTCATTGACTATATGAAGGCTATTGGAAAACTAGGCGGCCAGAACAAAGTGCCCCGTCTCAGCAATGACAGAAAGCTGGCCGATGAACTGACCAAATACGTGCAGCCATAATGTAAGATGTGACCACTGTAGCGTTCACATCACTGTGAAAGATTAATAAAGTAAATCACCGTAATGAATAAACGAAAAATTGCCATTTTCGGGTCCACCGGGTCCATTGGTATACAGGCACTGGAGGTGATAGCAGCGCACCCCGACAGATTCAGTGTGGAAGTGCTGACTGCACAACAAAATGCCGACCTCCTGATTGAGCAGGCGTTGAAATTCAAGCCCAACGCGGTTGTGATAGGCAGTGAGGAGAAATATAAACAAGTAAAAGACGTATTATTTGACAAAGGCATTAAGGTGTTTGCCGGCGCCAAAGCCATGGTGGAAGTAGCTTCCTGGAGCTCTATCGACATGGTGCTGGCCGCTATTATGGGTTTTGCCGGACTGGCGCCCACTTTGTCGGCCATCGAACAAGGTACGCCGGTAGCGCTGGCCAACAAGGAAACGTTAGTGGTGGCCGGTGATATCGTGATGGCCACTGCCCGCAGGAAAAACGTGCCCGTTATCCCGGTCGATTCTGAGCATTCCGCTATTTTCCAATGCCTGGTGGGAGAGCCTTTCAGCAAAGTGGAAAAAGTGATCCTGACTGCCTCCGGCGGTCCGTTCCTCGGCAAAAAGCCCAATTTCCTCATCAATGTAAAGAAAGATCACGCCCTGCAACACCCCAACTGGCGGATGGGCGCTAAAATAACGATCGACTGTGCCACCCTGATGAACAAAGGGCTGGAAATGATCGAGGCACGCTGGATGTTTGGTTTACACCCGGAAAACATCGAAGTGGTGATCCATCCGCAGTCCATTATCCACTCCATGGTACAGTTCGTGGACGGCTCCCTCAAAGCCCAGATGGGCCTTCCCGACATGAAACTGCCTATACAGTATGCGCTGGGATATCCTGACCGTCTGGCCAACGAATTTCCGCGGTTTTCGTTCCGGAACTATTCTTCGCTTACGTTTGAACAGCCGGATACCAAGACTTTCCGTAACCTGGCCATCGCCATTGACGCGATGCACAAGGGCGGAAACACGGCCTGCGTGATGAACGCCGCCAACGAAGAAGTGGTGCATGCCTTCCTGCGCAACAGGATCGGGTTCTTGCAGATGACGGAGGTAATTGAGGAAACAATTGCCAAAATTCCGTTCATCGAAACGCCCACGCTGCATGATTACTACGAGTGCGACCAGGCTGCACGTGAACACGCTGCAACCCTTATTAATGCTATCGTTATCTAAAATAACCGTTGAAAATTAACAAATAGTTTTGCCGGAATATCTGTTAAATCCGATATCTTGGGCAGATTAAAGCAGAAACAAGTAAATGACAACAGAGGTAATATTGGTGAAAGCCGGGCAGTTGTTACTGTCACTCTCTATACTGGTCGTATTGCACGAGTTAGGCCACTTTATCCCCGCCAAATTGTTTAAAACAAGGGTAGAAAAGTTCTACCTGTTCTTCGACCCCTGGTTTTCTCTCTTTAAAATAAAAAAAGGGGAAACAGAATATGGTATTGGCTGGCTTCCGCTTGGCGGATATGTGAAAATATCCGGCATGATCGACGAAAGTATGGACAAAGAGGCGATGTCCCTTCCCCCGCAGCCATACGAATTCAGGTCCAAACCCGCCTGGCAGCGGCTGATCATTATGATTGGCGGCGTGACGGTGAACGTGATACTGGCCTTCTTTATTTATGCGATGATCCTGTGGCACTGGGGCGAGAAGTACCTGCCCACAGATGCCGTGAAATATGGTGTTACCGTAGATTCCCTCGGGCAGAGCATTGGTCTGCGCGACGGTGATAAAATCGTCAGCGTAAACCATCAGAAAGTAGAGCAGTTTGGCGCAATCACCGGACAGGTGATCCTGCATGAAGCCAAAAGCATTGAAGTGATACGTGACGGACAGGAACTGAGCATCCCTATTCCGGAAGGGTTTATCCGTTCCCTGCTGAAACAGAAGGAGCCTTTTGCCTACATCCGTTTTCCGTACTACATAGACCGGTTTGAGAAAGGTTCCCTGGCCGAAAAAAGCGGTCTCTTTAAACCCGGCGACCAGATGGTGTCTATCAATGGTCAGGTGCTGCCTTACTTCACCGACTTCGCCAAAGAAATGCGCAAGCATAAAAACGAAGAGGTAAAGATCGGCGTGGTAAGAGGCAAAGACTCGCTGGTGATCCCGGTCAAGCTGGATGAAACGGCCAAGCTGGGCATTTATCCACAGGACCCTGACAAATTCTTTGCTTACAAAACCAAGACCTACACCCTGCTGGAGGCCATCCCGGCCGGTTTCAGCATGAGCGTGGACAAACTGGTGAAATATGTACAGCAGCTGCGCCTGATCTTTGTTTCCAAAGAAGTGAAGGTGAGCGAATCGCTGGGTGGTTTCATGAGCATCGGTAACCTGTTCCCCGAAGCGTGGGACTGGCTGACCTTCTGGGAGATGACGGCTTTCCTGTCCATCATCCTGGCGTTTATGAACATCCTGCCTATTCCGGCGCTTGACGGCGGGCACGTGTTATTCCTCCTGTATGAAATTATTACCGGCCGCAAGCCCAGCGAGAAATTCCTGGAATATGCGCAGATTGCCGGTATGATCGTGCTGTTTGGCCTGCTGCTGCTGGCCAACGGTCTCGACTTCTGGCGGAACATTATCAGCAAATGGTTCTAAATCATATGATTTTATGAAGAGTATGGATTACGGGATTTCCGTAATCCATATTTTTTTCGTATATTTGTGGTTCTAAAAATCGGGGATGCCTGGTTTTGACAGCATAGGTCTTTGAAAGTGTAAGCATGTCGTGCGTTGGATAATTAGCACGTTAATCTGAATATTCAAACTTTAATTGGCGAATCTAACTACGCCATGGCTGCCTAATCAGCGATTAGACACCCATTATAGCCGCCTGGAGTTGTCGCCTTATGCGACTCCCGCCGCTGAATCATCAAACCCATAGGGATAGGTGCTCATGGTTTCTGTGAGTGAGTACTGAAGCTAAACGGATAAGGACAAGGTTGGTTCGTTGTGCCCCTGCCAAGTCCCGACAAATCAATGCATAAATAAGCATGTAGAAAGCTTTTGAGGAATATGTTTGGACGCGGGTTCGATTCCCGCCATCTCCACCGATAAGTGTAAAAGCCGCTATTATAGCGGCTTTTGCATTTTTATAACACGTTATAATTATCTTTCACTACGCTTCCGCGAGTACAGGAAGTGGTTGTGCTTCCACTGTGTCGTTCCTTTCCTCCTTCTCCCTCCATTTCGTCCTCACCAAAAACAAAAACGTAATCACCGCCACCATACCATAAGCCATGCCCAGGGTTGCCTGATTGGTAATGGAGATAGTGTTTACCATCAGAGAGCTTAATATTGAAGTCACCACAGCAAAACCGCCGCCTGTTAAACCGCTTGCCTTGCCTGCATATTGAGGGAAACGGATCAGGCAATATGACATCAGGTTGTTGAAGATAAAACCTGAGGTGCTGTGCAGCAGGAAGACGTAGGTCAACAGCGTATATAGATTGTGGTAGTTGCGTGTCAGCGGTACCATCATGGCTACTACCAACAATTGCGCTACACTGGCCACCATCAGTTTTTTACCCATTGGTTTGTTCACCAGTATTCTTGATATCGTGCCGCCGATCATTACTGATACGCCGGAGAACAACGAACAATACCCTGTTACCGCGGCGGAGAAATGCAACTGTTGTTCGATCAGAAACGGGCTGCACATGCCGTACAGTAATATCATGTCATAGGCCAGTCCGAGTATGATCATGCCAGATGTAAAGTCCGGTGTTTTGACCATGGTGCCATACGCTTGCGTCATTGACCGTAGGCTGAATGGCTGCGCGGCTTTCATCGATTCACCGCCAATGATCAGTTCAATCACAAAGAAGGCCAGGCCGAAATAACCCAGGAACATGAAATTGGAAGACCAGCCCCACGTTGTCTGGAAAAAGCCTCCCAGGAAAGGCGCTACGATTGGTGCAATGGCCCAGATCACCGAGAACATGCTGGTATATTTCTTTAGTGCTTCTCCTTTATAGAGGTCTATAAAAAACGCGCGCTTGCTGATGGCAATGACTGCGACTGTAAACCCTTGTAGTATGCGCATGGCGTAGATCATCTGCAGACTGGTGCTGTAGGCAATGATAAAGCTGGCCGCACTGAATGCCAGTATGGATATCATATTGGGCAGATAGCGGCCGTAGGCGTCAATCAGTCCGCCTACGATCAGTTGTGAGATACCATAGCTGATGATGAAGATTGAAAGTGTAAACTGAATTGAAGCGGGTGAGGCATGTAACTGCACCGCCATATCGGGCAGAGAGGGGATAAATATGTCCATGGCGAATCCTGATAACGGTATCAGGCATAGCGACATAATGGTATTCCAGCCTGCCCTTGATTCTTTGATCGTTCTCATAGTAGTTGCTTTAAATTAGCACTGTAAAGGTAGGACGGCAGGCGACTACCGCGATTACATGCATCAAAGGGATGGTTATATAAATCAAAGGTGGAGATTAGGAGAGCTTCGCGGACGCCGCCGTTTTTGTTCCGAGACGAAACTCCAGGGGTGTTTGGCTGGTGAATTGTTTAAAGTACTTATTGAAATGGGAGGGGTATTCAAAGCCCAGTGCATAGGCGATCTCTGAGATGTTCCAGTTTGTATTGCGCAGTAAGGTCCTTGCTTCGGTGATCACGCGTTCGTGGATAATTTCACGGGTGGTTTTATTTGTATGTTTTTTTACGACGCTGTTCAGATGGTTGACATGCACATGTAGCAGACCGGCGAAGTGGGCCGGTGTTAATAATTTGAGAGGAGCTTCGGGTGAATCTACCGGGAACTGTTGGTTCAGCAAGGCGAGGAAATCTTTCACCAGCCGGTCGCGCCCTGTGGCGGCCGGTGTTTCCCGGCTTTGCTGTAAACGGATGCCTTCGTGAATAACCAGTTGCAGGAGGTGGCGTATCATATCCCATTTTAGCGGATAGTCGGAGTCCTGCAGCATCTGCATTTGCGTAAAGTAGGTGCTTATCCGTTGCCTGTCTTCCTTTGTGATCGGTATCACCGGCATCAGAGAAGGATTGAACAACGGGGAGGCATATTGTACATCAGCGGGGATACATCCTTCGATAAAGGGCGTGTTGAACAGGCAATAAAAGCGGTTGAACGGAATGTTCACTTCTATGGAAGTGGCCACAGCAGGATTGGTAAAAATCAGGCAGCATTGATTGAGCGGTATTTCCTGGTCATTATACAGCAGTATGCCACTAGCCTTGGCCGGTGTCTGGCTCATGCATATTTTGAAATAGTCGCGTCGGTTGAAGGGTGTTTTGCGGGTGGCGGTAAAGGTTTCCCGGACATTAAAATAGGCTTTGCCATAATCGCGGAGAAGTTCTGATGGAATGTCCTGGCCGGTACGAGCGTAAAACTGCACCAGTGATTCAGTGGGAATGAGTTTGTCTGCCATCGTTTTCATCCTTATATAATTCAAAGGTAGCAAATTTAGTGCAGGTTATATACCCGAAAACAGGAACTGCTACCTCATTACCGCCATAAGCCGTAGTTTCAGTGAAGCAATTTTTATTATTTAACCCAAAATCTGTAGCATGAAACATTCTAATGGACTCCGCATTAGCGCTGCAACCTGTTTGGCAGCTTTAACCATCCTTTTTTCTTCCTGTTCAAAGAACGACAAAGACCTGAAAGACCCATCCCCGGTCCCTAATGCAAAAGAAGAGATGACCAATTACCTGGTAAGCCAGGGAGTTGATCAGCAACACATTGTCTTCGACAAAGACCGTGTTGTTATTGAAGGGGATATTATTATCACTGTTCCTGAGCTCAAAAAACGTGTTGAAGATTGGAAAGCGGCACAAAAGTCCGGCGTACCGCAAACAGAACAACGAAGAGGCACCTATATTGTAGGGAATGCCTATAATACCAATATCAAGTTCTTTCTCGATCCTGCTGTACCCACCGTGTGGAGAACAGCGATCCAGGGTGCGGTGAACAATTGGAACGCCGTGAACGGCACCCGTTTGGGAATGTCGATTGTAACCAATCAGGCCGATGCCAACACCCGGGTTTTTATGGGCTATGAAGATGCCAACTGGATCGCCAGGGCCTATCTGCCGGGATCAGACAGCAGACCAGGGGTAAGTGTTGAAATTAATTCCAAATACAACACTATGTCCGCCAGCCAGCAACTGTTTGCCATCACCCATGAATTTGGCCACACGATAGGGTTCCATCACACCAACCAGACCAATGGCACATGGATATCCGGAACACCTACTTCCGATCCGAATTCTGTGATGAATTCCACTGTACTTCCCTGGAACGGATTTACAGCAGGGGATATCAAGGCAACACAGATATTATATCCACAATAACGCAGGTGGGAAGAAGGTCTTTTAGGCTGGCTGAAATTGTTTTCAGCCAGCCTTTTAATTTTCAGATGAACCGCTTATTTCACGCTTTTAAAGAACGCGTCCACTTCCCCGGCCCATTTTGAAAGGTTTTATGGTGGACATACGGTCGTTTTTTTGCAGGTTGTGAATATGTGTTGATAGCTAAAAAAATGACAGTGAATGACAGAACGACTTGTTTCATAGTGATTTATGCTTAATGAAACAAAGATCTAACGGGGAGATGGCAACCTCATGTCAGCAGTAGCCGACCTCAAAAAATAAAAAATCTTTTTAGGAAAGATTAGTATTCCATATTAAAGTTCTGTTATCTGTATAATAAATTTCCCGGGATCCCATGTTGGTACTTATAATTTTCTTATCTTAATGTCCTGTTTGTTAGCTTAACCCTGCTTGCCCATAAACCGTTAATCCTTGTCAGGGAGGGAGCTATACCATATCAAACCGCATTCTTATGGCCTTGTATACCGTCACCACCGTATCTATTGAAGAAGAGCAATTCCGGCAATTCCACTCTTTCCGCCTTGAACAGACTATTTCCGGGCATCACCATTTTGAATTGAAAATAGGCTACGAATGGCTTTCCAAGTCAGGCAATAATCCTATTTCAGCCGGTAAATCATTGTTAGGCAAGGAAATCCGTATCTCCGTCCAACCGGTGGAAGCAGCCGGCGGTTTCCGACCGATGCTGTTTAACGGCATTATTACGGCAGTCAGTGCCGGAAAGGAAGACGACGGCACCAACGGCAGCTGCATCTTCAAAGGCAGCGGTCCGTCCGTATTACTGGACGCGGACCCGCACATCCGGGCATATGAGCAACAGGACCTTTCCGCCATCGTTAACACCGTGCTGAAAGCCTGTAACCCTTTTGCCAGCCGCCCGGAAGTAAAGCCCGCCACCAGCAGGCAGCTGAAGTACATCGTGCAGTATAAGGAAACGGGTTTCAACTTCCTGCATCGCCTGTCGCAGCGATACGGCGAATGGTTTTTCTACAACGGCCAGCAGCTGATCTTCGGACAGTATACCCCGCAGAAAACCACGCTGGTGCACCAGGTAGACCTGATCAGCTTTGATCTGGAACTGCAGATAAAGCCCAACAACCAGGCCACTAACGGGTACGATTACCGCCAGTACCAGATAGTAGACGACGGCACCCAGCAGAAGACGGCAGGTAAAACAGATCCGTATACAGATCATACACAGTCCCTGAGCGAGAAATTATACCATCAGGCGTCACTTTATAAAATACCATTTGCGTTTACCAGCAATGCGAAAGCAGAGATGGATGAACTCACCCTGCGTCAGAAAAAGGCACGGATGGCACAGATGGTGCGTATCAAAGGACGCAGCAAAAACACCAGCCTGCGGCTGGGCGATACCATCGAAATACAGGAAAGCGTGCTGTCCAGCGCTACACATGGCGAGTTTATGATCACTTCGCTGGAACATCACTGTAACGGCAACGGCGACTATTACAACCTGTTTGAGGGCATTCCTGCTGCGGCAGCGGCGCCCGACCTGGAACTGGGGTATGTGCCTTACTGTGAGGCCCAGAGCGCCGTGGTGACAGACAATTTCGATCCTAAAGGACTGGGCCGCATCAGGGTGCGGTTCAACTGGCAGAAAGGACAGACACCGTGGATACGCCTCATGCAGCCTCACGGCGGCGCCGATAAAGGGTTTTACTTTATCCCTGAAGTGGGAGAGGAGGTGTGGGTGGACTTCGAAAACGGTAACGCCGAAGCGCCTTATGCCATTGCAGCGGCCTATAACGGTAACGCCAAAACGGGCTACGGCGATGCGCAGAACAACCTCAAAGTCATCAAAACACGCAGCGGTCACACTATCCGGCTGGATGACACTACCGGACAGGAAAGCATCACCATCCTCGATAAAGGCGGCAACATTGTAGTGCTGGACACCAACGGCAGAAACATCACCATTACCGCCCCCGAAAATATTAAGATCAACGCCCGGAATATTATCATGGACGCCCGCGAACGCGTGGATGTAAACGCCGGCACCAATATGACACACGTCGCCGGTATGAACATGAGTCAGATAGCTGGTATGAACATCCTCCACAATGCCGGTGATTCCATGAACCAGTTTTCGGTAAATGACTATAAACTTACTGCTACCAATATCACCAAAATAGCCATGGAAGGGATGGATGTACAGGCAAAGAAAATTGAAAAAACAGCGGAACAGATAAAAGTGGAAAGTTCAAAAGATGAGATGACCTTTAATTCCGGTAAATCGGTAGAGGTAAAAAGCGCAGAGAAATCAAAATTGTTCTGATATCCCATCCACCATCTTTAAATTGAAAACCAATGGGAGAGAAAAATTCAGGTAACATCGTCCTGATCTCCAAAAAATATACGGAAAACGGCGAAGGCGTGCGCTGGAACAGCAGTGCGGAAACCACGCTCAACGCCGCCAAACACGTAAAAATGCACGGCCAGGAGTCTGGTGTGCGCTTCGGTACCTACGAGGCCACGCAGAAAAACACGCTGCTGGTGAAAAAAGTGGAAGGCCCCTTTGATGAAGACGGTAAACTGGTGACCGTGATGTACAAGGAAAAATGGTACACCTTTAAAGCATCACAATTCAGCCGCAAGCCTACTGAGAAGGAGCTGCAACAAGTGCAATGGTCCAAGCAACTGGACGACCAGCCTATTGCACATATCCACACCGGAGGGACCGTCAAAGACGGGACGGTGCAGATTCAGTATAAAGTCAACGCACATACGCCCGTACAGCAGACGAAGATATTTGCCTATTTCCAGCGGCCAACCAAGACCGTGAGTGTAGGCGCCACCGTTAAAGAGACGGAGCCGGTGATATTATTTGTGAACGGGTATTGGAACAAAGACGTGCCTTACGCCGGACCGGATGCCGGTGAGCAATACTGGGGCAGAGGGTTCCGGGCAGCCGCTAAAAAATACTTCACCGCCCAGAAAGAACTTTTTATCAACGGGTCCAATACCATGTTTTCTTCCGGAAAGCTGCGGTTCAACGAAGGGAGAAAACTTGCCCTCGAGAGATTTAATAATCCGAAGTCTAATTTTTACCAGGCTGTTTTTAAAGAGAAAGGAGGCGACGACCAGTTCCTGACGCCTGTGTGCGTGGTGTCGCATAGTATGGGCGCCGCTTACGCAGAAGGCATTGTGAGCGTGTTAAAAGAAAAAGGCGTGCCTGTAAAAAAGGTGGCGCACTTCTCTCCGGCCGATGCCAGCGACTTTTCTGTTAATATTCCCGCCCGAACCTTCCAGATCGATATCAGCGTAGATCCTGTACTGACATTTAAAAATATGAACGACAGCCTTTTTATAAAAGGCATCGTGCTGGCAGGTCAGGTAGAGAATCCCGCTAAGGATGTCTACGGACATATGTACACGAAAACAGCAGCTTACGTATGGGACTGGCTGGAAGACCTGGAAACGATACAGCTCAGCTATACCGGAATGGTAGAGGTGACAGAAGCGGTGCCCAGCCTGGGGGGCGGAGCTATGGCCGTTACACATCAAAAAAAGAAACAGTATCATGCCTCCAACAATAAAAAAGGCACCCAATTTCGGATATTGAAGACTAAAGATGGCCGATATAAACACTTTCAGGGAAATGATTATGTAAATTGGTAACTTATTGATCCATATCTGGTTTTAAAAAAGAAAGCATAATGGCCCTCCGCAAAAAGCATAAAATACTGATTTTCGTTTCCGTCCTCATTGTGGCAATTGTTGGCGTTTTATATTACTATGGTTTTGCTATCGTGTTGTGGATGTTTACGCCACCGGTAAGTAAGTTGCAGCCTAAAGAAAAACAATATATTGATTCGCTGCGTACTGTTTATAACTGTCGGTCTATTTGGAGGGAACCTAAATACTTTATGAATGATACTTCCAAAAAAGATGAATACTTTATTATTATGACGTTTGCTAAAAGCCCGGCCGGGCTGGAAACAGATAGTCTCCAACAAGACAGTCTCAGGCGGGAAGCATTTAAAATCGCTCATCATGCCTATTTCGATATAATGGACAAGAGCCCCAAGTTTCCCGGCTACGGTGTGAGTTTTTCTTATGGTGACCTCATGAGGAGTTATGATTTCGAATTCAAAACCGGAGAACTGGAAGATACTTCCAACAACCATATCGGTCATTAATGCTGTAAAAAAGTATGGCCTTCTTCTCTTTTAAAAAACCATTGGCTGATAGCCCAGGCTGGCAATTAACGCCGGCCCAGCCTCCCTGTATCCATGCCGTTACCATTGTCTTTGAAACAGCGCAGCCGCAGACGGTCCGGTACAATGCCACCGTACAGCGGATGAGCAATCCCAAAGACACCTCACAGGTTTTTTTCAGTATCACGCGAACGGATGTACTTATCAACGGTTCACCGGCAGATGATTACCTGGCCGGAGACCTGGCCGCCCAATGTGGCAGCGTGGTGTATCCGCTGCAGGTGAAGTTGGAGCATGGCGGCCGTATCGCCGCTGTGGCCAATTACAAGGAGATACTGCAACGATGGACCGTCAAAAAGGAAAAGCTGGAACAGTATTACACCGGGGAGATCGCAGAGTCTTATATACAACATACAGATGCCACGCTGCGCGATGCGGAAGCTTTGCGGAAAACCTTGTCCGGGGACATTTTCCTGGGCATGTATTTTCCCTTGTTGTTTGCCAACTATAAAACACAACGGGAGATGGAATATCCTGTGGTCCCTTTCTCCGCGCCGGTGACATTCGATATTCAACAGGAAAGAACGCCTTTCGGCAGTATACCGGATGTAATTACACAGAAAGGTATTTTGTCGGCCGGCGCATCGCCGGCATATAGCCGCGGCCTGATCGATGTGACCTGTACCCTGACACCTACCCGTAATTATGTGCAGCAGTTAAAAGGGAAATGGGAGATCAACGAAGGTACCCAACAACATCAGATATCTGTCAGTATTGTTTGTCTGGAAGAGCATACTGTCAACAAGAAATAAAATTGTTTGTAATTAATCAGGTAGTAACATGGCTGATAAACATTTTGTAGTGCAGGGAGCCACCTGTCGTTGTAAGTTTGGAAGCTCCATTGACAAATTGAAGGTGACCGGTAATGAAAAGGATTATATCAATGACAACGATGGTAATTCGAAACCTATTGCCAGCACCAAAGACCTGGGGAAACCTTTTGAGGCGGGGACCTTTGGTAACTGCTCTATCACCAAAGGGGCTTGCAGTCCAGGTGTTACTGCATGGAAAGATTTTTACGAAAAAGTAACCCTTACCAATGGCGGTAAAATCCTGACGGAAAGCAGTACCGCGGCCTGTGCTACCGGCGGCCCTGGTTCCATCACCATTGAACATCACGGACAGCAGGCTGCTGTATCACAGGCGCATTTCGACAAGGTGGAGGTAGAGAGCCTTTCTGTGCTGAACCCGATGGCGCCCAAGCCTGATTCCAAAAAAGAAAAGCCGCAGGTAAAACAGATCAAGGTAAAATTAGATAAGCGTATACCGCCTGAGCTGATGAGTGCTTCCGGGAAATCGGCCCCGGTGCCGGTGTTGCGCACCAGGCCTAATGAATCGCTGAAGTTTGAAGTAGTCAGTTACTATAACGCCGCCAAGGCGGATAAAGATAAAGTGGGATGGAAGGTAAGCGGCGGCAGTGCCCAGGTGTTTGAAGAGATAGGCCCTTCGTTCAGCATGAACTTCGATGAAACGGGCAGCTATCGTGTGATGGCTTTCGGCAATCCTGAGGCGCAGGATGATGTACGTTGTGCCATTGACGTGTCTGTGGTGCATAACCAGCTGGCAGAGGAACTGGAGCTGGGTGCAGGCATGGGCCGCGTCATTCCCGGTTTGCCGGGAAAAAATGCTAAACCGGAGCAATACCGTGTGCGTAGGGGCGTACCTGTTACTGTCAGCGCGAAGTATGAGATGTCACCGGCTACGGATGAAGAGAAAAAGCGTGTATTCATGAAGGTGACTGATGCGGCCGGCAATACCATTGCAGGCCCCACAGACCCCGGTACGGATACAATTACCTTTACGCCGGCCAATACCGCCGCTACCTATACCGTGACGGCCACTATGCTGCCTGCCACGGAAGAAGGATCTCCGCAGGAAGTCAGCAAGGAGATGGTATCTGAAGCCAATAGCGTGGTGAGCGTCACCAACGATCAGGGCACGCATGTGGTGCGCCCCGGCACGACCATGAGTTTTAAAGTAAGTAAGATGTCTTACGCCACGCCGGCGCAGGACTTTGAACAGGCGGCCATCAAATGGCAGCTCAACGGCAAGGAGGTGGGAAGTGGTGCATCGCTGTCGCTGGACGGCAACACTTATTTTGCCGCTCCCGGCAGTTATGTGGTGGAGGCATATGTATCCCATGCCGATGCGTGGGACAGTAAGAAGGGTAAGCCCAGCGCAGGCGCTGCCAAATCGGAAGATGACTGGTGTTTTGACGTAAAACACAACGAAATAACAGCTATCCGCGTTAAAAACGGGGATACCCAATGGGTGGTAGGTAAGCGCTATACGTTGACCGCCGATTTGCTGATGCCCTATGACCAGGCGAAGGACGGGCCCATTACCTGGGCGCCTGCCGGAGGAGACGGCGCTACCCGTGACGGCATCTACGCACCTGCTAAAGGAAAGTTCGTGGTAACCGCCCAACTGCGGGGATCTTCCAAGAAGCTCGATATCAATGCCGACCTAGCGGAGGTGACCCGTTGGTGTTTTACGGACGCGGAGGACAAGTATAAAGCGAAGGCCGGATGGAATGAAACCATCAAGGCGCTGATCGTCAGTCCACAGTCTGCCGGCGTATCGGTGAACCTGCATGTACTGGAATCCGACGGAGGAGATGATTTTAACTATATCAAGGACCTGGGCAACGTCGCTTTCGACGCTAAAGGAGAAGCCCGGCTGGATGTTAAAACCAACGACCTGAAGGAAAAACTGCAGGCATTATGGTGGCAGGGCGATTATTACAAAGTCCTCTTTGGTGTACTGCAAAAGCCCGACGGGATACAGTTCCAGGGGATGAAAACGATTGTCTCCGATGGAAAGAAGTTCTGGTTCCCGGTGAAGCCCAGCCGTCTCACCGATAATGAAAAAGGTAATTTTATTTATATCAACAAAAAACCGGAGATCGTTAGTGTGTCTTTCTTTGACAGTACCAACTATCCGGCGTACAAAGTTTACCCCTACGGAGAGAAAATAAGGATCCATATACAAACCAAAAACCTGGCGGGCGAAGAACTGATATTCCAGTTGTGGGAAAACAAGTATAAGGCAGAAGATAAGCTGGTGCAGCAGTCTAAGTTCAAGGTGAAAGACAACGAAACGCTGCCTATTGACCTTGATACAGCTAAACTGAAGTCAGGCGTGGCAGCACTGGATAATATGCTGCGTAATTTCTACGTGGTGCTGCGGCATGAAAAAAGCAAGGACAATGAAACGATAGTCAATTATATGTTTCCCGAAAAAGTGGCCGATGCCAATGCGTACAACCCGGGCGACGTGAATTTCTACCATCACATCAAATTGTCCGCCTTGCTGGCAGATAAACTGAACGATGCTGCCAGGCCCATAGCCCCGGCGGTGCTTGGGGAACCCATGGAAAGGGCCGTCACAGAGTGTCTCTGCAAAAAATATGACCTGGTATGGGGAAATAAGGTGAGTTGCGAATTCCGGAAGAAAGTGGTACAGATTGCAGCCAAGCTGGGCCTGCCAACCAAAGACAATGAAGGCGCCAACTGGCTGATGACGGTCATGGCGCTGGAAACGGGCAGGACTTTCAGCCCTACCTGCGGTACCTTTGCCAAACATAAAGATGACTCCAAAAACGGTTACGTGGGATTGGTGCAAATCGGTAAAGCGGCCGCCCAGGACCTTGGCGTGCTGCGTTCTGAGCTCATCAAGCTGACAGCAGAGCAGCAGCTCGACTATGTGGAGAAATTCCTCACCAAAAATAAAAGCAAGTTCAAATCCAAAACGGACCTCTATCTGGCCATCAACTATCCTGCTGCCTGCGGTCACGGTGATGAACCTGATTATGTGGTGTATGACAGCAGCAATGCCGCTTATGACGATAACCCGTTATTCAAACGGGAACCTACTGAGTACTGGATAGATAAAAAGGGAAAGAAACATTATTATACCGGTCAGCAGGGCTCCTCCAAAGTGTGGGAGTTTGAAGCGGCGATCAATGATATCTACAATGAAGGAAAGGCGCAAAAGGCCACAGACTTCAGCTGCCAGCAGAAGGCCAGTGCTTTTGAGGCCAAAGAGATCGTTACCTACCATATCTTTGCAGATGGCCGTCTGGAAAGGCATGTGCCCAAAGAGATCAAGGAGGAGTACAAGAAAAAGTACAAATATGTTTACCATGATAAAAATTCCAAGGAACATATTCTGGGATTATTTAACTTTAAAACCATTGACAATAATTACGGCGCCAATTACGGCGGTGCCACCGTTGATCTGATAGATATCAGGGAGTTGAAGGATTACGCCAGCGGTGATGTGAAATTCAAGTTAACGTTGAACACCGTACGTAATTTTGTGAATGATAAAACGCTCGGCAGCCTGCTGGGCGCTTTGCTGGAATGCGGTTATGAAGATTATACCTTCAACGGGTTTAGTCATGCAGATGGCAGCTCCGCACCCAGCGTATCACATAAAAACGGCTACAATGGCGACTTACGTTATCTTCGTACCGATAAGGCCATTGCCAGGCTGAACCTGTTTTCTGATTCCGAAACAGAAGGCTGGAAAGCACTGGATACAGACAGGCAAACCAAATTTAATGACGCATTGTACAAATTTGGCTGGAAGAGCATGTTGTCGCAGACATATAACGAGGACAAAATTTTGAATCATTGTTCTCCCGACCCGGACGGGCATCATAATGACCACTTACACGTACAAGAGTACAGCCCTAATTATAAAGAAGTAAAAGAATGAGAAAGTTACTATCGTTATTAATTCTCCTGTATGCCTGCAACGGAGCGGTGCAAAATAAAGCAGCTGCTGACAGTACGGTAACAACCGTAAAGACCGACAGTGCGGCTGTTGTGGCGGCTCCTGCCACTAAACAACTAAAAGTGGAAGTGACGGGCATTACCCAACAGGAGTTTGATCAATATAAGAGCGCCTACCATAACCAGATAGAATGTGATTCACTGAAGTTCCCGGTGGTAAATGGCCAGATCACCATTACCACAGATGGCGGAAAGGTGGTGTTAAAAAACAACCCGGGCGTGCCACATGATGAAGACCGCCTGGATTACCATTATGCCGGATATCTGCAACCATTGAACAGATACCTGGTGCAAGTGAACGGGTATGAACACGGTTATTGCCTCGCCATAGATAAAGCCACCGGAAAGCAGGACACGCTGAGCGATATGCCGGCAGTATCGCCAGACGGCAAATTGATATTATGCAGTAAGTCCAATCCATATGAGGAGTATGAGCATATTCCTCCGCCAACGCAGGATATCACCATCTATACAGTTGAAAACAACGTCATTAAAAAAGCATTTCTGCAGCCTTACCGCTGGCTGGAAAAGGAATTGTACTGGAAAGACAATCATACCGTTTATGTCAAATCCACCCGCGGCGAAGCGGCGAATGCCCCTGTGGATTATCTGCAGCTGGTGGTAACAACCGGAACGGATACACGTCCGGCAGCCGGGACGGCTGTCAGCGCCGCCTGGAAAGGCACTTATTCAACGGTACTGAACAAGGACAGCAAAGATTCCAGGGACCATATCAATGTGGAACTTAAAGTGGATGGCGATTCTGTGATCTATACAGAAAGCGGGTTTCAGGTATACAGTAAATACGCGCTTACCGGCACTGAAAAAGATGGCATGCTGTCATTCGCCTTTAAAAAAGTATTGGATGGTGGAAGTGCCGTGCTGGAAAAGGAAAACCGGTTTGGGTACGTACGGAAAGAAAACGGAAAATACGTTTTGGAGTGCCCTTATCTGGATGTAAGGACAGGCGCCACAAAAAAGGAGATTTATCCATTGGATAAGAAGTAGCGGACATACGGATAAAATATTTGTGAGAGTAATAGCATGTAAATATTCCTTATATTCACTCTATTCCTTTCAATCAAAATAACTATCTTTTATGTTACCCTATAATGCCATCTTCAAAACGCTACTGCTGTCTGTTTTCAGTGTACCGCTGTGTTCATTTGCGCAGCAACGTGATACCATCAGATACTCTCTCATTTTAACAGGAAATATCAAAGGTGAAAAAAAGGTGATTGAAACGTCGCCCGGAACGTTTGAAACCTGGTACCAGTACAATGATCGTGGCAGGGGTGACAGCCTGCATACTATCTATCGCCAGGATAATGAGGGTTTTCCTACCTACGTGCGTGCGGTCGGAAAAGACTACTATAAAAAGCCGATATCGGAAGACTTCCTGCTGGCAGACGGTGTGGCCAAATGGAAAAACACCGCTGAAAATGAAACCCAGGCAGTCTCCGGGAAGGCCTTCTATGTCTGCCTCAATGGTGAGAGCGGAAATATTATCAAGGCGATGAAAGCCAATCAAAACAAAGTTAAATTACTGCCCTTTGGGGAAGCCTCGATGGAAGTAGTGTTACAGCATAAGGCGGGCGACCGCCAACTGCAGCTTTGTAAAATTTCAGGACTGTCTTATACGCCGGAATATATCTGGGCGGACGACCACGACGAGACATTTGGATATATAGGGGATTGGTTTGCGATGGTCCCTAAGGGTTATGAAACATATGTAAAGGAGCTGTTGGCAGAACAGAAAAAAATTGAGCGGCAGCAGGACAACCGGCTGGCCAAAGAGATACCGGAGAAAGTGGCGGGAAATATTCTGATACGCAACGTGACGCTTTTTGATGCGGAAAAAGCCCGGCTGCTGCCACGTACAGATGTGCTGATAAGGGAAGGAAAGATCAGGGAGGTATCAGTAGGAAAAGCCATTAAGGCAAAAGCCGACAGGATCGTGGATGGCAGCGGGCAAACATTGCTGCCCGGTTTCTGGGACATGCACGTACATCTCGGCGACGGTCCTGAAGGCATTATGCACGTCGCTGCCGGCGTAACCCACGTGCGCGACATGGGCAACGATACCACCCTGTTGGACCTCAGAAAAGAAATTGACAACGGTGAACTGATAGGACCACACCTGGAAGTCATCAGCGGACTGATTGACGGCGCCGGTCCGATGGCGGCGCCTACCGGTATATTGATCAACAATGTTGAAGAAGGCAAACGGTTTATCCGCATGTTTGCCGACAAGGGGTATGACCAGATCAAGTTTTACAGTTCCATTAAGCCGGAATGGCTGAAGCCACTAATAGCGGAGGCAAAGAAGTACCATATGCGTGTATGTGGTCATATCCCTGCTTTTATGACGGCAGCGAAGGCCATAGATGCCGGCTATGATGAAGTGACGCATATGAACATGCTTCTGCTCAACTTCTTCGGTGATACCATCGACACCCGTACGCCGCAACGGTTTGCTATCCCAGCGCAAAGGGCGGCGTCATTGGATTTGAACAGCCCGCAGGTGAAACAGTTCATCGCCCTGATGAAAGCCCGTAATATCGCCTCTGACCCCACACTGGTGGCATTTGAGCCGATGTTGACCGGCAGGGAGGGCGTACTGGAAGAAAAAAATAAAGACATCATCACTCATTTCCCGTTGCAGGTGCAACGCAGCATGCGCGCAGGAGGCCAGGGCATACCTGTTCCGCCGGGCATGGACTCTACTTATATTCAGTCCTTCGCCGCCTTTTTGAAGCTGACGAAGCTGCTGTATGACAACGGCATCCGGATTGTTGCCGGTACAGACGGTACGGCGGGATTTGACTACCAGCGGGAGCTGGAACTATATGTGAAAGCAGGTATTCCGGCTGAGAAGGTATTACAGCTGGCCACCTTCGGCACGGCGGTATACACCGGGAAAAGTAAAGACCTGGGAAGCATTAAAGCGGGGAAAACAGCAGACATGGTACTTGTGGCCGGAGACCCGGTGAAGAATATCAGTAATGTCAGGAAAACGAAACTTGTTATCAAGAACGGCGTGATCTATGATCCTGCTAAGTTGTACAAAGCCATTTCGGTGGTGCCGTTTTAGTGTATGTTAAGGATACTTTTTTTCACCCCAAAAAAATATCTGAATGAAAAAGCTATTTTCAACTTCAACCAGAATCATCGCAATTATAGCGCTGGGCGCTATAGTATTTGCATCTTGTCAGAAAAGTATGATCAAACCGGAAGATGGCGCCACCACTAAAAAGCTGCCGGACGAAAAACCCGCTGTCGCTTTGACAGCAGGCACCATTAACTTCAGCGGCTATACGTGGACAGTGCGTGCTACTTCCTCCGGCACCCAGGGCCCGGGCCCTAACTACTGGAACAGCAATAATGCGTGGCTGGACGCAAATGGCTACCTTCACCTTAAAATGCAGAAGGATGCGCAGGGACGCTGGAGCTGCGCCGAGGTGACCAGCAACAATAACTTTGGTTACGGTACCTACCAGTGGAAAATTGAATGTGATCTGAATATTATTGACAGGAACATCGTATTGGGACTGTTTAACTACTCCGGACAAGATGGCTACGATGAACAGGATGTGGAACTTTCCCGGTGGGGTAACCCCTCTGCCGGACAGTTCAATTACACTGTCTATCCGGCACAATCTGGTGTACGTTATAAAAATGTTCACTGGGAATCGCCCAATATTACGATGAACGGTACCTATACTACGCACCGGTTCACGCGTTACAGGACAGACAGCATCGTGTATGAAAGCCAGTTCGGGCATTACGATGCGGGCAGCACTATTGCCAGGAAAAAATTCACGTCTTCAGATATTAAGCTGTCGGCACTGAATATGCCCATACTCATGAACCTTTGGTTGATGAATGGTACTGCACCTGTCAATGGCCAGTCATATGAAGTGATCATTCACGAATTTAAATTCACGCCTCTGCCCTGACAGGTAATATACTTGAAACATAGAGGGACGTCTCATTTGTTTGAGACGTCCCTTGTTTATTTTAGGGCTTCAGCATCCACATCACGTCATTTCGGGTGTCGGAGCCGCCAAACTGCCGTTTCAGCGCCTCTTGCAGGTTGGCCTTGTTGTTCTGGTATTCCGATTGAGAGTAGGTGAACCGTACCGGTATTTTTCCGCCGTTCTGGTTAGACGGGCCCACGGAAAATACGGGAACGCCTGTACGACGATAATTGTAATAGGCCTGCCATCCGGCGTTGTTGAAGAAGGCCACATATTTTTGTGTGAGTATCTGCTTCAGACCTGCGTCGGTGTTGCCGGCATATTGCAGGAGCGGTTGCGCGAGGAACGTGGCGATATCTGCGTCGCTGACGCCATAGAACTTCATAGAGGCGGTGATGCCGTCTTTGTAGTGCTGTGCGGCGTCGCCGCCAATCCAGCCGCGGTTGATGGCTTCTGCGATCAGGAAATGTGTTTCCGCCGCGCCCAGCTGGATGTTGGGCACACCGGCCGGACTGCTCAGCCAGTAGCTGATATTAAATGTGCTGTATTTGCCTTTGTTGATATCGATATAGATCTGGTCCTGACGATCGCCGGTATTGGCGCCTTTGTAGCGGGCAAACGGATTGCCGGGGACAGCAGGCAGTGAATCTGCCGGAGCGGCCACAATGAACACACGCGGGTCGCGCAGCGAATCGAGGATGTTGATATAAGTGCTGCCGAGCGCGTTTCTTTTGGCCGACAGGATACCCACTTCCATGGGGTATAACGGATAGTTGTTGCTTTTCTGCGTGGCGTTATAGTTCATCTGCAGATTGTCCGCGTTGTCCAGTATCAGCGGATATTTCTCCGGGTTGCTGATGATACGGTTAAAGCGCCCTTTCAGGTCGAGGGAGGGATCGTTTTCTTTAACGCTCAGGTTCATCAGCTCACGCAGATAGCAGGTGTTGATGGCCTTTCTCCATTTCAGCAGGTTGCCGGCATAGAAGATGTCACCGTCGACGGTGGCTTTGGCATTGCGTTGGGTGATGGCGGCAAGGGAGTCGTTGGCTTCTTCCATCCATTTGAAACATTGCAGGAACACATCTTTCTGCGCATCATAGCGCGGCGCGTAAATGCCGTCGGTAGCGCCTTTGATGGCCTCCGACATAGGGATGTCGCCCATCTGCGAGGTCATGGACAGGAAGTAGAAGGTGCGGATGAACTTATTAACGGCATAATAAGGTGCTGCCAGCGCGGGACCTTGTTTGGCGGCTTCAATGTCCAGCTGTGCAGCGTTGCGGAGACTGCCATAGTAGCTGGAACCGCCGTCCCAGGCGTAGTCCTGGCTGCCGTAGTAGTCGTGGCCGAGTACCAGGAACTGATTGCTCATATGGGTGTAGTTCCATGGACTGTTGCTCATATCGCCGCTGAGGTCGCTGCCGGAGCTGAACCCGCTTTTAGCGGACCCCTGTCCGCCGATCATATCCATTTCAAGCCCTGTCAGCAGTAGTTTGGGAGTACCTACCACAGACACGTTGGGGTTTACCCGCAGGTCGTCAAAGTTTTTACAGCCTGTCATGGCCAGTGGCAGCAGGCAGGCGGTGAGTATATTTCTGGTTGTACGGTTCATGTCTGATTTTTTAGAAAACAAGGTTAATGTTGAAACCTACGCTGCGGGTGGAAGGCATTTCCAGTCCTGCGTTCTGGTCTATCCATTGGTCTACGTCGATATCTCTCACACCTTTATGTGCCAGATAGTACAGGTTTCGGCCTACAACAGAGATGCTGGCCCTGTTGATGATTTTGGCCTGTTTCAGCAGGGAGGATGGCAGATTGTAGGTCAGCACCACTTCCCGTATTTTCAGGTAGGAGCGGTCGTACAGGTTGGTGATGGCATTGCCATAGTAGTTTTTAGACCATGTTTGCCAGAGCACCGGGGTGGTGTTGGGAGCGAACTTGCGGGTATCGGAAATCACATTGCCGTCGCCGTCTACCTGCAGGGAGCCACCGGTCACCTGCATGCCGTCCGGTACGTAGGTGCCTTTATAACCGGTAGTGTTGCGGTTGTCCCAGTCGGCCTGGCGGTATTGGTTGGCGGACAGCGGATGATTGCCGCCCTGCCACATTTTCTGATCGAGGTAGTTGATGATCTTACCACCATAACGACCATCCACCTGTATTCTCAGGGAGAGATTTTTATAGGAGAAGGTGTTGATGATGCTGGCTACCCATTTGTCGTTGGCATATCCTACCATAGAAAGATAGGAATTGGAACGTGGCTGACCGTTGGAACCCAATACCAGTTTACCGTCGGGCGTACGCTGGAAGTCGGTCATGAAGATCTGGTCCATACGTTCGCCGATTTTTACACGATTGTATACATTGAGCGTGTCGTATACTTTGTTGAGATACTTCTGGAAAGTAGACCAGTTGACGAGCACGTCCCAGTTGAAGCCGCCTGCGGAGCGTACAGGCGATGCGTTTAGTGATATCTCGATGCCTTTGCGCATGGTCACCAGTCCGTTCATCTGGCGGGTTTTGAAGCCGGAGCCTTCGGAGATGGCCGGGTAGAATATCTGCGGGCCGTCCAGTGTTTTGTAAACGGACACGTCGAGACCGAGGCGGTTATTGAGCAGGCGGATATCGGTACCTACTTCATATGATTTACTGAATGCCGGTTTGATATTGGGATTGTAGAGAATATCCCCGAATACTTCGGCAGGATTGCCATCCCAGCGGCTGCCCACGGAATAGCTGGGATAGAGGTTGTATTTGGCGGTGCCGTCATCGTTCACCATATCGCCGCCCACGTTGGCATAGGAGGCACGCAGTTTCCAGAAAGAAATGGCTTTCGGCAGGTGCAGGATGTCAGACATCACGGCACTCAGGGACACGGACGGGTAGAAATAGGCGTTCTTGTTGGCCGGTAAAGTGCTGGACTGGTCCATACGGCCGGTCATCCCCAGAAAAAGATAATCACGGAAAGAGAAATCCACGGAGGCATAGGCGCTCTTCACCTGGCGGCTGTTTTTGGTAGAAGTGGCGCCTGGCGGGTCTACGCTGTTGTCTACGGTCCACAGCTGCGGCAGCAGCAAACCGTTGTTCGTATGTGCATACAGGCGGCTGTATTTCACAGTGCGGAGGTTGCCGCCTGCGGAGGCTTTCAGATCGAAGGCCTTACCGATTTTATTGTTGTAGCTCAACAGCACGTCGGTATTGTTGTCCCAGTACGTTTCGCCCGATTCATTGTAGCCGCCTTTGATGAAATAGCCGCCATCGCCGGAACGGTACGATCCGGAGATCGGGTAACGTTTGTTTTCCGAAAGATCATAGGAGCTGACGTTGGTACGGAAGTAGGCGCTCCAGTGGTCGTTGAAGGCGTAGTTCAGTTTGATGTGGCCGTACAGGTCATTTTTGTAATAACCATGCAGTGCCTCGTATGCGGTGAGGTACGGGTTGGTATACTGGTACGATTCAAAGTTGCGTTGTTGTATACCTTCTTTGCCGGGCATCCAGTAGTTTTTGAGATCGCGGATGTCATAGTCGGCGCCGCTCCACAGCATCAGCGTGTAGATAGGGCTGGACGGCTGATAGGTGGCATCGGGATAGTTGGGCGTATACTGTTTATCGTAGTTGATGGCGGTAGACAGCGTCATTTTTTTATTGACGTTCAATGTACCGGAGAAGTTCACGTTGGTGCCGCCCAGTTTGGTGTTGGGCACGGCGCCTTTCTGGTACAGTTGCGTTACCGACATACGTATATTGCCTTTGTCATTATTGGCAGAGATAGCGATGTTATTGGATGACAGCAGGCCGTTACGCAGGAAGTTGCGGAGGTTGTCATGGCCGCGGCGCTGCCACGGGATAGGCACTAATTTGCCGGTTTGCGGATTTATCGGGCTGTTATACTGGGTAATGAGCTGGCCTTCAAATTTAGGGCCCCAGATGTCGTAGTCGGCGTCATTGGTGCCGCCGCCCATGCCATCTACATATTCATACTGGAAGTTGGAGCCGGGGCCATACTCTTCCTGTTTGGTGGGGATGGCGAGGAACCCCATCTGGAATTGAGTGCTGGAGTTCAGTTCCACAGAGATGCCTCTTTTATCGGTGGTACCTTTTTTAGTGGTGATGAGGATGGCGCCGTTCTGTCCCTGGGAACCGTAGAGCGCTGCGGCGTTAGGGCCTTTCAGCACGCTGTAGGACTCGATATCATCGGCGCTGAGGTTCCATGAGTCGGAGTTGATGGGCACACCGTCTACTACGATCAGTGGTTTCACGCCTCTCAGATAGATGCCCGGGTTTTGAAATAAGCGTGTAGGCGTGGTGATGACAAGTCCGGACACTTTCCCGGCGAGGGAGTTGACGGCATTGGGCTCGCGGGCTTTCACGGCTGTTTCGCCTTTTACTTCCTGCACTGCGTAGCCGAGGGCTTTTTTCTCTTTTTTGATGCCGAGGGCTGTTACCACTACTTCGTCCAGTTTTTTCTGGTCGGTCTGTAATTGCACATGTACGGTGGCGCTGCCTTTAACGGCTACTTCGCGTGGCTCATAGCCGATGAAGCTGATGAGCAGCACGGCATTTTTGTCGCTTACCGCGAGGCGGAAACGGCCGTTTTCATCGGTGCTGGTACCGTTGTGGGTGCCTTTTTCCAGTATGGTAACACCGGGCAGGCCGTTGGTGCCATCAGTCACATTTCCGGTGATGACAAATTTTTCCTGTGCGGTGCTGCTGCTGTTACTATTGCTGCCGGCGGTTTTGGTGTTGCGTGAGGAGATGATCACCTGGTCGCCTTTGAAGGTGTACTCAAACCGGTCGGTGGGAAATAGTTTGGTCAGCACTTCTTTCAGCGGTTGGGCATCGATGTTCAGGTTGATTTCCCGGGGCGGGAGCATACTGACATCATAGGCGAAGGAGAGGCGCGTTTGTTTTTCGATCTGCGAAATCACTTCCGCCATGCTGGCCCTGGTCATATGTAGTGACACCCTTGGATTTTCGGGGTCCTGTTGGCGGGTGGTGGCGCCGGCATACGCCAGTTGGTGCCATGCCAGCAGGGAGCCGGTCAGTAACAGGCAAAGGAGTTTCCTGCCTCCGCGGCGGCGCGGTTGCATGCTTAGTAGCACTCTTTTCATTAGAGCTGTTTTTTTAAGTGAATAAGGTCCCACCGGATGCTTTTTCAGCGCATCCGCAATGGTTTGGAATGACAATTAAATGGTTGCTGTTTGTTGATGCCGGATAGCAGGAATTTGTTCACTGTTCGTTGCTTCGGCTGTAATTTTGGTTGCGTTTTTTACTGATGGAATTCAAGTGTTTTATGCTTTTTGGTAATGTTGACATTTAATGCTTTTCCGATTACGTCCAGTACTTCGTCCAGTGGTTTATTGTTAAAAGTGGCCTGTAGCACTTTATGTGACACTACGCTGTCTGTCACCACCACGTCCAGCTGATAATAGTTGGCCAGTACGACGGCCACTTCGCTGAGTGGCATCTGGTGGAACACGAGGCGGTTGGTTTTCCAGGCCAGCACATTGTCGCTGGAGGTGGCTACCGGTTTGATGTCCGGGGTTTTGTCCGATGTGGTGGCCTGTGCGCCGGCGTGCAGCAGCATGCTTTTACCGCTTTTATTTTCCGCTTTCACGCTGCCGCTGGTGACGAAGATGTCCACCTGTCCGTTGGCCAACCGGTGTACATTAAAGGCTGTTCCCAGTACTTTAATGTCTACTGCTGCGGCATGTACGGTAAACGGATTGTTCTGTTGCGGCGCTACTTCAAAATAGGCTTCTCCACTCTCCAGCATCAGTTCCCTGCTGCCCTGACCGTAATTGCGTGCGTAACGCAGGGTGGTGTTGGCATTGAGGAATACGCGTGAGCCGTCTGGCAGCAACAGGCTGTCTTTGGCGTTGGTGGTGGCCAACGTTTTCCAGGTGTTGTGCTGCCACCAGTTGTAGGATAACAGTCCCGCTACCAGGATGGCCGCGGCCCAGCCGGTACGGATTAACAAACGACGGATGTTGTTCCGGGGAACGGGAGGCGCCTCATCCAGCTGCGGTTGCAGCTGTTGCCAGCTATGCGTACGCATCTCATCTGCTGCCGCTTCCATCTCCGGTGCCAGCTGCAGCGCATCGACCACCAATATGGTTTTCAACAGTTCCGGGTGCTGGCCCAAAAGGGCCTGTAACTCCTGTTCTTCTGCTTCGGAGGCTTCTCCGGACTGAATCCGGGCCACTAATTCCCAAATATTTTCAGGCAACATATCCTTGGTTCTGATAGCTCTCAAAAAGATGCCTCTGTGTATAAGGCAACCTGTTTATTCAAAAACCCCTAAAAGGGGTGAAAAAAATTTTCAGTTGTTTTTAGGCACGGTCATATCATGCAGCTGCTCGTGCAGTTTTTTGAGGGCGATGGCCATCTGGGCTTCTACCGTTTTGACGGAGATGTCCAGTATCTCTGCCACTTCCCGGTACTTCAGTCCGTCTTCCCGGATCAGTTTAAAGACAAGGCGGCAACGGCCAGGCAGGGCATTGACGGCTTTCTCTATCTTCCTGACGGCTTCGGTGGAAAGATGTAACTGCTCAGGGGAAGGGGAAAACTGCAACAGCTCTGGCTGGATACCGTCCAGCGGATCGGTAGTGCTGCGTGCATTTTTTTTCAGGTAGTTATACGCGGTATTTCTGGTGGCAGTATAGAGGTAAACGCTTACTTTTTCCACTGCCGGCAGGGTATGCCTGTTTTTCCAGGTCCAGAGCATGACGTCATTCACCACTTCTTCTGCCTGCTCCCGCGCACCCAGCAAGGTGCTGGCAAAGTGGAGAAGCCGGTTGGCATAGTGATGGTAAAAATTGGCAAAGACAGACTGATCACCCCCGACCTTCATCTTTTCCCATAACTCTTTTCCCCTGTCATCCGGGGCGTCACGATTTGGTTTTGGCATCTGGAACTCCATTTCACAAAGCCAAAATAGGGATTTTAGTTAAACAGGTGCCCTTTTTTTACCTGCCGGTGTACCGGAAGAACCTTTATTTATACCATTTGCCCCTGTTGCTCCCGTGCTACCTTTGATCATCAAAATGATCTCATATGAAAGTAAAAGAATTGCGGCTCGTATTGACTGTTGATAACCTGGAAGAAATCATTCAATTCTATCGCGATACGGTGGGCCTGCCTGTTTCCAAGGCATGGGACGAGGAAACCGGCCGGGGAATAATCCTCGAAGCCGGCAGAGCATCGCTGGAACTGATTGATGCCAGGCATGCCGCCACTATCGACGCGCTTGAAGTGGGCCGCCGCGTAGCAGGACCTGTGCGCCTGGCCCTGAACGTGGGAAAAGATATTGAAACGGCCACGGCTACACTGGCGGCGGCAGGGGCGGAGGTGATAAGCCCCGTCACTACGGCGCCCTGGAGCCGGGTGTCACGGTTGAAAGATCCGGCGGGCATGCAGCTCACGCTGTTTGAAAAATCGACATTGTTGGAGGAATAACTGTATCTTGCGGCGTATATCCCTGACAGTATGCAAACAGCCCGTCATTTTATCATTGGAGATATCCATGGTTGCTTTGATGAGTTGATGATGTTGACCCGGAAAATGGGCCTTACGGCCGATGATATGTTAATCTCCCTGGGCGATATTGTGGACCGCGGCAATAAATCAAAAGAAGTATATCATTATTTCAGTAACAGGCCCCGTTCGGTGGTGTTGATGGGGAACCATGAACGTAAACACCTGAACGGGGTGCTCAACTATGCGCAGGACATCGTGAAACTGCAACTGGGACCGGAATATCCGGCGTTCCTGGAATGGTCGGCGCAACTGCCCTACTATTACGAAACCCCGGAGGCTATCATTGTTCATGCGGCGATGGAAGACGGCGTGCCGTTGTCAGCGCAGCGGGAAGACGTGCTGTGTGGCGCTACCGCCGGAGAAAAATATCTTGAAAAAAAATATCCCGAAGGAACTTACTGGTCGGACCATTACACCGGTGAAAAACCGGTCATCTACGGGCATCACGTAGTGGGCGATCAAATCAAAATAGCGAACAATACCTACGGCATTGATACCGGTTGTTGTCATGGTGGCTACCTTACAGCGATAGAACTGCCTGGCTTTATTGTGCATCAGGTGAAATGTGAAACAGATTACTGGAAGACAGCGCAAAAGGAATGGCAGGTGCCGGTGTTGCAGGCGAGAGACTGGGCGGACATGGACTTTACCGCTATCCGGCGGCAGCTGGACAAACTGGCTTATATAGAAGAACCGGCAGCCAGACAGTACCTCGATCAGCTGCACCACGGCCTCGGCAGGCTGGAGGCGTTGTTCCCGGTGCTCAAAGAAAAGCTGGACGCTTTTGCCGCACGGCTGTTGGAGAATGGCCGGGAAGTGTTCAGCCGGGAGGCGAACAGTTATCCATTCAAAACATATTTATTTAAAAGCAGTAATCATAACCTGAAAGTGGAAGACCTGCAGAAAAGCCTGCTCACGCCGCAAAAGATCAATCAGCTGGCGGCAGCATTGGGAGTGGCCCCTGTTGAATTTCCTCCTTTCATTAATACAGTAAGATGAAATATATCGGCGCGTTGATGCTATTGTTAACGGGAATGCAGGTGCGGGCCCAGTTTGGTATCATCCAGGATAAGGACGGTTATACCAATGTAAGAGAGGGCGCAGGCATCTCCCGGAAAATAGCAGACAAGGTATTGAACGGCGAAATCGTATATGCGTGGGAGCGCGAAGGGGAATGGTGTGACATCAATTATCGCCGGAATGGTGAGATACAGGGTGGATTTGTACATAGCTCCCGTATTAAAATGCTGGAAGATGTTTTTGAGAAGATCAAAGTAAGACGGCAGGATGAGACCAACGCCGTGTTTCAGCAAGACTCGGTGACGGTCATGTTTACTACCAGGCCTTTTGTTGAAAAAGCCCATCAGATTGGCCGGGATAAGAGTGACAGTAACTATCCTATTGTGAATAAGATCGACGGCAAAGAGTTTTACGGCTGTGATGGCGGCCTGCCTACCCATGAATATAACACGTTCACCATACAAATCGGCAACCGCGCCGTAGTGGTACCGGACAAGGCTATACGTGACCTGTACCAGCCCAATCCCGAGCTGACCGTCGTGTATTACGACCGTAAAAACGACCGGCTCTATATCACAGCTACCAACAGCGATGGGGCCGGCAGCTACGAAGTGTTGCTACAATTTGATCATGGTGTGTATACCAAAAGAGCTATCTTCTACGGATTTTAGTAGTCAGGCTAACCGGAAAATTCAGGATCTTTACCGCGGACCAAACCGATAGCCATGGAAAACAGAACGATCATCGTAGTACCTTATACCACTGCATGGGCAGAGACTTTTGAACGACTGGCCGGTATTTACCGGGCACAGCTGGGTGAACTGGTAACCGGTATTGAGCATGTAGGCAGCACCTCCGTGCCCGGACTGGCGGCAAAGCCAATTATCGATATTGATATTATTATACAGGGGCCTGCGGGCTTACCATCCGTGGTGGCTGTTTTGGAGCGACTGGGCTATACCTGGAGAGGCGATCTGGGCATTCCCGGCAGAGAGGCTTTTGGCAGAAATGCGGACACCTCTCCGCTGGATGGCAACGGCACTTCATGGCCGGCGCATAATTTGTATGTCTGTGTAGAAGGATGTACCAGTTTGAAAAACCATTTGCAGCTGCGCAATTACCTGCGGCAACATCCCGATGCGGCCAGGCAGTATGGCACGCTCAAACAGGAGCTGGCAGCAAAATATCCCAACGATATTGATAGTTATGTGGAAGGTAAAACAGCCTTCATTACGGCGATACTGGCGCACACAGGCATGGAAGCGGACGATCTGAAAAACATTACGGCGCAAAACAAGGCTACAAAGTAAGGATATGGCGCCTCATAAGATGCTTATATTTTTCACTATAAAACAGCTTATATGAGAACATTATGCCTTCTTTTATCTTTCCTGTGTGCCTTTGCAGTCATCGGGAAAGCGCAGGACAACATCCGCGGCGCCTGGAAATCGGCTCATGGCGGTGTGAACAGCATCCTGTTGATCACGCCGAATTATTTTTCCATCACCAGTTACGAGGACACCAGTTTTATTGATACCATGGGCGGCACCTGGAAAGCCGATGGCGGCAGTGATGTGTCCGTAAAAATAGAATTCAACACAGAAGAGCGTAATCAGATAGGCTGGGAAGGCACTGTGCCTGTTTCATATGAAAACGGGAAACTCGTTACTACCCAAAGCGGCGGCCAACGGGTGGAATGGACCCGCGTTGACAACGGTGACGGCCCCCTGGCCGGCAGCTGGAAAATCACCGGCCGGGAACAGGCCGGAAAAATGAACACCATCACGCCAGGTGCCCGCAAGACGGTTAAAATCCTTACCGGTACCCGCTTTCAATGGGTTGCTATCAATACTGACACCGGCGAATTCTTTGGCACCGGCGGCGGTACCTATACCTTCGAAAATGGCGTGTACACAGAGAAAATTGATTTCTTCTCCCGCGATAATTCCCGTGTGGGCGCTTCACTGAGTTTCAAAGGCAAAGTGGACGGCAATTCCTGGGACCACAGCGGTTTAAGCTCCAAAGGAGAGCCGATACATGAAGTATGGACGAAATAATTGTTTCGCATAAAAAAAAGAAAAGGCCGTATCATAAATAAGTGATACGGCCTTTTCTACATTTTAAAGGTATTCTAAGCGGGCAGGGGGGGCCTGTCGCCCTCTTTTTCCATTACTATCGTTTGAACTGTTACACATCAGGCCGTTGTTGCCATGGCTGGATGTTTTCCGGTTATAGTTTCCCCAAAGTACCGGGCAAGCTCTCCGGCATAAACTTCCGGCTGTTCCATGGCAGCAAAATGACCTCCCTTATTCATTACATTAAAGCTTACGACATTTGCCTTCCTTTGTGCCCATTCCAGTGGGAACTGGGCTTCTTTTGGAAAAAGGGATACTCCTGTTGGTACCTCCACCTTTTGGGAAGATTGTAACCCGCCCATATATGTCGCGCGTGCATTTTCGGCATATGTCCTTATCGTTGAATTGATCGATTGGCTTACCCAGTAAATCATGATGTTGGTAATCAATTCATCTTTTGTGAAACTGTTTTCCAGATTGCCGCCGTTGTCACTCCAGGCATAAAATTTTTCAATTATCCACGATGCCAGGCCAACCGGGCTATCGTTGAGGGCATAACCGAGGGTTTGCGGTTTGGTTGACTGGATCATATTAAACGCCCCTTCTGTAAAGAACCAATGTTGTATTTGCTGTCCGAACGCCTGTTCTGCGGGAGTCATTGTGCTCCAGTCTTCGTGGCCTTCAGGATAGCCAACATCCGTCAGATGAATTGCTTTCACCTTGTCTGGGAATTGCACCGCGAGCGATTTTGTAATCAAAGTGCCCATATCCCCCCCTGCGGCAAAATAGCTGGAATAGCCCAATACTTCCGTCATCAGCTTATTAAACAGGATAGCTGTCTTATCGGAATTTAAAGCCGTTTGCTCAGAGAAGCCAAAACCGGGTATGGAAGGGATTACCAGGTCATAAGCGTGGTCGCTGTCTGGTGCCCCGGTCAGCATAGGAATGATCTTGATAAACCGGTAGAAGGAGTCGGGCCACCCATGGCTCAGGATGAGAGGGGACGTCTTTTTTCCATGGCCTTTTACATAGATAAAATGAATGGTGGTCCCGTCGATCTCGGTTTTGTATTGAGGGAATTTGTTGATCTCCGCTTCATGGGTCCTCCAATCGTACGCTGTCTGCCAATAGTTCACCAGTTCACGTAAGTACCCGGGGTTGGTGCCGTAATTCCAGCCGGCATTTTCAGGTTCATCCGTCCATCTGGTCTGCTTTAATCTTACAGATAAATCGTTTAATACTTCTTGCGGTACGTCGATCTTAAAGGATTTCATAATTGTTGTATTTATTTTGTTGAAACAAAGGTAGAAAACAGCGACTCCCCCACATTGTAAAAAATTTACCTATCGGCCAGTCAGCGATAAGTATCACTCCGTACCACCGTCATCAGGAATTTGCAGAATCACATCGGGGACCAGCTTATTTGCGTCCAATGCCAATTGCGATCCCAGATATTCCATTGGTTTTAAACCTGTAAAATGGGAGAAGTCCTTTATAAAATGGGCCTGATCAAAATAGCCATACCGATGAATGATGGCAAACCAGTCAATATGGTCTTTATTCCTTTGAATTTCTGTCACCACCTGATTTAATCGATGGATCCTTTGCAGGTATTTGGGGGAAAAGCCGGTATATGTTTTAAGCAGATGTATGACATGTTTTTGTGAATAACCCGATTTTTGTATTAACCAGTCGAGAGGCTTGTCTATATGCTGGTTTATAAATTTCACAATATGATCGCCCATATTCTCCTCCACCGAATATTGTAAAAAATAGCGCTCAATCATTGCAACTCTTTCAGCAAAGGAACTGGCATTGAGCAATTGTTCATGTAACCGCATAAAGGAACTTCCGAAAACCTCTTCTGCTTCAATACCCACCTTATCCAATACTGCTACAGGGATCCTGGTCAGCGAAAAAAAACCACCGGCCGTAAAGCGGATCCCCATGATAGTAGAATTCGGATTGTTTTTGTACATAATGGCCTGTTTCTGCGTGCCGGAGATCCAGGCATTCTTTACCACCTTCTTACTGCCCATCATTATTTCCGGATAGACAGTATTTACAGCATTTTCATTCAGCTCAATCACCAGATTTATCCCCCCCTGCGGTAGTTCCCGCAGGTAAGGGATCGGTAATGCGCCGCTTACGTAAACGATGTGTTGAATAAAGTTGCATAGCGGATATTTTGGGATATGCTGTTGTACCTGCATCATTGGTCTAAAGTTACGTTAGAAAAGATTTATAAGCAGGGAGGAAAAAGTGGAACTGCAAAAAGATATTGATTTTTTAATGTTTATTTCAAATCGATAAAATATATCGATAAAAAGAAGAGGCTACATCATTTATTTTATGATACAGCCTCTTCTTTTTTTTACAATGTGGTATTACCAGCCTATTCCATAATCTTCTCCATGGTTGCTGCTGCCTCCCCACAGGGTGCCATGCTTGCGGTCCAGGTAAATAGCATTGATGGGACCACTGGTACGTTGTTCAAAACTGAGGTGATATCCCATGCCTTCCAGTATGCTGCGCGTTTTTTCGGGCGTATTGCTGTTGAGCAAAAGGCTTCCCGGCCGCGGCATACGATCGCTGACCTTACTGCCGCCGAGTGACAGCCATAACTGGTTGGTATTGATATTGGCCGCTTCAGTGGCCTGCTGCACGGTCATGCCAAAATCCACGACATTCAGGAAGAACTGTAACAGGTTCTGGTCCTGCGTATCGCCGCCCTGTACGGCAAAGGAGAGGAACGGTTTACCGTCTTTCAACGCCATGGACGGCGTAAGGGTAACGCGTGGCCTTTTGCCGGGTGCTATCACGTTAAACGGGCAGATGGCGGAATCCAGCACAAAGCTCTGCAGGCGCTGGCTCATGCCGATACCGGTACGGCCTGCGATGCATGCGGGCAGCCAGCCACCGCTGGGCGTAATAGATACCACCCATCCGTCTTTGTCGGCTGCTTCCACGCTGGTGGTGCCGCGCCACAGGCGGTCGTGGTAGGCACTGTCTGCCGCCTGTTGTGCGTACAGCTGGTCTGTTCCGGCCCTGAAAGTGGTAGCATCGTGTTTGGGCACAAAACCACCGGGCTTGCGGCCGTTGGTGGTGTCCATGTAACCTTTGCGTTCTTCGAGGAAATGCAGATAGGGGTTGGTTTTACCGATATAAGGATACGGATCGCCCGGACCGGCGGCAGCATCGTTGCGGTCAGGCAGTATTTGTTTGGCCCGCGCTTTTGCATAGTCTTTATGCAGCAGTCCTTCGATAGCCCTGTTCTTATTGAAATATGGGTCGCCATAATAAAAATCGCGGTCCGCAAAAGTGAGGTTCATCGTCTGGTAAAGCGTATGGATGTATTGCGGAGAATTATAGCCCATTGCTTTGAGGTCGAAGTTCTCGAGGATATTGAGGCTTTGCAGCAACATCGGTCCTTGTGTCCATTCCTGCAATTTGTATACGTCAATGCCGCGATAGTTGACATGCAGCGGTGTTTCTTCTATCGGTTTCCAGCGTGCCAGGTCTTCGAGGGTGATAAGGCCGCCCTGTTCCTGGCAGCCGCGTACAAACTCCTTCGCGATATCTCCTTTGTAGAACCGGTCATATGCCGCCATGATGGCTTCTTTGCGGTTTTTATGTTTTTTCAGTGCTTCCTGTTCGGCTTCCACCATTTTGGTGAGTGTGGCCAGCAGGTCTTTCTGAACGAACATTTCCCCTGCTTCGGGGGCTTCTCTTTTTTCACCGGGATGTGTCAGGAAGACGGCTTTGCTGTAAGGCCATTGCTGGATATATTTTTTGCCGCGTTCTATGCTGTTGGCCGTCTGTGCTTCTATGGGATAGCCGGAAGCCATGTCCATAGCGGGGGCCAGCACTTCTTTGAGGCTCATGGTGCCATATTGTGCCAGCATATAACATAGACCGCCTGCGGTGCCGGGGGTAACAGCCGCCAGCGGACCGTATTCCGGTGGAAAATCATATCCTTTCGATTTGAAAAATTCCGGTGTGGCGCCGGTGGGCGCTACGCCCAGCGCATTGATGGCTATCACCTTCCCGGTTTTGGGATTGTAGATCAATGCCTGTGTTTCTCCACCCCAGCTTAATACGTCCCACATGGTACAGGTAGCTGCCAGCATGGCGCAGGCGGCGTCTACGGCGTTACCGCCCCGCTGGAAGATCATGGCGCCGGCAGTGGCGGCCAGCGGTTTACCGGTAACGGCCATCCAGTTTTTTCCGTGTAGTGGCGGCTTCTGCGTTTGTTGCGCCTGTACGCCGGTCCAGATAAGGCCGGCGGCCAGCCATAAAAGAAGATGTCTCATAAAGCAAATTTGCGATTTTGGATACGGATTTTGATTGCGGGCAACACATGACTGTGCCGCCGGTGGACTAAAATTAATAAAGTATCCCTGATTGTACCAGCCCCTGTTGCACCGGAAGGTTGTTTTTATTATTTAACTTTTAAAAGCATGCAGACTTCTATCGGCCATGATCAAACCTACCTGGCTGCTGATAGCTTGTTTGTTAATTGCAGAGAGTGTATCCGCCAACGTTACCTTATCGGCATTTTTGGGGCGACGGTGATCGGCTTTTCAATATCTATAAAACGGTTAGTACACCTTGGTCAGAGGCAGAAGAACTAAGAAGAACCAAGGATTCTTACCGTCACCAATAACTGCCCCGTATGCCGCATCGTATGCTCCGCGGCATGGAACAGCAGTCCCTGTACCGTAGACGGCAGCTGTTTGCGGCCTACGCCCCTGAAATCATTCAGTGTGGCGGGATCTGTCTGCGACAGCTGTGCCAGCGCTTTGTCCACCTGCTGGCTGAATGCTTCCAGCAGGACTGTAGCCGTAGCGGCGGGCTTACCTTCTGCGGCCAGTTCCTCCAGTTGTTGTGGTGACAGGAATTCTCCCCGGGCATAGGTGAAGAGTCTGTCCAGCACGCCCCGCAGGTGTTGCAGGTGAAAGCCGGGAGCAGCCACCCCCGCGGGCTGTTCCCACAGCCGGTCTTCGGGGAAGCCGTTCATCAGCGCGTTGATTTCGGCCCGTGCCTGTAACAGCGCATGGGCCACCGGTTGCAGCAGAGCAGGGATGCCCGCTACAGGTCCCTGCATCCAGTATTCTGTTGCCATGATATAGGTGTTTTATACTTCCTGCATATCGTATACAACCACCTTTTCCCACAGTGAACTGTAGTTTTTAACGAAATCGAGGTGAATGGGATGGGTCTGATATGCGGCCTGCGAGGCCAGGTCCCGGAAGAAAATCAGTTCAGATACGGCCCAGCTGGCATCTACCACGTCCCGTTTTTCCGTGCCGGCAACAATACCCACATGCAGTTGGCCTACAGCTGGAATACCGGAGAGCGTTTTAATGCCTTCTACCAGTTTATCGCGGTCAGCAGTAGACCCGGGGTTTTTCAGCCAGAAAAACACATGGTGTACAATAGGGAATTTACGGTTGCCGGCGGGCAGTGGCATAGCGGCTGCGGCGCTGCCTGCACATAAGGCTGCGGCGGTGCCGAGAAATTTTCTTCTGTTGGATGTTTTCATAAGGTGTAAATTTGAAGTCCTGAAAATAATAAAAAGATCAGGATTCATCCCATAATCCGGCCTTTTCATCCCATTTTGGCCGGCTGCACCTTTTCAATGGCTAATATTGCTGTAAATATTCCCGCTTATGGACCAGTACAGGAAATTAGAGTTTGGTTTGGCATCAGGGTTGGCCCTGCTGCTTTTGTTTGGCCTGCTCTATCCCAGTGTTATCTACAATGTGTTTGAGTTACAGCAAATCTATGGACGAAAATTCGCCCGGTACGATCAGGTGTTTGACTATTATATCCATTACCTGCTGCCGTCTATGGCGCGTATTGTGCTGGTGTATGTCAGTTTCCTGGCGGTAAATTTTGTGATCGTTCCCCGTTTCCTGGAGCAGAAAAGATGGTGGGGCGGTATTTCCCTGCTGGCGCTGACAGGATTAATATTTTTCCTGGGGATGATGATCGCCGGGTCTTATTACAACGGATACCTGTTCGGTGTGTATAGCACGGTACAGGGAGCTCATACACATTTTGCGAAATCGGCTTTCATTACCATGATCTTCAGCGGGGTGTTATATGTCGTGTATTATTTTCTGAAGCAGACCTATTTTAACTATCTGCATGAGCGCATACTTCTCAATCCCCACTACCGGAAAATAGCCCGTGAGGTGTTGATCATCTCCGGTATACTGCTGGCCATTATGGCGCTTGTTTTCAGTGATTCCAGGGATGCTTTCTGGTTGATGTTCTACTTCGGGCCCATTATCATTAGTGTTGCTTTCATCCTTTATTATAAAATCATCCCGGATTTTAAACTCGTACATCACAACCAGCGTGTAATGATCCGGGATGTTGCGCTGCTGGTGCTGGGGACAAACTTCCTGATGGGCCTGATCATCAGGGCTATCCGCCATGGTGGCGCCGGTACATTCGTGCCCCTGATCGTTTTTGGGGTGCTCATATGCATAGGTATTGTGCTGCCGGTTACCTGGTTTCTTTATATGTCCCGGCAGAAGCAGGTGACCACCGTAAAAAAATTGCAGACGGCGCTGGGCCACTCCGCCGCCAACCTGGATTTCCTGCGGGCGCAGATCAATCCCCACTTTTTGTTCAATGCGCTGAATACCTTATATGGCACTGCTTTACAGGAAGAAGCACCACGCACCAGCGAAGGTATCCAGAAGCTCGGCGATATGATGCGGTTTATGCTGCATGATAACCATCTGACTAAAATACCGTTAGACAAAGAAGTGGCGTACCTGCAAAACTATATCGATCTGCAACGGTTGCGGGTGATGTCTTCCCCTGATATCCTGATCGAAGTGAATATTGATGACAGCCAGTGCCAGCACGAAATAGCGCCGATGTTGCTCATTCCGTTCGTGGAAAATGCATTCAAACACGGTATCAGCCTGCGTAACCGGTCACGCATCGTGATTTCACTCAGCTGCAACAGCGAACAACTTTTCTTCGATGTATACAACAGCGTGCATCAGCGCCCGGAGAATGATCCTGAGCGCGACAGCATGGGCATTGGGCTCAACAATGTGAAAGAAAGACTGGCACTGCTGTATCCTAACCGCCATGAGTTAAGCATACGGCATACGACGACTGAATTTTTTGTACACCTGACCATAGATGTTAAAGATTAATTTGTAAGATGTTAAAGAAAGATCTCCATTCGAAAGACGAAGTAAAGCCGCTGCCGGCGCCAGACGGCATCACCCGGTTCCTGTGGTGGCTGGCGGCCGCTGATGCTGATATCCTGGCAGAATGCCGTACAGAAAGAGAGCGGTACCGTATCATCGGCCTCTCCGTATTCGTGACCTGGATGTTTGCCACACTGGCATGGGGATATTTTTTCTCCACTATCGTGAAAGATGATATGATCGTGCTGGCGTTGGCGTTATTCTTCGGTTTCGCCATCCTGTCCATCGACAGGACCCTGATAGCAGCCATGTCCCGGGGTAACGGTAATATGCGGTTTATGCCGGTGGCATTTCGTTTATTGCTGGCCGTTACCATCGGGCTTTTTATATCCCAGCCGGTAGTGCTGATGTTGTTTAAGAAAGATATTACGGCCCAACTGGAGCTGAGCAAACAAACCAAGCTCGATGCCTATCGTAAAAAACTGACGGCCATGAATGCCGGTCAGCGGGCGGAACTGCAACAGTCGCTGGACCGCGGCCGGCAGCAGCTGCAACAAAAAGAAAGCGAACTGAAATTTTATAAAGACGCCTACATCAAGGAAACAGATGGTACCGGCGGCTCTGGCAGGATAGGGGAGTCTTCTATCGCCAAGGTAAAAAAATCGGCCTACATGAAGTCAGAAGAAGAGCTGGCCCTCATGAAACACGAATGGGAGCCGAAGGAACAACAGTTGCAGGTGCAGGTGGCCGCCATGCACAGCGCCGACAGCCTGAAAGAAACCATCTACCAGGGTACGCTGACAGATGGTTTCCTGGCGCAGATAGAAGCCCTGCACGAGCTGACGGATGAACACCCCGCCCTGCAGCAACGGTACCGGCTCATCGTATTTATCATCACGCTGATAGAAATTATGCCACTGCTCAGCAAGGTACTGATGCCTAAAGGCGAATACGAAGAAAGGCTGGCCAGCGCCACTACGCAGAGCACCGCTGCCGCCAGGCTGGAAACGGAAGCCGGCAAAGAGCTGTTGCAGCATTACCAGGAGGCCGCGCTGACAGCTGACAAGGAAATTGTGGACGAAGTGTTTGAAAGTACCCGGGAACTGCGCCGCGAAGAAGCTGCGGCCATCGTAAAGGACTGGCAACGCCGGGAAAACCGGCAGTACCGCCACTTGTGGCAACAGATAAAGGACCTGTTGCTCGGTAGAATTTCGTAAATCCCTATCTTATTACAGGAAAATGAAGTGTTATGAAGCTTGCCGCCATTGCAATTGATGATGAACCAGTGGCCCTGGCCGTGATAAAAAATCACGCTGCCATGGTGCCCTTCCTGGAAATGAAAGGCTATTTTACCAACGCTTATGAAGCGATGGAGTTTCTGAGCAGAGAGAAGGTAGACCTGCTTTTCCTCGATATAAAAATGCCTGATATCTCCGGACTGGATTTTATTTCCAGTCTGCCGCAGCCGCCTATGACCATCTTTACCACCGCCTACTCCGAACATGCGGTTAAAAGTTTTGAGCTGGACGCGGTAGATTATCTGCTGAAACCTTTTTCGCTTATCCGTTTTATCAAAGCGTGCAACAAGGCCCACAGCCTCTGGCAGCTGAAGCAAAAGAACCCGCCTCAGGCAAAAGAAGCGCCGGCCTATATCTTTCTCAAAAGCGGATACGAACAGTTTAAGATAATGCTGGAAGATATCTTATATCTGGAGAGCGCCGGCAATTATGTAAATTTTATCCTGAAAGACCGTCGCCTGATCTCCCGCCTGTCTATGCAGGAGGCGATGGACCTTTTGCCAACTGCCCTTTTCACCCGTGTCCACCGTTCTTATATTGTGGCCAATGATAAGGTAGAACGTGCTGACCGTACTTCACTGTACATCCGCAATGTGGCCATTCCCATTGGGGCGGCTTATGGCACTGCTGTGGATAACATACTGGGCGCCACCGGCCGTTAATAGTAATGGCTTGCTGCCACATTGCTCCTGTAAAAAATGACGTCATCCGCCCGCTGAAAATACTCCTGCTCCATTACTTCAGACTTCATACTTAAAGACTTTTCATAAGATCGTTGCCCCGGGCGTAAGCCCGGGAATTTCTGCGCCCTGTTATTTTTATTTGTAAAATTAGACCGAAAGGTCTAATTTTAGTATCATGAACAAAGCAGCGAGAACGAGGCAGTTTATCATTGAAACAGCGGCGCCCATTTTTAACCAGAAAGGTGTAGCGGGCACGGCTATCAGCGATATCATGGAAGCTACGCGGCTGGCTAAAGGCGGCCTGTATGGCAACTTTTCCTCGAAAGAGGAAATGGTGGCGGAAGTATTTGATTACATCGCGGAGCAGGAAAAGCAAAGGCTCAAAACGGTCACCGGCCCGGAGCCTACGGCCCTGGCCAAGTTTGAGGCCCTGTTCTCGTACTATGCGCGTTACCCGCTCAATCGTAGTATTGCCGGTGGCTGTCCCATGCTCAATTTCGGCGTGGAAGCAGATGATACTAACCCGGTCCTGAAAAGGAAAGTGCAGGAACTGGTGCAGTATTTCCAGGAGCGCATCCGGCTGCTGGTGCAGCTGGGCAAGAAAAACGGGGAATTTAAAAAAGACTGGGATGAAGATAAGTTTGCCGTGTTGATGTTCTCTATGCTGGAAGGCGCCATTTTTGTCACCGGTATCATGAACAGCAACAGCCAGATGCTGGTGGTCATAGATTTTTTAAGAAAGGAAATCAAACGTCACTGTAAATGATGCTGCGCATCTTCTTCGGTGACTTTTTTAGTTTTAATAATAAACCAATCGGTCTGAAAGATGCAACACCAGGTTTTACCGCTGTCACTGCGGATGACAGCCTTCCTGCTATCCGGTATGAGTAAACCCTTTCCGGGGCTTACCGCCCGCCTGTTCTATCGCCTGTACTGTACACCGCCAGGCACTAAAGTGCGCTCATCTCATCTGGAACTGCGTAATTCGGCACAACTAAACCAACTGACCGTTACCCGTTATCCTTTTGATGAACGGCCTATGACCATCACTACCTATCGCTGGGGAAGTGCTGATAAAAAAATATTGCTGCTGCATGGCTGGGGCGGCAGCCCGTTCCACTTCAAAAAACTGATAGACACACTGCTCCGGCAGGGATATGAGGTGATTGCCTATGATGCGCCCGCACATGGCGATTCAGACGGTAAACGGACCAACCTGGTACAATGGAGCCACGTGCTGGAACAGGTGATCGTCCGGGAAGGTCCGCTGTACGCCATTATCGGACACTCACTGGGAGGGCTAAACGCTGCGCTGACACTCTCCCGCAGAACGGTGCAGGTGCCGCGGCTGGTCATGCTCAGTTGTGCCCTGAGCGCGCCCGTGTTTTTTAACGAGGCCCTGCAATTGTTCCGGATACATCCCGTCGTAATGCCGCCACTGCGGCAACTGATACATCAACGGCTACGGGAAGATCTGGAAGAGCTGGACCTCCACCGCTATATCAATCAGATCAAGGCAGAGAAAATATTTTTTGCTTACGACACCACAGACACGCTGGTGGACGAGAAGGAAGTCACCGCCTATGTGGAGCAGTATCCGTCCATTCACGCCATGCGCATCACCGGCGAAGGACATTTCCGTATCATGCGCCAGGAGCCGGTGATCAGGGAAGTCATGCAGTTCCTCGAAAAATAAATTGTTATCATCTTTCAAATAATAACATCGCCCGGGGCCAATGCTCCGGGCTTTTTTGTCATTTCTGGCAACAAACTTGCTTTACCCCGCTGAAATCAATATTTTTAGTCAAGCTTAATTTTTAAAACCCACGTTATATGAGTAACATCAACAACCGCCGTCAGTTTTTGCGCCAAATGGGGCTGTACACGATGGGCATCGGTTTCCTGCCTTCTGTATTGGCAGCCTGTAATGAAGGTAAATCCACCAAAGGCACAAAAGACAGTACCGCTCAACCAGGCGCCGGTGCCGGTACTGAAACAGCCAAAGAACTGTTCTTTAAAATCTCCCTGGCAGAATGGTCTTTCCACAAGGCGCTCTTCGCCGGTAAAATGAACCACCTCGACTTCGCCGCGCGCGCTAAAAATGAATTTGGCATCACCGGTGTAGAGTACGTGAACCAGTTCTTTAAAGACAAAGCAAAAGATCAGGCCTACCTCGCGGATATGAAAAAACGTGCCGACGACAACGGCGTACGCAGCGTCCTGATTATGTGCGACGGAGAAGGGGAAATGGGAGACCTCGACGCCAAAAAACGCATGCAGGCAGTGGAAAACCATTACAAATGGGTGGAAGCGGCACAATTCCTCGGTTGCCATGCCATCCGCGTAAATGCGGCCGGTGAAGGTAAAGCGGAAGATGTAGCTAAAGCGGCCATCGAATCACTCACCAAACTGTCCGGCTTCGGAAAAGAACACGGCATCAACGTGATCGTGGAAAACCATGGCGGTTTCTCCTCTGACGGAAAATGGTTGAGCAATATCATGAAAACCGTGAACATGCCCAACTGCGGTACGTTGCCGGACCTGGGCAATTTCTGTATCAAAAGAAGCAAACCGGAAAACAATACGCCGGAAGCGTGGGCTAAAACCACCTGCCTGGAAGAATATGACCGCTATGAAGGCGTGAAGGAACTAATGCCTTTTGCTAAAGGTGTCAGCGCTAAAACATATGACTTTGATGATGCCGGTAATGAAACCACCATCGACTACAAACGTATGTTGCAGATCGTAAAGGATGCAGGATACAAAGATGGCTTTATCGGTATTGAATATGAAGGCAACCGCCTGTCCGAGGAAGAAGGGGTGAGGAAGTCAAAAGAGCTGCTGATGCGCCTCGGGACCATTTAATCATTGTATTATTTTTTTATTGAAAAATGCAGCGAAGATCACCTGACAAAACATGATCTTCGCTGCATTTTTCAATAAAAAAACTAAATAATTACTTGAATCTTTCCCTCAGAAAAGCAATGGTATGCGTATAGGCATCCTTCGTGGCTTCGCTGTTATAAATTGGGTTGCTGGGGTTGGCGAAGGCGTGTTCTGCATCATAACGTTTAACCGTTAACGTTTTACCTGCTTTTTTCATGTTTTGTTCAAACTCGTCCACTATCTGTGGGGTGATGCCTTTGTCTTTGTTGGCGAACAGGCCCAATACCGGACCATGCAGCTGCTTCAGGGCATTCACATCTTTTTCCGGCATGCCGTAATACATCACACAACCCATGTTCCTGTCACCGTTAATCAGTGCTGATTGCAGCGCGATGGCACCGCCAAAGCACCAGCCCAGCGTTACGATGCTGGCTGATTTGCCTGCGTAATTGCGGGCGGCTTCCATGATCGCTTTCAGCCGCTCCCTGGGCACCGACTGCATGGTTTTAGCTGCTTCCTCCCGGTTGGTGGCCACAATCTTGTCGTACATGTCCACTGCCAGCACGTTTACCGCGCCGCCGAGATCGTTGTATAGTTTTTCGGATTCCTTTTTCACATAGTCATTAAGTCCGTACCATTCCTGGAATACAAACAGGTATTTGTTGGTAGGTTTCTTTGCCTTAAACAGGAAACCGTTGGCTGCTTTGCCGTCAGGGGCGGGGAAGCTTACTTCAGTGCCGGCAGTTCCCTGGTAGGTGTAGGGGAGCGGGTCTTTGTGCGCCATCCGGAAATCTTCCCGGTTAGCGAGCCCGGTAAATTCTGTCACGGCGTCTGTATGGCAACACGGCGCTGTTTGTGCGTACAGCCCGAGTGCGCTGCCTAATGTCAGCAGCAGTAAGGATAGCTTTTTCATAAATGGAGCGCTTTAATTGTATTAAAATTACAAAAAATGTCGCGTGAATCGGTAAGGGGTACTATGAGCCGGCGCAGGTTGTTACAAGACAATAAAAAAGCCTGGCGTGTACACACACCAGGCTTTTATAACGTTAATGGATATACTAGAAATTGAGTGTCACTTTGTTCTTGTCAATTTTGTACTTAAATCCTTGCTGGTCGCTAAGATTGCTGAGCACATCATCGAGGGAGGCGTTGAAGAAGAGTGCTTCTGTAATAACACGGGCCTTGGAGGCGTCGCCACGCATTTCCACTTCCACGCCGAACCAGTCTTCCAGTATACGGGATACGGCCATCGGATTGGCATTCTGGATGCGAAGAATATCAGACAGCCAGGTTTCCAGCTCTTCAGGATGGTATGTTTCTTTTTCCATCAGGTCTATCTCGCGATTGGCCAGTACCATCTGGCCGCGCTCCAGTACTTCCGGTTGATTGTCAGTAGCAGAATGATAGGATTTGCCCACCCGGCTGGAGCCTTCCAGTTGATAGCAGGTGGCGCCCTGCTGGCTGGAAAAGGACCGCATCCGGAAAGAGGTGCCCAGTACGGTGGCCTTGAGGATGGCAGTGGTCACGGTAAAACTGTCTTTGCCGGGCTTTACGTCAAAAAAAGCATCGCCGTCAAGGATAACGGAACGGTTGCCGGAAGCGTAATCTGCCGGAACATGCAGGACAGAGGCGGAGTTCAGGATAACGGTGGTACTGTCAGGCAACGTGATTTCAGTACGGCTGCCGGTCTTGCCCTGGTGCTCCTGGTATTGCACGCCCGCCGCCTTTAATTCGGCAATGGTGTACCCCGGTGTTTTCGGTGACGCAGGCTCCCGCAATTTCCAGGTCACTACAACAATAACGCCTAAGGCCACTAAAATCAATGCATAAAGCCATGTACGGGATTTCTTCATATTTCCGGGTGTTTGTCAACAGAAAAGCCTAAAAATAAACAAAATAAACTGCCCGGGACAAGAATTCCATCGGCTCACAGGCCCTCCTTTTATCGTTCTCCCAAATATTTTTCTGTATGGTGTTTAGATATTATATGTAGATAATAATATATTTGATAGATTGATGCCGGATAAATTTTACCTTGATACAGCCCACATTTTCCCGGGCAGCAATTTTTGAAAAGCAATAGACAATATCGGTTTATGCTATTAAAAATATCTCCTGATATTATAATGATTTTTGTTTAGGATGCAGGCGCACCCTAACTTTGCGCCTCATGGAAAAGCAGCTAACTTTATCATTCGATAATACGGCTATTGCATTTGAGGCAAAGACCGACAAGGCGTTAAAAAAGGCCAACTTTCTGTTCAGCAACATCGGAAAGCCGTGGCTGGTGAAAATGGGCGCAGCACTCACTCCGCTGGCGTTCAAACTCAGACTACCGATCAAAGGCATTATCAAAAACACAATATTCTCCCAGTTCTGCGGGGGCGAAACCCTGGACGAAGCGGCACACACGGCGCTGCAACTGGGCAATTACCATGTGGGTGTAGTGCTCGACTATGGCGTGGAAGCCATGGAAGGCGAAGAAAGCTACGATCATGCGGTGCCTGAATTTATCCGGGCTATCCAGTATGCAGCCAACAAACCGGATATTCCTTTCATCGCCATCAAGATCACCGGTTTTGCACGTTTTGAACTGCTCGAAAAAGTACACCGTGGCGATACGCTCACACCACAGGAACAGCAGGAATATATCCGTGTCCGTTCCCGCGTGCATTCAGTGGCGGAAGCGGCTGCCCAGTACAAGGTAGGCCTGCTCATCGATGCGGAGGAATCCTGGATACAGAATCCGGTTGACGACCTGACGGATGAAATGATGTCGCTGTTCAACCGCAACCAGGTGATCGTGTACAATACTTTTCAGATGTATTGCCATGACCGCTACCCGTTCCTGCAAAAATCGCTGGAAAAAGCAACGAAAGAAGGTTACCTGCTCGGTGCCAAACTGGTGCGCGGCGCTTACATGGAAAAGGAAAACAAACGCGCGGCGGAAAACAACTACCCAACGCCCATCCAGCCCAGCAAGGAAGCCACAGATAAAGACTACAACGCTGCCGTTCAGTTCTGCCTGGAGCATCTCGATAAACTGGGGGTGTTCATCGGCACACACAATGAAAACAGCTGCATGCTCGCTGCCCGTACCATGGACGCAAAAAATATTCCGCACAACCACCCGCATGTGAGCTTCTCACAGCTGCTGGGTATGAGCGACAATATCACCTTCAACCTGGCGCATGCCGGCTATACCGTCACCAAATACCTGCCATATGGCCCGGTAAAAGACGTGATGCCCTACCTGATCCGCAGAGCACAGGAAAACACGTCCATCGCCGGCCAGATGGGCCGCGAACTATCGCTGATAAGAAAAGAAATGAAAAGACGCGGCATATAATCGTGTCCTGATCATAAGATAAAAAGCGAAAACCGCCTGATAACATATCAGGCGGTTTTCGCTTTTTTATACCCTTTAATACGGATTAATTATTGATTTGTTTCGCTCATAGGCAGCGGATACCGTGACCATACATCGTCGCCGGCGCGGTCTATTGGGAGCTGGTTGAGCCGGTTGTACCTGCGCATGTCTATCCAGCGGTGGCCTTCCATGAACAGGGAATAGCGGCGCTGATAGAGCAGCTCGTTGGTGAGGGCGTCTGCGGTGACAGCGCCGGGGTATACAGGCAGGTTGTGGCCGGTCCGGATCCTGTTGAGCGCTACGATGGCATCCGGGAATTGTCCCAGCTGTATTTTGGCTTCGGCATAAATGAGGATCAGCTCTTCATTCCGGATGATGGCGATAGGGCTGCTCAGCGTAGGCCAGATGGCCAGATCACGGTTACCGGTAAGTCCTACGCTGCTTACAGGAGAGGTACGTAGCGTTGTTTTGTTGATTCGGTCATCGGTGCCGATGATGTCTGTGGCAAAAGAAGGATGCGCCACCCTTACTTCCCCGGTTGAATTAGGCTGCAGGTACATAGGGTTGATCAGGTCGCCGCCGTTGGTGGAGAAAGCGCTGTATATGCCTTTGGTGAAGGAACCATTCAGATCAAAGAAGGATTCGTTCAGAGCTGTCAGTGCGGCGGCCCAGTTTTTACGGTAAATATGTACCCTGGCGGCAATGGCCCGGTTGAACTTCAGCAGGCCAGCGGCATCTTTAAAACCGGCGAAACCGTCAGAAAGCGGGAAAAGCACATCAGAACCGGTGAGGTCCGCTTTACCGGCGTCGAGGAACTTCAGCACGGAGTCCATCACGATGCCCGGATTAGTGATGATAGGGCCCAGGTTGGCATTATCGGCCACCGGAATTCTGGCGCCGTTGGAATCCGTCATGTTGATGTTCAGCAGCAGCTGGTAACCGATAAGTGTTTCGGCAAAGCCCTGGAAGGCTTTTTTCTGCGCATCGCTGGCTACTTCGGTACGCGTGGTTTTCAGCGCCTGCATCAGGATAAAACACTGACGGGCCACCTGGTAACGGGCCGCAAAAGGGTTGGTGATGTAGAATGTGTTGTTGTCCAGTTCTTTGGTGCCACCACCCAACATATCGGTCGTCCAGCGGGGCTCGGAGCCTGAGAAGCGGTATTGCTCACGTCCCAGTACGCCTAAGCCATCGAGATAGGTGCCGGTATTGTTACGCAACCCGGATTCCGCACCGGTGACAAGGTTAAAAAGATCGCTCCGGCTGGGATTGACGACAATGCCGCCTACGACCGGTGTATTCAGACTGTTGATTTCTCCTTTCTGGCAGGCACTCAGGGCGAGCAGGGCGCCGGACAGGTATATAATAAGCTTTTTCATTTGTTTCAGTTTTAATAGTCAGATGATCAGAAATCGATGCCTAAATGGAAGCTGGCCCTTTTGTTGGAGGGGAAAGGCATTACGTCCACACCGGTAGACAAACCGTTGCTGCCGCGGCTCTGCGCAGTGGTAATGGTGTTACTGCCGAAGTTGGAAACTTCCGGATCATACCCCACATATTTTGTCCAGGTGAAAAAGTTATTGGCGGAAATGCCCAGCCGAATACCTTTAATGGTTTTGGTATTTTTCAGCGGAACATTGTAATAAAGGCCGATCTCACGGATACGCACATAGGAAGCGTCCTGCACATATACGCCGGCACCGGCCCCTGGCCTGTATGCACCGGCTTTCACGCCGTTGATCAGATCATCATAGTCGGGAGAAGTGGCGCCGCCATCATTGAGCAACTGGCTCAGGTTGATGTTATCGCCGCCTTTTTTCCAGTGAATGAGGAAACGCAGGGAGAAGTCCTTCAGGAAAGTAAGGTCATTGTAAAAACTCATCTGGAATTTCGGTTCTGAATTACCAATCAGCACCAGCTGTTTGTTCACAATACCTTTGATCTGGGTCACCGGTTGCCCTTCTTCCAGATAGAAAGTGCCCAGTGATGCGCCAAACGCGCCAATAGCATAAGGCGGAATAATCAGCTTGGTCATCTTGGAACGGTTTCTCCACCAGTTGATGTTAGACGTCCATTTGAAATTTTTGGTATTGACAGGGATAACGGTCAGACCCAGTTCCACACCGTTGTTGGTAAGGTCGCCACTGTTCTTCCATTCTGTTGCGTAACCGGTGGAAGAGGGGATGGCATGTCTTAACAATACGTCGTAGATGCGTTTGTTATAGTAAGTGGCTTCGAGTGACACACGGCCGTTGAACAGGCTGAAGTCGATACCGGTTTCCAGTTCGGACTGTCTTTCCGGTTTGATGTTGGGATTGCCCAGCAGGTTATCTACCAGTACGCCGGGGAAACCGCCGATGTTGCTGCCCAGCATGCCGGTGAACTTACTGCCGTAAGGCGGTACGTTGCCGGACTGGCCGTAGGCGATACGCACTTTCAGGTTGTCTACTTTGTCCACATGCCAGAAAGGCATTTTAGAGATGTTCCAGGAGAAGGCGCCTTTGGGGAAGACGTAATATTTGAGATAGTCCCCGTTGTTGGTGGACCGGTCAAAACGCACGCCTGCACTGAGCGTGAAGGCGTCCATCAGGGAGAGGTCTTCCTGGATGAACATACCGTTGTCACGGTATTTCTGCCGGAACTGACGGGTGCTGGTGTTACCACTGGCATCGAGGTTGGTTTGACCAGATACCAGGTTGGTGGCCACGGTCACGATATTGTCCATATAGCCGGTTTCCAGTGTAGCGCCGGCGGTGCTGGTGAGACTGAGTTTTTCGTGTGGTGTCCAGGTATTGGCAATGAAGCCCAGGAGGTTGGTGTTGAGGTTATTGGTATTTCCCTGGATGGAATGGCCTTGCTGGGCCTTTTCTTCAAACTGAAGATCGCGGGGGAATACAGCGATGGTTTTCAGGTTGAAGTAGTCCACGCCCGCTCTCACAGCTACTTTCGTGGAGGAGTGGTTGCTTTGCTGGATGCGGTATTCAATATTGCCGCCGCCTACAAAACGGTTTACGCCTTCGTTGTTGATCATTTTGTCGCGCGTTTCTATCGGGTTGGAAGCGGCGAAGGCATTACGGGGATATTCACCGAGAGAGTTGGGATGCAGTTCCACAAATCCGGGCGTGGTGGAAAGGGCCACGCCAAGTGATACGCCGTTGTTGTCGTTGTTGGTGACACCTCTGTCGGAAGAGGAGTTGATAAAATTGGTAGTAACGCCAACGGATAAACGATCATTTATTTTATGATTGACGTTCAGACGGAATGAATTGTTGAAGTAGCCGGTATGTTTAACGATGCCGTCTTCCTGTCTGCGGTTGCCAGCCATGTAGAAGGTGGTTTTCTCTGAACCGCCGCTCATGGAAACGCCGGTATTGAGAATAAGGCCGGTTTCACCAAACAGTTCTTTTTCATAGTCATAGATTTTACCGGCAGCCTGGGCGGCTTCAAACTGGGCTTTCATGGCTGCGCGGGCGGCGATCACATCAGGGTCGGTGCTGGTGGCGCTGCCTCCCAGATCGGCGGCTGTTTCGGCGGTAAATTTCCGCACGCCCACCAGGTGGCGTACTTTCGCAAAGCCCACTTCCTGGTTGAGGGTGACCTGCGTTTTACCGGATTTGCCTTTTTTAGTGGTGATAATGATAACGCCTGCCGCTGCTTTGGCGCCGTACATGGCGGCCGCGGAAGCGCCTTTGAGCACTTCTATGTTCTCAATGTCTTCCGGGTTGAGGTCAGCAATACGGCTGGACGGGTTGTCCTGGTTGTTGGGGTTGCCGGCAGTGGCGGCGCCGGTGACATCGTTCAGGCCGGCAGGAATACTGCTGTTATTGAAGAAGACGCCGTCCACTACGTACAGCGGCTGGGAGTTGCCGAAGACGGAGGTGATACCGCGCAGCTTCACGGAGATGCCGCCACCGGGGGCGCCGGAGTTGGCGGTGATCAATGCGCCGGGCACCTTGCCGCTGAGGGCGGCGTCGAAGGTCTGTGCCGGTGCCACGCCGTTCAGTTCCTTGCCCGAAATGGTGGCTACGGCATTGGCCAGGTTGCTGCGTTTGATATTGGTGGCCAGGCCGGTCACCACGATCTCATCGAGACGGGCAAGGTCTTCTTCCAGTGAGACATTCAGCGTGGTGGCGCCGGGAGGGATAGATACGGTCTGTGTTTTGTAGCCGGTATAACTGATGATCAGCTTTGACACGGAGGCCGGTACACTGATCGTGTATTTACCGTCTATGTCCGTCATGGTTCCCTTGTTGGTGTTTGGCACGCGCACAGTGGCGCCGGGGATAGCGTTGCCGTGGGCGGCATCCTTGATCCTGCCCGAAATGTTTTGTTGCGCAAATAAGGCAAGTGTACTGCATAAGCACAGCATTACCAGCATACTGGATTTTGGTAGAAGCATAGCACGAAAATTGGTTTAGATTAAAATGAAAGTGGCGTAATCACGATAGCGTAACTAAGATTTTGGTGAACGGGGAAATATGGCGTTTGAGTTCAAGTTCGATTTTGGTTGAATCCATCTTATCTTCTGCTACCGGCAATGGCGAATATCAGGCTTTTCAAATCGTGGGCACACCTTCCGATAGTGGTCTTCGTAGTCGTCTGTTAAGCTGTTGTTGTAACTTTTGGCTATTTTGAATGTCAGTTTACGAAAAATCAGGCTGACTTTCACTTTTTTTGTTTGACTTATTTAGGTTATATTTTTCTCGTAACTTGCCGCCTGATTATGGAACAATATCTCACTTTATTACAACATATTATCAAGGAAGGCGCTGTTAAAACTGACCGCACCGGTACCGGTACCACCAGCTGTTTTGGTTATCAGATGAGGTTCGATCTTAGCAAAGGCTTTCCATTGGTGACAACTAAGAAATTACACCTGAAGTCCATTATATATGAACTGCTGTGGTTCCTGAAAGGCGATACCAATATCGCCTGGCTGAAAGAACACGGCGTCAGCATATGGGATGAATGGGCAGACGCAAACGGCGACCTGGGCCCGGTATACGGTAAACAGTGGCGCAGCTGGGAAACCACTTCCGGTGAAACGATCGATCAGATCACCATCGCGGTGGAAACGATCAAAAAGAACCCGGACTCCCGCCGCATTATTGTGAACGCCTGGAATGTGGGCGACCTCAATAAGATGGCGCTCAGCCCCTGCCACTGCCTGTTCCAGTTTTATGTGACACCTCCCGATGCTTCCAAAGGCGAAACCAGGGGCAAACTCAGCTGTCAGCTCTATCAGCGCAGCGCAGACGTATTCCTGGGCGTGCCTTTCAATATTGCCTCCTATGCGCTGCTCACCATGATGATGGCGCAGGTGTGCGACCTTGAAGCGGGCGACTTCATCCATACTTTCGGTGATGTGCACCTGTACAGCAACCATATGGAACAAGCGCAGCTGCAGCTGACCAGAACACCTTTCCCGCTGCCGGTCATGAAAATCAACCCGGCGGTGAAAGACCTGTTCGCATTTAAGTATGAGGACTTCGAGCTGGTGGATTATCAATTCCATCCTGCTATTAAAGCACCCGTAGCCATCTGATATGAGGGTATCTATTATAGTGGCCGCATCAGAAAACAATGTGATCGGCATCAACAATCAACTGCCCTGGCGCTTGTCTACCGACCTGAAGTACTTTAAAAGCACTACGCTGGGCAAACCCATTGTCATGGGAAGAAAAACGTTTGAGTCGCTTGGAAAACCACTGCCGGGAAGACCTAACATCGTCATCACGCGGCAGACGGATTTTCGGCCGGAAGGCGTATATGTGGAGGCTTCCATCGATGAGGCCATTGCCAAAGCAAAAACATTCGAAGGCGAGGAGCTGTTTATCACCGGCGGTTCCCAGATATTTGAACAGGCCTGGCACCTGGTAGAGCGCATCTACCTCACACGGGTATACGCAGTAGTGCCCGGAGACGCCTTTTTCCCGGCCATCCATGGCAGCGAATGGACGCTCGTACGCGATGAACGCCACGAAGCAGACGAGAAAAACGACCATGCCTTCTCTTTCCAGGTATGGGAACGCAATCAGTAAAATTTATTTGAAAATAACGGTACCGAGGCCCTGGGTAAGCTCCTTTTCCAGGGCCTTCAGGTGTACCTGCATCTCCAGGCAGCGCATCACCTGGTCCATTTCGGTGGCTTTCTCCGCTTCCTCCTGGTTTTCGGTGATCAGCTTTTTGATCTTCCGGAGAATAAGATAATTGGTGGTGGATATCGTGTCTTTCAGATAGGCATTATCTCCATAAACAGTATCGATCTCGAAACGCTCCTTCCAGTTAACGCTCAGTTCCGCTTCCTTGTCTTCCAGTATCAGCGCAATAAACTTGCTCACATCAGGGTCCTGGTGGTACAGGAACCATTTTTTGTCGGGCAGGCTGCCTTCGTCGTACAGCTGTTTGTATTCCCGCAGGATACGTTTCACCATCTCACTGTCTGCCAGCGATTCAAAATCATAGGGGAGATGGAAAATATAGTCGGCTACGGTATTGTTTTCTTCCTCGCTAAATGGTTTATCGCCAAAACGCAGCAATATTTTCACCAGTTCCTTCTCCTGCTTTTCATCTTTGTTGAGCAGCGAGGAAATGGAAACGCCGGTTTCGGCGGCTTCCATGGCGGCAATGGCTTCATCGCTCAGGGCGTCGTCCTGCTCTGCCGGTGATGGCGCATTGCGGGCAATGGCCTGCTCCCGTTTGACCAGCCTTTCCCGGATGAATTTATTCACCAGCGCGATAAGCCCCTGTTCATCGATTTTGAGCAGCTGGCTGCACTGCCGGATATAGTCCTGCTGCCGGGTGAAGTCTTCAGCCTTGTCGATCTTGGAAATGGTTTCCGCGATCTCGTTGACCAGCTGCGATTTCTTTGTACTGTCGTTGCCGGCTTCCTGCATGCTCAACTGCAGTTTGAACAGCACAAAGTCCTGCTTGTTTTCTTCGATGAACGTGCGGAAAGCGGCGGCGCCAATGCGCTGCACATAACTGTCCGGGTCTTCTTTGTCGGGCAGCAGCACCAGCTTTACGTTGAGGCTTTCCTCCACGGCCATGTCGAGGCCGCGCAGCGCTGCCTTGATACCGGCGCTGTCACCATCGTAGATGATGGTGAGGTTGTTGGTGTATTTTTTAATGAGCCGGAGCTGGTCCTGTGTAAGAGAGGTGCCGCTGGAGGCGACCACGTTCTCCACGCCTGCCTGGTGCAGGGATATCACGTCGGTATATCCTTCTACCAGCAGGCATTCATTGAGTTTATCAATGGCATGCCGCGCAAAATAGGTACCATACAGTACCCGGCTCTTCACATAAATCTCGTTCTCGGGGGAGTTGATGTACTTGGGCGCCCGGTCTGATTTGACGAGGATACGCGCGCCGAAGCCGAGGATCTTGCCCGACTGGTTATGTATCGGGAAGATGACCCTGCCGCGGTAGTTGTCGGCCGGTTGCTCGTTACGGATGGTCACCAGCCCCGTTTTCTGAAGGTATTCGAGGTTGTAGCCTTTTGACAGTGCTGTCTGAGCAAAGGTGTCCCGCTGGTTAAGGCAGTAGCCCAGCTGGAATTTACGGACGGTCTCTTCGGTGAAGCCACGTTCTTCAAAGTAACTTAACCCTACGTTCTGTCCTTCGTCTGTATTAAAAAGCGTGTCGGTGAAATACTCCCGGGCGAAGCTGTTGATAATAAACAGACTGTCAGACATCAGCTGATGCTGCCGCAGCTCGGGGCTTACCTCTGTTTCTTCGATCTCTACCTGGTACTTCTGTGCCAGCCATTTGATGGCTTCCACATAGGAGTACTTCTCATGCTCCATGACAAAGCTGATAGCGTTGCCGCTTTTGCCACAGCCGAAGCATTTATAGATCTCTTTGCTGGGTGATACGGTGAAAGAAGGGGATTTCTCGTTGTGAAACGGACAAAGGCCCATGTAGTTGGCGCCCCGCTTTTTCAGTTTCACAAAAGAACCCACAATCTCCACAATGTCAATGCGGCCAAGGATCTGTTGTATGGATTGTTGAGATATCACGGTTTGATCAATGCAACTGCAAACATACGGTAATTTCTCCGGAGCGGGAATATGCCAACTTATCAGATGGTAATAAAAGATAAATTTTGTTTAAAATATATATAATTTTATACGATTTTTTGTTTACCTATACCGGTCCCTATATGAATAGATTTTTACTATTGTTTGTTTTATTATTTGGGTTGATCCCTTGGCATGCTTCGGCAGCAACGCCCAAAACACCTGCTAACACGATCGTCCTCAACTGGTCCCGCAGCATAGATTGTTTCAGCAACAGGGCTATGTTTCAGTTTTATGTGCCCTATGCCTACACTGATGTGGACAGTTGCGCCGTAAACCTGGATGATGGACTGGGATGGCAAGGCTACCTGCCCAACTGGACTTATAGCGCCAGGTACCCCACAGACGGAGATAAAGCCATCCGGATTTGGATTAAAAAGAAAGACGGGAGCTACGATTCCCTGACGACCCCCATTAATATTGTGGACACACGGGTGTTGTTTGGATTTCCGCCGAGAGATAAATTTGTGTCCGCTGACGCTTATCCTTTTACGGAATGTGCGCCTACGATGGAAAATACGGTTGTCAGTCATCGCTGGGAATTTCAGCAAAGAACATTCGATGGTGATTGCATAGAAGTGAAATCTCCGGGAATGTACATCCGGCAAACCACTTCGGCAAACTGCGACCGTTATATCCGGGATACTATCTATATAAAAACGGAAGACTATTTGAAAGCTGACTTTAGAATAGTTGATTCGTCAACGGTGAATTGTGGTGTAGCCTATCTGGAGAGTATGTCGCATGGAACAGGTGGAATAGTTGACACCAAATGGGTATTGAATAACAATATCACGTCGTCGCAATTAGTTCCGCCATCGTTTTATCTTCAGGAGGGTCCTAATCAGGTAAAGTTAATTGTTACCAGCCAGTCTGGCCGGAAAGATTCAGTGGAAAAAATCATTTTCTATGAATCTTTTCTGCCCGACAGGGTAAGACTTATAGAAGATTCGGCTATCCATGTGGGAGATGTATTCAGGGTATCATATGACCGGTCCAAAGCTTTTCGCCCGCCTTATCTGATGCCGCCCGCTAAAGTAGAATGGTCTACTGGTGCAACCACCGAGGAAATAGACATTACGGAGCCAGGCAGGTATTGGGTAAGGGTAACCCCTTGCTCTTTAAACCCGTCCTGGACCTATTCTGATACGCTGGTATTGGATAAGTTTCGTATGAATATCGTGGAGCGCCACGACGAGAACAGTCTGACATACATTTTTGGCACTCAGAGCAATTATTATAGCCCCAGCACATACCGATGGGTTTTTAGCGACAATACTACATTTACAGGAGACTTTGGAACGCATGTTTTTCAGCGCCCTGGTACTTATCTGGTAACAGTTTATCGGGAAGATTCAAAAGGCAGGCGCGATTCAGCGCAGCTGTCCGTTGTTGTGACCGCACCGGTCCTGAAAGCCGCTTTGACTTATCAACAGGAAGCAGGGCGCATTGTCCGCTTTACCGCCACGTCCACAGGTACTCCCGGCAAGACACCGCTATATAGCTGGAGTTTTGGTGATGCTACCGGTGAATCCGGTATGAACGTCAGCCACACCTATGCAGCTGCCGGAAAGTATTGGGTCACACTGACAGCACGCGATACTGCTACCGGCATGGTGGATTCCGTAAGACGGCAAATAACTGTATGGCCAGACCTTGATCTGGGAAAGGACTTGGTTTTCAGGGGCATGCCGATTATATTAAGGCCTAATGCGCCTTTTTATGGCGATACCAGTGTACACTGTTTTTGGCAGCCCGGAAACCTGGACATGCCCGAGCTGAAGGTAGTGGGATATGGTACCTACGCCGCCAAAGTTATTACAGCTGACGGCTTTACGACTACAGACACCCTTGTGGTGCTGAAAGACAATACGCCCTTCTCTGATTTCTTTAATACAGGCCGGAGTACAGATGGTAAACTCACCATGATATTTGCCGCCGGCGAATCTGTAAAATACCAGGGTGCAGCGCACTGGGATTTCGGAGACCGTTCTCGCATTGACACGGGCCTGAACCTGCCGCATACTTATGCTGCTCCCGGGTATTACGATGTGAAAATGTGGAGAGGCCTTTATCCGCTGGACACTGCCCGTAAAAGAATATACATCGCTCCTCCTGTAAGGATAGACCTCGGACCTGATGTAGTAATGCCAGCCAGCCAGCAGCTTACGCTGGACGGTGGCCAGGCGCTGCTGGACTCATTTTACCGTACCAGCAACGAGGTAAACTGGAAATGGTCTACCGGCGCTACCAGCAGGAGCATTACGGTTACCTTGCCTGGCGCTTATTCGGTTACAGCCTCTGCCTATGGTTTTTCCTCTACAGATACCATCATGGTGTTGCCCACCGTTGGCACTAACCCTGAAGGGACCATGAACTACTACGCAGCTGAAGGAAGTGCCACAAAAATATACTTTGAAAACACTTCACAAATGCCGTTGCTGGACAGCACCATTTGGCTGATGGGCGATGGCAATATGGTAAAACTGGGCGGTGTCGAAAAAAGAAAAATGTCCTACTCCTATCAGGTACCTGGAACATATGAGGTAACTATGTTGTCAAAAACATCAGATGGCCAGTTACATCAAATCAAAGAGCAGGTGAAGGTATGGCCGGAGCTGGACCTTGGACCGGACACCACATTTATGGGCCCGACCATCGCTTTAAAACTGAATGCTCCCTATCTCAATGACCCCGCTGTTAACTGCGTATGGTACCCTGGTATTGTCAGCGGCCATCAGTTGAATGTTACTGCGCCGGGCACCTACTATGCCAAAGTAACCACCAGTCACTATACCGGTGTGGACACAGTACATGTAAAGGATGGCGGCGTATGGGATAATTTTGATTTTGCACAGAATAACGGACGGTTCCTGGTCCGTTTTGTGACTTATCATTTCAGAGGCTACAGAGGACCAACCCATTGGTCTTTTGGCGACGGACCTGTTACAGATACTTCCCTTGTGGTGGACCATCAGTTCCCCGGGCCTGGTACCTACACCGTGAAAATGTGGAAGGGCTTTGATCTGAAGGACACTATCTACACAATCACCAAACAGGTAACCCTGTTGCCGTTAGTGACAGTGGACCTTGGCCCCGACCGGCGCATGAAAGATTCCTCCGGTATCACACTGGATGCGGAAACGGCAGTAGACCCTGTATTTAAGGGAGACAGAGAGATCTCATGGAAATGGTCTACCGGGGAAACAAGCCGCGTGGTAACGCTCAAACTGCCGGGCGTATATAGCCTGACAGCTACACGTTATGGCATCAGTTCAGTTGATACGATCGAAGTACTGCCACCGTTGTCAAATAATCCAACAGGTAGCATGACATATACCTCTAAACCAGGGGATGCGTCCAAGCTTTATTTTGAAAACACCTCACAGATAACCGGACTAAGTGACACACGTTGGTCATTTGGAGACGGAACAGGAGATTACCTTACGTCCAGCCGGACTATAGAACACACCTTCGCACAAGCTGGTACCTACACGGTTACCATGCAGTCACAGACCAATGACGGTTATCGTTTCACCATTACAGAACAGGTGAAAGTATGGCCTCCGCTGGACCTTGGCCCGGATGTGACCTATAACGGCCCCACCATCGAACTGAAAGTAAACGATCCTTATTTCTATGATCCCGCTGTCAATGTGGTGTGGTACCCGGATGTCGTGAGCGGAAAATACCTGCGTGTCAACAAGGCAGGCACTTATTATGCAAAAGTTACAGCGCCTCATTATGAAGGTGTAGACACCATCCACGTGCTAAAAGGCACTTTTGTGGACGACTTTAGTTATGCCGTAAACACCGGCAACCGTCTCAGCTATAATTTTGCGCCATACGTTGCACCTGGTGATGCCCGCACCCCTTACTGGCTGTTTGGGGATGGCTCTCCGAAGGACAGCGGAACATTTGTTACGCATGTGTTCCCGGCATATGGCGACTATCGGGTGAAAATGTGGAAAGGTGCCGGTAACGGAGATACGATCATCAAGATAGTAAAAGTAATGCCAGTACTGGTGCCGGACTTTAGTTATACCGTTAATGCCAATACAAAAGAAGTCACCTTCACCAACGTTTCCCAAAATATGGATGAAGGACAATTCCGCAGCGAATGGGAGTTTGGCGATGGGGCTACCGGTGTCCTGGATGGCAAAAGCAATCTTACTATAACACATAGATATGCCGCTACCGGTAGCTATCGTGTCAGAATGAAAGTGCGTGACAACATTGCCGGCACTGGCGACACTACAAAACAGATAACCATTGCAGGACTGCCGTTGCCGCCCACGGCCGGCTTTACGGCCATGCGTGCCATCGACGGGAAATACACCATGAATTTCACCAATACCTCCGTTGTTAAAACCGGCAATGCCAGCGCTTTCTGGACTTTCGGCGATGGAACTTCGGCTGTCAGTTGGAATACAGCACATACCTACGCTGCGCCGGGCAGTTATCTGGTGAAGCTGCTGGTGACAGACAGCCTGGGCATCAGGGATTCTGTAATTAATACTGTCTATATCCGTCCACGTATCAGCATCAACCTTGGCCCTGACACCGTGCTGCGCGACGGCCAGCCGATTCTGCTGGAAGGCTACGATGCTATCGGCGGGGCGATGAATGACATTTATTGGTTATGGTCCACCGGCGACACGACGCACCGGCTGCAGATCAATACGCCGGGCACTTACTGGCTGCGTGCTACTATGTATGGTCAGACTGTTGCAGATACAATTGTGGTAACGCTTCCGCACGTAGGGCCGACAGCGGGTTTTGAGGCCAAACGTGCGAACGATGGTTTATACACCATGAACTTCACCAATACGTCTATCGTTAAAACCGGCAATGCCAGCGCGTCCTGGAGCTTCGGCGACGGAACTTCGGCCGTCAGTTGGAATACAGCACATACCTACGCTGCGCCGGGCAGTTACCTGGTGAAGCTGCTGGTGACAGACAGCCTGGGCATCAGGGATTCTGTAATTAATACTGCCTATATCCGTCCACGTATCAGCATCAACCTTGGCCCTGACACCGTGCTGCGCAACGGCCAGCCGATTCTGCTGGAAGGCTACGATGCTATCGGCGGGGCGATGAATGACATTTATTGGTTATGGTCTACCGGAGACACTACGCACCAGCTGTTTGTATCTGCGCCGGGCACTTACTGGCTGCGTGCTACCATGTACGGCTATACGGTTTCCGATACGGTTATAGTGAAACTGCCTGCGGCCTTACCGCCGGTGGTGGACAGCAATGCCGCCGTGGTGCAGGTGAAAGACAGTGTGCCGGTGACAGTAACATTCCCGGTGGCACGTAATGCAGATAACGTATATACCATACAGTTAGCCAATGCCGACAACGGCCCGGTACCTGGTGCAAGGGCAGAAGCGCCGGTCGTGACGGATATCGTCAGCTTCCCGTCGACTAGTTCGCGGGTGTCTGCCAATGTTAAACTGCCGGACAATTTGCCTTGCGGAAAACAATACCGCATCAGGGTAATGTCCAGCAGCCCGGCAGAAAGCAGCGCCTGGTCACAGCCTTTCGAAGTGAAAAATATGCCGGCGATACCATTGATAGCGCAACGTGGCGATACGCTGGAATCATCTGTGGCAGGCGCTTATCAGTGGTACAGGAACGGTCTTCCGGTGCAGGGCGCTACCAGCAGGGCTATAAGGGCCAAAGCAGATGGCAGCTATCAGGTACAGGTAAGCGCCGGTGGCGATTGCAATGCAATCTCTGCGCCGCTGGCCATGGTGATCACCGGCCTGGAGGAAGCCAGACTGACAGCCAGCGTGCTGACGGTCTATCCCAACCCTTCTTCCGGCGCGGTATACCTGCAACTGGAAAAGCAGCCTGCACAGCCATTATTGATCCATGTGTACAACACTTCCGGCAGGATCGTTCACAGCCTGTTGATGAAAGACAAACAGACAGTGATGGACCTGGGCCATATGCCGAAAGGGTTGTATTATGTGCAGGTGAGCGGCAGGGAAAAACAAAAGCCGGTGCTGATAAGTATTCAATAAAATCAATAAAAACAGGCATTTAAAGCAGGCGGATAACGAATCCCGGGCGATACATTAAACAGCTTTCAGTATTTGCTGTTTTTCGCTCAAAATTCGTTATTCGCCTGTTGTTTTTTCCAAATCAGCTTTCCTTATATTTGGTAGATTATCCAAACAAGCCAAACAATCTTAATAAACAGATGAAAGAAGTTTTTATAGTAGCCGCGGTCCGTACACCTATTGGTGGTTTCAACGGTACACTGGCCGGCGTTTCGGCCGTAAAGCTGGGTTCTGCCGTTATTAAAGCTGCATTGGAGCGGGCAGGAGTAGATGCCGCTAAAGTGAATGAAGTATATATGGGCAACGTGATCAGTGCGAACCTGGGGCAGGCACCTGCCACACAGGCCAGCCTGGGCGCAGGTTTGCCGAATACAGTGCCCTGCACCGGTGTCAACAAGGTATGTGCTTCCGGTATGAAAGCCATTATGCTGGGCGCGCAGAGCATCCTGCTGGGGGATAACGATATTGTAGTGGCCGGCGGTATGGAGAATATGAGCGGCGTACCATATTACCTGGATAAAGCCCGTACCGGTTATAAACTGGGCCACGGCACGGTGACAGACGGCATCATCCGCGACGGCCTCTGGGACCCCTACAAAGATTTTCACATGGGCAATGCTGCAGAACTTTGCGCAGCAGAATATAAGATTACCCGGGAAGACCAGGACGCCTACGCCATCGAAAGCTACCGCCGTGCTGCTGTTGCCTGGGAAAAAGGCTACTTCAAAAAAGAAGTGGTGCCGGTGGAAATACCCGGTAAAACAGTGGTGACAGTGTCCGAAGACGAAGACTATAAAAAGGTGATCCTGGAAAAAGTGCCTACACTGAAACCCACTTTCCAGAAAGATGGTACCATCACCGCTGCCAACGCGTCCAACATTAATGATGGCGCTGCTGCCGTGGTACTGGTAAGCGGAGAAAAACTGAAGGAGCTGGGCCTGAAGCCGCTGGCTAAAATTATCAGCTTTGCCGATGCCAACCAGGCGCCGGAATGGTTTACCACTACCCCGGTGAAAGCGGCGGAAAAAGCGCTGGCCAAGGCCAACCTGAAAATCACTGACATGGATTTCGCGGAGGTGAACGAAGCCTTCTCCTGCGTGCCCATTGCCAATGCGAGAGACCTGAACATGCCGCTGGACAAAGTGAATGTATGGGGCGGAGCAGTCGCTATGGGACACCCGATCGGTTGCAGTGGCGCCAGAATAGTGGTGACCCTCAATTCCATCCTGCATGAAAACAATGCCCGCTATGGCCTGGCTGCCATCTGTAACGGTGGTGGCGGCGCCAGCGCGATGATCATAGAAAAAGCATAATTTGATTTACGATTTTTTGATTTTGGGATTTTGCGAACATCTCCCGAAATCCCAAAATCAAAAAATCGTAAATCAAAAAATTTATTCCAGCGCCAGCAGCGTGTCTTTCCGCATCTTCCCATAACCCCATTGCACCAATACGCTGTCTTCTCCCTTTTTCTTTAACCGCAGGTTGCTTACGGCCTGACGAGGTTTAATCACATCAGGTGTAATTTCTTCAAACAGCCAGTATTTGTCTGTGACCATGCTGTAGGCAGGCGTTACCGACAGAATGCCGCTTGTTTTGCTCTGCAGGGCGTGGTCATCATCGATGGTGTACCGGCGAAAGTCGCTGTCAGACAACAGGGTGAGCGTTACCACCAGTGTCAGGATACGCAGCGGCGGGATAACGAGGCCCAGCAACAATACAAACGGGAAACTGAAGAGCACTGTCAGATAGGCGTGCCTGGCATCGGTACCGGGCTTGCTCAGTCCATACAGGACCATGCCGCTGCCGGCATAAAGCGTGAAGAAGATGCGCTCCGTTTGGGTGCCTTTAAATCCATATCCGTTGATCATCAGCAACAGGCAGATCACCGAAAAGAATAGGAATATGATATGGACATACCAGGTGAGTGCCAGTGCTACCGGTGATTTTACCTTCTTGATTTTGCAGGATATCGCGGTGAGAAAACTGATCGTGAGAATGGTCAGCGTAACCATAGGATAAGGTATATGTTTTAATATTTTAATATTTAAACGAGATGGAAATAACCGGTAACCGACATTAATTAGATAAATATAAATTTAAATATAAAATTAATTAAATGTTTAAATAATCAAATAGTTAAATATTTATGGGCTGGCTGTCATATTAATTATTAATCCTTTGCTTTTTCACCAACAAACAATATTTTTGCCCTGCCTTACGACAATCAGGCACTTAAACTTTCAAACTTTATTAAGAATAGCATGCGTCAGATAGCTTTCAGACAAGCCTTAAGAGAAGCCCTGCAGGAGGAATTTCGCCGTGATGAACGGGTATTACTGATGGGGGAGGAAGTAGCCGAATACAATGGTGCTTATAAAGTGAGCCAGGGAATGCTCGATGAGTTTGGTCCAAAACGTGTGATTGACACGCCGATCGCTGAACTTGGATTTGCTGCCATTGGCGTTGGTGCTGCACAGAACGGCCTTCGCCCGGTAGTGGAATTTATGACCTGGAACTTCGCAACACTGGCTTTAGACCAGATCCTGAATACGGCTTCCAAAATGCTCGCCATGAGTGGTGGCCAGGTTGGCTGTCCGATCGTTTTCCGCGGGCCTAACGGCTCTGCCGGTCAGCTGGGCGCTCAGCACTCTACAGCTTTTGAAAGCTACTATGCTAACATCCCCGGCCTGAAAGTGATCTCCGTGTCCAATCCATATGACGCGAAAGGTTTGCTCAAAGCGGCTATCCGCGATGACGATCCGGTTGTTTTCATGGAAAGTGAAGTGATGTACGGCGATATGGGCGAAGTACCGGAAGAAGAGTACATCATCCCTATCGGTAAAGCTGACATCAAACGTGCCGGTAAAGATGTGACCATCGTTTCCTTCAATAAAATGATGAAAGTGGCCCTCGGCGCTGCGGAAGAACTGGCGAAAGAAGGCATCGAAGCGGAAGTGATCGACCTGCGTACTATCCGTCCGCTGGACTGGTTCACCATCCTCGAGTCTGTTAAGAAAACCAACCGCCTGGTGATCGTGGAAGAACAATGGCCGTTCTCCAGCGTTTCTTCTGAAATCGCTTACCGCATCCAGAAAGAAGGTTTCGACTACCTGGACGCTCCGATCCGCCGTATCACTGCTCCTGATGCTCCGATGCACTACGCTCCCAACCTGGTGAAGCTGTACATGCCGGATGTTGAACGCACCGTGAAACTGGTAAAAGAAGTAATGTACATGAAGAAATAATTCCCCTTCGGAACATAAAAAAACGGCGAAGATATCCTCTTCGCCGTTTTTGTTTTTATACAGTAGTTCAGGCAAACAAGTCGCTCGACAGGTACCGGTCGCCCCGGTCACAAATAATGCCCACGATCACGCCACCAGTCAGTTCCCGTGAAAGCCGTAAAGCCGCTGCCATGGCTCCGCCGCTGCTCATACCACAGAAAATGGCTTCTTCCTTTGCCAGTCTTTTGGTCATCTCCCTGGCCTCTTTTTCATCGATCTCCATGGTCACATCCACCCTCGATTTATCAAATATTTTAGGGAGATAGGCCTCCGGCCATTTACGGATACCCGGTATTTTGGAGCCATCGGTAGGCTGACAGCCCACAATCTGCACCGCCGGGTTCTGCTCCTTCAGGTACTTTGATACGCCCATAATGGTGCCTGTAGTGCCCATGGCGCTCACAAAATGGGTGACCTGGCCGGCCGTGTCCCGCCAGATTTCAGGGCCGGTGGTTTTATAGTGCATGCCGTAGTTGTCCGGATTGGCAAACTGGTTCAGCATCACATAGCCGCCTTTGGCCACCTGTGCATTGGCATAGTCAATGGAGGTCTCCATAGACTCTTCCAGCACCACTCTGGCGCCATAGGCCTGCATGGTCTGTACCCGCTCCAGCGTGGAGTCGGCCGGCATCACCAGGTCTATCTCGATACCGAACAAATTGGCGATCATCGCCAGCGCTATGCCGGTATTGCCGCTGGTGGCTTCTATCAGCCGGGTGCCCTTGCGTATCTCACCCCTGTCCAGCGCTCCCTTGATCATGCCATAGGCGGCCCGGTCCTTCACACTGCCACCGGGATTGGTGCCTTCCAGTTTAGCATATATTTTAACGTCCGGGTTCTCCGGAATCCGTTGTAATTCCACCATTGGCGTATTGCCAACGAGGTCCAGTATTGTCGCCATAATCGGTAGTTATTCGTGATTGCTCTCCAGGTACTTATGCTCTGCTTTGTAATAGATACGGGAAAAAGGCTCAACGCTCCGTATCAGCCATACGTTGCCGCCTATAACACTGTGATGGCCTATTACCGTGTCGCCGCCCAGGATGGTGGCGCCGGCATAAATCACCACATGCTCTTCGATGGTCGGGTGCCGCTTGCTGCGCGCCATCGTCTTTTCTATACTCAGGGCCCCCAGCGTTACGCCCTGGTACAGCTTTACATGCTGACCAATAACGGTGGTTTCTCCAATAACAATACCGGTACCGTGGTCTATGCAAAAAAACGGCGCTATCACCGCTCCCGGATGAATGTCAATACCGGTGCGGGCATGCGCCAGCTCCGTGATCATCCTGGGCAGCAGCGGTATCTTCAGTTCGTACAGGGCATGCGCCATACGGTAAGACGCAATGGCATAAAACCCCGGATAGGCACGGATCACTTCATACAGGCAGGTCGCTGCCGGATCGCCCTGGAAAATGGCGTTTGCGTCTTTGGTCAGCTCATCATATATCTGTGGCACCCTGCTCATGAAATCCCGGCTGATATGGCCGGCTTCTGCGGGCAACTGATGCTGCATCGGCAGCAACAATGTCTCCAGCTGTTTCTCCAGTTTGCGCCCGTACTCTTTTAATAGTACGGGATCGGCCATCACCTGGCCGGTGTGTTCGGGGAATAACCAATTAATCAGACTATTGGCAAAATCACTTACAACACTTGTGGCGGGATAAGCATTTGCGGCAGCCAATTGGTGTCTCCGCTTCAGTTCTTCCAAAAAATCGCTCATATGCGGAAGGAATTACAGATCTGTATTCGTTTGTATTATAAAATTACACATATTCCCTGTAAAGTTAGTAGACTTTTCATTTGGGAATTTTAACATCGGATATTTTGATATTTATCTGCCGCGAAGATAGTCATCTGTTAATTTACGTAAATTGAATGCGGTCATTCTTCGGAGTAAATTGTCAAATAACTACCTAACAAAGTGGAAAATAGCCAAATCTCCGTTATTTTTGGCGCTGATTACTACCGGGCTATACCGGTATTATAAATCTCAAATTCGCTATGGCTAACATTTTAATTATTGACGACGAAAAAAGCATCCGTAAAACACTCACTGAAATTCTGAGCTATGAAGGGTATAAGGTAGACGAGGCTGCGGACGGCTTGGAAGGATTTAAAATGTTCCAGGCAAAACAATACGATGCCGTATTGTGCGATATCAAAATGCCTAAAATGGATGGCTTGGAATTTCTGGAGAAAGCCCGGGAAATCAACCAGGACGTGCCCATCATCATGGTGTCCGGCCATGGTAATATCGATACTGCCGTTGACGCTGTGAAAAAAGGCGCCTATGACTATATCTCCAAACCACCGGACCTGAACCGCCTGCTGATCACCCTGCGCAATGCCATGGACAAAACCAAGCTGGTGACAGAAACAAAGACCCTGCGCCGCAAGGTCAACAAAGTGCCGGAAATGATCGGTTCTTCTGCGCCCATCCTGAAAATCCGTGAAACGATCGAGAAGGTGGCGCCCACCGATGCCCGTGTACTGATCACCGGTGAAAACGGGGTAGGGAAGGAACTGGTGGCCCGCTGGCTCCACGAGCGCAGCAACCGCGCCGCCGGCCCGATGGTGGAAGTCAACTGCGCGGCCATCCCCAGCGAACTGATAGAAAGCGAACTTTTCGGCCATGAAAAAGGCTCCTTCACCTCCGCTGTTAAACAACGCATTGGTAAATTTGAACAGGCGAGCGGCGGTACCCTTTTCCTCGACGAAATCGGCGATATGAGCCTCAGCGCACAGGCTAAAGTGCTCCGTGCCCTGCAGGAAGGGAAAATCACCCGCGTGGGCGGCGACAAGGAAATCAGCGTGGACGTGCGTGTGGTGGCCGCTACCAATAAAGATCTGCTGAAAGAAGTGGAAGACAAAAACTTCCGCCTCGACCTCTACCACCGCCTGAGCGTCATCCTTATTCACGTGGCGTCCCTCAACGACCGCCGCGATGACGTGCCACTGCTGGTCGATAACTTCCTCGATGCTGTGTGCTCTGAATACGGCATCGCCCGCAAAGGAATTGACAAGGAAGCCATGAAAGCGTTGCAAAACCACAACTGGTCAGGTAATATCCGCGAACTGCGCAACGTGGTGGAAAGACTGGTGATCCTCTCCGGTAAAACCATCACCACAGAAGATGTGGAAGACTTTGTAGTACCTAACCGCGAAAGAAAAAAAGCAGGTTCCTGAATCTGAAAATAATATGTCCAGACAGCTGTATCTCATCAGTGGCCTCGGGGCTGACGAACGCATCTTCAACAACCTGCGTTTCCCGGCCGGCTATGACATACACCACCTGAAATGGATTGACCCGCTTCCCGATGAGCCCATCAGCAGCTATGCCACCCGTATGGCGGCCGGCATTACCGCTGATGGGCCCATTTCTTTGATGGGCGTGTCTTTTGGCGGTATCATGAGCCTGGAGATAGCCAAGGTGCGGCCCATTGCCCAGAACATCCTGGTGTCCAGCATCAAACACACTACTGAAAAGCCGCCATATTACGACTGGGTACGCAAGCTCCGGCTGCACCAGTTGCCGGACGCCGTCATCTACCGCCAGCGGGGCCTGGTAGTAAAGAAGTTCCTCAATATCGAAAGCAGGGAAGAAGATCAGCTGGTAAAGGAATATCTCAATAAGAGCGATTTCACCTACACCCGGTGGGCCGTGAACACTATCCTGCACTGGAAAAACGATACCGTGCCGCCCAACCTGGTACATATCCACGGGGCCAAAGACATGCCCTTCCCCATCCGTTTTGTAAAGCCCACTCACGTTATTCCCGATGGCGGCCACTTTATGGTGCTCAACCGGGCGGCGGAAGTCAATCGTATCTTAAGCGAAACGCTGCTCAGCTAAGACCAACCGCTTATCAGCCACCCGCGCCCTCCAGGGATTTTCTACTGCTGCTTTAAAACATTATTTTTAATTTTAATAGTTATAGCGGTATTATTTAAGCTATTTTTAAGAAAACTTTTCCATGGGAAAAGCTACTCACTAACAACAGAATATTATATTTGCCTTTTTAAGCATCTAATAAGCGTATCTGAATGAATCTGGCATTTTGGAAAAAAAATAAAGAAGGTCAGCCAAAGAAAAAGAAATCTACGGCGAGAGAATGGTTAGACGCTGGCATCTTTGCTATTATAGCAGCCACGCTTATCCGCACTTTTATTTTTGAGGCCTATACCATTCCTACACCTTCCATGGAAAAGACCTTGCTGGTAAATGACTTCCTCTTCGTCAGCAAGATCAGTTACGGTCCCCGGATTCCCATGACGCCGCTGGCCATGCCTTTTGTGCATCATACCATGCCGTTCACCAAATCCACCAAAGCTTACTCTGAAGCCATTAAATGGAAATACAAACGCCTCCCCGGTTTCTCCGATATCAAAAGGTATGACGTAGTGGTGTTTAACTTCCCTGAAGGAGATACAGTGGCTATCGACGCACCTGATCCAAGTTATTACAACATGGTGAGACAGAACGGTTGGGCGGCAGTCAACAATTCCTATCAGATCATTCATCGCCCGGTAGATAAAAGGGAAAACTATATCAAACGCTGTATGGCGGAAGCCGGCGATACCATCAAAATCGTACACGGCGCAGTATATGTGAATGGTCAGCCGGCACCGGTGCCTCCAGGCAGCCAGCATAAGTACGTGGTGGAAACAACCGGCGATCAGCTCAACGCCAGCCGTCTGGAAGAACTGGGCATTACCGGCCCGGAATATACGTTCGACAACAACAAATACGTGTACAACCTCACACCGGACAATGTGGCTGCCCTGAAACAGTTCCCGATCGTTAAAAACATCAGTGTATACGAGGAGTCCAACTATGTTGATTTTAACTACAACATGGTGTTTCCGCACGATACTGCGCACTTCAAATGGACAGAAGAGAACTTCGGGCCGCTGTATATTCCGAAGAAAGGCGCTACCGTTAAACTGGACGACAGCAACATTGCCATATATGACCGCGTGATCCGTGTGTACGAAGGCAATACGCTGGAACGTAAAGATGGCAAATTCATCATTAACGGCCAGCCTGCGGATTCTTACACCTTTAAAATGAACTACTACTGGATGATGGGGGACAACCGCAACAATTCCCTCGATTCCCGCTTCTGGGGCTTTGTACCGGAAGATCACGTGGTAGGTAAGGCATGGCTGATCTGGATGAGCTATGGCGACAACGGCATCCGCTGGAGCCGCTTGTTCAGGGGTATCAAATAAGCACTGGCTGAAAATATTTTTTAAAGTAAATTACGGACTGGCATATTGCCGGTCCGTAGTTGTCTTTACCCCCTTACAGCCCCGTTTGCAGGCGTATCCCGGTAAAGGCTATACGTAACAGCTTCACACTTTTTTTATGGAGAAACAATTACAACAATTTGAGTTTTTGGTATATAATGATATTACCGGTCTGGATGATAAGGACGCGTGGTTACTGAAAGAGGCCCGTGATGTGACCCGTCATGCCTATGCACCCTATTCGCATTTCCAGGTGGGTGCGGTGATACGGCTGGTCAATGGCGAAATTGTGGCCGGTTCCAACCAGGAAAATGCCGCTTTCCCCGCCGGCCTGTGTGCGGAAAGAGTGGCTTTGTCTGCTGCCTCCTCGGCCTATCCGGACGTGCCGGTAGACACTATCGCTGTCAGCTATAACAATATGCACGGCGACAGTAACCATCCCATTTCGCCCTGTGGCGTTTGCCGGCAAACGCTGGCAGAATATGAACTGCGCCAGGAAAGCCCGATACGCCTCATCCTGGGTGGACTGAGCGGCAAGGTGTATGTTATCAATAAGGCCAATGACCTGCTGCCGTTAGGGTTCTCTGCATCCGACATGACTGAAAAATAATCCAACTTGTTGATTATTAAATTATTATCATCTTAATAATAAAATATATAAATATTTAAATAATATTATCTTTGTAGGGAAGCCTACACATGATGACCTATCGCCTTGTCCTATGTTTGCCTGTTGTGATGCTCAGCATGGCCATTCACACTGTTACCGCGGTGCCGTTAACCAAATGGTACGATAAAGCCCGTGATCTTTACCGCGAAGGTATTGCCTTCAGAAAATCCGGTCAGCATGAAGCTGCCCGCCTGCGCTTTGCTGCGGCCATTAAGGCAGACAGTGCTTTTACTGCTGCCTATAGTGCCCTGGGAGATATTTACTTTGAGAGAAAATCATACGCGGACGCCCTGATCTGTTGCCGTAAAGCACAGCAGCTGGGAGCGGTCAATATGAGCCGGCAGATAGGACTGAGTTATTACTACCTGCATCAGTATGAAAACGCGCTGGAAGCGCTGCAACAGGCCCTGAACGAAGAACCAGGCAATAAAATGGTGCCTTACCAGCTGGCACAGCTTTACGCGCAGCTGGGCAACTACCGGGAAAGCATACACTATTATCAGGAAGACCTGTTGTTGGACAGCACGCATATCGCGGCCTGGTATGAACTGGGCATGATGTGGTTTAATGTGACCGAACCGGCGAAAGCGGTACAGGCTTTTGAAAAAGCCGCCATACTGGGATGCAAACAGGACGCGCTTTTTCTGTTCAACACCGGCGCTGCGTGGTTGCAACTGCAGGAAACAGAGAAAGGCATTGCCTGTCTGCTGAAAGCACAGCAACTGCAACCAGATGATGAACAGGTGGGCTTCAATCTTGCGCAGGCCTTTTATGGAAAAGGAGATTTTGAAGCGGCTGTTGCCCAGTGGGAAAAGGTGTTGTGCTTGCAGCCAACAAATGCATTTGCTATGTTTATGCTCGGAAAGTCGTATATGGGTAAGGGTGAGACGGAGAGAGGCATGGCCCTGTGTGACAAAGCGACGGCTACAGGCACTATCAGATAACATTGAACAAACATTATTTGCCACAGTGAGGAAGGATTAAAAACAACGTATCAAGGATTGGCAAGCTCCTTTTTCGTTGCTGCTAGCTGTGGTATTTTCTTCGGCAGTTTCGGCCACGGCGGCCGTAAGCTGCTAACGCTGCGGCCCGTGAGGACCGCAGCGTTTATTTTTTATATGAAAAAAGGCAAAGCTTTCCGGCTTTGCCTTTTCATATTTTTATGCCGGGTAAGATTACATCCGCTCCGGTACATTGATGCCCAACAGCTTCATACCCTGACGGATAGTGTGTGCGGTGAGGGTGATCAGTTGCAGTCTTAATTTTTTCTTGTCTTCATTTTCTTCCCGCAGTACGGAGTAAGTATATACGCCGTCTACTTTGGCAGCATAGAAGGAGTTGAACGTCTGCGCCAGCAGGAACACGTAGTTGGCGATAACAGACGGGCTCATTTCCCTGTGCGCTTCTACTACAGCACCTTCGAACTGTTCGTTCAGCACAATCAGTTCTTTTTCCAGCGGCAGCAGTTCGCCGTGGTAGCGGAAATTCTCAAGACCTTCCACAGGACCAACGTCCCGCAAAATAGACTTGATACGGGCATGCGCATACTGGATAAACGGACCGGTAAAGCCGTGCAGGTCGATGGATTCTTCCGGATTGAAGATCATTTTTTTCTTCGGATCTACCCGCAGCAGGAAAAACTTCATGCCACCCAGGCCAATGGTTTCATACAGCTCATTCAGTTCCGCTTCCGTGATATCGCTATGCTTTTGCAGGGCTTTTTCGGTGGCTTCTTTCGCGGTATTTACCATCTCTTCAGCCATATCGTCCGCGTCCACTACAGTGCCTTCCCTGCTTTTCATCCGGCCGTGGGGCAGTTCCACCATGCCATAACTGAGGTGGTAGATACCTGCAGCAGAAGGTTCGCCCAGTTTTTCCAGGATCAGCTGCAGTACTTTGAAGTGGTAGTTCTGTTCATCGGCTACCACATAGATGCTCTGTTCCATGTGATAGTCGTTGTACTTCAGCCGGGCGGTGCCCAGGTCCTGCGTCATATACACAGAGGTGCCATCGCCACGAAGCAGCAGCTTTTCGTCCAGTCCGTCAGCGGTGAGGTCTATCCATACGGAGTTGTCATCTTTTTTAAACAGTACACCTTTTTGCAGGCCGTCTGCCACGAGGTCTTTGCCCAACAGGTAGGTATCGCTTTCATAGTACATTTTATCGAAGTCGATGCCCAGCCTTTTATACGTGGCGTCAAATCCTTTATATACCCAGCTGTTCATGGTTTCCCACAGGTGGCGTACTTCCGGATTACCGGCTTCCCACTGTTGCAGCATGATTTTAGCCTGCTGCATGATCTCCGTTTTATTACGGGCCATCTCTTTGATGTCGCCCATAATTTTGGCGGTTTTATCTTCGTCGGCTTTTACTTCCGGCTTGTGCAGGGCGGTTACCAGTTTTGTCAGTTTTTCCACGTCGGCGCCTTCGAAGTCCTGGAAATCGTTTTCCAGTACCCGGTCGATGATAGGCTCGGCCTGTTCTTTTACTACGCTTTCAAATTTCACGTAGTAGTCGCCCACGAGGTGATCGCCTTTGATGCCGGTCGATTCCGGGGTATCGCCGTGTGCAAACAACTGCCATGCGAGCATGGATTTACAGATGTGAATACCACGGTCGTTCACGAGGTTTGTTTTAATGACCTCGTATCCATTGGCTTTCAGGATTTCCGCAATGGAATACCCCAGGAAGTTATTACGCAGGTGCCCGAGGTGCAACGGTTTGTTGGTATTGGGGGAAGAGTATTCCACCATGATCCTTTTGCCGTTGGCGGGTTGTATGCCGATGTTGCTGTTGTTATGGTTTTGCTGCAGGAAAGCAGTCCAGTAGTCCTGGTTGATGTCCAGGTTGAGGAAGCCTTTTACCACGTTAAAACCGGCGATCAGTTCCGGTTGGTTGGCAGTGAGCCAGGTGCCGATGTGCTGAGCGGTTTCGTCGGGTTTTTGTCGGCTGAATTTGGTGAACGGGAAAACAACAATGGTATACTCACCCTGAAACTCAGGCTTGGTCACATTGATCGAAACGTCGGCCAATGCGATGTCCTGGTTATAAAGTGATTTAATGGCAGCAACAGCCGCCGTTCTGATTGATTGTACAACACTCATGCTGAAAATGATTAATGCGAGGAGCAAAGATAGTTGAATTACGAATTACGAGTTACGAATTACGAATTAAGGGCTTCTTTATGGGAAGTTTATTTACTGACCTCTCCATAAAAAAGCCCTTAATTCGTAATTCGTAACTCGTAATTCGTAATTCGTAATTCGTAATTAGAACATATAAAACAGACCGATCTGTGCTACGGAATTTTTGTTGGTGGTTTTATCGGAGTCATAGATGTTGGTCAGTCCAAAGTTGTAACGGCCGGATACGCCCAGGCCCATGTCAAACTTGTAACCGAAACCTACGCCGATGCCAAAGTCCACTGTTTTCATCTGGTCTTTGATATCTACAGACACGTTGCCGCCTTTCACTTTGGCACCTGCCAGGATGCCCAGCTGCGGGCCTGCTTCGAGGTAGAAGGCCGGAACGATGGAGTATTGCACCATGACAGGGATATTGATGTAATCTGTTTTCAGTGTGCCTTCTGTGGTGATCAGGCCACCGAGGTAGCTGGACTTCAGTTTGGCGCCTTGTCCGGAGTACAACAGTTCCGGCTGGATAGCCCAGTTCTGGTCCAGTGCGATGTTTACGAGACCGCCGGCATAGAAGGAGGCACGGGTTTTAGCGGAGCTTTCGTTGGTGATTTTAGCGAGATTGAGGCCGCCTTTTACACCAAATTTCACTGTTTGTGCTTTTACTGCCAGTACAGTACCAATGGCGAGTATACCAGACAGAATAAGTTTTTTCATGATATGTATTTTTTGCTTCGCCCCTCATCCCAAGAAATATGCCGGATTTAATCAGTCCATAAAAAACTACGGAACGGGGAATCCTTATAAATCCTTCAGCATCCAGCTATCACAGCCAAAATGGCCGGTATTGCCCATGGGGCCTGTCAGGTACCTGAAACCGAATTGTTCATATACCTGTCTTGCCCTGGCCAGCCGGGGATCTGTTTCGAGATAGCACTGGGTGTAACCGTTGGCTTTGGCATATTCGAGGCTCAGCGTGATCAGCTTGCCGGCGAGGCCTTTGCCTCTGGCAGCGGGGAGGAGGTACATCTTCTGCAGTTCGCATACATGGTCTTCACCGCCATCGAGCGGATGAATACCGGCGCCACCGAGGATAACCCCGTTTTCTTCTGCTACAAAATAGGTGGCCCGTGGTTTATTGTAGATGTCGGACAGGTGATCGGTCGTAGGATCGGTATAAACGGTCCCGGGCACGTCCATTCCGAATTCTGCGAGGGAGGTCCTGATAATGTTGGCAAGCGTTGGGTTGTCGGCAGGCGTGATTGTTCTGATTGTCATAGTTTCCATGTCAAAGTTTCCTAATCCTCTAAATTACAAATTAGGCTATAAAAAAAGCGAAGGTTGATGAAACCTTCGCTTTTTCCGGAGAGATGATCAACAAATATTAGAAGATGGTGAATTCGACCCTTCTGTTTTTCTGTCTGCCGGCAGCGGTTTTATTGCTGGCAATGGGCTGTGTCATGCCATAACCCACGGCTTCAATTTTAGAGGCGTTTACACCTTTGGCTACCAGGTAGGATTTTACGGATTCTGCTCTTTCTCTGGACAGGGCCAGGTTGCGTTCCTTGCTTCCCACGTTGTCTGTATGGCCGCTGAGTTTGAGGTTCAGGTTTTTACGTTTGAGCAGTTCTGCCACCCTGTCAAGCGCCGGGTAAGAATGTGCTTTAATAGTGGCTTTCGCGAAGTCGAATTCCAGGTTCTGGATTGCTTCCTTCACGATACGGGTATCTTCTTCCGTGATGACCACCTTTTCTTCCTTCTTCTCTATAACCGGGGCCGGCAGCGGACATCCGGCGCCATCTACAGCGGTGTTGGCCGGAGTGCCGGGGCATTTATCGAAGAAGTCGGAAACGCCGTCTCCGTCGCTGTCTTTGGTCAGTTTGTCCACGTCGGCTGTCAGCCTTGCATTAGCCTGGTTGGCAGCGTCGAGGGCTGTGCGGAGGGATGCTTTTTGTGCTTCCAGCTCATCGTAGGTGGCGGCAGCAGGGTTATGCCACTGCAGCTGGGGCTTGCCTTTTTTGCCAAGGGCAAACTCCAGTCCGGCGTAGCCATAGGAGTATTTGTCCTTGTTGGGCCCATAGTTGCGGCCGTCGAGGTTGTCCGCATCCACATAATTCATAGTATAACCGAGGTCGAGGTTGATGAATTCAGATAATCTGAACTTCAGGCCGGCGCCTACCGGGATGATCAGCTCCTTGATGGTGCCATCGGGTTTATAATCGAAGGAAGTGTTGCTGCCGGTGGGAGTGAGCGTAGGGCTATAGCCGGCGATACCGCCGCCCACAGAGCCATACAGCATGACAAAGTTTTTACGGAACAGCCAGTTGACCGTTGTGATATTAAATACCGCGTTCAGGGAAGCGGACCATTTGAGTTTTGTTTCAAAGGAGCTGTAAGGACTAACAGGCGGCTGGCCATTGCCCCAGTTTTTACTGTTGTCGGCTTTTAATTTACCGCCTACATAATCGGCTCGCAGGGCCATAAAGTGCAGTATCTGGTATTTTACATAGGCGCCATAACCGCCGGAGGCCTTCCATTTGGTAAAGTCGTTACTACCGCCGGTGGCAGCCACTGGGGCCAGCAGGCCGCCATTGATACCGATTGACCATGTTTTGTACTCCTGGGGGCCTTTAAATAGCTGTACGGTGGGAACAGCAGACGTCGTTGTTTGGTCCTGGGCATTGCTAAAGAGGGGCAAAAGGGCCATAAGGGCACAGGATGCCCGCCAGATAATGGATTTGTTCATAAGAAAACACTTAAGTGATACAATTGCTTTTGTCTGATAAAATGATACAAATACAGGTAAGAGACGAATAGGCTGCTAAAGAAAGGCGAGGCTAAGAACGGGTAACAGAACTACACAAATGGCGATGCTGCCTGGCCATTTTGTCGGGTCTTACAAATGACTAAATAACCAAATAATCAACTCACTTGTTCAAATATAGGACACCTGACTGACATAATTTCATATTTTTTTGCTTGGCATAATCATTGACAAACCTAAGACAAATACGACTTTTAACTTACAACTAAAGGAGAATCTTAATACTATGGGAAAAATAATAGGCATTGACTTAGGAACTACCAATTCATGCGTTGCCGTTATGGAAGGTAACGAACCGGTAGTGATTGCCAATGACGAGGGAAGGAGAACGACCCCGTCAGTAGTGGCATTTTTGAAAAACGGAGAAAGGAAAGTAGGTGACCCCGCAAAGCGTCAGGCTATCACTAACCCCGTTAATACCATTATGTCAGTGAAACGTTTCATGGGACGTCATTTTGACGAAGTATCCAACGAATTGACACACGTTAGCTACAAAGTGGTAAGAGGTGATAACAACACCACCCGCGTTGATATTGACGGCAGATTATATACGCCGCAGGAGATTTCCGCGATGATCCTGCAGAAAATGAAAAAAACGGCCGAAGATTACCTGGGCCAGGAAGTAACCGAAGCAGTTATCACTGTTCCTGCTTACTTTAACGACGCTCAGCGTCAGGCTACCAAAGAAGCCGGTGAAATTGCCGGTCTGACTGTACGCCGTATCATCAACGAACCTACTGCAGCCGCCCTGGCTTACGGTCTCGATAAAAAACATACCGATACCAAAATCGCTGTATTTGACCTCGGTGGCGGTACCTTCGATATCTCCATCCTGGAACTGGGTGACGGTGTGTTTGAAGTAAAATCCACTAACGGTGACACGCACCTCGGTGGCGACGACTTCGACAAGGTGATCATGGACTGGCTGGCCGACGAATTCAAAAAAGACGAAGGTGTAGACCTGCACAAAGACCCGATGTCCTGGCAGCGTCTGAAAGAAGCGTCCGAAAAAGCTAAAATCGAACTGTCTTCTTCTGCTGAAACAGAAATCAATCTTCCTTATATCACCGCTGTTGACGGTGTGCCTAAACACCTGGTGAAAAAACTCACCCGTGCTAAATTTGAGCAGCTGAGCGACAGCCTGGTGGAAAGAACACTGGAACCTTGCCGCAAAGCCCTGAAAGATGCAGGCATGAACACCTCTGAGATCGACGAAGTTATCCTCGTAGGTGGTTCTACCCGTATCCCGAAAATTCAGGAAGTGGTAGAGAAATTCTTCGGTAAAAAACCGAATAAAGGTGTAAACCCTGATGAAGTGGTAGCCGTAGGTGCTGCTATCCAGGGCGGTGTACTCACCGGTGAGGTGAAAGATGTACTGTTGCTCGACGTTACACCACTGTCCCTCGGTATCGAAACCATGGGCGGTGTGATGACCAAACTGATCGAATCCAACACTACCATCCCGAGCAAAAAATCCGAAACCTTCTCTACTGCCGCTGACAACCAGCCAAGCGTGGAAATCCACGTACTGCAGGGTGAAAGGCCAATGGCAAACCAGAACAGGACCCTCGGACGCTTTATCCTCGGCGATATTCCTCCGGCTCCGCGCGGCGTTCCGCAGATCGAAGTGACCTTCGATATCGACGCCAACGGTATCCTGCACGTAACTGCCAAAGATAAAGGCACCGGTAAAACGCAGAATATCAAAATCGAAGCTGGTAGCGGTCTGAATAAAGACGAGATCGAAAAAATGAAAGCAGAAGCGAAAGCCAACGAATCAGCCGATAAGGAACAACGCGAAAAAATCGAAAAGCTCAATAAAGCAGACAGCCTGATCTTCCAGACAGAAAAACAACTGAAAGAATACGGCGATAAAGTTCCTGCTGATAAAAAAGCAACCATCGAAACAGCGCTGAATAAACTGAAAGAAGCCCACAAATCCCAGGACAGTGCACAGCTGGATGCTGCTACTACTGAACTGGAAGCTGCATGGACCGCTGCTTCTGAAGAAATCTACAAAGCAACGCAGGGCCAGCCGGAAGGCGCTGCTGCAGGAGGTGCCGGCCAGCAACAAGGCCAGCCTAACGCAGGCGCAGACGGTGTTACCGATGCAGAGTTTGAAGAAGTGAAATAAATCCATTTGCGGATTTTTTGATGTACGATTTTCTGATTTCGTACATTGATAAACAAAAAGACCGAAGCGAATAACTTTCGCTTCGGTCTTTTGGCTTTTATGTGGTCCAATCGCTTTTGTCATCCCCGAAATCAGGAAATCATACATCAAAAAATCCCTAAATATCTTTATTTTGTTCCCGCTTAGCCAGGGAACAGATGCATCAGAAATTACGGTTTAACCTTCGGTACCACACCCATTACGGGCAGGAAATTTACCTGCTGGGAAACATTCCCGCACTGGGCAACGACGTGCCGCACCAGGCCCTTCGCCTGCAATGGGAAAATGACGACTGGTGGAGCGCTACTATCCATATTACCGCCGACACCCCTGTTGTTCTCCAATATCAATACATACTCAGGGAACTGGAAGAAGTGACCTATGAAGGCGGTATCCGGGAAATACCGCTGGAGCCGGCCCGGGAAACGTACCAGTTCACCGATACCTGGAGCTACGCCGGAAAGCCGGAGCATGCCTGGCAAACAGCCCCGTTTACAAGGGTGTTTTTCCGACATCCGGTACAACAGCCTGACATTCGTCACGCTACGCACCTTTTCCGCGTACAGGCCCCGCTGTTGCCCGCCGGCAAAACCGTATGCCTGCTCGGCAGCATCCCGCAGCTGGGCGGCTGGAACATCGAAACACCACTGCTGCTGCAATATGATGCCCAGGGATGGTTTACCGCCGCACTGCAACTTCCGGCCACCGCTGCCACGCCTGTGCGGTACAAATATGGTATCTACGATCTGGACAACCATACTTTCGAATATTATGAAAACGGCCCTGACAGAGAACTGCCTCCTTACGATACCAGTGGCCTGGCGGTGCTGCATGATGACTTTGTGCGGAGAGATTATCCTCTCTGGAAAGGCGCCGGTGTAGCCGTGCCCGTATTCAGCCTGCGCAGCAACGAGGGCTTTGGCACCGGCGAATTCGCCGACCTGGCGCCGCTGGCGCAATGGGCGCGGCAGGGCGGCCTGCAACTGATACAGCTGCTGCCGGTCAATGACACGATCAGCACCTGGACGTGGCGCGACTCCTACCCGTACGCCGCCATCTCCTCCTTTGCCCTGCACCCGCTATATATCCGTCTGCAGGACGTAGGCCGGCTGCCAGACAGCCATCCGCTGCAACGGCAGTTCCATTCCTTACGGCAATGGCTCAACGAAAAAGAGGACGTGGATTATGAAACCGTACTGTCCTATAAACTGGCCTATCTCAAAGCCCTTTATGAGGCGGAAGGTGAGAAGCTGCAAACCCGCGCCTACTGGCAATGGTTTGCCGCCAACGAACACTGGTTGCTGCCTTATGCTGTTTTCTGTTATCTGCGTGATAAATACCATACCAGCGATTATTCCCGCTGGCCTGAATATAACCAATACGACTATACGGCTATCAACCAGCTGGTGATAGCAGACAGGGCTGCCGCAGATACGGCACACTTTTATTTTTTTATACAGTACCACCTGCACCTTCAGCTGCAAAGCGCTGTAGAAGCCGTACACCGGGAAGGAATAGCCCTGAAGGGGGATATCCCTATCGGTATTTCCCGCTACAGCGCAGATGCCTGGATGAATCCCGGCCTTTACCATCTGAACATGCAGGCCGGTGCGCCTCCCGACAGCTTTACGGCAGAAGGGCAGAACTGGGGCTTTCCTACCTATAACTGGAAAAAAATGATGGCCGACGGCTGCGACTGGTGGCAGCAACGGCTCCGGCATATGTCCGTTTATTTCGACGCTTTCCGGATAGATCATATCCTGGGCTTCTTTCGCATCTGGCAGATACCTCAACACGCCGTACAGGGGCTGTTGGGACATTTTCATCCAGCCATTCCCGTTAGCCGGGAAGAACTGCTGCAGAAAGGCATCCCTTTTGAAGAAGAGCGTTTTTGCCAGCCATGGGTGACCGACGCCATATTGGACCAGATCTTCGGCAGTTATGCCGGGATTGTCAAAGACCGTTATCTGTACACCTTGCCCAACGGGCGTTATGCTTTTCAGCCGCATTGTGACACGCAGCGTAAAATCAGGGAGCTGCAGCTGCCGGAAGCTGTGGAGTCGGCGCTGTTCAGCTTGATCGCCGACGTATTATTGATAAAGGTCGCCAAAGGGGAAAGGGTGATGTACCACCCCCGTTACGACCTGGCCGGCACTAACTCATTTGCAGCATTGGACGCCGTTACACAACAACGGTTGCTGGCATTGTACCATCATTATTTTTATGTTCGGCAGGAGAGCTGCTGGCGCAAGGAAGCCATGCATAAGCTGCCTCTCATCAGAAGGGCCACCCGTATGCTGATCTGTGGGGAAGACCTGGGCATGGTGCCACATTGCGTGCCGGGCGTGATGCAGGCGCAGGGCATCCTGGGACTGGAAGTAGAGCGCATGCCCAAAAGGAGCGGACAGGATTTCGCCGCTATTTTTGAGGCGCCCTACCTGTCAGTGCTGACCCCGGCCACTCACGATATGAGCACGCTGAGAGGATGGTGGGAAGAAAACGCAGGCATCTCCCGAAAATATTATCAACAGGTATTAAAACATCCAACACCGGCCCCGCTACAGGCCAATCCTGTCCTGATAAAGGAAATTATCGGTCAACACTTGCAGGCTAATGCCATGTGGCGTATCTTTCAAATACAGGACCTGCTGGCAGCGTCGGGCTATATGCCGGACCAGCACCCCGATAAGGAAAGGATCAATATTCCCGCGGTGACACAACATTACTGGAGATACAGAATTAATAAACCAATTACGGATTACGAACTACGAAAGTTTTAAAATGAAACTCACACTTTATCCTTTTGAGCTGAAATTCCGCCATACGTTCACCATTTCACGCAAATCGAAAGACGTACAACCCTTACTGGTAGTGGAACTGCAACAGGATGGCCTGTCGGGCCTCGGAGAAACGGCCGACAATTCCTATTACAATATGACCGTGCCCCGGTTGATGGAATCCATCAACGCTCACCGCCCCTTTATCGAGAACTATACGCTGGACAAGCCGGAAGCATTCTGGCAGGACATGTTCCCGTTATTGCAGGATAATATGTTCGCCCTCTGCGCGCTGGACCTCGCGGCATGGGACCTCTACGCCAAACGGCAAAACAAAAAGCTCTATGAAGTGTGGGGGCTCAATATTTCCCATAATCCACTGACAGACTATACCATCGGCATTGATACCATTGAAAATATGGTGAAGAAACTAAAGGAGTTTCCCTGGCCGATCTATAAAATTAAACTGGGCACCAAAGAAGATATCGCGATTATCACTGAGCTGAGAAAGCACACCACGGCGGTATTCCGCGTAGATGCCAACTGCGCCTGGGGCGTAGAGGAAACGCTGCAAAATGCCGCTGCCATGAAACCACTGGGCGTGGAATTCATTGAGCAGCCGATGGCGGCAGCTGACAGAGAGGGTATGAAGAATGTTTTTGAACAGTCGGTACTGCCCATCATTGCAGATGAAAGCTGTATCGTGGAACAGGACGTGGCCCGCTGCCATGGCTATTTCCACGGGATCAATATCAAACTGACCAAATGCGGAGGCATTACGCCGGCGCTGCGTATGATCAAAGAAGCGCGGCAATATGATATGAAGGTAATGACCGGCAGCATGAATGAAAGCACCGTCGGTACATCCGCTGTGGCGCATCTGTTGCCCTTACTGGACTATGTGGATATGGACGGGCCGCTGCTGCTGGCGGAAGATACCGCCGATGGCATCCGTATCGACAACGGCCGTATTATTTATGCCGACAGGCCTGGTGTGGGCGCTGTGCTGCGGCAGGAAATTATTCGATAAAAACATGATTGAGGGCTATCGGTTTGTATGTTAATCCCGGAAGCTGTCATAAAACCCCGGCCACAGCAGATTGGCGTAGTTGCCAAGAGCGGCTTTCACGGCGGTCATCACCGTGGGGTTACTGCATCTGCCGGTGTCTTTGCTGGCGATGACACGGTCTGTATAAGCCAGCAACAGCGAAGGGTGTCCGGTGATGGCGGTCAGGGGTGTCACCGGGAAGATGTTCATACCGGTGGATGAGAACGGCCATTGAGCGGCTGTTTCGTTGAGGCGTTGTACCAGCGGGTCTGCGGGGGCGAGGTCTCTGGCCATGCTAAGCAGGTCTGGCAGGTAACGCAGGCACAGGTCGGCGGAATAAACGGCTTCCGGTCCGGCGGCCCCGGGATGTTTAGGCAACCATTGATCGATGCCGGCGTTGTCGATATGCCGGAGTTTGATCAGTTGTGCTGCCCTGTAGAGGAAGCCTGCAGCCCATAGTGCGGCATCACTGTCGAAAGCGGGTGCCTGTCCGGGCATATCGGTAACATCATGCTGGTAGTAGTTCAGCAGCACCTTCCGGGTCTCCGTCAGGTCATCCTGGGAAAAGGGATGGGCCACAGTGGCTACGGTCACTTGTCCATCGCGGACCAGGGTAGTTACAAAAGAGGATAAGTTCATAGGTTGCTGTTGTCATCTATGCGTGCGGGATGGCATCAAACGCCAAAGTAATAAAAAACCGCTAAATAGCAGCATCCGTGTGGGGATCTTCTTCTTTCCATGAGCGCGCCAGAAATACGTAGTCTACAATATACCCTTCGGCGGTGACGGTTTTCCCGGCCATTTTCATCAGCGGGTTATCCATGAAGGGATTGGCGCCGGCAGGGCGTATCAGGTAGTCGCCCTGGTCGGTGACCAGATATACGCCCAGGTGCTCACTTTTGGAGCGCTGGCCGAAGGTCCGCAATACCAGACGGCCGGTAAGGCGGATGATATTTTTTTCGTGATGATTATCTGCTGACATATTCACGGTAGCCCAGTATTTGATTGTTTTTTTCTTTTACGACCAGCACTTTGGTGCTGGTGCGCTCTCCACTGACTGCTGATTCCGAAAATACGTGAAATTTTACAGATGGTATGGACGCGCCTGATGCCGTGTTCGTCAGCTGGCTTTTCCGCTGACTGATAAATGTTTTCGCCGGTGGGGGCGAGGTGAACTGCTTTACGCCTAACAGGGAGTGTATGGCCGCTTCCAGAGCGGGGTCTGTGGCATGGGTGTCTGTAGTGTGCTCTGGTGGTGAGAGGAAATCGTCCAGCATTTTACCACGGGCTTCCAGGTTGTCGCGGCGGTTCTGAAGGGTGTTTACAAAAGGTTGTGTTACACCATCGGTGCTGGGGTCTCTGTCGTTGATGACCGGTTGCAGCGACGGGTCGCCCAGGAGATAGAACTGGGCCGCTGTTTTGAGCTCAAAAGGATCGAGGGTGGGGCCCATTTCATGCAGAAAACGTTGACGGGCTTCCAGCAGCGCTCTGCCGGTAGATGCGCCATTGAGCACGTTGATCAGGAAAAACTGTGTCAGCAGGTCGGCCAGTCCCTGGCCGGTAGGCGGGCCGTAGGCGATATTGGAAGCGCCTACGAAAGCGATGGCATGGTTCAGCAGATAGCTGTTGGCCATGCTCATCAGTTTGGCCGCATTTTTCTGCGGGTCGTACAGCTGGCCGCCATAGCAGCATTCGGCCGCCACGATGGTGCCGGTGCTCAGTTTGGCGGTAATGGTGTCTGACCGCATGGCCAGCGGGAAATCGGCCGCCTTCTGGCCATAGTAGCCGGGGTTGTATATCGCACCGTGGCAGTTGATGAAATGTGTTTTAGGCATCATCTGGGTAGACCAGTTGGAGCCGTTGAGTGCGTCCGTGCCGGGGAAAACCAGCAGGCCGTTTTTATCGCCAAATATGTTTTGCAGGCTGTTCTGTGTAGAGTCCTGCCAGTCAAATGTGCTGGCAGCAAAATAAGGCCTGTACACCTGGGCTGGCTGTGATACCGTGTCCAGTATGTCTTTGATGAGTGACCGCAGATAGGAAGGGTCAGCAACTCCCGGGATGTCCGGCACGCGGCCTACCACCCGTGTGGGCGCAATGAATTTGCCGGGATCGGTATCGTATGGCGCGTCACAGGCATATGGCAGATCACTGGGGATAAGGCTGTCAGGGTCGTTATCTTTCAACAGGTTCTTTAACCGCTGAAAGGGAACGATGTCCTGCGCGCCTACCAACATGATATAACCGGGAGAATAAAACCGGTACAGGTCATCGATCGCTTTTTTATGCTGGGCCTCATCTGTCACTTCCGTCACCGGGGTGGACTGGCAGGCCTGCATCTGGGCGGCGTCATCCAGGAAAATCACCCGGGTGGACAACTGCCTGCCGGCATCCGCCGCCTGCAATGAGGCAAGGTCGTCCAGTAGCGCCTGGTGCTGGTCTCCATACTTCTTTTGTAAGGCCGTTTTATTGGTTATAATGAGTTTCGTCGTCAACATATGAATCGCAGGGCTTGCCATATATTCTTCGTTAAGCGCTAAAAGTATTAAAATAAACGGATAACAGGCAAGGTTCCCGTAACAATATTAACATACCATCACGCAAAGTATTTGCATAGTGAAAAAGTAAACCGTATTTTGTTGCAAACGATTGCAGATGAAAACATATTTCCGCAGCTTCTGTCTCCTTGGCGGCCTGCTGGCCGGCCAGCAGACTGCCGCACAGGTCATTGCCCGTTATACCGTACAGGCAGGCGATATCGAGCGACATAACAGCATCGTGCATATACGGCTGGAGCAACCGGCAGACACAGAAAGCCTGCTGCTGGAAGAAGTGACCGGGAAAAAACGTGTGCCCGTCGCCGTTACTGCGGCGGAAGGAGCGCTCTGGTGGGTACTGGAAGGCCGTACGCCCGCAGGCGCCCAAAGATCGTACGAACTGAAAAAAGCCAACCGGAAAACATCCGTGGCGCCGGTCATGCAGGTCACCGATAATCACAGCGCCCTGGTACTGCAACAAGGCCTGCAAAAAAATCTGCAATACAACTATGCTACGGTAGAACCACCTGCCGGCAGCGATACGGTATATCGCCGCAGCGCCTTTATCCATCCGCTCTGGGCACCTAACGGCGCCGTGCTCACCAACGCGTTCCCCAACGCCGGCCATCGGCACCATATGGGCATCTGGAACCCCTGGACACATACCAGCTTTGAAGGAAGGGAGACAGACTTCTGGAACGTACAGAAAAAAGAAGGCAAAGTACGTTTCGTGAAAATGGAATCCGTCACCGTCGGCAACGCCTGGTGCGGCTTCAGCGCCCGCCAGGAACATGTGGCGTTTCTGAAAGACGGCACGGAAAAAGTAGCGATCAATGAAACCTGGGAGGTACGGGCCTACCCGGCTACTGACAACGGCAAACGCCGCCTGTGGGACATCACCTCGCTGTTCACTCCTGCAACAGCTGACGGCATCACATTGCTGCAATACCGCTACGGTGGCGGTTTCGGGCTGCGCACCACCGCGTCCTTCACCGCCAGCACCAGCCAGGTGCTTACCTCCGAAGGCAAAACCCGCAAGGACGCTGACAGCACCCGTGCCCGATGGGTCAAAATTACCGGCACCACGCCACAAGGCAAAGCCGGACTGTTGATCATGAACGCACCGGCCAACTATGACTCCCCGGAACCACTCCGCGTATGGCCTGAAAATATGGAAGGCGGTGAACTGATGCTCAACTATTCTCCCACTAAAATGAAATCCTGGACGCTAACTAACGGAAATGAATATACGTTAACCTATCGCGTAATGGTGTATGATGGCGACATCACGCCGGCAGAAGCGGAAGCTGCCTGGAAGGACTTTGCCTTCCCGCCGGTAGTCAGGAAAGAATAAGGATCTATTTTGTGATGTCATGCTTTTTACTTTACTTCGTCACTGAAAAGGTTGACCCATCCCCGGATTTCCTGATATTGAAAAACTAGCTACCATATGAAAAGTCTACAGGACCTGAAGGCAACGTTGACGGCCATCCACGAGAAAGATAAGAAGCAGATATTTCAGGCGCTGATCACCGCGGAGATACTGGCATTGCTGTTATTGGCAGTGGTCCTTACTTCCGTTCTCAAAAGCAGTGCGGAAATACCACCCTTACTGATACTGATTTTCTGCTGCATCGCTGTGGGGCCGGTGATTCCATATGCTATCATGCTGATGCAGGCCAACAAACGCCGGCAAAAAATTGACGAGTTCGTAGAATGCCTGCGGAAAGGAGAAGCTGTCAGCAACCTGAACACTTATACGGACTATAAACTCATTCTGCCATTGCGCCTTATCCGCATACGGCTGTTCCCTATGGAATACGCACAGGTCGTGGTAGGTCCTGGCAGAAAGGCTTATAAACTGCCGCTTTCCGAAGAAAATGTACAACCTTTCAGGGCTTTTGTGAGTATGGCCGGGACCAGCACCATTGCCGGCAACAACCCCTCCGCCAACTGGTCCGCCAATTAAACAACCATGCCGCAAGGCTGTTATAACTGTATGAAGACATTAGCCGAATTTAATACGTTTGTAGACCAACAACTGGACGCGCAGCTACAGCAACTGGAGCAGCAGCGCAAAGCCGGACAGGCATGGGTACGTCGCATGCGTGTCCTGGGCATAGTGCCGGTGATTATCTTTTTTATCTTCCTGATGTGGGTGGTCATCCCCCGGCAGGAAAGCAGCGGCACCAACAGCTTATCTGCCTTCCTGGTTTTGGGCGCAGGGGTGATTCTCACGCTGGGACTGAGCTTTGCGTTCCGCCGTTATATGGCCAAACAAAAAGGCATGCAGGAAATGGTGGATTATAAACAGGATTTTAAAAACAAGGTGATACAACCAATCGTCCGTTTTATGGACCCGGCTTTTACCTATCAACCCCTGAACCATGCCAGCTATGAGGAGTTCATTGAAAGTGGCCTGTTTGCGCGCAAGGAGTATAATATTACAGGCAATGACCAGGTTTTTGGTAAAACGGGCGACCTGAATTTTCAGTGGTGTGACCTGAAGGTTACGCACATGCCTGTTGTTACGCTCCGTGGACTAGGCCCTGACGTGGTCTTTGAAGGCACTTATTTTGTGGCGCAGTTCCCGCGTTATTTTAATACACCGGTGTACATCGTACCGCGTGTTACGATGATGGAGAACCTTACATCAGCTGGGCAGACGGACACCGATTATATTGAAACCTGGAACCTGGGGAAAAAAGTAACAACGGCCGATGCGGCTTTTAATAAAGTCTTCATGGCATATGCCAAAGATGCAGATGAAGCGCAACAGCTGCTGACATTGCCTTTGCTGGAAAAGATCGCCCGTTTGCAGGAACGTTCACAGGCGCCGTTGTTCATCTCATTTTACAACAACCGTATCTATATCGGTATCAGCCATGGGGAAGATTATTTTGAAGCCGGGCTGCAGGATTCACTGACAGACAGGCGGACGCTCACTAATTTTTACATGGACTTTACCGGTCTGCTGGAGATCCTGGACGACCTGCGGCAGAATGGCAGTATCTGGACATCTGTGGCTTTCTCCCGTTCCTGAAGGCTTATCATTTTTCTGCGGGAGCGTTGGCTGTTTCTTCGGCTTCTTCCTCTTCTTCTTCGCTCAGCTGTGGTTGCATCAGTGACTTCATTTTCGATTTCTTCAGTTTGTCCACTTCCACTTTCCATTCCCTGCCAAAAACACGGCTCATTCGTTCATCTATTTCTTTGATAAGCGCCGTTTGTTTATTCGTATAGGCGTAATCGTAATAATCTGCCGCGAGGAAGCTGTAAACGGAAGAAGAAATTTCATCGTCCGTCATGGGGATACCACATTTGTAGGCCTGTTCCAGCAGCGTGCGGTAACGGCTGCTGTCTTTCCGGCGGCTCAGTTCCACCGCCTGGTACCAGGACATTACCGCCTGGGACAGGTATTGGTGCTGTTCTGCCAATGCCGCCTGTTGCAGGAACCATTCAATGGCCGGGCCATAGTTGCGCCGTACCTGGGCGTAGGCGCCCTGGTAGCCGTATGCCTGGATCAGCAGGGAGATGCAGGCGTTGTCGCCCATCTGTATGCCCTGTTTGGCAATACGGGTGGCTTTTTCCAGCAGCAGCGGTAATTGCGGGTCACGTTTGAAGTTGAACAACATGCCGGCGTAGGTGAGGTGCGCCGTAGCAAAAAGTCCTTTGTTGCCGCTCCGTTGCGTCACTTCCAGCATACGTTCGCCCCAGTAATGCAGCCGTTTGATGTCTTTGTCTTTGGCGGCATTGCCCATTTCAAACAGGCATTTGCGATAGGCTATTTCCGGATCATTGGGATTGCCGGAAGTAGCGAGGCGTTGTATCGCGTCTGCCAGTTGCAGGGGGACATGAAACGATATGATCTGTCCGGGAAACGGGCGGTCATTGATCAGCAGGTAATCTTTTCCCACATGGTCCACCACTGTGATGCGCACGCCTGCCGGAATGCCCAGCTTGAGCAGCCGCGTAAGCCAGCCGGCGAAACTGCGGGTATCGCTTACCTGCCATGGCAGCAGCGCCAGCACCAGTGTGGCTGGTTGATGGGGCAATGCCTCGCGGAAAGACTGTAACAGTTGCAGCAGCTGCTTGTCCTGTGGAACAGCGGCGGGCAACTGTCTGAAGGGTGCTGGGTCCCACATCAGCTTACTGTTTTTGGCTTCCATTTCCTGTAACAGCGTAGCGCTGTTGTCGTAGGTAGCCAGCCAGTCCCGGATGATGGCCGCGCTGAAGGTGTCTTCCCCTTCAAATGGTGTCAGGTGTGTGACAAATATTTCTTCCAGTTGGCCGTGAGGAGAGGACTCCAGTTTAAAAAAACCTTCATAGAGCCTTGCTTCTTCGGGCAATATCATGAGGCGTACCAGGCGCAGCGGATCATTACCGCTGACAGCCTTGCGCCAGTGTGCCTGAATTTTATTAATCTCCAGTGCTATCGGATTGTGTTCGTTCATTAGCAGTTCAGGTTTACCATGCCTCCTTTAATGTCTGTTGTGGTGCCTCCGTCTACTTTAATGGAGGTGCCTTTGATTGATACCTGCGTATTGCCTTCTGTTTCGTGATGGAGAGCGCTCATTTTCATATTGGCAAGGCTTTTCAGCTCATGCAACGTATCGGCGGTCGCCGTTATTTTATCGGCCCCGCTGGTGATTTTATTGGATTCGTTGTCCACTGTGATTTGAGCTGCTCCTTCTCCAATGATCACTTTTTTGGTGCCTTTCAGATGAATTTCCTTAGAAAGGAATTCTATCTGGTTGGGAGCGTCTACCACGATTTTATCTTCGGTTTTTACGGTGACCAGTGTTTGTGATTTTACGGTAATATTGCCTGATCCGTCCATGATCATGGTACTACCGTTTTTGTCGGTCACGGTCACGCTGCCGGAATTATCATCCAGCTGTATCAGGTTGCCACTGCGTGTTTTGATGGCTTTCATATTGTTTTGCGCGTCGCCGTAACCGCTTTTGGATTTGCCGTTGAACTTACTGCCCAGTACGAAAGGCATTTCCGCGTTGCCGCCTTCAAAGCCGATCACGACTTCTTCCCCTACTTCCGGTACAAAATGAAAGCCGGTGCCACCGCCGGCGGCAGGTGAAGCCTGGCGTATCCAGGGGCTCATGTCATTTTGTTGCTGCCAGAAGAACTGCACCCTTACGCGGCCCAGTTTTTCCGGGTCGTTGTTGTCCTTTACGATGGCGCTCTGCATATCTGCTTTAGGCACCAGGTGGGGATTGCTGTAGGGGGGCACCTTCACATCGGCGGGAATGGCCGTAAAGGAGCAGTGATAGTTGCCGGGGGTGCTGGCGTAGTGTGTTGCGGAGATGACCGTGTAGGCGCTTTGTCCGGAGTCGCTGGCGATGCTGATTTGCTGGCCGGGCATTACCGGCAGTTCGCTGATACCGCTGACGCGGACAAATGCGGCGGCGTTGACTTTGTTCTGCACTTCCTTTACCTGTTTCAGTTCATCCTGTGTATAACCGTGATGCACAAACGTTTGTTTCTGGGAGGAAGAGCTGTACAGGTCGTCTGATGCAGCAGAAGACAGGTGCATCAGCGGGTGGGAGCCGGCTTCCGCTTTTTGCGATTTTTCGCTCAGCGGAGAGGCTTTCATCATATCGTACGATACATAGTTGATCCGTTGCGGTGTCACGGCGGCCACGGTTTTCAGCTGGTGCAGCGTAACATTTTTGGTGAGTTTCACTTCGCCTTTCTGGGTGTCGCCGATCACGAGGGCGCTGCCGTCGTAGTACATCCATTCGCCGTAGCGGGCGGATATGCGTGCGAGGAAGTCGAAGTCAGTCTCGTTATATTGTACGCAATAGGGGAGGGTGCCTTTATGGGCCGGTACCACCTGTGTTTTCAACAGGCCGGAGCCGGCGTCCTGCAGGGCGCCCTGCATCACCTGTTGCAGGGATTTCTGGTAGAAGGACGTGCTTTGCGGGACATCGTCCAGCAGGATGGTGGGGCTTACACCTGACACCTGAAAACCGATGGCGGCGCCATCTTCCTCTATCACGGCCATGCTGGTGATGAGGCCTTTGAAACGGAAATCGTCGAAGTTGATGGAGATGCCTTTACCGATATATTTTTCAATGATTCCCTGCTGATAGGAGAGATTGCTGCTCAGGCTGCCGGGGCGCCACAGAAAGCTGAAATAATGGTGGCTGCCGACAGCCTGTTCCAGTGTCACATTTTTAAACTCTACCGGTCCGGCATAGCCTTCAATGCCTATTGTTGACTTATTCAGAAATTTATCGTCGCCCATAGTATTCAGGTTTAAAAATTTTTGTCAATGAATGAGTGTGTGGTCAGTCTTTTGGGTTGACCTTCATCACGCCTATTTTTTGAAAATCGATATCGCCGCCTTTGACATCTTCTACATGCATGTAGATAAAATATTTATAAAGATGCCCGGAAGCGTCCCTGGGGTTAAGGTCAAAGTGGCTGGTATAATGGCGGGTCAGTGAGCCCGGAATGGTTTTATTGTGCAGTGCCTGCTGATAGGCGTCTTCCATGAGATAGAGGCCTACGAACTCCGTGCCCCAGTGCCTGTTATAGGCGTCCATCATTCTGGTGAGGGGGCCGTATCCGCCACCCTGGTCGGCCGGGGCCTTCTGCGCCATGTTGATGTTTTCCAGGTCGGCATCTTTAAATTTATCATTGGCCATGATGTCCAGCAGCTGGGTGGCGCCGGGCACATAGTCGATGCCCGGGAAGTTGCCTTCCCCTGCTTTTTTGGTGCTCAGGTCGGCCATGATTTCGCCGGGATTTCCTGCCAGTACGCCTTTTACCAGGTCTCTTTCTTTGAAGAGGCCTTTGTATACATCATGCACGCCGCCGAAATGTTTGATCTGTGATCTGAATTTCATGAGGTTAACGCCGGCAGGTGCTTTGGCGAAAGCTTTTATTTTGTCTTGTATGGCGTCTTTTGCCTTGTCTTTCAGGAACCCTGCGTCGCGGCTGATGCGCCCGTCCATGTCAGCGTTTGTATGAAGCCGGTAACGGGAAAGGCTGTCCGTTGCAGGGGCTGCCGTTGTTTTATCTGAGGCGACTGTCGGCCACATAAAGGTGACCATTCTGCCATACTGTATGTCGAGTATAAAAGTGCCTACTTCCTGCACATATACGCCCAGCAGGTTGTTTTGCAACTGGCAGTAGATGCGGGAGGCCGGTATGAGTGTTTTGGTGAGCCCTGCGTTATATAATACCACCGGCAGATGATAGGTCATGGCTGTCAGTCCCTGGTTGAGGTGCTGCTGCTCTGCCTGGCTAAACGAGATGTCGGTATTGACATTTTCCAGGAAGCTTTCGTTGTACCATTTCTGGTGGTCACGTTCTTCCAGGTGTTCGCTCATGTGGATATCCGCCAGGGTACGTTGTAGTGACAGCAGGATAAAGCGGGCCACCACTTTGATATTTTCGGGGATATGCTCCATGGCTTAGTCCTCCCATTTTCTTTTATAGGCAACGTTGCCGATTTTAAGTTCCCGGGCAGAGATCACGATATGGGTGATCATGGGGCTGTTGCCGGAGTGATGATAACTTTCGTGGAACTGTACGCAGATGCCTTCGGTAAATTCCACCGTGCGGAGGCTGGAGTCATGATCGCGGCGTTTAAAAATGATGGTGCCGTCACGTTTTTCCTCCGGGGAGATCATCCACTGCACCAGGTCGGTGTCGCGGGCCGATTCCAATACCAGGGAGATGGTACCGCCGCGGGGCATGGTGCTGGGTTTACCGATGGCGTCGGTACCCTGGGAGAAACCATAGTTACATTCCAGCACATTGGCTGACTTTCCAGCTATAATCAGTTCTGCCTTAAAAGACATAAAAAAAGCAATTTTTTAGTGTTAACAATCCCGTTGTCCTGTGACTATACGCAGATAGGCGCAGTTATAACAGGTGATATACGAAATTTATATGGTCGTTGTGGTACTCTTGTTGGAACGGGTGAATGAAATGTTATGAAAGCTAATGGTGACACATGTTTCCGGGCAAAAGGTCGTTCTCACGGGTCTCTTGTTCATGGATGTTTCAGGTTTTTTCTCTTTCAATAAAGGTTGATACGAAAGTAATTATTCTCGTGGATAAATGGTGTGAAGCAGTGATTTATTTTCGATCATGAATATTACCCTGTCCTATTTAATAGGTAGACATCCTTTCGATTTTTAATGATTTTTTTGTCAAGTAAAAAATTTATGTATTAATTTTATGTTTAAAATATTTTTTGATTTTAATGAGATAAAATAGCAGTAGATTGTTTGTAATGTATACTGGTATTGCATTTCTAAAGACTTCAAAATCGTATACGGATAAAAGTTGCCCCCATAGTAAATATTTAGGAAAAAACTAATGTTAGCCTCCGGTAAGAATTTCTTGCAGATTCAATTTTATGTAAATGTTTTCGCAGTATCTTTACCCAACTGCTTTTGTTAAGCAGCTGCGTTGTTGTAACTGTTAACTGATTAGAAAAACCTTGAATCATCCAAATGACCCTTTCAACATTGACCATATTCAGCGTTGAACTGCAATCTGCTCTCAGGATTGCCCAGGCAATTGCAAAAGATCACCATCATGTGCAGTATTCCCCTGCTCACCTGCTCCGTGCCGCCCTGCATAAGGAGGTGGGACTGGCTCCCCTGCTGCATCAGATAAATATAGACGTATACTACCTGGAAGAATGGGCCGAAGTAAGGCTGGACGAGCTGCCCCGTACGTCCCGCACCGTAGACGAAGCTGAACCCGACGATGCCGCTGCCACTGTATTGCAGGAGGCCATCAGTATAGCCCAGGAGGCAGATAAACCGGAAACGGATGCCTGGAGCCTGCTGATTGCGTTATGTACCCCCGGGGTGGGCTTTTCGTACGAGCAGTTAAAATCGTTCCCCTTTACCCGTGACCAGCTCATTGCCGCCAGCGAACAGGGCCGCAGCAGACCGGAAAACACGGCTAACGGCAAAACCGCCACAGCGGCCATCAAACCGGCATCGCTGAAATATGTGTACCGGATGACAGACCCGCAACTGTTGCAGACTTATCACCCGGTCATCGGCAGAGACGGCGACATACGCGCGCTGTCGGAGGTGCTTACCCGTAAAGACCGCGCCAGCGTGCTGGTGATCGGTGAAGGCGGCGTAGGCAAAACAGCACTGGTGGAAGGACTGGCACGCGCAATTGCACAAAAGCAGGTACCGCTGCAGTTACAGCAATCTGATATTTACGCCCTCGACTATGGCGCCTTCATCGCCGGCGCTGCGTATAAAAATGAGCTGGAAGACAGATTGCTTCAGATCATCCAACAGCTCAAACAAACGGGCAGGCATATACTCTTTATTGACAATCTGCATACCCTTCTCGATAAACAGTCCGGTGGCGGCATGGCCAACGTCATCAAAGCCGCACTTGGAAAAGGAGAGATCATCCTCATCGGTACCACCACGCCGGAAGGTTTCCGCAAACTCATTGAGCCGGACGCCATCCTGCGGCATCGTTTTGAGACCATCACGCTCGGCGAGCCCGACGAAACACAGGCTGTCCGCATGATGAGCGCCGTAGTGCCGGTATATGAAAGCTTTTACCAGCTACAGGTCCCCCAGGACGCCACCCGTGAGGCTATCCGCCTCTCCCGGCGCTACCTGAAGGAACGTTGCCTGCCGGACAGCGCCATCAACCTGATGGACCGTACCATGGCCGCTATCCGCACCATGCAGGACACCGGCGCGCCACTGCTCGTGTCCCTGCGGGAAGAACTGGAAACGCTGCGTGGTAAGGAAGACTTACAAAGTGAAGACCTGCATTGGTTTTACAGGCAACTGACTGACAGACTGGGCGCACTGCTGACCGGTAAATTGCAGGTAGAAACTGAACTGACCAAAATAACAGATACCACCGTACTGCTGGACAACCTGCAACAACTGCTGGACCAGCTGGCCGGCGTGGTGTCCGTGCAACATAAGACCGTAACGCCTGTTGACCTGGCCACCATGATAGCCGGCATGACAGGCGTGCCGCTGGGCAAAATCCAGTCACAGGAAAGAGAACGCCTGGTGGCCATGGACCTGCACCTGCGTAAAAGGGTAGTAGGACAGGACCATGCCCTGAAAGCCGTATCCGACGCCATCCTGGAGTCACGGTCCGGCCTCAGCAGACCGGGGCAGCCAATTGGCTCTTTCTTCCTCCTGGGACCTACCGGTACCGGTAAAACGGAGCTGGCGAAATCTCTGGCAGACTTCTTGTTCCAGGACGAACGCTGCATGATCCGCTTCGATATGTCCGAGTTTAAGGAAGAACATGCTGCAGCTCTTCTGTATGGTGCGCCTCCGGGATATGTAGGATATGAAGAAGGCGGCCTGCTGGTCAACAAAATACGGCAACAACCCTACGCAGTAGTATTATTCGACGAGATAGAAAAAGCCCACCCGTCTGTATTTGATATCTTTTTACAGATCATGGACGAGGGCAAATTACACGACAGACTGGGGAAAACAGGAGACTTCTCCAATGCGCTGGTGCTCTTTACCTCCAATATCGGTAGCGACGCCATCGCCGCTTCCTTTGAGGAGGGGGTGATACCACCGTCACAGCAGCTGATGGAACTGATGACCCGCCACTTCCGGCCGGAATTTCTCGGAAGGCTGACGGAGATCGTTCCCTTCGGTCCTATCCGGCAGGAAAATGTGGAGAAGATATTCGATATCCATCTGCAACACCTGTTGCACCTGCTGGAACAGCAGCAGATCACGCTGACGGTTACACCGGCAGCCCGGCAACACCTCGCCATGATGGGCTATTCGCCCCGTTATGGCGCGCGCCCGCTCCGGGAAGTGATCCGTGGCCAGCTCCGCAAACCATTGTCACGCATGATCATAGATGGCAGCCTTAGCAAGGAGATGTCCGTAACGCTCGACCTGAAAGAAGATAAACTGGACTGGTCTATCAACAAGTAAAAAACCTCAAACAATAAAAAGGGACAGGGAACATATCCCCCGGCCTTTTACTAATTTGGAAAATCTCAAAATGTTTTGTTATGAATGACAACTACGGAATTGGTGGCACAGAAGTCAAACTGGACGCCAATGAAGCCATTGTGGAAATATCACATAACCGTACATTGTTTGCTGAAAAACTCACGCAGCAAGCACCTGTAAAGCCTGAAATCGTGGAAGGGCTTACTTCCGTGGAAGCCGTTTTTGAACACTTCAAGCCCAGCCTCAACGTGAGCTTCCATGATGCGGAAGGCCGTCCGGTGCCGGAAAAACTGCAGTTCCATCACCTCGGCGATTTTGGCGTGAAAGGTATTACCGAACAAAGCGCTTTCCTCAACGACCTCGCCACAGAGAAGGAGCAATACCTGAAAATCATGAAAAACCTGAAGACCAACAAGATCCTTAAACAGGCGCTCGCTGATCCGGAAGCCAGACAGGCCATGCTGAACGCTATACGCGGCATGCTGAAAGACCTGAACACAAAATAATTAAACGGTTCCCCTATCCCGGAACATAATATCATTTCTTATGGCAGAATTACAGAAAAACGAGGAGCTGCAGGACCTGCAAAATGCGGGACAACAACCGTCAGCCAAACCAGAAGTTAACCTCGCCCAAAATATTGAGAGCCTGGTCAAATACGGCGGCTTCGATCTCATCGAAGCTGCGGTGGAAGGCGCTCAAAACCTTAACCCGGACCGCAAAGCACGCCGTAATATTTTCCTCACGGAAGCAGGAAAAAAATCGGAAAGAGATAAACTCAGGAAAACACTGTCCCTCTGGGAAAAAGTGCTCTCCGAAGCTACAGAACTGCCGGACATGGTGGACTTCTGTAACGAACACGCCGCCGAAGCTGAACAGGTGCTGAACAAAAACCTCGCTGAAGCCGTGGAAGGCACCCGCGAACTGGAACAGTCCTACCGCAATGTGGCCCTGTTCTTCAAAAATACCGAGTCCGACAAAGTGAAGAACATCTCTTTCATGAATGTGGAACTCGAACAACTGAAAGACCTCGATAACACCCGCTTTATTGACGCTGTCCGTGAGGAACTGGTGGCCAACTACGACCGCCTCGATCTGCGCGATAACTACAGCCTGCTGGTTATTCCGGGTTATCTCGGTTCCAACAAGGTGCTGGAAAAATGGGCTAAAATAGCACATGAAAACAAAGCCATGCTGGTGACAGACTTCGCTCACCTCGACGCTCCGGACGACGTGATGGAAATGTTTGAACTGGCGAACCTCACCGGTGGCGAAATACATCGCTCCAATGTGATCATGTCCTGTAACTGGCTTGTTGGCCGTGGCAAATTCGATGAAGTAGGAGAGGACGATAACCTCTATGTGCCGCCTTCCGGTGCATTGGCAGGTAAAATCTACAAAACCCTCATGTCCCAGGTTACAGCCGGTAAAAAATTCGGCGGCATGAACGAAGTAGACGGTGTACGCTTCGAACTGAAGAAAAGCGAAATCGCCAGCCTCGAAAAAATGGGCCTCGTGCCCATGGTGAAGGAATATGGCAAAGTAATGGCCTTCAGTGCCAAAACACTGTTCAATGGTGATAACCTTGGCCTGCAGACTTACTCCGTAGTACGTGTGTTCGACTTTGTGACCAAAGTGCTGATGGACTTCCTGAACCGCCGTGCTTTTGAAAACTTCAACGCCAATACCCGTAAAGACCTCATGAAGCAGATCATCCGCTTCCTCGATGGTATTACCGGTCCGGATAAACTGATCGAAGATTTCAACATACGCCGTTTTGAACAGGACCCGATCCAGAAAGACCGTATCCACCTGGATATTCACCTGAAGCCTTATTTCCCTGCCAAAAACTTCCTGATTAAAATGGAAGGCCAGAAAGGAGATGATGCAGCTGAGTGGGATACCAAATATGAGCAGGATAAATAAACAGGTAGTCAGATCAATTACATGCTGGCAGTGATCATCGTTGAACAACCGGCAAGGCCCTGTACAACGTTGATCATTGCGGCACGACATAATTTTTATTACGGTTGTTTTTCAGGTAGATAAAACAACCTGAGAGCCAACTCAACTGTTAAGTGTAAATACAATGAAAGCGGTGCGCAGTATTTTATTTTGTTTGTTAATTGGAACGGCCCCCACAGCGATGGCGCAGCAAGTCGGAAGGACCGACACTGTGCTGACAAAAAGAGGCGCTTCTACCCTTATTACCAGTGGTTCCCCTATCACCACGTTCCAGATCGGTGATGGAAAAAACACCGATTATGATTACCGGATCGTAGACGGCAACATGGCGGTGGTAAGAGCGGTCACAGCATCTCCCAAGCCTACCAATCTGATTGTCCGTGAAGGCGACAATATTCACTACATGATCCTCACCTACCGTGAGAATGCAGATCTGGCCAAACTGAAGTATGTGTTGTCGAAGAAACCCGGAGGCGGTAAGGAAACCGTCATGGCTGGCGGCACTCCTGAGCCCAGGCATGGTGACAAGGATTCCGGTAATAAAAATCCCAATACCCTTCAGCTGCCTGTGGAAGATGACAGCGCTCCACTGATCAGCGTGGATACTGTTACTGTCAGCGATCTGGCGGAAGACTTCAAAAAAGACAGTAAAGTAAATCACAACTATGAAGTGAAAATAGACGGCGTGAGCCTCGGTTACGCCAAAGCGATGACACTTAGTTCACTGAACTACTTCTGCTTCCACATCCGCAACAAAAACAAGGAACCTTACGAGTTTGTGAAAGCTACGCTGATACACAAAGAGAAAAAGGACACCGCGGTGCTGCATACCATGCCTTTGCTGTACAAGAAAGGCCCGGCTGCCATTGAAGCCCACGGCGAAGCGCAGGAAGTATTTGTAGTGCCTTCCAGGACTTTCAAAAAGGAAGATGAGATCATCATCGTGCTGGAGCCTGCCGACAACAAGCCGCAACTGGTGCTGTATGTGCCTGCCAGCACATTGCCCAAGTATATGTTGACAAAATAGGAAAACGTGCCATGAGACACTGGTGCCTTATAGGGTTGTTCGTCTGCCTCCTCACTGTTCCGGCGATGGCGCAGCAGGTTGACTTCTGTGGCGAAGTAGTGCCTATGGAGCGGGACTTTGTATCGTTCCGGCTCATGGACGTCATTAAAAGAAATCTCCGTTATCAGGGATATTTGCCGGCACTTCGTTCCAAAGCGGAAATGTATTTTCCGGTGATAGAACCTATCCTGCAACAGTACCAGGTACCGCTGGATTTTAAATATCTGCCTATTGTGGAGAGCGGCCTTACCAACGCCACCTCTCCCGTAGGGGCACAGGGCGTATGGCAGATCATGCCGGGTACCGCAGCAGAACTGGGGCTGACCGTAGCCGGCAGCTATGATGAGCGTAACCATCTGATCAAGGCCACGCATGCCGCCTGCCGGCTGATACGCATGTTGCACGATCAGCTGCAGTCCTGGACACTGGCCGCAGCTGCCTATAACTGCGGGGCTGGCAATATCTCCAAAAATATCCGCCGGCAGGGTAGCCGTGATTATTACCAGCTGATGCTGAATAACGAAACGGCCCAGTATATCTACAAAATCATCGCCATCAAACAGCTGTTTGAAAGTCCCGAGCTGTATCTGCCTGGCTTTGGCTATAACGTCTTTGCCAAAAGAGACAGCAAAGGCTCTGTATTTGCCAATCCGCAAACACCGCCTCCCGGCAATATCCAGGACTTTAATACTATCCGTATCAACGTAGGGAGAAAAGCATTGCCCAAACAATCCACCACAGTATATACGGCCCGTTTACAAACAAATGCCGCTTTCCGGGACGGAGAGCTGGTCAGCATTCATATGCTCGACAATATGCAGGCCAATGGCGTGTACGTAGGACGTAACGCCAGTTTGTCCGGCAAAGGGTGGATTGTGAGCAACCGGGTATATGTAGACCTCGGCTTTGGTAATACCGTAGTGCTCTGCGCCACAGACGGTAAAAAAGGAGTGCCGCTCGATCTGTTAAAGACCGGCGGCGAGGTAAGGTTACTGAGTACAGATGCTCACATCAGTACATCATTGATGAATACACGGAACGGGAATGTATTGGCGGATTTTTCTTCCAGCTGGAGCAGCAGTTCCTCTTTTAAATAATGCAGATTGGCGGACGGATATTTGGCAATGGGCTGTAGCAGTTGCAGCTTGATGTCCATAGTCCTTACATACCCCGCATTGCCGCCAGGCTGAAGGCTCACGCCTTTGCCCACCGTAGTTGCTTTCAGCTCTTTGCCGAAAATGGTACGGCACAGCGCCTTGATATCTTCCGGCGTTACAACCCTGTTATGTGACAGCAGGTGAGCGCGATAGAGGTTGATTTTCTCATCGATGTTCAACCTGTCTTTACCGCCTTGCGTATTGGTCAGCAGCGTAATGCTGCCTGGTTTGGTTTGTATGCTGCCATATTCCAGCAATTTGCTGCCCATGCGGATGTTGTTGGCAGCAGTACCGTTGGTGGAATAGAACTCGATGAAGATATAAGCCGCATTTTCTTTGGGCTTCACCATCACGTACGGAATATTCCCTTTATTTGAACCGGGTTGCAGTTGCTCTTCCAGTGAAGCGATCAGCTGATGCAGTTCCCGCATGCGGTTGGTGACGTAGTCGTTTTTCACTTCTTCAAACAGCGAGCTTTCATCCCGTATCACTTCCATGAGATAGGCGATCACTTCTTTGGCCTCGCGGGTGTCAAAGCGGCCGATGCCGCTGCTGCGGACTACCAGTTCCCCTTCCTGCATCTGTCCCGCAGTGGCGAAGTTACGTACATAATAATCGGTGCCTTCCAGGTCGTATACCCTTTTGATATCGAAGAAGATGTCCGGTGTCTGGAGGGGGATGATATTGAGATAACGGTTCAGTTTCAGGGACTGTTCGTTGTTCTTTTTGTTGATAACGGGGAAGCAGTTGATGCTGCAGTATAAATCCTCCAGCAGGGTGTGGTGAAGCGCTTCGGGGAATTCGATGCGGACCCATTGTATTTCTTTCTGCAGTTTCTCGGCTTCCTGTCCGAAGGTGCTGACCAGTATGGCCGGCAGCGGTGAAGCGCCTGCCTTGTGGGTACGTGTGTCCGTAATCGTGAGGAAGTGTTTACGGAAGCGTTGCAGTATATGCTGGCTGTAGCGGGCGTTGGTGTCCACCGCCACTTCCACCATTCTTTCAATTTCTTCTTCGTCAACAGGGCGGCTCTGATGGTAGCCGGCTTTTACGGTCACTTCTGTATCGTTGATAAAGAAACGGGCCAGTGGCAGGTAGTGGTAGAACATTTCCTGCTGGTGGATATTGCGCAGGTCAAAGAAGAAGGACATGCCTTCGTAGCTGAGGCTGGCGTCCTCGAGGGAGAGGCCCAGCCACAGGTGGTTGGGGGCCGCATCGGGGAGGGTATGGCCTTGCAGTATTTGTTCCTTGAACCAGTTATCGCGCGTTTCATATAGTTTACTGCCGATGCCCAGGTATTGCACATGGCCTTTGAAGAGGCGATGTGTGGTGACCGGGGAAAAGAACAGGTCCTGGCTGTTGTGCCCGGCTTTTGTATGATGATAGAATTGATGATCGGCCTGGACGTCAGCGATGGTTTCGGTAGACATGGCATGGAGGATACCGAAAGCAGGCTGGCTGCTGGTGATGGGCTCCGGCATCATGATCTGGGCCAGTCTTTCCACCAGGCGGGCGTGCGAGACGTCCACTTCGCCTGATATTTTTTCCAGTTCGCTGGCACAGGCTTCCAGCAGGAGTTGTACTATGGGGTCAAAAGAGGTTTCCACTTCCGCGTCGGGGTATCCCCACAGGCGGGCAGCGGTTTTCAGCATACGGTCTTTTATCCTTTCTTTTTTTTCTTTCATGTATCAGATGGTTTCGCGCAAAGGCGCTAAAATTCCTGGACAGTTGTTAATCATACGACAGCGGGCTGATATAGAAATAGCTGGTGTACTGGAAGGGGTTGTTGTTTTTTGCCAGTGTGCCGCTAACGGTGACCCGTATCTTCTTTTTCATTTTGCGGGCGGGTGTCATCAACAGTTCTTCCTGGTTGACGGCCGCTACCACCCGGATTTGTGCCAGTCTTTTTTCATATCGTGATACGGCTGTTTTAACCGCATTTTCGATCTGTTCCTTTACTTCGTTGTTGGAGGCTTTGATATCAAAATCGCTGTCCCACCACTGACAGCCGTACTGGGGGTCGTCTTTGTTTTCCCCCAGTACAGTGGTGATCAGCAGGTGAATATGTTGTGCTACGGATTCTTCCAGGTTGACAGCGGGCACATCTTTCTTTTGCAGCAGCTGGGAGAAGTCCATGGGTAGCTTATAATACTTTCCTTTCATGGGAATTGCTTAAAAAATACCCAATAGTTTTTTCCTGTCATACATGATCCTGATTTCTTTCACGCATCCGTTGGCGTCTTTGATCAGGTTCACTTTTTCTATTTTGAATTTCTTTTTGCCGTATATGCGTGAGCAGAAGTGGGCGAAATTATCTGTTTCCTTGTCATTGAGCAGTACGCGTGCAGACAGGTTATCGCACAGGTACTTGGAGAAGTCGCCGGCGCTTTTCTGTTTGGTGGTCACCTGGGTGAGCATGAACAGGAATTCGTCGTCTGCCACGGCTGGCGCGGTGGGGCCTTTGGGTTTTTCAGGCTCAACGGGCGGCGGCGGTGGCGGTGGCGGGGTGAATCCCGGATCGGGGGTCGGGTCTACAGCCTGCGGCCTGGCCGGGAAAACGGTGATACGTTTCATCACCATATGGGCCGTGTCGCCATTGACGATGAGGGACAAGGTCCTTTCGCCGGGCGAGGAGAACGTGTAGGTAACGGCCGACTGGGAGTGGGCCTCAGCGTTGTCCTGCAGGAGGCGCCATGTCCAGCTGTGTGCACCCGGTGTTTTGTTGGAGAAGGTTACCGGTCTGCCGGCAAACACTTCACCCGGGCCGTCTATCACGGGGAAGATATCAGGATGTGCTTCCGTTGGGGCGGCTGGTGCAGCGATGATGATAATTTCCTTGTTCCAGGCGCATTTGCCGGAAATGAGCGTCACCATATAACTGCCGGGTTTGTTGAACGAGTGATATACCTGCGCGCCGGTTTGCCGGGCGGAGGAGTCACCAAATTCCCAGGAGAAGTTGTTTCTTTTCTTGTCCTTGTTGTCGGCATTGAAGGTAATGACTTCGCCTACCGTGTAGGCTTTGCCGGAAGTATGTTGTTTGTTGCTGAGAACAATATCAGTGGTGGTGCAGTCTTCCTTTGAATCCAGCTGGAATGCAAGCAGCACGATGCTGACCAGGAATAAGCCAAAGAAAGTCCACAGTACCATGGGGTCAACATGACTGGCAATTTTCCCAAAGGGTCTGAACGAATTTACCTTATGTTCATTTTCGGGTTTACGGGGGGCCATTGGTTTTTCAGGTTTTACAATTTCAGAATCACAATTTTACTGTTTTTTTGGATAACTTGCCTATGTAGCCGCAGCGTTTTTTCTTTTTTCAAAATTTGAGTCACATATAAATGTAATATATTATTTTTGGGGCAGATAGTTAGCCCGGATAACCATAGGAACAGTTGAGATTAGATAGTTATGCTAACGACGGTGAGCCCGAAAAACCTAAAATAATAACCTCATGGTAAATAACGCCCAGAAAGCGGTGGTATTGGAAGAAGTGATCACACATGTTGCAGCGTTTCCTTATGATGTAAGGGCGGAAGTGGTAGTGGGCGAGCTGCTGGATAATCAGGTACGCAGGGATGAAGTGGTGGTACAGTTAAAGAACGTGTTTACCCGGTCATTTAATAAAGATATTCTCCATGTAAAACTGGATGACAGTCAGCCATATCAACCATATGTGGTGATGTCGCTATCACGGGATGGCATATATGACCGTTTGCCGGAGGGTTTGTTTCATGAATTCTCTGAGCAGCGCGGTAAAACGCGGGGAACGGTGGACATGGTGGCCCGTTATAAGCGGCAGCAGCAGGAAGAGTTGCAGGCGCGGCGTTTTTTCCAGCCATTGGAGAATGAGTTTTTTCTGCAGCGGGTATTTCTGGAGCAGCGGGAGAAACATTTGTTGTTTGATGTGTTTGGTAAAGATGCCGACATGTTGTTCAGCCAGTTCTGGGATTTGCCTGAGGGGCTGCCTGGCGCTGCGGCCAACAGGCTGGTGAAGCTGTTGCCATATATGCACCGTATAGCCGGCAATTACCGGATGGTCCGGCTTTGTCTGCAGCTGGTGTTGGAGCAGGAAGTAGAGGTAAGCGTGGACCATACGCCGCAGGCTGTACGAACGGAGAGCGGTGTGCCGCTTGGTGAATGGCGGCTGGGGGTTGACAGTATGGTGAGCCAGGTGTTTTATACCGATATGCCCAGGGCTACGGTGACCATCGGTCCGCTGCAACGCCAACGGGTATATGACTACCTGCCATGGCAGCCTTATGGCCGCTTGCTGGAAACCTGCTACGGGTATCTTTTTCCGGCGGATATGGATATTAACACCGTACTGGTGCCTGATCCGGCCGACAAAAAGAAGCCCCTTTCCGATCAGCATGCGGAAGACGGGCTTATGGGATATAATTTTTTCCTGTAGACACCTTTTTTGTGCTGATGTGGAATTATTTTTGTTAACATTGTTGACGCGTAAAAAAACGCTGTTATGTTAAAAACCCAAAAAAAAGAAAAACCTGACATACCGGAAGAGCTATGAGATACACCGCTAAATTCTATTTGATGTTGGCCGGCGTTATGGCCGTAGGATCAATCATAGTGGCTTTGCTCAGCAGATACATTAAAAATTTCAGTCTTTTTAAAAAGAAGGCACTGTGGTATTTAGCATGTATGACGCTGGTATTTGCCGTGATTAGTTCCATCCCTTTCCTATTTACCCACAAGAACCTGATGGACCAGTATCTTTTTTACCAGGTATGGTTTCTCGGGCTGGGGATATTGCACTGTCACTTTATGTATACCCGCTTTTGGGCCAATGAAACCACGTTAGGGTCTGAACTGGCCTTTATTGTTGCGATCTGGTTGTTTGGCGGTGTCGGATTTGTACTGGTGAACCGTTTCCTGGACAAAGACGCCTTTCTTTATTACCCCATGCTCACCAGTATGTTTTCATTTGTGTTGCCCACTTTTGTTTACAAGACATTTGAGCGGATGATGGCCATCCCGGTGAAGGTGCACAAGTGGTGGCAGTACCCGATGTATAAAGAGGTGCCGGAGGTGAATGACGACGATATGCGTGATCTGATCGTTATAGGGCTGGAAATGGAGAAGGGCAATGGTGACCGTAACCGGACCTATTTCAGGGCCCGTACGCCTATTAAAATGGACCTTGGCGACCTGTTTTATCATTTCATCAATGACTATAACGACCGTTACCCGAATACGCCGATTGATTTTGTGGACGATAACGGGCAAGCCTATGGCTGGGTGTTCCACCTGAAGCCGAGGTGGTTTGGCGCTGCCAAAACACTGGACCCTCATAAGGCCGTGTTTATGAATGGGATCAAAGAGAACAGCGTGATCATTTGCAACAGAATTATGTTATCCTAAACGTATTATTATGGCTGAGCCGTTGAAACATTTTCCCGTGAACTGGGTGGACGGGATGAAGATAAAGAAGCAGCATTTTATCGACACTGAAAATGCGTTGCTGGACCAGATCAGGGACGCCCTTGCCTGTGGAGTGAATGCCATTAACTATGGACTGTTGCCCCCCAAAGCAGAACATAAAGAGTCCCTGCGTTGCTGGTTTGTGACCGACAATCAGCACCTGTGGCGTATTAAGCTGACAGAATGCAGGGCGGTGACTCCTGGTGGCGCCCGTATTGAGATACCGGAGCATACCGTGCATTCGTTGCGTTATGCCACCACTTTCCCGGAAGCTACTTACACCTGGGAGCCGGAACATACAGAGAGCACCTATTATGTGCTGATCCAGATAAATCCGTTTAACCGGCAGCCGAGCGGTGAGCCGTTGCTGGAAGAGGAGCCGCCACGCCTGCCATATGCCACGCCTGAATACAGCCTGTACGTATTGCCTGCCTCACAAATGCCGCAGGGACAGCTGGGCAGCTATCAGGCCGTACTGGCCAAGATAACGGTAGCAGACGGACGCCCGCAGATGGACGATGATTATATCCCGCCATGCAGCATCGTGGTTGCGCATCCGGCCCTTGTGGACCTGTATCACGAACTGGACCAGTTCCTGGGTCAGATGGAATTGTATGGCGTGCACATTGTGCAGAAAATCTATGGCCGCAACCAGAACAACGACCTGGCACTGGTGGTATTATACATCACGGAGAAAATGGTACAGTTCCTGGGCACACGCATCACGCAGTTCCGTTGGCTGGCGCTCAATCAGCCACCGGCACAGATGCTGGAAGTAATAGCCGGACTGGCACGTACCATGAAAAATGCGATCGACCAGCGGGCCGGCGCGGGTAAGGAAGAACTGCTCAATTACCTGTCTGAATGGTGTGAACTGCGACAGGGCGAACTTGAAAACCTGATGGTGAATTGCGCCAATATCCGGTACAAACACCTGGACGTGCGGGAGTGCCTGCAACCCATGATCCCGTTTGTACGGGCGGTGAATAAACTCTTTGAAAGCCTCAGCAGGCTGGATTATATCGGCCGCAAACAAGACAGCAATATCTTCGTGAAAGAAGAGTCTGCGGAAGATTCCGAATACCTGCGTAAACACAAAACCAAACGCTGGTTCTTTACGGACTGATAATAGTAGTTGCAGGCTTTTGGCAGACAGCTTTTGGTGTTTTCATTTACCGGGTAGTGAATGGGTTTCGCCGGAAGCTGCGTCCAGAGCCGGGGCCGGCAACTTCCATGATATTAAACTTATCTAAACCAATAACAGCCTAAAAGCTCAGATTCGTATGCAAGTATTAAACAAGCAGGAGAGAACAACGTCCTTCCTATGGTTCCTGTTATTTTTTGTGGTCACGGTAGCACTGTTTGTGCTGGCCATCTTTTTTAATTACCAGGTGCCATCCAGGGAGAACGCCTCACTTCGCAAGGAATTGACTGCTTTCCGCCAGGAGCAGGCGTTTCAGGCAGAGTTTCTGCAAAAGCTGGATAAGGTAAAACATAACCTGGACTCCATCAATCTTCCTAACCAGAACGCTAACTATATGGACCAGGTGATAGCTGGTTCACTCGCAGAAATGCGTAATTCCATTCCAAAAGATGTGGTAACACATTATGCATTGTATGACAACATCGTGCAGGCATGCCTGTCATTGCAGCAAACCAAACAACAGCTGCGTGAGTTGCAGAATGCGCAACAGAATATAGCAGGACTGAAAGAACAGGTGCTGGACCTTACCAGTAAGCTGGAAAGCAAAAGCAGGGACCTTGATAACTGTCGCCAGATGATGTTGCTCAATAGCCGTACGCACTAGTTACAGGCGATTGTTCTCTTGAAAAAAATTATTGTTAACGCTGAAAAAAAATGGTTAGGACAGTTGACATAAAGAAAAAATAACCGTACATTTGAAGCTCATACTTTTTCCTTTTTAATAGGTATTTTTCTTTATTGTAACCTTAAAAATTAACCCGACATGTCCTTCAAGTCAGTCTTTACAGTAAATGGAGAGAACTACAATGTTCAACACGTCTCCTACGACCTCAGCCAGGAAACAGATGCAACAGGCCGCCCTTCAGCGATCACTCGCGGCGGACGCATCAGAATGACCGTAGAGTCAACTGGTAAAACAGAGCTCTTTGAATGGATGGTAAACAATTTCGAAAGAAAAGACGGTACCATCACTTTCTACAAAAGAGACACTGATTCCAAACTGAAAACGTTGGAATTCAAAGAAGGTTACCTGGTTAAGTTTGAAGAGTCTTTTGACTACGAAAACAAAAACCCGATGGTTATCACCTTCACCATTTCCGCCCGTGAAATTAGCATGGGTAATGCAAAACATGTTAATGAATGGGTGTGATAAACTCCAGACATTATTGAATTAGCAGGAGGGGCTTTCTTAGGAAAGCCCCTTTATATTTTAGGAGAATTTCTTAGCCGGCTTTTGATGCCTGTATCACCTGTGTTACCTGCTCCCTATATTGGCCCCTGACAGTGAGCAGGATAAGCTGTCTGCATTATGCCCTCCCTGATTATTGCAAACTACCTACTGCCATAAGGTAACAGTAGACAAGATAAATTTACTGCGGCATGCCCTCTTTGGTTATTGATAAGCATTAACTGCCATAAGGTAACAGTGAACAAGATAAGTTGTCTGCGGCGTGCCCTCTTTGCTTATTGATGAGCATTAACTGCCATATGGTAGCAGTGAACAAGAGGATGTCTGCGGGCATGCGCTTTTCGTTTATTGATAAGCATTGACTGCTATAAGGCAGCAGTCAGCAAGGCTCCCTCATTTGTTAAACATTGACTACTATAAGGAGTAGTAAGCCAGTGTTGGTGTTTGCATCTTTCCTTGATCATTGACTGCCTTAAGAGAATAGGAGACAGGAAACTACCTGTCAGGCCTATATGAGGTTGCTGAGAGCGGATGGTGATAGGAGTGTCTTCTCTGGCATTAATATGCCTGTTGGCAATAGTCATCAATTGCCCCATACAGGTACGAGAGTTTATTAAATACTGCCGGTATTTCAATTGTTTTCGTATAGCCGGTGTAGTTAGTGCGAACATGTGGTACGATTGCCTGCCATTTGTTTGCCAGCAACATGAGGTAGAATAAATCATTACAGAAGTGGGATAATTGTGTATATTTCTGCATGATTTATACATCACTAGCAGAAAAGGATATCCTGGATTTATTATACCAGTTTGAGACGGGTACGCTGCCTAAGTCAGCATGGACGCATGAAGCGCACCTTATTGTGGCTATTGCATACAACGTGCTTTATGGAAGAATAACGGCATTGGACAGAGCAAGGATAAACATCCGTCGTTATAACGAGGCGGTAGGCACACCTAATACGGACCATGGCGGTTATCATGAAACGATTACCTGTTTCTGGATCTGGCTGGCAGACTGCTTTTTACAGGCGCAGGAAGATCAATCAATAGAAACGGTTTGTAATACGTTTATGCGTTCACGTTATACGGACAAACAGCTGCCACTACGGTACTATAGTGCAGCGTTGCTTTTCTCCACAGCCGCAAGGATGGCCCTGGTGGAACCTGATATATCTCCCCTTTATATAACGGACGTAACCACAGAAAAATAAATCATGTATAGATCGACGTTATAATATTTAAAAAGCTGTGTTGTCTGTAATTGGCTGCTGAAGCCTGTTTGCGGGGCTGGGTGTGGAGGGTCAACGCCCCAATCTGTGTATGTGTTAACCCGTCGTTACACATGGGTGGATGTTTTAGGGAGGTGTGTAAGTGCTCTGAAAAACAATCGTTTAGGTGTTTTGTTAGGAACTTTGGTATACCAATTGCAAAATGTCGGTTAACCAAAACTGATATTATGAAGTCAATGCTTAAAGTTGTTAGCCTACTGCTGTTAGCCGTTTTATTGTTTGCCTCTTGTAGCAAAAGTACTGACCCTGCTGATGTAGATATTTTTGCGGGGACTTTTAAAGGAAAGATCAGTTACAGCGATGGGACAACAAATGTCACAAAATCGGATGGAAGTGTTTTTGTGACAAAAGTGGGTACGCGTTATGATTTCCGGTTCTCTGACGGCATCCCCGATCTTACCGGCGTTGAATTTGAGAAAAAAGATGATAATACCATGGTGAATATTGGATCTTCCGGAACAGGTGTCATTACCATTAACAAAGACAAACTGGTGATCGGATTTACCAGAAACAACCAGGTATGGGGAGCAGATTGTACGAGATAGGTTTCCGCATAATAGTTGACAAAAAGCAGCCGGATATTAACTATCCGGCTGCTTCATTTTAATTGACAGCATTAGTCAGCTCTGTTAAGAAGTTGCGCATGTGCGAGGTAGCCGTCGACGCCTGGAATCGGATAGACATCTTTTCCTGTGGCAGACGTTTCTTCGTATTTGGTTTTAATACGCAGGATAAAATCGCCTGAAGCGGGATTTCTGGCACTGAGCAAGGCCCCGAAGCCCCGTTCAATATACACTGTTTTGGTAAATGTGCCTTTACCACTGATTGCCCAATCTTTGAATTCCGTACCATGATTTCCCGGTCGGTCTTCATGCATCTCGTTGTACCGAACGGTGGCAAATTGTACATCAGTAAATGATTGGACCTCATAGGTGACAGCTACCATTTCAGGTTTGGTGGGTTGTTCTACCGGCGCTATCTTGTCATTTTTTTTGCATGCTATTGTCAGTGCCATGGCTGACAGCAATAAATACTTTTTCATGGTTTCCTTGTGTTGTGATGTTAATTGGTTGAGACTGGTTGTCTCACCGAAATTATGCCAGAACAACACCGGCTTTTCATGTAGGGCAGTTAAATCTGAGACAGGATAAGATGCTATCGAATGGTATGACAAAAAGAAAGGCTTTCCGTAATATTGACTGAAACCTTTCTTTATCGCCTTATTTTTCCGCGTTTTTCTGTAACCAGTTTAATCGACGCTGATCGGGGAGATGAGTAACCGTAAAGTTCTCAAACTTCGCCTGGAATCCCTTGCCATCAGGCGATGCGGCCATTAAGCCGATCATCACGGGATGATTGTCTTTTAGTGGTGCATTGCGGGTCATGACATAGTTTTTGTCATCATAAGAGTAATAGATCTCTACGGCGTCCAGTTTTCTGACGGCTTTTATCCAGATGAACGGCGGCGTTTTATCCAGTGGCAGCACGCTCCAGTCGCTGGTTTGGTTGGTGACCACCGTGCTCACATTAAACTTGCCGTCATAAAACTCTATGCCTGTTTTGATATAGTGTTCCTGATCAATCCTGATCATCATCCCCATCTGATCGAATCTTGCCTTGTAGTCGCCGGTCAGTTTTACCTTCGCTTCAAACTCGCCCCCGTAGGTAGCATAATAAAAAGGGGCATCATCTACCGTAAAACCATAGTGTGAGATACGCCAGTAGTCCGTCTGGGCAGTAACAAACATGGAAAGGGAATTTTGTTTTATTTCCCATTTGGCGGGCTCGTTAAACCACTGCATTTTCTCCAGGGTTTGCGCTGAAAGCGTGTGCAGCGCCGTCATCATCCACACACTCAAAATTAGTTTCTTCATACTTTATTACAATTTGGATCGGTTTCCGCTGGTACCGGTTATTGCTGTTTGCGCAAAGGTAAAATCCTGTAAATGAACAGACAATGGTTAAAAATAACCATCTTTGCTTATCATGAACATCCTGGACACGCTCAACGACTATTTACTGCTGCAAAATTTTGATGACAGCGATGCGTCTGTGAAACTCTCCCGCTCGCAGATGATTGCGAAGGTGTATGCACAGGTGGAGAATTCCATCAGTGTATTAAGTGACCTGAAGCGCAATAAAAGCTATATCTATACCGGTGGAGCGGCTGTAGCACTGGGCATCGAAAGCGTAACAGGCATGAAGGAAATCGGGTCTATCTGGGAGGAAGAGATCCTCCGGAGAATAAAAGAAGAAGACCTGATAGAAAAATATGCGCTTGAGCTGCGTTTTTTCCACCTGCTGAAAAGCCTCCCTGTAGCGGAAAGGTCCGATTATCAGCTGGTAAGCAATCTCCGTATGTTGGACAAGGACAATGTTTACGTAGCGGTGAAGCATCGCATGTTTTATATCCAGAGCCTGGAAGACGGCAGCATCTGGCTGGCTTTGTGCCTGTATAACCTTTCATTTGAACCCAATGGGGCTGCGGCTTACCACGGATCAATTGTCAACACCAGAACAGGGGAAACGGCGGGAGATGGCATGTATGCGGTGAACGATATACTGACCAGCCGGGAGAAAGATATATTGATGATGATCAAAAAGGGAAAGAAAAGCAAAGAAATTGCGGAGCTGTTTTCTATCAGCGTAAATACAGTACACCGCCACCGGCAGAACATCCTGGAGAAGCTGCATGTGACTAATTCCATGGAAGCCTGCAGGGTGGCGGAGTCGCTAAAGTTAATCAGTTAACCTTCTTTAGCCAGTATGATGATGTCTTTGGCTTCAATGGTAGGCGTGGTGTAGCCGTTGATCGTAACGTTGATCATGGCTTTTCCCACTTCTTCCAGTGTAATGAAATAGTAGGGAAAGATAGCCCTGAACACATACAGAAAACTGAAGGCCCTGTAAATAGGTTTGAGGTTCCTGGCGCCTTTGGTGGCTTTCATAAATGCCGGGCGGAAATTATAGACTGCTTTGAACGGAAGTTTGGTCAGATCGTTTTCTGTTTTCCCTTTCACGCGTGCCCACATTAGTTTTCCTTTTTCGGTGCTGTCTGTCCCGGCGCCGGACACATAACAGAAGGTCATGCCGGGGTTAACGGCTGCCAGGCTGCCGGCGAAATTCAGCGTGAGCGTATAGGTGACAGCGTAGTAAGCCTCTTCCTTCATGCCCACAGATGAAACACCCAGGCAGAAGTAACAGGCATCGTATCCTTTCAGTTGGTCGACAATGGGAGATATATCGCTGAAGTTGTTGTGAAGGATTTCTGTCACCTTCGGGTGAACAACCCCGGAAGGCTTTCGATTGATCAGTAGAATTTGCGCTACCGCAGGATTGGCGATGCATTCCTGCATTACTCCTTCTCCCACCATACCGGTAGCCCCGGTGATGATTACTTTTAGTTTCATGGATGACAGTTGTTAGTGTTGTAATAATTTCTCCCACCATTTTTCCCAGGCTTTGACGGGATGATCGAGATCTGCTATTTCACCGATTTGCGGCGTAACGACAGGTATATGCGCCGCTTCCGCCAGCAGTGTTACCTGATGAAGAGGCTCGTACCACGGATGCTGCGCCAGTTTGAATTTGGAATGATGTACCGGCATGAAGGCCGCGGCGTTGAGTTCCCGGGCCTCTTTGACCACTTCTTCGGGAAGGGAGTGGATGTAAGGCCATCGTTCATTGTACTGTCCGCATTCCAGTATGGCCAGATCGAAAGGGCCGAAGCGTTCCCCGATTTCTTTGAACTGGGGACCGTAGCCACTGTCGCCGCCCAGGAAAAGCTTTTTGGAAGGTGTCTGCAGCACGTAGGATGTCCACAGGGAGATGTTGCGATTGAACAGCCTGCCCGAGAAATGCCTGGCCGGTGTCAGGGTAACCTGGAAGCCTTCAAAGGGGCTGATGCTTTCATACCAGTTCTTTTCTGTCAGTTTATTTTTATCCCAGCCCCAGTATTCAAAATGTTGTGCAACGCCCAGCCCGCAGATTACTTTTCCTGTTTTGGGTTGTAGTTGTTGAATGGTTTGATAATCCAGGTGGTCCCAGTGATCATGGGAAATCAGCAGCAGGTCTATGTCCGGCAAGTCATCGACCTGATAATGATTGGAGCCGGGAAAGGCTTTTACCGATCCTCTTACCGGCGACGCGTTGCCGCTGAACACAGGGTCTATCAGTAATTTCTTTCCATCTACCTGAATAAAATACGAGCTATGCCCAAACCAGACCAGTACATTTTCCTCCGGCCGAAGGCGTTTGAGATCTGTTTGAATAAACGGGATGGGTGATGTTGGCTCTGTGTCGGTATGTTTGCCAAAGAAATGCCAGAGCACTTTCAGCATGTTTTGTCCTTCTACCAGCGCCGGTGTGAGCAGCTGGTTGAGGAACTGTCCGTTTTTGTAATTGGAAAGTGTGCCGAAATATGCTTTCCTGTTGTTGTCTGGCGCCTGGCCATATTTTTTCTTCATTAATCCAGTTTTAGTTTTTCTTCTTCCAGATCGATGTGATGCAGGAATTTCCGGATGATCTCTTCATCTATCCGTGCTTCTGTTTTGTTTTTGTTTAACAGGAACGTGCGTTGTTGTTCCAGAATATTTTTATAGATCGATTTAACGTTTTCCGGCACGACCACCGTTTTATTGAACTGCAACTGGTTTTGCCATTGGAGTGCCTGTTGTTGCAGATGGAGGTTTTGTTCCATGTCTGCCGGGTGATGTTCCTGTAAATAGGCCAGTGAGGCACGGGCCAGCTCTTCGCGGATCATGATTTCCGTTTCCTCTTCCGGCAGGTGGTCGTTAAAATCCGGGAGCTTTACTTTCCTGATCAGTATGGGGAGTGTGAGGCCTTGCAGCACCAGTGTCACCAGGATCACGATGAAGGTGATATACAGTATCAGGTTGCGTTGCGGGAAGAGGACGCCGTTGTCGAATGTTACCGGAATAGACAGCGCCGCAGCCAGTGACACCACGCCCCGCATGCCGGTCCATCCCAGGAGGAGCGGTGCTTTAAAGCCGGGGTTCCTGTCGGCCACCGTAATAAAGCGGCCGGCTACGACAGAGGTGACGGCTGCGCCGTAACCTGCCAGCATCCTGCCTATGATTAAGGTCGCGGTGATCAGCAGTCCGTACCCGGTGGCCTGATAAAAGCTGATACCTTCCGCTTTCAGGCCTGCCGTTATTTCGGGCAGATCGAGGCCGATGAGGATAAACACCAGTCCGTTCAACAGGAATACCAGGCTTTGCCAGACGCTTTCGCCTCTTAGGCGGGAAGCGCCGCTCAGGAAGCGGTGCCGGTGATAGGAAAGGAAAAGGCCGCCGCTGACAACCGCCAGTACGCCGGAAGCATGAGCAGCTTCCGCGCCGATGTACATAGCATAAGGCGTGACGAAGGTAAGGATGATGTCCATGTTCACGTCCGTAGGCAGCCATTTATGGAATTTGATGAAGACCAGTCCAATCAGCAGGCCGATGGCAACGCCGCCGGCTATCATCCATACAAAGCTGAGGGCTGCCTCGTGCAGCACAAACTGGCCGGTGGCCACCGCCACCATGGCAAACCGCATAATGATCAGGGAAGAGGCGTCGTTGAGCAGGCTCTCACCTTCCAGTATAGAGGCCATTCTTTTCGGTACTTTGACGAATTTCAGGATGGCGGCGGCGCTCACCGCATCGGGCGGAGAAACGATGCCGCCCAGCAGGAAGCCGAGCGCCAGCGAGAACCCCGGGATGAACGCATTGGAGACCAGCGCTACCGAAATGGCCGTGAGGAAAACGACCACAAAAGCAAAGCTGCCAATGATCCTCCGCCAGTGCCACAGCTCTTTCCAGGAGTTGGCCCAGGCAGCCTCATACAAAAGCGGAGGCAGGAAAATAATGAAAATCAGCTCAGGGTCTATTTTGAGGACGGGGATGCCGGGGATGAAACTGATGGCGAGGCCGGCCAGTACCAGCAGTACCGGGTAGGCCACTTTGATACGGTTGCCCAGCATGATTAATAATACTATCAGAACGATAATAGCCAAATAAAAAGGAAAATGATCGAGCATGCAGCGTTTATAGTTAAAGGTTGATTAAAGCACTCTCCGGATTAAGATTACATATATTAAATTTAGTGCTTTAAATCGTTTCTGATAGTGATAATTTAAGTTTAACACATGGATTGCCAGATTGAGGACGAATGAGGGAGCGGGATATTTTAATTGATTTTACTTTTTATCACTAAGGGCCGGCATAAGCCGGCCCTTAGATTTCGGAGAAACCTTAATGTATATATTGTAACTGATGAAAATGCCGTGTATACATGACAGTTACCCTATCATGCCTGCTGCCTGGTGGGTTATTGATACAGGTATCTCAATGCAATGATGTCGTTAGCATTGAAAGGACGGTTTACGCCGTTAGGAATACACGCCAGCATCCAGCTGTTGGGATCTCCGCCGGTGGGAGTGCCCGGGATGTTGATGGCGCCTACGCCGGCAGTACCTTCGTTGCCGCCGGAACCGCAGCTGTAGGCACGGTTGAAGTAGTCGGTATGTCTGAAGCCGATAGTGTGGCCGATTTCATGGGCAATAACGGTAGCCAGATAGTTCTGGTTTGGATTGCTGCCCAGGGCATTGGCATCAGAGTTCAGCAGGATTGGGCTGGGAGGGTTGCCGGTAGAGCAGTTGGGGAAGCCGGCAGATTGTCCCAGGACACCGGCGCCCAGGCTGGCATACCGGATCTGGACCTGACCACCGCTGGCTACGCGGGTAAACTTCAGCCGCAGGTTCAGTGCGTTGTAACGGGCGATCGCAATATCTGTTGCGCTGGTATAGCCGGATGGCAGGCCACTCACCGAAACGGTGATGGTCCTTGGCAGGCCGGTGATCAGGCAGCTGGTGCGATATTGCTCGTCATTGGCAATACGTAATACAGGAGAATTGGGTTTGTAATTCAGTGATTCGTGTGTCAGGTAGATATCACCTTCTACTACGTAACCACCTTCTACAGTGCGAACATTATCGGTGTTGTATCCGAGGCTGGCAATCTGATTTTTTACGGCGTCGGAGACTTTTGATTGTTCTTGCTGAACAAGATCCTGGTTGTTATCTCTTTTACAGGAATACACCACTCCACAGAGAATGGCAACCATCAATGAAAGGCCGGCGGCCTGTTTAATAGTAATTTTCATTTGTCAGGGTTTGAGGGTTTGGGTTTACATCAATACTGAAGCAGGTTGACAGATTTTGGTTGCTATCATTGAATTGGGCTATCGATTTTAGTTCGCTACAGATATATGTATAAGGGCTCTCGTTGAAATGAAGATAGACAGTGTCACTGCATTGTGTTTGCAAGGCAACTGTTTTTTTGTTTTCCTGTAAAGGAGTAATGTTATTGTTGGAAGGAGTGCGAATGTTCGTTAACAATTCGTTTGGTTATTCAATTGTTAACGGATGGTTGTCTGTATATTGGCCGTGGTGGCTGTTTTAGAAGTATTTTAATGATGTAGAAAGTACCCTTTTTTTGATCACTGACGGCGATCGTTATACGTTAAACCGGTAAAATTCCACTTTCCCTATCTACTTTTAATAATTGACAAAAAGTTTTCGCATCGGGTGAAAAACAGTGTTAACTTTATTCAAGATTCAGATACGCTACCAAGAACATTTCCATGTTGTAAATGCTGGCAACGTTAATGACCAAACCGAATACTTTGACTTCTTGTATGCAGATCGATAGTTGGGCAACATTTGCCAATTCATCGAATTTCTTAACTACCTCCGGAGGTTAAAACAGGTAGTACTAAAATCAATCATAACAATGGTATTATAGTCATGTGTCGGCGACGCTAACATCCCTCATGTGCACCGGGAAATATGCACGCCCCTCGTTCTAACCAATGCCAACCTGGCTTACTTTCTTTTCACCATGATCGCATAATGACAGCATTGCCATCAGGCAGTGTATTGCCCTCCTACCGTCATGGTATACACTCTTCATGATTGCTTACAGCTAAAGGGTCACGCCCTTTTATCCTTATACCGTTTATTTCTAAAATGTGTGTTTATGAAGCGTTGGAGTTTTACTTTGTTGGTGTTTTTTACAGGCCTCTCTGCTGCATTTGCTCAACTCAAAGTTGGGTCTAACCCCAGTCAGATCAATAAGTCTTCCATCCTTGAACTGGAAAGTACCCGGCAGGGTCTTTTGCTGCCAAGGATACCAGGCGCCAATCTTACCGCGGCGCCATTGAACACTGCGCCTGATGGTATGATCATTTATGTGACTGATTCTGCCAGTCTTTTTATCAGGAAATACGGGCAGTGGCAGCGTATGTCTGCAGACAGCATCAGCACCTGGAACATTACCGGCAACGCCGGAACAGATTCCACCAAAAATTTTCTGGGTACCACCGATCAGCAACCGGTGATCTTTAAAACCGGTAATACAGAGAGAATGCGCCTTACGGCAGGTGGCAGTTTTACCATGAGCGCCGGTACCATACCAGCGGGTACCAATCAGCTGCAGGTACTGGTGATAGAACCCACCACAGGACAGGTATTACAACGTACCATATCGGCAGCTGCCTTCAGTAATGCCATTGCCTCGCTGAACGGGTTAAGAGACACTGCTCAGACATTTGCCGTGGACAGTGCTGTAAGTAAAGATTTTACCATTAGTTCCGCGAATGGTGTGCACACATTTAACATACCAACACAGACAGGCACCGGTGCCACCTCACGCGGGTTATTATCTTATGGAGACTGGCTGCGGTTTGATTCCTCTGCCCGATTCCAGATACTACACACCTTATTTGCTGTTACACCCGATGCTAACGGAATCAGTGTCAGTAATGGAACCTTAACGCTGCATGCAGCAGACGCCACTAATCCTGGTGGTGTTTCTATAGCGGACCAGACTTTCGGCGGTAATAAAACTTTCCAAAACAATCTGCATATCATACAAAATACTACTGTTGACGGTAATCTGCTGCTGACCACCATCGGTACCGCGGCGCCAACAGACAGCAACAATGTGCTGATCCGGCGGTCGGATGGCACAGTGGTGCAAAGGTTTTTGAACAATAGTGCTTTCAAAACACTGGTCACCGGTAAAAGCCCCGGATCGGTGAATGATATCAACATCGACAGCAGCTCCGCCACGCAGATGGTGATCAATATTCCTGACGCCTCCACCACGGTAAGGGGCGTGGTGAACCTCCTCAGCGGACAAACCTTCGCCGGTTATAAGAGCTTCCGGGATTCGCTGGCAGTCGGCGTAGCGGAAGGCACCAAAGCCAACTCCAGTTTCCAGGTCAACGGCTCTATGTCTACCAACCTGACGAAGGTGACGAGCAGCTATGCCGTCACCGCGGGCGACAATACCATCCTCGCTGATGCTACCGGCGGCGCGCTGACTATCACGCTGCCCAGCCCTGGCACTATTGCCGGCCGCATTTATACCATCAAGAAAATCGGCAGCGGCGGTATCGACAAAGAAGTGACCATCGCCACCAGCGGGGGCACTATAGACGGTTCCAGTAACTATATTATTTACAACGACTGGACGTTTGTGACGCTGCAGACAGATGGCACAGACTGGTACGTGATTAAGAAGTAGTGATGTATTGCTACTGCTTTCATCATTCAACTAGCTGTTATGGGAAGTACATTTCATGTGTGCCGTCTGGTGGTTTTACTGCTGCTGCTGCCGCTGTTTGTTGTTGCGCAACAGTTAAAGCTGGGCAGGAACCCCGCCGTCATCAATAAATCATCTGTGCTTGAGCTGGAAAGCCAGTCACAGGGATTGTTGCTGACCCGGATACCGGATACGACAGTAGCTCCGTTGACCACAGCACCGGATGGTTCCATTCTCTTTTATCAGGGTGATAAGAGTCTGCGTGTGCGTAGCAGCGGCGCCTGGAGAAAAGCGCTTTTTGCGGTGGATACTACTGATATAGCAAATTTTTTTCTTAAAGTACGCTCCCTTTTTAGCGCCGGTAGCGGGATAGTTTACAATAATGTTACCGGGGTTATTTCGGTGTCAGGTTCTGCGGGAGGAGCGTGGCTGCTGGGCGGCAACGGAGTAGCAGCTTTGCAGAACCTCGGCACCACTACCAATTTTGACCTGCCAATTATCACCAACAATACCGAGAAAATGCGCATCAGCGCCACAGGCAGTGTAGGCATTGGTTCCAGCGCCTTCAATGCTACCAACCCGGAACGCCTCCTGGTGGACGGTGGAACATCTACTTCTAATAACCTCATACGCGGGCAGGGCAACGTAAACAGCAATTTGCAGCTTAGCATCCAGAATCTTCATGGAGGCCAGAGTGCCCGGACAGATGTTGTGGCTTATGCCAATAATGGTAACACTTCCAACAACTTCATTGACATGGGCATTAACTCCGGAGGATACAGCAATGCTACGATCATCGGCAGTACCAATACCGCTTACTTATATGCTACCGGGAATAATTTTGTGATCGGTAACGCCAGCAATAATAAGAGCCTGATATTTATTACCGGTGGTATCGCCGCTGCTAATGAGGCCATGCGGATAGACGGAAGCGGTAATGTTGGTGTCGCTAATACGGCTCCGGCAGCAAAACTGGATGTTGGGGGGAATTTCAAACTGGGCGCCAGTGGCACCGTCATGAGCAGTATGATCAAATCCAATTTTTCATTGTCAGACAATGTCACTAATATCACGAACACGGTCAGTCTTACGAAAACGGCAACTGTTACCGGCGCCAATCTCAATGCCTCAGTGATCGTGAACCCACGGAGCGCACTGCCACAGGGACTGGCCATCGCTTATGCCTTTGTGAGCGCGGTGAACACCGTTACCATCAATATTATCAACAGCGGCGCAGGTACCAGTGGTAACCAGAAGCTGGGTAGCGTCACCTTCGATGTAACCATTATCAATCCCTGATGCGTAACAGTATCATTCATATGGTTGTATGGCTCTTAACAGGAGCGAACGTATGCGTTGCGCAGACAGGCGTATATGTGCCGCAGGGAGGTGATATCAGCGTGCATGCACAGGATACGGTGGCCATCTTCAGTGATGTGAAAAATGATGGCCGTTTTGGCTCTTTGAAAGGAAGTGTGGTGAATTTCTACGGGAATAAATGGGAAAACGCCAACGGGGCGGTTTTACCGGACGAAAATGAATATAACAACACTCACCAGCAATATATGGGCGGTACCTTCCGCTTCCTGCAGGTAAAAGGTATTAACAACGGAGCACAGCATATCTACGGGGGCTACAGCGCCAGCGCCAACGCCGGTGCGAGCTTTCCCAACCTTAGTATTGGTAATGTGAATGATGTTTACCTGGATGATTTAAGCGACCTGAAAGTGCGCTATCATCTCAACTTTGAGACGGGACACCTGCTGCTGAACGGTTGGAACCTGGTGGTCGGGGATGGTCATCCCGGTGATATTACCGGTTATTCTGACAAATCCTTTGTCGTAACAGGTTCCCAGCCGGGCGGCGGTTTTCTGTTCCGGGAACAGATCGGCGCTGCGGACAGTATGGTAGTATTTCCTGTTGGCACCACGACCGGCAGTTATTCGCCCATGGCATTGAGGAACAATGGCAGTACACCGAAAACCATACAGGCCAGGGTGTTTGACAGCGTTTACCGTTACGCGCTTTCCGGGAATATGGACGCATCCGGGTTTGTGTTAAAAACGTGGCATATCAAACAGGACTCCGGCGCACTGAACAATGTAACCGTAGTGTTACAACATCAGGCGGCAGATGAAGGCAGTAATTTTTCGCTTAATCGCGACAGCAGTTATATCACCCGCTATGACAGCGGGGCCGGATGGGACACCGTGGCACCTTCCGGTGTGAGGACTCCCGGAACATTGACCAGCGGCACGCTGCAACGGAATACCTACCTGAATGGCCGTACTTTCCGTGATGGTGGAGAAATCAACACATACCTGTCGGTAGCGACATTTAAGAATTTCACTTCTGACGTGGCGCTCTTTTTTGAAGCTTACCGGGAAACCATTCAATGGGTAGGCACCCATTGGCGCTCGACGAAAGAACTGAACCTGGACCATTATGAAGTACAACGGCGACGGGAGAACGAAGACAGTTTTTATACCGTGGCAAGCGTTGCGCCACATAGCCTGAACGGTACCAGCAACGGTCCGCTGGACTATTATTACCGGGACGACGACATGTATGACAACTGGACCTACTACCGGCTTAAAATATTCGGTCGCGACGGCAAAATATCTTACAGCGCCATTAAGCCGGTACCATGGCTGATCCAGGTCAATATATCGCCTAATCCCAATGACGGTAATTTCCGGATAGAACTGGTGGGCATACATCATCAGCTGCGCATGGTGATGCATGATGTGGCCGGCCGCGAAAGGGACAGCCGGATTATTAACAGCAATATTACCATGATATCAAAGGCAGATTTGCCTTCCGGATTATATATCCTGACATTTTATGACATAGAAGACGAGAATCGTGAGGTAGTGACCAGCAAAGTGGAAATTGTTCATTAATCAAATGAATGTGCGGTCAGCGTAGCGCGGAGCCATCGTCTGACCTGTATTTTCAAAAATTAAAATAAAAACCACTCCTAGTAAAACCAGCAGTAAGCCCAAAAAAAAGCCTGTGTACCATCACAGGCTTTGCTTTTTTTGTAAATGGTTAGGAATGTTAACATTTATTTTTAAATCAATTTTTTGTTTTTAAAATTTATTCTATATTTAGAATGAACTACTATTCCGGATAATAGCCATTAATCAAGACTCAATAGCCCGATCATTGACGAAGCCCTTTTAAAATTTCCTGGTGAATCCCTCAAATGCACAACCCTCAAATGTCTGTCAAACTCAAGCAGGAAAGAGGTCCTCTTTCATGCATAATAAACATACACGCAGCCCCATTGTTTCTGCATCTTTCCGGTTGATTGTTCCGTACGCATGGACGGACGAATAACAATGCCTTTTTATTGCTTTTATGTCATGTGCTGCTGACGTGCAGCCGCAGGGTAGCTCATGCCCTGAAGGCGGCACTATTGGCTCCCGCCTGAATATCTCACCTATATAAATATCGCTTATGGACAAAACAACAGCAGGACTGAATGAATTCCTCGCTATTTCAGTACCGCTCACAGGCTACCCGCGGATATCCCTGATAGCCACCGGAATGGCGGATGCGTATCTGAGTACCGTTCGCCGTATAACCGGCGAGGAGATGACCAATGAGTATCTGACCCGGACAGCCGTCATTTTAGATGTTGTGGGCGGCAACGAACCGGCGCTTGACCGGGAGATCCGGCAGCAGTTACTCGCCAGCCTGAAATACGGGCCTCTCACCCGTAATATCATCCAGATGTGGTACTGGGGCGCGTGGCTGCCCTTACCGCCTGCATGGATGGCGAAGTATGGCAAGGACCACAAAGGAAATGAAAACCACTTTGTGTCCCCGGAAGCTTATCAACAGGGGCTGATATGGAACGCCATGGGCAGCCATCCTGAAGGCTCCAGGCAGCCCGGCTTCGCTTCATGGAGCATAGCTCCACTGCCGGAATAACGATCAGGTATAAACGGATACATCTTACTAAAATCACCACAACAATGGAAAACAAAGAATATGATGTAGTCATCGTAGGCTCCGGCATTGCCGGGTCTATCGTCGCCAAAACCCTTACACAGGCCGGTAAGCAGGTATTGCTGCTGGAAGCCGGTCTGGAAGCCGGAATGGCCTTCGATACCGAAGGCGCGTATAAAAATTACCAGGATTACATGCGGTCGTATTATACGGCGCTGGCCAAAGTGCCCAATGCGCCCTATCCGGACGTAAAAGACGCACAATCGCCCAACGTGCTGGACATGGCGCAGATCAACGGTACGCTGGACAAAGGATACTTTGTGCAGAAAGGCAAGTTGCCTTTTGCCAGCGATTACGCCCGTGCGGCTGGCGGCACCACCCTGCACTGGCTGGGCACCTGCCTGCGTATGCTGCCCAATGATTTTAAAATGCGCAGCGTATATGGTCAGGCGGTGGACTGGCCTATCAATTACGCCTATCTGAAACCTTATTACGAAATGGCTGAACGGGAAATCGGTGTCGCCAGCGATGTAAGTGATCAGCGTTATCCTAATGTGGGGGATGATTTTTTTGGCAAAGAGTATGTATTTCCCATGTATAAAATTCCCCAGAGCTATATTGACAAATCCTTTATAGAAGGGCTGGCTGGCCTGGAAATTTCCCTGAATGGCGATACCTACCTCCCATGGTGTACCAGTACGCCACAAGGCAGAAATTCCACGCCTAATGAAAAGTACCGTCATGCTGCCACCGTATGGAACACGACGACACAAAAGCTGGAGCTCCAGGCTTTCCCTAAAAAAAGCGATGTGTACGTTCCCGTGGGCGCCATCTGGGACCCTTACGCCGGGCAGCGCTGTGAGGGCAATGCCAGTTGTGTGCCCATCTGCCCTGTCCAGGCAAAATACAATGCATTAAAAACATTGAAGAGCGCTAAAAAAGAACATCTGACGCTCATTAGCCAGGTAGTGGCCACAAAAATTAATATCGATACCAGCACCGGCAACATCACGGGCGTAGCGTATAAAAAATATGAGCATCCTGACAGTAAGAACTATACAGAGGGTGTGGCCAAAGGCAAGATTTATGTGCTGGCAGCCAATGCCATCGAAAATGCCAAAATACTGCTGGCGTCAGAAGCTTGCAAAAACAGCAAAGTGGTAGGATGTAACCTGATGGACCATGCCGTATTGCTTACCTGGGGACTGATGAAAGACAAAGTATATCCTTTCAGAGGCCCCGGCTCCACTACCAACATTCCTACTTTCCGGGACGGTAAATTCAGAAAAGATCATGCTGCCTGGATATCACCTATTGACAACTGGGGTTGGGGATGGCCTACCGGTTCTCCTGACACGGACCTTGACCATGCCGTGTCCACGCTCAACTTGTATGGTAAAGACCTGCGGAAGCACATTGGTGACCAGTTGTCCAGGCAGTTACTGCTACATTTTGAATGTGAGCAGTTGCCGGAAAAAGCCAACCGTGTCACCATTGATAAGAATTACCTGGACAACATCGGCAACTACAGACCGGTCATCACTTATAACGTGGATGACTATACGCTGAAGGCGTTCAAAGCCTCCAAGTCGGTGTCTGACCAGATTTTTGCCGGCATGGGCGTGCAGGATTATACCAACTATCCGTCTAACGAGCCTGACTACACGACCTTTGATAAACAGGGATACGTTTTCCGGGGCGCAGGACATGTGGTGGGTACGCATTGCATGGGCACCACCAAGGAAAATTCCGTGGTGAACGATAAACAGCAGGCATGGGACCATCAAAACCTCTACCTGGTAGGAGCGGGCAATATGGCCACGCTGGGGACTTCCAACCCAACGCTTACGCTGGCGGCATTATCATTCGCAGCGGCAGAAAACATTTTGAAGGCACTTAAATAATTGTTTATCTAAATACCATTGATATGGAGACCAATCAACTCATTTCAGGCATCCGTCACCGGTTGATGCGAAGCGGAGAACCTACCCTCACGGGGTTTAACCAAATCACTACTATAAAAAGTTTACGTGAACATCTGCAAGTGGCCATTGAGCTGGAACATTCTACTATTCCGCCTTACCTGTTTGCTTTGTACTCTATCCGGGAAAACACTAACGACGCCTCCGCCCGGGCCATAAAAGGGGTAGTAATGGAGGAGATGCTGCACATGATACTGGCCTGCAATATCCTGAACGCTATCGGTGGAAAGCCAGCTATCTCGCATCGGGACTTTGTTCCGAAGTATCCTACTTATCTGCCGCACAGTAATGAGGCTTTTAAGGTGAGCCTGCAGAAATTCTCCCGCCCGGCGGTTGACACATTTCTGAAAATAGAAAAGCCCGGTGGAAAGGATGCTCGGCCAGAGCCCGACCATTATGCGTCCATCGGGCAGTTTTATGAAGCGATTGTAGATGGACTTAAAAGGCTGGCGGCCCAGGGGAACATTTTTACCGGCGACCGTTCCCGGCAAATCAGGCCGGAGCAGTTTTATGGGGGCGGCGGCGGCCTGATAGAAGTATACGATCAGGCAACTGCGGAAGAAGCGATCTTTGAGATAGTAGGACAGGGCGAGGGAATAGATGGTACCATTGAAGATAATAACCACAAGCTTTTTGGTGAAGATGTGGAATATGCGCACTATTTCCGTTTTAATGAGATCTATAAGGAGCAATATTACAAGCCTACAGATACACCAAAAAGCGGCCCTACGGGCGATAAGTTCCCTGTGGATTGGAACCAGGTGCATAATGTCAAAGAGAACATCAAAATGAGTGACTTCAAAGAAGGAACAGAGGAGAGGAATATGATGCATCAGTTCAATAAACGTTATTGCGACATGTTGCGGGTGATACATGAAACGGTAAACGGGAAGCGGGAAAAGCTGGAAGAGGCGGTGATGATCATGTACCAGCTGAAATACCTGGCACAGGGACTGATGAACGTGCCGATGGGCAATGGCCTGTATGCGGCGCCCAGTTTTGAGTATGTGGAATAACAGTCTGTTTGGCTGAAACGTCAGTAAATAAAGTGCCCCGGAAAGCATTCTGCTCTCCGGGGCCTTTTTGTGTTGCAGGTGTGGGTTGACTAGTTCCAGCCACCGCCGAGCGCGCGGTAAATATTCACCATGGCGTTCAGCTGTTGTTTTTTGGTTTCGATCAGTTCAAATTTTGACTCCAGTGCGTCGCGCTGTGTCAGCAGCACTTCCATGTAATCTGCACGGGCGAACTTGAACAGGTCGGTGGAAATGGTGATGGACTGCGTAAGCGCGGCCACCTGCTTCGACTTCAGGTCGTAGCTTTTTTCCAGGTTGTTGATCTTCGCCAGCTGGTTGGCTACTTCCACATAGGCGTTTAAGATCGTGCGTTCGTAGTTATAGACCGCTTGCAGTTGTTTGGCATTGGCACTGTAGTAAGTGGCTTTTATCGCGTTCCGGTTGACCAGCGGTGCCACCAGTTCCCCGGCTACGGAATACAGCATGGATTCCGGTGTTCTCAGCAGGTAGCCCGGATTAAAGGCGTTATAACCGAAAGAGGCGGTGATGCCCAGTGACGGGTAGAACTGCGCTTTGGCCACCTTGATGTCCAGCTGTGCTGCCGCCAGTCCCAGTTCCGCCTGTTTGATATCGGGCCGGTTGGCCAGCAGCTGCGAAGGCAGACCGGCATGGATAGAAGCCGGCACCAGTTCCTCGAAATGTTGTCCATCTCTTGGCACCGGCTGCGGGTACCGTGCCAGCAGGAAGTTGATCCTGTTCTCTGTTTCAGTGATCTGCTGCTGGATATCGTATTGCAGGCTTTGTGTTTTCAGCACTTCGGCCTCAAATTTACGTACAGCCAGCTCCGTTACACGGGTAGCTTCTTTTTCCAGTTTCACGATATCGAGCGCGTTCTGCTGGATGGCCATATTCTTTTTCACGATTTCCAGCTGGTTGTCCAGCGCCAGCAGTTCGTAGTAGGAGTTGGCCACTTCGGCCACCAGGTTGGTGATGACGAAGTTGCGGCCTTCCACGGTGGAGAGGTAGCGGGCAACGGCTGCTTTTTTAGCGTTATGCAGTTTATGCCAGATGTCCACTTCCCAGTTGGCGTACACCCCTAACAGGTAGTCGGGCAGCGGGTCGGGCATTTCCTTTCCTGGCTTGATTTCCGTGTTTTCTTCCGATGCGCCGATGTTAGTGTAACGGCCTACCTTGTCCAGGCCCGCGCCGGCCCTGAGGCCTACAGAGGGCAGGTATTCCCCTTTTCTGGCCCTTACTTCATTACGGGAGATTTCTATCTCCTGTAAGGTGATATTCAGTTCCTGGTTGTTCTTCAGCGCTGTGTCAATCAGGGCCACCAGGTGAGGATCGGTGAAATACTCCTTCCATTTCACCTGCGCGGTGTTGGTGCTGTCCTGCGAGTTGTTATAACTGTCAGGGACCTGTTTGTTGGCTGTCTTTCCCGTCAGCTCCGGCACCTTACAGGCCGCATAGGTGAGGGAGAAACAGATGAGTCCTATATATTGATATTTTTTTCCTGGCATATGATCAGTTTCTTGAGTGATAGCTGTCTTCTTCCATGATGAGGATCTTGCGTTCTGTCAGCGGTTTCTCATCTTCATCTTTGATCAGCTTGCGTTTGGCGGCGATGCTGCCGAATATGTAATACAGTCCCGGAATGAGGATGACCCCGAAGATGGTGCCTATCAGCATGCCTCCCAGGGAGGACGCGCCGATGGTGCGGTTACCGATGGCGCCCGGACCGGTGGCGAATATCAGCGGGATCAGACCGGCGATAAATGCCAGGGAGGTCATTAAAATGGGACGGAAACGGGTTTTGGCGCCTTCGATGGCGGCATCAAATACAGACACGCCTGCACGGTGTTTCTGTGCGGCAAATTCCACGATCAGTACCGCGTTTTTGCCCAGCAGGCCTACCAGCATGATCAGCCCTACCTGTGCGTAGATATCGTTGGAAAGTCCCATCACTTTGATCAGCAGGAAGGAACCAAACACACCGGCCGGCAGGGAGAGCACTACCGCCAGCGGCAGTACGAAGCTTTCATATTGTGCGGCCAGGATCAGGTATACAAAGAACAATACGATCAGGAAGATGTACAGCGCTTCGTTGCCACGGCCGGCTTCATCTTTGGAGAGACCTTCCCAGTCAATGCCATAGCCATGCGGCAGGGTTTTGGCGGCCACTTCCTGGATGACTTTAATAGCCTCGCCGCTGCTGTAGCCTGCTGCGGGCTCACCGCGGATGGCAGAGGAATTGTACATATTGTACCGGGTGATCTCATTGAGGCCGTGTGATTTTTTGATGCTCATGAAAGCGGAGTAGGGCACCATTTCGTCACGGTTGTTTTTTACGTAGAGGTTCATCAGGTCGTCTGGCAGCCGGCGGTACTCCGGTGCCGCCTGTACGTAAACTTTGAGGAAGTTGCCGAAACGTATGAAACCCAGTTCGTAGGTACTGCCGATGAGGATGGAGAGGTTGTCCATGGCTTTACCGATGGAGACGCCTTTCTGCATGGCGGCCTGATTGTCTATCTGCAGTTCATATTGCGGATAGTTGGCGCTGTAGAAGGTGAACAGGCCGGTCAGTTCCTTGCGTTTTCTCAGTGCGGCCATAAATTCATCGTTCACTTTCTCCATCTCTTTATAATCATCGCTGTTGGTTTTATCGAGCAGGCGGAGGGAGAAACCGCCGGCAGCGCCATAACCCGGTACGGCGGGAGGGCCGAAGAACTCGATGGTGGCGCCGGGTATTTCCTTACATTTCTCTTCCAGTTCGGCGATGATCTGGTTCACGGAGTGTTTGCGTTCTGACCAGCCTTTGAGGTTGATCAGACAGGTACCGGCGTTGGAGCCGCGGCCTTCCGTGAGCACTTCGTAACCTGCCAGCGCGGATACGGACTCGATGCCGTCCACATGTTCGGCGATTTCCTGTACTTTTCTGGCAAGATCGTTGGTGCGTTCCAGTGTGGAACCGGGAGGCGTTTGGATGATCGCGTAGATCATGCCCTGGTCTTCACTGGGAATAAAGCCGGAAGGCAGTACTGCGCTGACACCGAAGATACCCACGCCGAAAGCGATCAGCAGGCCGAAGGTGACTACCCTGCGGCTGACGATTTTCTCCATCAGCCGGGTGTAGCGGCCGGTGAGTTTCTCAAACCCTCTGTTGAAGGCGTCCAGGCCGTACTGGATGGGTGTTTTCTTCTTAGGCTGGCCGTGCGTGTTTTTCAGCAGGATAGCGCAGAGTACAGGCGTGAGCGTGAGTGCCACCACGCCGGAAAGCACGATGGACGTGGCCATAGTGATAGCGAACTGCCGGTAGAAAATACCTACGGGTCCGGGCATGAACGATACCGGGATGAACACTGCTGCCATTACAAAGGTGATGGCCACGATAGCGCCGCTGATCTCATGCAATACTTTTTTAGTGGCCGCATAAGGGGAGAGGTGTTCTTCTTCCATTTTTGCGTGTACCGCTTCAATCACCACGATGGCGTTGTCCACCACGATACCGATAGCCAGTACGAGGGCGAACAGGGTGATGAGGTTGATCGTGAGACCGAAGACCTGCATAAAGAAGAAGGCGCCCACCAGTGATACGGGCACCGCCAGGGTGGGAATGAGCGTAGAGCGCCAGTCGCCCAGGAACAGGAACACCACGATAGCTACCAGTACGAAGGCTTCACCGAGCGTGTGCACTACCTTTTCGATGGAGGCGTCCAGGAACGTGGACACGTCATAGCTGATCTGGTAGTCCATGCCCGGAGGGAAATCGGCTTTCATCTCTTCCAGTTTGGCTTTCACTTCCTTGATTACGTCGCTGGCGTTACTGCCGTAGGTTTGTTTCAGTACAATGGCCGCGGAGGGATGGTTGTTCAGGTTGGAATAGATATCATAAAATTCGCTGCCCAGTTCCACGTCCGCAATGTCTTTCAGGTGAAGGAGCTCACCGTTCGCGTTGGCGCGGATGATCACGTCCTTGTATTGTTCGGGCTGATTATATCTACCCTGGTAGGTGAGCACGTATTCGAGGGCTTCAGAGCGTTTACCGTCGCTGCGTCCGAGGCGGCCGGGAGAGCCGATCACGCTCTGGCTGCCCAGTGCTTCCATCACCTCGTCGGTGGATACGTTGTAGGCCCGCATCCTGTCAGGCTTCAGCCAGATACGCATGGCATACTGGCGGCTGCCGAGGATTTGTGCGTTACCGATACCTTTCACCCTGCTCAGTTCGCGGAGGATGTTTACGTTGGAGTAGTTGTACAGAAAGTTTTCGTCCGCTTTAGGATCTTTACTGTATACGTTCACATACATCAGCATGTTGGGCTGAAGGATGTTTACCACGATACCTTCGCGTTGTACCAGTTCAGGCAGACGGTTGGTCACCTGTTCGATACGGTTTTTTACATTTACCACGGCCTGATTGGGATCAGTACCCAGGTCGAAGACCACTTGTATATTGGCTTCACCGGCGCTGGTGGCGTCGGAGGTCATGTACTTCATGCCGGGAACGCCGTTGACCGACTTTTCCAGCGGGATGAGCACCGATTTTACCAGTACGTCTGCACTGGCCCCCGGATAGGCTACGCTCACGATCACCCTCGGCGGTGCGATGGAGGGGAACTGTGAGGTAGGCAGGGTATTGATGGCCAGGACGCCCATGAAGATAATGACAAGGGATATCACTATCGCAAAGACCGGCCGTTTCATGAATATATTAAACATCGCTTTTTCTTTTAGTGAAGGTTTACGTTATTCCGTTGGTAACTTCAGGTGGGACATCACCTTTGCCGGTTCTTCATAGTCGAAAGTGATTTTGTCTTTGTCTTTCACTTTCCGTAAACCTTCCAGCAGTATTTTGTCATTTTCGGCCAGGCCTTCCTTCACCACATACAGATCGGGCATTTCGGCGCCGATGGTAATGGCTTTTAAGGCCACCACATTGTCTTTGCCTACTACGAAAACATATTTTTTGTCCATGATTTCCATGGTTGCTTTCTGAGGGATGATGAGAGCGTTTTTCAGGGGCATGTCCATCAGGATGCTGCCGGTTTCCCCGTGTCTGAGCAGTTTGTCCGGGTTAGGGAAATTGGCCCTGAACGCGATGTTACCGGTTTCGTTGTTGAATTCTCCTTCGATGGTCTCCACTACGCCGGGATATTTGAACACCTGTTTATTGGCCATGAGCAGGTTCACTTTCATCTCTCCTTTTGATTTCAGGCTGGCCTGATAGTCGAGGTATTCCGGTTCGGACACGTTAAAATACACCCACATGTGGCTGTTGTCTGACAGGGTGGTGAGCAGGTCGCCGTCGCCCACGAGGCTGCCGAGCTTCAGGTGGAGGCGGTCAACGATACCGTCGAACGGCGCTCTGATCTCCGTGAAGCCAAGGTGTACTTTCGCCAGAGCCAGTTCGGCTTTTGCTTTTTGCAGTTTGGCATTGGCCAGCGCCAGTTCATTTTTGGACACTACATTTTTATCGGCGAGGCTTTTGGTGTTTTGCACTTCGATTTCTGCCGCCTGGGCTTCCGCTTCGGATTTTGCCAGTTCCGCTTCATAGAGCTTGGGCATGATCTTAAACAGCAGCTGGCCGGACTTTACCGCCTGGCCTTCATCTACGTTGATGCCCTGCAGGTAGCCTTTTTCCTGGGCCCTTAGTTCGATGTTGCGTATGGAGCGTATCTGGCAGACATATTCCCGGGTAATGGTGGTGTCCATTTTCATCGGACTGGTCACCAGGAATTTGGTAGCTTCTTCTTTTTCTTCTCCTTTGGACGATTTGCAGCTTGTATGGCACAATAAGGCATACAGGCCCATGAGCATGACGATTCTTTTCATATAAAATGATGCTTGGATTCAGGTCGGTTTGAACAGGCGTAACGGAAGGACATGACAATCCCGGTCGCATGGCGGATGTGCTATGCAGACAACCTGGTCAGCTGTTTTTTGTCAGTATGTAAAGAGGAATGAGGCGATGGTATTCGCCTATTATGTTGCAGGAATCAAATCCTGAAGACGCAGTTTACGATGAACTTGTCAGCAGCCGTAGCAGAAAAGTGAGAGAAATTGGGCCGGTGGCTGCTGAAGAGGATGGGAACAATACATCCGGGCTGAAGGGCATAAAAAGAGGTAATACGGCATATGCCGGTCTCCAGGAGTTTCCTGAAGGATTCCGAGTCGCTGTCCTCTTCGATTTCCGTTGCTTTTGACCTGTCGGTTATACTCTCTTTACCAGAAGGCATAGAACATACAAGGATATCGTAGTGTTGAAGGGATGACAACGTTGTCAGTACCGGGTTTTCGGTGGTCTGTTGACAAGGTTGGTCCAAACTGATTTCGTCCGCATGTGCATAGCTTCCCAATAAAAGAAAACATATTGACAGGAAATATCCTATTAATAGTTTCATATCAGATCTCAAAAATAGTATCAAAACAATTAAGTAGGTATAGTTAAAAATTAAATTTCGTTTAAAATCGATGGAAGCGGGATGAATGGCTATTAGCCGGGAATTGTGGGAAAATATATAACTTAGACCTGTATCGAACTTCTCCATTAAAGTTAACGACCATATGAAAAGACCAATTCATTTCTGGGTCATTGCCCTGCTGTTAACAGGTCTGACTGCCTGCCAACCCAAAAAGGCCATCCGGCTGAGAGCAGCTATCCTTCAGAAAGAACGGACAGCATTTAACATCCTCGTCGGCAAAGGAGGTGCGGAAGAACAGAAACTACAATGCCTCATAAAGAGCGACTACCAGGGCGCGCTGGCGGCGCTGGACAGAGAAGAGAAAGATTTCGACCGCCTTATTGACAGCATTAAATTATTACCGGCAACAGATATTAAGCAGGGTGAACCGTTGAAAGCCGCCGCTATAGATTATTATACCGCACTGAAAACATTGCAGCTTTTCGACCGGCAGGAAGTGTCTCAACAGGAAATTGCCCATCGCCTGAAAGGAGACGAGGCCATGGCGGCGCATGAAAAAATCTATGAGCTGAGTTTACAGAAGCAGGAACTGTATAAAAAGGTGTATGTAAAGGATTCAGTGTTTGAGCGGACGAAGGAGCAGTTTAATGCGGCGCATGGGATATAATTGATTCGGCGTATGGATGCGAAAAATATTTTTATTGCCAGCGGGCGATATCTGAAATATATTCAATGGGTTCCAGGCGACAGAACGGAATGGCATTATGTGGGAGTGGGAGATGACTATGATGAAAATAAAGTGGACGCCTTCATTCAATGTCACTTTGGAACGGTTGAACTTTTCCTGGTCCTGGACAGACATCGGGTGCAAATATGCCAGGCGGCCAATGCAGCACCGGTTATTGGATTACTTTTCTCTGAAAACGGACTTACTGTCTGCAACCGGGATTTTACCAAAATGATGGTGTTCAAGAAAATTGGGGTGATGAAATATGGAGAGAGACATGACTCACCATTGCATTAAAGAACCAGCATTGAATATCCATTCCGGAGTAATTAACTTGCCGCCGAACGCTGCATCATACCAGGGACTATGGGACGCCGGATTTTTCAGGATATGGATATCCTGCGCCGGCATATAACTTTGGGCGAGCAGAAACATTTTTTTGCCGGACCGATGCTGTGCTACGTCGATCACTATAACAGCATGGCCGGGGGAGCCTCCCTGGATAAAGACGTCTCCTGGTTGTATGTTTTGTGGGTTCCGGACCTGTTTCAGTTCACGGCTAAGCGAAATAGTGCCGGCATAAGTGAATACGGTTTCGAGATATTTTTCAAATAATGCTCTTCCTTGTCCGGGTGCGGCCATACGCTTTCGTAACAGTTTTCCCTGCTGTAACACAAAGCGGTCTCCCTTCAGCCAGCCACTGAAATCCATTTTGGTGCCATCTGTTGCTTTGAAAACAATTGTTTCGGTACGATTGCTCTTATACAGGTATTCTGCACGCAGGCGGATCACAGCATCAGCGCATTGTTGTAGGTCCCTTTTTCCTACAGGCACATCAAGTACAGCATATTGTGCTTGCTGATTTCTTTTGGGAGCGCCGTTATACAGGTATACTGTTTTGTCAGGTTTTAGGGTACAGTTTTGCAGCCATTCCCCAAAAGTATTCTTTTCCACTGTGATTCTTGTGTAACCAGCGGGCAATGGTATTTCTGAAACTTTCTGCTGCGCGTAAGTTGTAATCGCCAGTCCAACGGCCGGCAGCATGAAAAGAAAAGATTTCATATAAGCGGTTTCGAGGAAGATGCAGCTTCTGTGGAATTCCATAAGCTATTGGTAGCGTCGGGATACCTCATACAAATCCGGCTTAGCTGATGATTACCTGATTTTTTCATACGGAAACTCCTGTTTCCCGTTATGGGCCACAAATCCGGATATACCGCCTTTTTCGTTCCGGGTGTACTCAATCTGACTGTTATAGGATTTAAAGAAGAACCAATCTTTCTTTTCCGCGAATACCTGTTCGGGCGCGAAATTGGTCCAGGCTATATACAGGTTGCCCTCCCTTACTGTGACAGATGCCTTAAACGCTGGTTTGCCGGCAAGCTGGTATTCGCCGACATAAGCGGAAAGGCTATCGGCCGGGATAGAGATGCTTTTTCTGGGTATGTAGTAATTAGGGTCGTGTTGAATAATACGGTGAAGGCTCAGGGCATAGTCTTCAAATCCCAGCATTTCATTGCGCAACAAAATGATGCAGCCATGGTCCTGAAGGATTCGTTTGAAATGTGCCTGAAAGCCCCAGATACCGCCATTATGGGCTACGAACTTCATACCGGGTGGTTGTTCTATGTACCAGCCATAGCCGTAGGTGCCTTTATAAGGAGTAAATGCTTCCTCCAGGGAAGCCTGACTGACAATTTTATTCCCATATAAGGCGAGATTCCAGCGGTACAGGTCACCAGCGGTGGTATAGATGGCCCCGGCAGCATAGGTAGCACTGGAATCGGAGATGCGTGCGCGCTGATGAGTGGTTTCATTCAAAGCATCGTACCCAACGGATTTATACGGACTGGATAAATGGGCGTAGTCAAAACCGGAGTGCGTCATGCCAGCCTTATCGAATATCACTTCCCGTACCATTTGTTCATATGGTTTGCCGGAAACTTTTTCGATGATATACCCAAGTATCATATAGTTGGAATTACTGTAACTATGCATAGAATCGGGAGGGAATCCGAGCGGTTTGTCTGCAATATAATTCCAGAAGTCCGTCTGACGGAAAGGCTTTTCGGCCAGATCTGCCAGGTAGTGTGCGTCTGTAAAGTTGTAGATACCGGAAGTATGTGTCAACAGGTTTTTGATGGTGATTTTATCTGCATACCGGTACTTTGGGAAGTACTTACTCAGTTTATCTTGAATATTCAGCTGATGTTGTTCCTGCAGCCATAAGATAACTGTAGCGGTAAAGGTTTTGGTAACGGAGCCGATTTGGAATACGGAATTGGTGTCATGAGGAATTTTCTGTTCGTAATCACGCCAACCATATCCTTTAAATAACAGGATGCTGTCATGGCGGGCAACGAGAGCCACACCGTTGAAGATATTGGCATCTGTGGCGGCCTGCATCACTTCATTCAGTCTCTCGCTATCGGTTTGTGCTTTTAAAGAATTAATAATCAATGAAACGAATAAGAGGAGTATAGTTCTTTTCATGATGAGGATATTAAACCGGGAAGAAAACGACTATCCTTATAAAGATAAAACAGGTTTTGACGGATAGATGCGAGGTAACGTTAAATAAAATATAAAAGCAGCCGGTTACCAGCTTTGGGCGGATATCCGGCTGCTCATCACTTGTTATCAGCACTGTCGTTATTGGTTAACTGGTTGCTGGTACTGGTAGCTGTATTGCTTCAGTATCTTTCCGTTCTGGTCTTTGACCAGCAACAACCGTCCTACACTATCATATTCATAGTAGACGACTTTACCGCTGGGATCTGTTTCGCTGGTGACACCTACCTGTGGTTTGTAGGTATAGGTGCTTACCAATGCATTGGTCCCTTTCAGGCCTGTACGTATTTTATCCAGTTCTGCTCGAAGCTGCGCATCATTTTGCGGGTTCCGGATTATGGCCGGATCAATATAACTCATCGCTGTCTGATAGGTCGATCCGATAATTTTAGCGACCGGATATAAGTCATTGTATCCCCAGATATAAACTTCGTTGACATCATTGGTTTTGCGTTGCTCTTGTATGTTGCCGATGTTGTCATACAAGTTGAATTGAAGTACCTCTTCGTAGTTATTATCACGTTTCAGGTCGTTGTTGAGAATATACGTGGGTACAAAACCTGACAGTAGACCAGATGTATTGAGTTTATAGGAGGTGGCCATTACTGCGCTCTGGTTATTGGCTACAGGCAGTATTTTGTACTGTACCTGCGCGGCAGACAGGGTGGTGGCGGTTCCCCCTGCAACCTGCTGGGTGTACTGTTCAATCATAGCGTTGTGCATATTGCTGTCCTGCATAAACTTCAGGGCCTGTAAGCCTGCTGACAGGGTTCCCGCCGGGATGGTATAGTCTGTTGGGTATTTGTTGTATATCCACAGATCATCCATTTTGGATGTTGTCTTGTGGATGCGGGTGGGCTGTACATGTTGCAGGTTGTCATATGCGTATTCCGTAACATTGCTCAGTTCACCGGTGCCCAGATATTGTTTTTGCGTGGTTTTTTTCAATAATACGCCGGCGCTTTTATAGTCGTAGGTATTAGTGGCGAATTTTTCGAATGATGGTCCGGTAAAGTTGTATCCTTTCTCGCTATAGCCGGTTTTCCATCCCCGGACGCTGGCTTTTTCGTAAGTGTCGTATTCATTGATGGTCTCTGCCACCCGTTTGCCGGTATTATCAAAAGTCAGTTGTTGTTCCAGCATACCATTGGTGATATTTACATTGGTAGAAGGGCCGAAAGGATATATATTGAGGCCGCTGGCATTGTTATTCAGCTTGTAGATATACCGTATGCTGCCATTTTGCTTATTACTGCCGATGCTTTCCAGCACTTCGCGGTACACCACAGACCCTTGTCCTGATTCTATTTCGTTGTTAGGAGCAGAAGTCCGCATGGTCAGTGGGCAGGGAAAGCTGGGAACTTCAGCTCCGGTATTGCTGTTTCTGACTGGTTTCATGGCGACGTAGTGATAGTCGTATCTTGGCCTGTTGCAGAGATAGCCACTGGACAGTGTATCACTACCGAAGTTATACGTATATGTTTTGATGATGTCATTGCTGTGATTGATGCCATCGTAGGACGTGATTTTCCTTATCCGGAGGCCGCTGGCGGTTGCTATTTTCGTATAGCCAATAACGTCATCATAGGTAAGAGAAACGGATACCAACTCATCGGAAGCGGTTGGCTCAGCATGCTCTGCTTGAAGGACAATCATATGTTGACCGGCACTAAAATAAAGGTTTGGAGTAGTACTGGAAATAGCTCGCCGTTCTCCTGTTGCTATTTCAACTGCGTCTGCTGTAGCGATATTACCACAACATGATCTTACTATTGCGTTGATATTGGCATAGAGGCCACGGGAGAAGTTTAATTTAATAGTATCATATTTGGGCCCCCGATGCTGTGGAGTTGAGTTTGTAAATATACTCTTACCAACATTAATTGTTTGATAGACGGGGTCCTCTACAACGCCGGCACCAGCAAAATAACTATAGGTATGGTTTTCAAATTCGAAAGTTGTATATCCACCTGTTGGATATTCGATTTTTTCAAGAATCCCGGCTTTGGTATACTGGCTATTGGGTTCTCTGTTTCCACCCGGCAGCCCTTGGTTTCTGTCAGCTGGAATCAACGTGCTATTGTTCGCGTTGTTATAATATCCCCAATGGTCTTTTGATTTTGCATCGATGGCGGGGAGCCCCGTTTGCTCATAATACAGTTTATAGGCGGAAATCACCTGGTCACTCATATCCACCGTGCTGACGGACTGTAGCTTCAGGCGGTCAGGAGTGACGTAGTTTAATTTATACTTATTCACATCTGTATAGACGCCGCCTACATTGGACGATATCGTGATGTCGCTTAGTGCATATTGCCCTGTTCCCACATCTGTTCTTGGAAAAGCATAATTAAAGCTAATTCTACCACCAGGGTACTCAATTTTCTTTATTTGTTGTTGACTATATGACCGGGTGGTAATACAGGTGGAAAATACAGGTACGCTTCCTGGGCATCCCAGTACACCACCGCATGCCCCACCATAACACGCGTTCCGCGATTCTGTTTGTGATGTGGAGTTAACAGAAACACTACCTGAAATATATTCAAAGTTGATCGTACGTTTACTCACTGGTAATACAATCGAGGTAAGATACCAGGCTGAAGTATAGGAATCATATGAATCGCCGCAATTGCTGGTCGTCCAGGTGACATCGGTGGTTTTAAAAATGTATTTAGTGCCGTTTTCTGTTGTGATGGTAAAGGAGTTACCGGTTGCCCAGTCCCATTTTACCCGGATGTTTTTGTAAGGCATCAGTTGTACCACTCCGTTGGTGTCCACTACGAACTTCCCGCTGTAGTTGCCAAAGTTATAGGAAAATTCGTCCGGTTGGGTGTCTATGATACCCACGGCACTGGACCTGAATGTTTGAAAATTGCTGGAATCCATCTGCCAGGGACGCTTTGGTATCAACTTTCCATGTCCCTGCCCAACATAGCCATATTCATCGGGTGAACCATGCACAGTTCGGGTGATGGCTCCGCCTGCGTTTAATGCCCATCCCAGCCCCACGAAGGAGGCTACTTCATCCACCCGGTTTCCGGCTGCATGATAAGATAAGTTCACCGGCATATTAAATTCGTTGCCAACTACCACCTGGGAAAGCGGGATTTCAATATTAGGCAAACCGTTAAAGAGGTTTACCGGGATTTCTCCGTATTTCCCCAGGGCCGATGCATTGGGCGAAGGTGGAATCACATTGAACTTTGTTGGATTCAGTGGCTCTTCCTGAGCCCACAGGCTGTTACAGAACGCTACCAGCATTAATAGTGTGCATCTTAATACTTTCATCGATCAAAAAATTTCTGTCAGAACATAAGGATTTACAAGGGTGGGTATTATCCAGCAGAGAAACAGGTTACATTATTGGTTTCCGGACATCAAACTGGTAATGGCACTCCAAAGGCATTTAAATTGGTTAACATTTTCACAGGTACCTATTTTGGTATATGCAATATACTTATTTTATAATAAAGAGAGGGTGATTGGGGTGGGGTTAACAAACGCACAGGTCATCCGCTCTTAGCGGACAACCTGTATCTCATAATCTTCAGCCAGCCCGTAATCATACAGGTCATATTCATTTCCTGGCGGCTGTGTTTTGATATTGTACCATTTGCCCGGGTCTACCAGTCCGGGAACAGGTTTGTTGTAAAACGGCCCAAGCAGGTTTTTTAGGCTGCCGATTACGGTCACCTCTACTTTGTTGTTCCCTTTTCTGATCAGTTTCCCGATGTCCAGCCTGTTAGGTTCGGCGGTGATGATACCGGCAAATACATCATTGACTTTTACTGTGGCTACAGTGCCCTGCCATTTGCCGAGTACAACGGCGTATGTGCGGCCCGAGTCTGTAACGTCGAAAGTTTTCGTATAGGCGATGCCCTGACTGTATAACGGCAATCCCTGTTTGGTCCAGTAGCCGGTCTGTAAGGGCTGTGGCGGAACGATGCGCCATCCCTGCGCTGCGGCCTCCAGGTGGAAATCACCCAGGATATACACTGGCTCAATCTCCGCATAAACGCTCATAGGGGCAACGGTCACGGCCAGCTCATTATCCCCGGCTTTCAGGTAACTGCCAATCCGGTATACGCCAAAAGAGCGGTCGAGCCACCATTTGCCGGGATCGTTTTTGATGACGGTGCCGTTAATTTTCACTTCCTGCCAGAGGCCGGGTTGTTCAACGACTGCTTTGAAATTCCGGAAATCCACGCCGTCTTTCAGCTGGAAGTGATATACAGCCGTATAGCCGGTGCCGGTAGAGAAAGTGTCCCGTTTTACGATGGCGTCTTTGAACTGTGTGCGGTTGTTCCAGGGGTTACCTACGCCGTCTGTAAAGCCATGGTGTTTGAATGCGGTATTGGAAGCCTGGCCAACATGCAGGTGTTTGTAACTGGTATCCGGCCGGTGTAAATAGAGATCGCAGAAATCAATGGTCAGCGTGTTGTCTGCCGGCCTGGACACGCTGGTGGCGGAGGCATTGACAGTGGCCCATTCGCTGGCCTGTGGCGTCGACTGGTACCCCGGCAGTTTTTTATCCGAGATAAATAACATCAGGCTACCGGCGGGAGGAACGGTAACATCAAACTGTACAGCATTGTTGTTACGGGCATAAGGGTAACGGGAGATATTCCCGGAATGCATGTTCATCTCCAGTACGTCATTGCCCTGCGTACTGATGGTGCCGGAAGAAGCGCTGGTCATGCTGGCATTGGTCAGCAACAGTAACTCGCCGTCGGCCAGCCGGCGGCGCTGGTGATAAAGGTTGCCGCCAATGCTGTCGCCACGGGTGGCGGATATACGAAAATGTCCGGGTTGAAAGGGCGCTGTGTTCACAGCGATTATTTTATCCGACGGGAAGAGCGTGGCTAATTCCTGGTTCACGGCGCCGTCTACCAACCGTAATGGTTCAAAGCACACTACTTTCCCACCTGCTGCCACATAGGCCTTTAACAACCGGAAAGTGGCGCCGTTGATGTTTTCCATGCCGGGCGGTATCACCACCATTTTATAAGCCCTTTCTCCGATGATAAAACGATCGCCTTTCACCTGGCCATTGTCTTTGATAATGTTTTCTGAGCCGAGATCATATTCCAGGTGCGCCCGCTGCATCATGGTCACAAAGTCATTGAAGCTTTTGGTGATGTCGAAGAAACGTTTGTTTTCACCGTCTCTGGCATAGTACATCCAGGCGGAGGTAGTAGGCTCTATGATGAGGATATCATTGTACTGCTGTCCCTGGGACAACAGATAAGACAACCGCGTGAAATAATGGTTCATAAAGCGGTAATACGGCCACCATGGCTCATGGTAGGAGAAGCTGGGCGGATAGTCGTATTTACGTGCGCCCGTCAGCGTCATAAAAGACAAATGCTGGTTCATGAAGTTAACACCCAGTACAAACTGCCAGTCGGCCAGCCGTTTCATGTCTTTAAAGGTGAGCTCCCAGCCACCACCGCCGTAGGTCTCAGACAAGGTACGCGTTTTCCCGAGCTGATTGGCTACACTGCCCAGTTCCCGCACCGCGCGGATATTTCCAAACTGTACGGGCTTGTCTTCGTTGAATTGATTGAACAGCATGTCAATGCCCGGCATCTGGTGCCAGGCATACATGGCCATGTTGTCCGGACCGTGGTAGGGACTGGGCCAGCCATGTTCCCAATAGTGGCCTGTCCACACGAGCTGATGTTGCTGCATGTAACTGGCCACTGGTTTAGACCAACGGTCAACAAACAGTTGCAACAGCATCTCATAGTAGTTATGACGTACCCGTTTCCAGTCGCCGGTTTCTTTAAACAGGGAAGGCAGGTGAAGCCGGAGATCATATCCCCAGTTGTTATAAAACCGGTCGAACAGGTCAGGTGTCCAGCGTACGCAGTTGCGTCCTTCGTTGATAATAGTAGGTTCATCGGAAAACACGCCTTTGATGGTTTTACCGAATTCTTTTCCTACCACTTTCTCATAACTTTTGTAGGTCACATCGATGAACTTGTCTGTAACCCCTTTGGCCATGAGGTCTACGTAGGACACACCGATAGGGCCGGCTACTGATCCGCGGTTGGACCGCTGATAGTTTACTTTTTTGAATAACCGGTATTGGCCGGTCTTTCCGGATTCTTCCTGCAGATGGTCCGTGATATTGTTGTATGCGCCGTTTTCTTCCTTAAGGCATAAAAAGTAAGGAGATACGTCAACGGGTAAACGATTGGCTTCCTCCATATACAACATCTGTCCCTGGTTGTAGGCCTCGGGCATTTGTTCGCCCACCAGTCCGCCGGCAAAACCGGTAGGATAGGAGTTTTCGTCGTATATCCAGATGTTCAGTCCCAGTTTTTTCCCCAGCTGCACGGAATAGGCAAATAAATCGAACCAGTCTTCCGACAGGTATTCGGTAATTAATCCCGGGCGGGCGTGGATGATCACGCCGCCGAAATCATTTTTCCGGTAGTCATGCAACATGGAATCGATATTGCGCTTGGTGATTTTAGTGTTCCATACCCAGAAAGGTACTGTTCCATAGTCACGGCCAGGATTTTTGAATCCTGCGGCCACTGTTTCAAACCCTTGTAACCTTTGCTGCGCCTGAGTATGCGAAGAGGTGAATAAAGCGGCAATGATCAATGTACAGCATAAGAAATGGCAGATACGCTTTTGCATGGCTAATGTTCGTTTTTAGGTTTGTCACTATTGTCCAGTACTGTGCGGGTGATAATGCTTCGTCGGCCCGCAGGTGTGATCACCATGGTTTTGAGTGTGATCGTTTTCCCTTTGGGAATGGTGATGGTGACTGGTCCGGTGTACAGATGGTCGTAATCTCCGGGCGGGCGGTTGTTCAGCGTGTAGTATATGCGGGCGTCCGGTACCGGTGGCTGTGTTACTTCAAACAGGTAAGTGCCGGTAGTAATAGTAGTATCCACATAGTTAAAAACTGCGGGCACGCGGTAGTTCATTCCTGCTTTGTCGAAACGCCCCAGGTGCGCCGGTAGTGCGGTATTAGCGAATCGCTGAATGTCTTTGTTCTCAGCGGTGGTCCATCCTGTCTCTGCCAGTGCCAGCATTCGTGGCAGCAGCATGTATTGCAGTTTGGATATATCAGGAATATGTTCTGTCCAGATACAGGCTTCAACGCCCATGATGTGTTGCAGCTCTTGCGCAGAGAGTGCCGGATAGGCGGGGTTGTATTGGTATGCTTTCCATGCAGGCGCATCGCCACCATGACTGGAAGGTTCCTGTTCGGAAGTACTCTGTGCATAGTCAAAGTAGAGGCCGTTGCCGCCCGGTGCCAGTATGATGTCCAGTCCTTTCCTGATCTGTTCCACAGCGCCTTTTTCTCCAAACCGGTTCATCACTGCAATATCTTCTTTGAGGTCACCTTCCGCGATTTCATCCCATGCGATCATTTTTTTGTTTTTTGATTGAATGATTTTATTCAGCCGGGAGATAAAATAACCTTGTAGGGCATGACTATCGCGGATATGGTGTTGCCGCATGAACTGATGTACGCTGCTGTCCTTTTCCCAGAAGGCTTTATAACATTCATCACCACCGATATGGATATACGGATAGGGAAACAATGCCGCCACCTCACCGAATACTTTGTCCAGAAACTGGTATACCCTTTCGTCGATGGGGTTCAGGGAATTATCTACATACATTTCAAAACCACCGCTGGGGAACCATTTGGCGAAACTACTGCCGGGGTTGACTTTGATGGCCGTGTCGCGTGTTACGCACAGCCATGGGTACGATGCAATGGCGGCCATGGAATGTCCCGGCACGTCTATTTCCGGCAGTATGTCAATGTGTCTTTCCGCTGCATAACGGATCACTTCTTTCACCTCTTCCTGCGTGTAAAATCCGCCATCGGTGGCTTTTTCGCCGGGTTGTGGCGGCAGGGTGTTGCCACTGAAATCTATCCGTGGCACACGCCAGGCGCCTACGCTTGTCAGTTCAGGCAGGCTTTTTATTTCCAGTCGCCAGCCCTGGTCATCTGTCAGGTGCCAGTGAAAACGGTTCAGTTTATAACGGGCCATCAAATCCAGCAACGCTTTGATCTGGCTGACGGTAAAAAAGTGCCGGGACACGTCCAGCATAAGGCCGCGGTAGCCGAAGCGGGGAGCGTCTTCTATGCTGACGCAGGGTATGTTGGCGATGTCGGCTGTGGGCGCCGGCAGCAGCTGCAATAAGGTTTGCATACCGTAGAACAGGCCGGCATCGCGACCGGTGAGCACGATGCTGTCGGGCGTTACGTCCAGGCGGTAGCCTTCTTTTGGCAACGTGGCAGCGTTGCGTTCCGTGATGATCAGTGCTGGTGTATTCGTTTTTCCGGTGGTGATTTTATGGTGAAACGGTAACTGGCCGGCAAGCAGCGCTACGGCGCGTTTATCCTGCACATCCGTGCGGATAGGCGTGTGGGCGCTAAAAGTAAAACTGCCGCTACCCTTTTTTACGGATTGCGGCATGGGTATCAGCGACTGGGCGAAGCTGCCTGCTATACTGCTACAGAGAAAGGTCACACAACATGCATATATCTTCAGGTACATTATTGATAATTGTCGTAAACGATTTTTATTTTATAGAAACACGCGCCATTGACGGTCCTGGAGCCTTGCCATTGGCCGCCGGCGGTGTAAAAATCAATGGTGCTGGTAGACCAGTTGTTGAGCGAACAACTGACCTGTGGCCGTGGGTTTTTGTTGGCATCAGGGCGTACCAGCACAATTTGTCCGCTGGGTTGGTTGCCTATGCCTTTTACAAAAGTGAGATTATTGGTCGGCGCCATGGTCAATGCTTTGGTACTTTTGTTAAACACATATTCGCCACCGTTGGTAGTCACCCACAGCAGATTCTTATTTCCGTAGTAAGCGCTTATTTCGTGGCCCCAGGCGGTCGGCAGGGTGACGCGGTATTGTTTTAATTCGGTTAATTCAGGCTGGGCATCGGTGCCTCCTACGGACAGTGCAGTGAGGATATGGGCGTTGTTGGACTGGTCCTGGCCGGTTACCCACAATACGTTGGTTTCCGGGTCCCATAGCACGGCATGTGCGGCGCCTAGTGGGAACTCGGCGTAAGTGGCGTTGTCAGCGCCCTGTGAAGCCGCATACACCCTGACCCAGTTGCCGTCGGATGCCGCCAGTGCAATATTGCCATTGGGCAGCAGTTCCGCGGAGTGGAGGTTGCCGCTGATCACTTTCGACCAAACGCGTTGCCCGGCAGGATAAGTGATGATGGCCGCCACGTTATTGTCGCTGATAACAGCAATGCCTTTGCGAAGTTTAAAGTCCGTGCCGCCGCTAAAGCGGTTGATCTCATCAACGCTGAAACCCAGTGTGGTGGTAGGTGACCAGCTCCATTTTTTTGCTTCGGCGGTATTCCAGTCGGTGACAGTGGGATCATAGATTTCCAGTTTCTTATTGGAACCATTGGTAAGCGCCAGTGGCAGTCCCGGATAAGGTTCCGGCTTTTGTACGGCTGGTGGGTCAACAGGGGGCGCTGTGGCCCCCTGTTTTTTACTGCAGGCGAACTGAAAAATAATCAGTGCGGCTGCAGTGGTGATCAATATGATTCTCTTCATGATATCAATAGTAATTTGGGTCGAAAGTTTTTGCTTTGTAGATAGCGGAACCGCTTACTGTACGCGAACCGGTAGCGTTTCCATTGGAAGCATTGTAGAAATTGACCACGGAAGTGCACCAGGAGTTGATAGTGCAACCGCTGCTGGGCCGTGTTTCCACCAGGGTGTTCTGTCCGGGCTGACTGCTGATGGCTTTCACAAAAGTTTGTTGGGCCGCTCCCGGCATACTGCTGAAAGTACCGTTGGACACATGGAAGATATATACGCCACCGTTAGTGGACAGCAGCAGCTGGTCGGGATTGTTCACATCGGCGGAGAGATCGTGGCCCCATGCAGAGGGTAACACGTTGTAGGTGACCAGCAACTCCAGCTTAGGATTGGTGGTACTGCCACCGGAGTTGGGCGTGTTATAACCGTATTTTCTCAGCTGATTGCCCAGCGCCCAGAGCACCTGGTGGGTATTGTCCCACAGCACTGCGTGTGCCGCAGGGAAATAGTATTGTGTATTAACGCCGTGGTTGGGCACCGGCTGTGAGGAAGAGTAAATGCGTATCCAGCCCTGTGGCCATTCTTTGCCGGCGCTGGCCACAACGCAGTTGCCGTCAGGCAGTATCTCCATTGCATGCAGGCTGGTGGTGTCATTAAATCCCATCACCCACAGTTTCTGCCCGCGTGTGCCCGTGCCCGTGTATCGGGCAATAGTGGCCAGCCGGTAGGAGGTGGCGGTGATCACCTGTGCGGTATTGTCGAAAATAGCGTTGTTCCGCACTTTGATATCGGTAGGTGCTTCCCAGAGGGGTATCTCACTGGTAGCATTATACGAAAGCGCGGTGGTGGGCATCCACGACCATTTGGCGGTAGTCCAGGAAGCATCCGCGGGATCGTACACTTCAATTTTTTTGGTAGCCTGATTGGTGATGGCTACCCAGCAGCAGGTGGCTTCGGTCTGTGCCTGCCGGCCATCTTCCGCTGTGGTTGTTTTGTTTTCGGGTTGTAGCTGTTCCTGCTGCCGTGAGCAGGAGAGGGTGAATAAAACCAATACTGACACTGTCCAATGAACACAGGAAGACTTAAGGCAGGGGTTTCCTGCCTTCATCATGATCTTTTTCATGTGGGTGAGTTTTAGTTAGTAACCAGGGTTTTGTGTGAGTTTATCATTCAGCAGCATCTCTGCGTTCGGGATGGGGAACAACAGCCTGTTTTGCGTGACGTTGTAACTTCCCGATTGAAGGTAGCTGTACTGTGCTTTTTGTTTCACGCCGAAGTCGTTCATCACAGTTATTGCGTTGCCTGTGCGTACCAGATCGAGCCAGCGTTTATTTTCGAAGGCCAGCTCCACTCTTCTTTCTTTCAGCAGCACTGTCTGTAATGCGGTCTGGTCTGTGGTGGTGATATTGTGCAGGGCATCGCCGAAGGCGCGTTGTCTGACCATGTTCAGGTATGTTAGCGCTTCGCCTGATTTGCCTTGCTGGTTGAGGCTTTCCGCCAGCAGGAGCAGTACTTCCGAATAACGGTAAACCGGCCAGTTGTCGTTGGTTTGATTGCCGATGGTATGCGCGTGCAGGAATTTCTTCGGGAACGGTCGTCCTACTTTGCCGGCGGGCGGTGTGTAGTTGACAGCGGACTTCACGGCGGTGGCAGTAAAGTCATCTGTGGCGTTGAAAGTGCCTTCTGCTATAGCAATGGAGGCATCGAGGCGTTGGTCGCCTGCTTCGAAAGCGCTGATCAGGTCTTGCGTGGGCGTATTAAAACCGCCGGTATTGGTGATGCTGTTGTAGTTAACGCCGGTCACTACGGTGGTGTTGGCCATGCGCGGCAGGAAGTTGTAAACAGAAGCGTCAACATTGGCCTGCGGTATAGCCAGGCCGGTGTTGAACTGTATTTCAAAGATGGACTCCTTGCCGTTTTTGTTGTTTAACTGGAACGCATCTCCGTAGTTTTGAAACAAAGAGTATCCCATGGCTGTCACTTGTTTCAACGCAGCTTCTGCCTGGTCGTATTTTTTCAGGCTAAGGTATACGTCGCCGAGCAGCGTGAGTGCGGCGCCTTTGGTAGCGCGGCCGGTCTGCGGAAACGTTGTGGCAGACAGTTTGGTGGCGGCATCGGTGGCATCGGCAACGATCAGGTCATATACTTCCTGCACAGAGGCACGCGGAATATAAGTCTCCTCACGGGTAAGCGGCGCCCGTTTGTAAATGGGCAGTCCGCCGTAGAAACGCACCAGGTCGAAATAAGCGAGGGCGCGGATAAATTTTACCTGCCCTACAATGGAATTACGTGCTGATTCGGACAGCTGGATGTCATCAATATGGTCCATGATCACATTAACGGCGGAAATGGCATTGAAACCGGCATTCCATTTCCCGGGTGTCTGGTTGTTGTATTTATCATCCAGGAAATCCGCCACGTTATAGCGGTTCACGGTAGCTACCGCCTGATCGGAAGATTTATAATCGTAATGGGTGTTATCGGACCGCATTTCTCCCATCACCCACGCGCTTTTGTTATTATAAAGACCGCGCAGCTGGTTATAGGCGCCGTTGACAGCGAGATCAAAATCGTTCTGGTTTTTGAAATAACTCCCCAGCGTGGTCCTGTTGGGATCGTTTTCGCTAAGGAACTTTTTACAGGACGTTGCTGCCAGACTCAGTGTGACTAATATATAACAGGAAATCTTTTTCATTTTTGCTGATTTTTAAAGGCCAAGGTTCAAACCAAACGTGAAGGTCCGTTGCAGTGGATAAGCCCCCAGGTCTTGCCCCTGCTGTGTTACATATGCCAGTCCGCCGGCGCTTACTTCCGGGTTGCCGGGATAGCTGGTGAAGATGTACACGTTTTGAGCGGAAGCGTATATCCTTAAACTTTTGATAGCAGGTGTTCTGAATTTCGTCAGCGTATATCCCAGCGCGATATTATTGATGGTGAGATGTGAAGCATCGTGAATAAACAGTGTATTGTCTGTACGGTAGGCGGCGGTGGTGTTGGCTAAGGTCCTTGCTACGCGGCCATTTCCGGGATTGTCTTCCGAGCGCCAGCGATCGAGCAGTTCGGGCGGGCCATTGAACACACCGTCCAGGTTGTAGGTGCTTTCCTGCATACCATTTTTCAGCTTGTTGCCATAAGTGCCTGAGATGGCAATGCTCATATCGAAATGTTGGTACTGGAAGGTGTTTGTTAAACCAAAAATGAACTTCGGATTAGGATCGCCAATGACGGTCTGGTCTTCAGGGAAAGTGATTTTACCATCGCCGTTCAGGTCTTTGAACCGTACGGTGCCGGCCTGGGAGAGGGTAGTGGTGCCAGTTCCGTAATATTTAGGCCCGGCATCGGCTTCTGCCTGGTTTTTGAAGATGCCGTCAAAGATGTAACCGTAGAACTGTCCTACAGGTTTGCCTACCAGTGTGCGGTAGTCGGTGAACTCTGACAAGGTGGTAGTAGGATTGTCCGCGAAAGAAATGTTGTTGAGACCGATCCGTTTAACCACATTTCTGTTGAAAGAGATGTTAAAGTCGGTGTTCCATTTAAATTTGCCCACCATGTTTTTGGTGCTGACGATAATTTCATGTCCCCACTGGCTGATATCGCCGAGGTTGTCCTGCACGGTAGAAAACCCGGATGACTGAGGAACGGGCAATATAAACAACAGTCCTGCCGTCAGTTTATTGTAGTAGTCATAAGTCAGATTGACCCTTCCGTCAAACAACCCGATGTCAATGCCGGCGTCAAACTGCCGGTTACGTTCCCAGGAAAGGCTTTGGTTGCCCAGGCTGTTTTGCACTTTGCCCGGAGCGAGGCCACCAGGAAAAACATAGTTGGCGTTTCCTATGCCGGCCACTGTAGTATAGTTGCCGATCTCGTTCATGCCTGTCAAACCGTAGGTGGCCCTTACTTTCAGGAGGCTCAGCACAGGCATGTTTTTAAGGAAAGATTCATCGCTTACGATCCAGCTTGCACCTACAGACGGGAAGGTGCCCCATTTGTTCTGGTCACCGAAACGGGAGGAGCCATCTCTTCTGATGGTGGCCTGTAACATGTAGCGGTCTTTATAGCTATAGTTCAAACGGCCAAGGAGGGATGCCATTGTCCAGGCGGCGGCGCTGGAGGTGTTGGTAGTGAAGCGGGTAGCGGCGCTGAGGTAGGGAATGCTGTTGTCCGGGTAGTCGCGGCCTACCACATCACTGGCAAACCCGGTGGACCGCTGTATGGTAAAACCGCCTAATAAGTCCAGTGAATGGTCTTTACCAAACTGTTGGCGGTAGTTCAGTGTATTTTCGTTGAGCCAGGAGTAATCGTTGTTAACGCTGGTTTCGCCCAGGGCGGAGTTGTTGCCCGGCGGCGCGTTCTCAATAGGCAGGGCATTGAAGCCGCCGATAGAAGTAGAAGGGATAAACCTGTTGCGGGTCATGCTGGAGATATCGGTGCTGCCGGATGTGCGGAAGGTGAGGTGGTCTGTCAGTTTTACTTCGGTGAATATGTTGGCGAGTAAACGCAGGCGGTTGGCATCGTCTTTTATTTCGAGCAACTGACGCAGCGGGTTGGCCCATACAAACTGGTTGGTGAAGCCTGAGATGCCCAGTGCCAGTGAACCGTCAGGATTGTAAGGAGAGCCCATGGTCGGCATCATGGAGGCGGACGCAAAAATGGCCCGTTGTCCGTCCACGTTAAAGCCAGCGCCCTGGCGGTTGTTGTGTTCCAGTTGCAGGGACGGTGCTACGCCCACGCCGATTTTTATTCTTTTGGACGGGTTGAAATCGCCGTTCACGCGCAGGGCGAAACGTTTGTAGCCGGTGTTGAGCAAAATGCCCTGTTGATCAAAATAGCCACCCACCACGCTGACAGCGGCTTTCTCATTGCCGGCGCTGACGGACAGGCTGTAATTTTGCACCGGTGCGTTTCTGGTGAGTACGCTGAACCAGTCGGTGCCTTTGCCGTATTGTTCCGGGTTTTGATATACTGCGGGGATGCCGCCGGTATAACCTTCGTACTTGATTTTGTCTTCATAAAAACCTTTCATGTAGGTGGCCAGCTGAGTGGCGTTCATGACAGGTGGTATCAGTTCCCGCATCAGCGAGGCGGTGCCGTAATAGGAGTTGAAATTGATTTGTGTAGCGCCGGCTTTGCCTCTTTTGGTGGTGATTATCACTACGCCGTTGGCCGCGCGGGAGCCGTACAACGCCGTAGAGGAGGCATCTTTCAATACGGTGAAAGATTCTATCTCGTCCGGGTTGATGTTATTGATAGCATCGGGATTGCCCGTCATAGGCTGCCCGTCCACTACTATCAGTGGCCGCACGCTGGACGTGAGGGAGGCGGCGCCGCGGATGCGGAGGTCCATTCCCTGTCCTGGCCTGCCGGTGGTTTGCGCTACCTGTACGCCAGGCAGTTTGCCCTGTAATCTTTCCGCGAAAGTGCCGGTGGGCTGGTCTTTGATATCAACGGCCGACAGTTTGGCCACGGAGCCTACTATTTCGCGGGTGCTTTGTTTACCATAGGCCACCACTACTTCATTCAGCTGCGACGAGGTTTGTTCCAGCTGCACATTGATAACAGTCTGCCCATTAACAGCCACTTCCTTGGGTGTATAGCCCATGTAGTTGAATAACAATATCCCGCCTGCATCAGGCACAGTGAGTGTATAAGTGCCATCAGCCAGGGTGGTGGTGCCGGCTTGTGAGCCTTTAAGCCTGACGGCCACCCCGGGCAGGGGGTGGTTGTTCACGTCCGTTACGCGGCCTTTGATGGTAATGGAGATAACCGTTGTTGTTGTTGTTGTTGTTCGGGTGATGACGATCGTATTCTGATGAATAGCATAGGTATAGGGCTGATGGGCGAAACACTGTTTCAGCACATCTTCCACGCTGGCATTGGTAGCTTGTATCTCTACCGGTTTGGCGTCTTGCAGGATATCAACGTTCCATAATACGTTGTAGGCAGTTTGTTTGCGAATCTGACGGAATACATCGCGGAGGGAGATTTGTTTGGCAGATAATGTCACCTTTTGTGCATAGCTGGTGGCACTGACTTCCAATAACGCTGTGATCATTAAAACGACGGTCAGTTTCATTATCAACAGAATTTTTTTGCACGTGACGCCGGCTCTGTCAGGGCGCACGACAGGTATGTAAAATTTCATTACATTTGGATGTTTGTGTTTAATAAAAACTGTGATGACAGTAGCGATTGAAACTTGTTTTTCACAGGTAAGCTCAAACCGGCCGGGGGTGCGGGAACACTCCCGGTTTTTTATAGCTGCCTGTGTGTGCAGGTGTTTTATGGCATAACGATGATCCTCCTTCCATTGGTTTTAAAGTGAACAGTACCGGTTAATTCCAGCATATTTAATACTTCGGACACATTTTTTGAACGGGACAGGCTACCACCGATAGCTTTGCGGGAAACATCGCCCTGATAGGTGATTTCCACGTCGTACCAGCGACTGATCTGTCGCATGATGCTTTCTACTTTTTCGTTGTCAAATATGAAGTAGCCGTTTTTCCAGGCTATGGCTGATTCTGTGTCGCCATCGGCGGTATGCAGCCTGCCGGTGGTTTTGTTTAAGATGGCTTCTTTGCCAGGCGCCAGCAGCGCGTTGGACGGGCCATAGTCCACTTTTACGGCGCCTTCCAGCAGGGTGACGGTATTTTGTTGTTCATCGGGATAAGCGTTGATATTGAAGTGTGTGCCCAGTACTTTCACCGTCATAGGCGTTTCGGAGCCGGTGGTGGTTGTCACCAGGAAAGGCCTGGCTTTATCTTTGGCCACTTCAAAATAAGCTTCACCAGTGAGCGTAACGTTCCTTTCGTTGCCGGCGAAAGAAGCCGGAAAACGCAGCGAGGAACCGGCATTGAGCCATACTTTAGTGCCGTCCTGCAGGGTTATCTGGTACTGGCCGCCATAGGGCGTGGTAAGGGTATTGTAAACCACAGCGGAGGCGCCGTTGTCTGTTACCTGGTAGGAGAGCCGGCCACTATCTGTTTTATTGACGGAGGCATTGCCCTGCCGCGATATGACGCCATTCTGTACCTCCTCCAGTACCACCTTGTCGCCGTTGGCAAGTGTGAGCACGGCCTTGTTACCGCCGGGACCGATATCTTTAGAGGCCAGTGTTGTATTGGCCGGATGTGCAGGGGCATGTACCTGCGCGAAGTAATAATATCCGGCGAAACCCAGTAACAGCAGCACTGCTGCGGCGGCCGAAAGGTAGTATGCCATTCGCTTACGGCGGACCGGCGGCGCTGCCGGTATATTGATTTGCCGGCCCAGGCGCGTCAGCATACGCAGGCGCACCTGTTCTTCCTCATCTGCATTGTCAGACACCCATTCGATATCCGTTTGATTATGTTCCTGGTACCAGGCCATGAGCGCAGCCTCTTCTGCCGGCGTAATACTGCCGTCGAGGTATTTTTCAATGAGTTGATGTATGTTGTCCTTCAACGTGTAAGGTTTATCGTTATACAGAGATGTACCACAAGTATTGTTTTACCCTTAGTGGGTGACATAATTTTATTGTATAAAGAATTGCGCCAGCAGGAGCAACCACAGACAGGGCCGGTTCAGTTTCAGCTTCAGTACCTTTAAAGCCTTGGTGAGATGGGCTTCCGCGGTTTTTCCCGCGATGCCCAGCTGGTTCGCTATCTCGGGTATCGTCAGGCCTTCCGTTCTGCTCAGGCGGAATACCAGCCGGCATTGCGAAGGCAATGTTTCCACGATGTTGTTAATTTGTTGCTGTAGCAGCCTGGTATAGATTTTTTCTTCTTCCTGTGTGGACACTATCGTGGCGGTGGTCTGTTCTATGATGGCTGTTCTTCGTTTCTGCCGCAGGTACTGTTTAAAGACAGATAACTTCACGGCGGTGGCCAGGTAAGCTTCAATATTATCAATATCTTTTTTATGGCGTCTGTTCCAAAGGCCGATGAATACTTCCTGTACAATTTCTTCCGCAAGTGTTTTGTCCCTGCAATGATGATAGGCGATGGCCAGCAATGTTTTCCAGTAACGGTTATAAATTTCGGCAAAAGCGTGCCCGTTGTCCCTGCGCAGGGACATCATGATATCGGCGTCTGATGGTGGCCGGCGTTCTTTCATGTGACAGACCGGTCTCCCTCACCAGGCTTGTTGGCATAACTGTATACATCTTTCCCGCGGCGGGTAGATACGCTGTTGTTCATAACATGGATGGATGGTTACAAGAGTATGTACCATAAGGGTGGCCTTTACCCTTAGTGCCGGTAGAAATTTTTTTGGGGCCTTTTACATCAGGGCTTTGATAAGGAGGAGTACCCAGATATAGGGGCGGTTCAGCCTGAGTTTTAGCACTTTCAGGGCTTTGGTGAGATGCGCTTCTGCTGTTTTCTCTGCAATGCCCATCCGGAGGGCCACTTCAGGGATAGTAAGCCCTTCTTCTCTGCTGAGTTTAAATACGAGGCGGCATTTTTCCGGTAACACTTCCACTACGCCATTGATCTGTTGTTGCAGGAAACGGGTGTAGATCTGTTCTTCATCGAAGGACGAAGTATCTGTAACGGCTACCTGTTCTTTGATCTCGTCTCTGCGTTTTTGCCGTACCAGTTGTTTGAAAACGGATAATTTCACGGCTGTGGCCAGGTAGGCATTTACGTTGTCGATGTACAGCTCGTTACGTCTGTTCCACAGGCTGATAAACACTTCCTGCACAATTTCCTCTGCCATGGTTTTATCCCTGCTATGGAGATAAGCGATGGCCAGCAGTTGTTTCCAGTAACGGTTATAGATTTCAGTGAACGCGCCACTATTGCCCTCTCGCAGGGACATTATCAGGTCAGCGTCAGATGGTGGCTCGTACCGGGTCATTATGATTGATGTGGTACGCAACGTTATAAAAATAAATTCAGATTTTATATCAGAACAGGAAAAGATAATAATAAGGAAACAACATACCGGAAATCAAATATGATAAATTGATTTGTTTAATAATTTTTTGTATTTTAGATAAACAGAATATTGATCAGATTAACCCATGTCTTTATGTTTGTTTTTCCAAGTTATATCCGAACCCGAACGTGAACCCGAACATGACTACTGCTAACGCTATTTTCTCCTTTTTCCCAGGGTTGAAACCTCGGGCTACAGTTTGATTCAGGCTGTTTAGTGATTTGAATTCAAGATGCCCGGCCAGGGTGTTTTTGGGTTTAGGTACATTAAAACGTGCTGAATACAAGGAGCCTGTTATGATATTATTCCAAAAGTTTATGGTGCTGAACAACCCGCCCATGGCCATGTCCTTTGACTAAAGACAGGGAGGATTTACTATTAAATGTTATGAAAATGAAAACGAAAAAACCCTCATTGACCAAAAAACTGATGATCAACAAATCCACTATCGTTGCGCTGACAGACCAGAAAGACCAGTTAAAGGGACGCATTTCCTACCATACCTTCATCAATTGTGATGATGAAGCCCGCAGGAATGGCCAGTTCTGTTAAGAACGATTTTTTATTCCCAGGGCTTCAGCCCTGGGAATGCATTTATAATATCTCCACATATCCATCCGTTCCGTTTACGCGTATCCGTTGGCCGTCTTTGATCAGCCGCGTGGCGTTTTCCACGGCCACTACGGCCGGGAGGCCATATTCCCGGGCAATCACTGCGCCATGGGTCATCACCCCGCCGACTTCCGTGACCAGCCCTTTGATGGACACGAACAATGGTGTCCAGCTGGGATCGGTGTAGGCAGTGACGAGGATGTCGCCTTCTTCCAGGTTGGCATCGGCCATATTGAGGATAACGCGGGCGCGTCCTTCTATGATACCGGCGGAAACCGGTGTTCCAACGATGGCGCCTGGCGGCAGGTTTTCCCGTTTGTAACTGCCGTTAATGATTTCGCCGTCAGAAGTGATCATCCGTGGCGGTGTCAGTTTTTCAAATAGTTTATACTCTTCTTTTCGTTGACGGATAAGTTCGTCATCTACCTGCCGGCTGCGTACCACTTCGCGGAATTCCTGGAAAGTAAGATAATAGACATCTTCTTTTTCGCGGATAACGTTGGCCTGTACCAGTTGTTCCGCTTCTTTCAGCAAAGCCTGTTTATAGATAAAGTAGCGGTTCACCAGCGTGTATTTGGGGTACTCGCGGTAGCCGAGGAAGTTGCGCATCAGGCTGATCTTTTGTTGCGTTTCAGCGGCTTTTTGTTCTCCGTCGGGCAGGGACTTTAACCGTTGCAATAGTTCCTGTTCTTTTTGTAAGGCTTCCTGTTTGCCCTGTTCAAACTTCCGGATACCGGCGCCTGGCTCAAAGTTGCGGATGTTACTGAGAATAAGAGGGACGAGATTGAGCGGCTTTTCAATCCAGCGGGTTTTAGTGATGTCGATTTCTCCCACGCAGCGCATGCCATATTTCTGAAGATATGCTGTGATAGCGTCGTGGGCTTCCTGCCCGCCTTTCAACTGCGGTAACAGGTCCAGGAAATTGTCGGCGGTTGTTTGTTGCAGATAGGCCACCACTTCCGGGTAGGGACGGATCACGTCTGCTACGTCCAGCAGGGCCAGTCCCATTTCAGATGTGATGTTGTTGGGAACGGATTGGGAGAGTGTGCCTGCAACGCCTTTCTCGCCCAGCCATTCTTCTATATGTTCATTGATCCAGAATAGGGCCTCCACGGCGGCTATGACCACCCGCAGGCTTTTGGACTCAAAAGTGATTTTTCTGGATTGCTGTACATCTTCCGGGATAAAATCAAATAACTCCAGTCCTGATTTGGTTTGAATGTTTTGTTTTAATAGTTCGATCGAAGATCGGCTGTTGGCGATGAGTTCAGCAGTAATGGCCGGGTCGTTTTCCAGTGGCGGCTGTCCTTCGCTGGTAGGGAGAGGACGTTCCGTTTTATTGTCCGGCAATGGTTTGATGAAACCTTCCCGCCCCATGACGATGGTAAGGGCATCTCTGGTCAGTGGATCGGATTTGCCCAGTGTGTTCATAATGGCTTCCCTTCCCGATGGTGTTGCGAGGAAGTTGGAAATATCGATGAACAGTCTTCCGCCGGCGGGGTACATACGCCCTGATGTGGCCATCAGGAAAAAGGATAAGCCCAGTGGTTTCATGGCGTCGGTCATCATCTGGTTATGGCCAACTGACGCATATACGTGATTTTCGTTGTCCGGCGCCTGGGGTACCGGGTATAAAGTGGTGATAGGCCTGCTCTGTACGATATACCATGTGTCGTTGGCAAGACACCATTCGATGTCTTGCGGACTGCCGAAATGCGCTTCAATTTTTCTTCCAAGGCGACCGAGTGTCAGCACTTGCTGGTCTGTCAGCGATGCCTGCTGCTGCTGTTCCGGCGTGAGTGGCTGTGTATGTGTACCGCCGTTTTCAGCGGGAAGGACAGCCAGTTGTTTGTTCGATATTTTCCGGTCGATGATCCGGTCTTCGCGGACTTTGTAGTTGTCTGCGTTGACGAGGCCGGAGACCAGGGCTTCGCCCAGTCCGAAGCTGGCGTCGACGGAGAGCACTTTCCTGTTGGACGTTACCGGGTCTGCGGTGAACAGGATGCCCGATACTTTCGGGAAAATCATTTGTTGTACCACGACCGCCAAGCTTACTTTGCTTTGGTCAATTCCCTGTTGTAAGCGGTAGGTGACAGCCCTGTCTGTGTACAACGATGCCCAGCACCGGCTGATATGTTGCAGGATGGCGGTTTTGCCGGTGATGTTCAGATAGGTGTCCTGCTGGCCGGCGAAAGAGGCCGTAGGCAAGTCTTCCGCCGTGGCGCTGGAGCGTACGGCATAGGCTTTGTCCTCGCCCAGTAAATGAAGATGGTCCGCCACTGCTGCGGCAATATCCTCCGGGATGGCGATGCTTTCGATGGTAGCGCGGACGCGGGCGCTGATGTCACTGATGTTCTTCCTGTCATCTGCCTGCAGCAGGGCCAGCTGGTTTAGTAATGCCTGCAACGTTGCCTGGTGGCTGATCGCTGCCTGGTAGGCGGCTGTGGTGACACAAAAGCCAGGAGGCACCTGTATCCCTTCTATGCGGCATAGTTCCCCAAGGTTGGCGCCTTTGCCACCGGCCTGGGCCACCATCGTTTTATCTATTTCCTGAAAGTCGAGTATGTAGGCGCACATAATATTTATTGATTGAGTTTAGTAGTGGTTTCCTGCATGATTTCAATTGCCTGGGAAAAATAGCGTTCAATGACTTTAGCTTCTTTTTCGGAGAACGAAGCGGTCAATTTTTCCGATTTGCTCCGGAAATCCTTGTACAGCGGTTCAAACAGCGCCATGATAAGCCTGGTGTTAGGCTCAATGAGCACTTTTCTCCGGTCGCCTTCCGCAAATTTTCTCTTTACCAGGTCCTTTTTTTCGAACCGGTCAATCAGACCGGTGATAGCGCCGGTAGTGAGGCCGGTCAGTGTTGCCAGGTCGCCGGCTGTCATTTCGCCCCGTTCCAGCAGGAAGCCGAGGTATTTATGGTCAGTGCCGGAAAGCCCGGCTTTGCGGGCCACGGCTTCATGCATTTGCAGCGCGGTGTAAGCATATGCCTGGGTCAATTTTCTGATCTGTTTAATAATGTCCTGCTCCATTTTTATATCTTATTAAGTAAATATCTTAGTTGCTAAGATAAATTGTCTGGCGATAGTATCCAAATAAATTCCGGCTGAAAAAAGCCTGCGGCCGGGCGCGATAATCGTATAGGCATGCTACTCAGGACTCACGGCTGATGAGCCTGGCTGAAGAATTATTCGCATTTGTTGGTGGTAAGTCCGCAAATGATGCCCTATATGCCGCGGATGTCAATCGCCGTTTAAACTTCCGGTTTCTTTCCTCATTTTTGGGGGTATAAGATGGCAGTCGTAAAAAAAATGTTGTCCGGGTTGTGGAAATGGTGGGTAAAGGAGCATCCTATGGTTGGAAGAAGCTTCCAAAGCGAACAGCAAAACAAGATTTTCATCAATTAGCCGGTAACGGTACGGTATAAACTACTTTATGATGATCAGACAAATATGTTTAATCCTTTTAAGTTCAGGTTGTATGGCACAAGCGAAACCACAGGCGTCAGCAGATACCAGCTGGCTGCGTCCATCCTATGATCACGTTATCATGATTGAGGACAAGCATGTAGCGGAAGCCGCAGGCAATTACCTGGTGGACATTCCACTGGAAGAACATCCTGATTCAAACTATGTGTTTTTGGTGAACGCGCACATCCCGGTAGAGATGTTTAAAGCGACCAATACTTTTTATCCTTCGATTAAAGAATTGACGCTGATTGTGCCGGACTGGGAGTATTATCATAAAGTGGCCGAAGCTGCCACCCGGAATAACATGTGCGCGGAACCTGTCACCACCAATATTTATTATCATATCCGCAGAAATGAGGGGACCATGACGGTGGACAGTGTCCGTGTTGCGGGCGAGCAGCCGAAGCTGGAATTCGTTACTCCGCGCATACCTGAAGATACCCTGGTGGTATACCGGACAGAAAGTTTAGGGTCCGCTTGTTGCCCGCAAGATCCGCAATGGAAGCGGGGTGCCGAAAACGCCGCCATGATAAAGAATTTTGAACGGCAGCATAAAGTGGCCATCACCGACACCTACCGCCAGAATTCCGGCAAGGAAGGGGAGCATACCGATTACTACACATTACCCGGCCTTACTCGCCAACAACGGCTGGATTTTATATTAGCCAGGCGTTGGCAATGGATTGTCAACAAGGAAACAAAAAACATCGTGTTCAAGCCCCAGTTTTTTACGCCCACGCTGGTACCCGTTGTAAAAGAGGGTTTCAGGGCCATGAGGAAAGCAACTGCTGACGAATAAAAAACTTACGCAGGGTGATAGGTACGTGCAATAATTCCTCCGGGGAATACCTTCGTATTTACCAGTTTCAGGTCCAGTTCTTTAGAAAGGCCGTTGAATATCGGAAGTCCTGTGCCCAATGCTACGGGATGTGTCACCAAATGATATTCGTCTATAAGGCCGGTTGTTATGAGGCTCCGCATGAACCCTGCACCTCCGTGCGCTAAGATGGGTTTTCCCGGTTCAGCTTTGAGTGCTTTGATGTTTTCGGCGAGATCACCGCTGAAAATCCGGGCTTCGGCCCAGGATATTGCGGCAGGTGATTGTACCTCGTTGGCCACCACTCCACTGCCTGCATCATATTGCCTGGCGCTTTCCACAGCGTTGGTGGTACGTGAAGGGTCAAAACCTGCGACCCCTTTTTGGGTAAAGAAGGCTTTGGGTATCTCGTTCATCGGCCTTGCAATGGGAAGAGGCGAAGTGGGCCAATAAGATGCCATATCATGAAAGCTCTTACTGCCCATAATATGCAGCCCTGCCGATTCGCAAAGCCCGATCACCCAGGCTGTTGATGTTTCATCCGCAGACTTGAAGAGCCAGTCTAGCCTGCCATTGGAGGAGGCGACAAACCCGTCGACAGACATAGACATTTTCATCATTAGTTTTCGCATGATCAAAGGATTTATACACCAAATGTAAGGCGGCCGTTTAAAACACAAGAGGGGCCGCTACGACAATCCCCGGGTTGATTACGACATTTTTTCCGGTTGATACAATACTTGTCTGCAAAGGGTTTGATGACTGCTTTAGTTTGATTAACTTTAACAGGGAACGCCTTATGCCCTACTTTGATGCAATGTTTGCCATCGGCCATCTTAGCGCCCTACATAAAGAATTATACCGTTGTGACGATTGAGGAAGATCTCGATAACGAGGTGTTTTATCCCAGCGGGTATATCGATCTTGTTATAAATCTGTCCGGGGCCGCTGCCACGATCATTAATGGCAGAAAAAAAGACACGCCTTCCATAGAACTGTTGGGACATCTTACCCTGCCCACCAGGGTGACGGTTACCAAAGGCACCACCGTGTTGATAGCACGCATTTATCCACATGCCGGCGCCTTGTTTTTTTCCAACCCGCTGGCCGAATTCACCAATTATGCCACCGACCTGTACGATGTGCGTTCACGGGAGCACCGGGAACTATACAGCCGGATCATGGAAGCCGGTACTATTTATGATAAAATCAGGGTGTTGGAGCAGTTCCTGCTGGAACAATTAAAACAGCATGAAAAGCAGTTGAAGAAAGTGACTGTTGTACAACAGCTCTCTCAATTTTTTTTATTGGGAGATGATAAACTGGATTTGCCCGCTGTTGCCCGTAAATCCGGTATATCAGAGAGATATATCCAGAAACTCTGCCTGCAGCATGTGGGTCTCAGTCCGGCTGCGCTGGTGGCCGTGGTGCGGTTCAACAGAAGCCTGCGGCTGGTGTTGGATACCCCGGCGTCACTGACCGCAGTGGCCTATGACGCCGGGTATTATGACCAGGCGCATTTTATCAAAGAATTCAGAAAATTTACCGGTATCACGCCTTCTGAGGCGCGGCAGCGGCTGATCAAAAACGATGCAGCCTTTCAGCAGGCGGTGAACATCGGTTTTTAGTTTATTTCGCCGGGTGGTTGCTGCTGAACATGTCACGGTGCATCTTCCAGCCGTTGGCCGTTTTTTTCCAGATGACGATTACTTTGCCGTCATCCATTTTATTGCCTTTCATATCGGTCAGTTCGTAATGGCTTTCTTCCGTAACGGTTGTTTGTCCGTCGCCGTACAGGTGCAGGATGGTGAATTTGCTGTTGACTTTCGGACCGTCTTTAAAGAACTTCACAATATTGTCTTTTCCGCATACCGGCGCTGCATTGGGCGGATACAAACACGCATCGTCGGTATACCTTGTCAGGATAGAGCCATCGTTTTTATTGGCTAAATCGGAGTAAATGGCGTTGCTGGCTTCTATCGCCTTTCTGGCTGCTTTTAGCGGTTGATCTTCAGACTGGCCGTTGGCCGCGGAAAAAGCGAGGGCCATCAGGCTGAGCATAAGGAATTGTTTCATCTGTTTTTTCTGCAAAACAAATGGTTTTGGAGGGCGTGAAATTGTAAAATTGCGAACAACGGGGTTATTCCGGGGAGATAAACATCAAATAACGACATATGTGAGCTTTTTGCATTTAATAATAAAATCCGATTCTGGATTTTCCACTAATTCGTGGTTAAACATTAACGGAAAAAATCGAAAGTTATTTCATCGTTATTATGATTAAGCATTGCAGCATTAATCGCTACAGAGGAAGTATTCCTGTTTTCAATAAACCGAAAGCATGTCACTTCTTCAAAGACTAATTTAACCTTCTCCCATTCAAAGTCATTTTCACTATTCATACAATTAATAAGAATTTCAATTTTTCCTTTGCCGGAAGCTGAATGGACATTGCTCTCAAAAGAAAAGCTAAGAAGCAAGGCATCGGCGAAATGCCCGTATTTTCTAGTTATTTCGGTTATCATATCTTTAATCTTTACTGTCCTAAAGTACGGCATAGTTTATATTAGACGGAATGGCAAGATATGCCTTTAGCACCAAACTAAAAGGGGCATGGTTTTCATGCAAGTGGCCACTACCCAGGTTTCCTGGAATGGACATAACATGTCCATGTCCTGAAGAGAGTTTACCATGTTTCCCAAAATCAACCAGATAGCTAACTTTACGAAGACATCTGCGGAACATGTATACCACCAATTTTATCGAAGCCTTCCATCGGCAGCTGCGCGCCGTCATAAAATCAAAAGGCGCCTTCCAATCGGAAGGCGCCTTGATGAAACTCTTATTTCTCGTCCATGAGAATATCTGCGCCAAATAGAGCAAGCCAGTAGACAACTGGAATCAGACATTGGGACAATTGTCCATTATATTTGATGATAGATTAAACCTAGTCTTTAACTCTATTTATACACTTTATGTATACTACCATGTTTACTTTGAAGCTGCCGGTTTTTCGTAGTAGATCTTATAGCGCTTATTATCAATTACACTGTTGATCACCTCAAAAAGACCATCAAGGTCTTTCTGATAAAAATTTGACACGTCGATCGTTTTATTTTTTGTTCCAATTTTTAATTCAATTCTTTTCTGATCCCCATCTTCTACAAATTGATTAATATACGCTGATTTTAATGTGTCAATATCGAAAGTACTAAGATAGTTACATAAGCTTTGTTGCTCCACTTTTGTTAGTGCTTTACTAAATATCTTTTTGTTGGTGTCACCCACTACACCTCCGATAAATTCAATTGAAAGACTATCATTGTTGATCTTGTAATAATCTGTATATGCTTTGGAAGGATGTGCATTCCAGACGCATATCCGATACTTGGTATTGCATTCCTGCGGCTGTTTAATATCGCAAGCGACTAATAAAAAAAAGATCGTAGTTAAAAAAAGTCTCATATTAAGGTAGTATTCTGTGTGGAATCTTTTGTTCATCGCGAATGATGTTTTCAAATACTCTTGTCTTAGCTTCTTCTTTGCTGAGTTCTTTACCCTGTACCTCGGGGTCTGATTTTCCTGATGCCTTTCTATCCCTCTGTCCTGTCATCATATTCTGGCCATGCTTCATCTCATGTCCAAGCGCTATTGCAGTAGGCCTTTGCCGACTACCATTAACGTCGGTTCCTCCTTCTGTATCATAAGGGCTATATAAAATAAGGACATCAGACCCTTTGCCTTTTGTTCCATCTGATTTAAGGTCGGCTTCAGGATTGTCGTCTACGGCAGTTGTCTTATTCTCATAGATAGCTTCCTGTATCCATGCTGTCTTTGACGAATTTATTAAAGATCTCACTAATTCAGTTCCCACCGGTCTATTAGAGGTATTTAACATGTTGAAAGATGCACCTTCCCCGTTTTTTATTGACAAAGCAGCATCTTGTGAATTGGCAAAAACTACTTTCCCGCTAGGAAGTAAAGCCAATCTGTCGTTTGTAAGTTTTTGCAGATCTGCGAACGCCCTTTCCATGAATCGTGCATCTCCCTTTAAAATAATATCCGAAGGCCCCATTCCATCCGGGTCAGTAAATCTTATTGGGTTGTCAAATGCATAATTATATGGAGAGTGCCTACGCATCTCATCAGCCAAGGGGTCTAATACCTGCCATCTTCCTATTTGTGGATCATACATCCTCGCCCCATAATCATACCACTCCAATCCACATCCATCTTCAAACTCCTTACTTTGTAGCTCTTTTCCATTATATCTCATCTTATTCTCCGCATAGCCACCTCCCTTCAACGCATTTGAACTAATGCCCGCCATCGTCAATCCAAACGGATAATAATGCGTCTCTTCCAGTACCGGTCCGGAAGCTTGTGTCACCACTAAATTATCAAAGAACACGTCCTGCTGTGACTCATTGCTGGTGTATACATACAGAAAGCCGTTTTTCGTGATGGGCATTCTGTCTGTACCGAGGGTTTGCAGTTGATCTGCCTCACCGCTCACCTGTTTAACACCGCTGTTCTGGTCGACTAATTTAAACTGATCATCGAACAATACAAAATTGAGATAAGCTTTCGGTTTACCTTCCGGCTGAGACGGGCTCTTCTCTTTGAGCCGCTGGTAGTTGTTGTTGTAGAAGCTGATGTTGAAAGGCGTACCGTTGTTTCCTGAGGCGAAGCCGTGCTGACTGCCGCCTTCAGCTTGTCCGCCGAAAGCCTGCACCAGGCCAGCTACCATGTCTTCTGCGGGAGGAGGTGCGTTTTTCGCAACCGGGCCTTGTGATTTATAAAAGGCGCGGGCATTTACCTGGATGGTATCGCCGGCCATTACACGGAGCACCAGTGACGGCCCGATTTTATTCCCGCCGGGGTTGGCGTTTAACTTGGCCACGGCAGCGTTTTTGCTGTCTATGTCGTCATTAGGATAGCCTGCTGGCTTGGGTACACGGGTTTCGTTCACATTGCTGAACAGCGCCGTTTCAACCGCGGCACGGGCATTTTCCATGGTAGCGGCATACATGGTGAAATCTGTCTGTTCCGTCAGCAGCATACGTATATTGCCCAGATGGTCCTTAACGAAATAGTCGTATTTGTAGTCCAGCGGAGCACCAGCTTTAACGATGGTGCGGATACGGCCTTCTTCGTGACTGATGATGCGTAAGGTATCATTGGTATACTGAAATGCGCCGGTATAATCGGTAACAGTGGTCTTTCCCTGGCCGGATTGGTCCACGACTTTCTTCCTCAATTTATTTCCGCCGGCATCGTAAGTGTAGGTGATGTATCCCTTCCCTGTCACAACGATGCTGTCGGGAAGATTGAGATGATTATAGTAGATGGTCAGCTGTTTGTTCTGATCAAGGATCTGGTTGCCATTACGGTCATAGGCGTAATCCGGGGATTCATCGTTTTGTTTCTCCCGGAAATCGCCCAGCAGGGTATTGGGATTATTCTGTTTATCTGTAACGAAAGATAGTTTGTTGCTGTTGGGAAGATAGCCATATTTCAGGCTGTCAATCATCTTGACAGCGCCTCCTTCCATACCTTTCTGGCTCATGGACAGGATATTTCCATTGGCATCGTAGGTCAGATTGCTGACAGAGAAGTCCATTTTCGTTTTCGTCCAGGAGGTAGTTCCTTCCAGCTGACTGAAGTCGGCTGCGGTCACGCGATTAGCCTGATCATATTGATAACCAAACGCCCGCGCCAGTCCATCTGAGCGGCTTTTCCATTTTGCGCCGGCGATGTTGCCGTTGAACTGCTTACCGGTAAATCCGTAGTCATAGCTGAGCTCCTGGCCAAACCAGTTGTCACTTGTCTTTCCGGTGGCGAACTTTCTGTTAATGCCCTTTAACCAGCCGCGGATATTGTATTCATATTCGAGCGTTTCCAGCTGTCCGCCGGCGGTGACGCCAAGGCGCTTGGTTTTCATCAGCCCCAGCTCATTGTAGCTGTTGGCTACAATAGTTCGTTGCCAAGCCGGGTTGTCATTAATCTGTTTGATGATCTCATCCACCCGGCCTGCATGGTCGTAGTGCATCATGGTGAGCACTTTGGTTTCAGGTGTAGCGCTGCTCTGCTTGTTCCGGTGGGATACGTAGGTGCTCAGTACTTTTCCGCTGAAATCGTACATCATAGTGTTTACATCCTGTCCGCCGCTCAGATTGTCGCTGATAGTTTGTATCAGCCGGTTGTCATCATCGTAGTAGTTAGTGGTGGTCAGCCAGGTGTCAGTGCCTAAAACGCGTATGCGTGTTCCCGTTACCATTCCTTCAGCGAGCGTGTTGACCCGGATGGGCTGTGCATAAAGATTGCTGCCTGCCTGTGGCTTGCTGAAGTCTTCTGTGACTGCGGCTTTCTGGCCATCATTGGAATAATGGTCATAAAAAGTGAAGGTAAGCGGCGTTAACGCAGCCGGGGATATGTCGGGCAGCGGGTTAGTCACCGGTAGGTAGATCGTACCGGTTGATAAAGACGGATTGATCTGAAAATCCAGATTGTCCCCATTGCCAGAATCAAATTCGGGCTCGATGGTAATGCTTTCCCGTGCTTCATAAAGTTGCCGGTCGTTTGTTTTAACCACAAGGTGGGTTATTCCCGGAAAATCATATTGAACACTGCCGGCGCCGATGGAGGTGTTCAGCTTCTGTTGCAGTACCTCCCTGCTATAGGTGTTGGTATCGGCTGTGTACAATGCTGTTTCCACAACACGATTAAGGCCATCATAAAAAGACAGCAGCCATTGCTGTTTGCTTTTCAGGTTGCCGTCACGTGTCAATACCAGCCGGTCACGGATATCATATACCATTTCCACGGGGGTGGCGCCCGGGACTTTCTTTACAATTACCCGGTTACGTTCATCGTACTGATACTGGAAACAAAGCTCGGCGGCTACAGGCGAGAGGTCCCAGCTGCCGTTGATAAGCTGCGTGGGCCGGGGAGGTATGACAAACCGCAGGTTGCCGGAGTTGTCATACACGTAGTAGGTGCTGAGCCAGTCGTTGCCCAGTTGTACCTTCTTCAGTATTTGCCGGCCGTCTTTATCTGTAAAGGTGACGGTGGTCTGCCCCTGTTCATCGTAGGCGATATGTTTGTAGAGTTGTTTGGCTGCATAAGTGCCCGGGCTCACAGGTACGGCCTGGTCATCTGCTATCGTCCAGATGCGCACGGCATCTTCAGCGGTATTAGCGGCAAAATCTTGTCCTGTGGGGTGATTGCCGCCGGTTTGGGCCCAGCTGTTACCAGGGCTGTAAGTTTTTAGTACACGGTTCAGCGGAGAGCGTTCAAATTCAGTCTCGCTATAGTATACGGTTTCACCGGCTGTGCCGGGGTTTAAAGCCTCGTTCAGGTAAAAGTTCTTCTGGTCCGCAAATGGATTCAGCTTGAACTTACCGTCGCTGGTATTGCCGGTTTGGGCGGCATAAGGCAGGTATTTTAGTTTTTCCCGCCCCATCATGTCGTACAAAAACATGGACACGATGTCCTTTCCGGAACCACTCATTTGTTTGTTGACCGTTTGCAAGGGCCGGCCGATGGCATCAAAATATTGTGTGGTCAATTTCACTTCTGACGCCGGACGTGCGGCGTTGGCCACCTCTGCCGGATTGGTCAGTGGCATAGCGGGTTCCCAGCTGCAGATATAGTTCCGCAGGATACTGTCATACCCGGCTGCCGGCCATAGCGGCGCCGCTTCCGGTTGTTTGGCGGTTTCCACCGGTACGTTCTGCGCGGAAGCTATCTCACAGATGGTAAGTATAGGGATAACCAGTTTTATGATCAGGTTAACTGATTTGTTGAATTTCATATTGTATAGTATGCTACAAATGTTAGTAGAATAAGGATTTACGAACGTACGGACTACTTTGGCAGGCAATCAGTGGCCTGTCCGTAATAGTTATAACAGAGCATTTTCAGGATTCTGTTATCTGCGTCACGTATAATCTGTAATCGTCCCAGTTTGTCATAGGAGTATTTTCTCAGGATGTTGACCGGAGAATTCTCAGACGTCATCCCTACCAGCGGGAGATAGCTGAAAGTGCTTATCATCGCTCCTTTAGGATATATGGCAATATCGTCAACAGGATCTGTTGAACTTATTGTGGGATTGTTACCGGTTAAAGTCTGGACTACTTTTTTCCAGCTGCCGCCAATATACTTCCAGTAGGAGAGGAGGTATTCTTTATTATCTGGTTTTACAAAACTGATAGCCAGTGTGCCTCTGAAAGATCTGTTCCCCTGATGTGCTACATCGGCGGCTACGCCTGCCAGCGTGCTGTTTTCAAATCCTTCGTAATAGATTTCACCAGCTTCGGCGTTATCGGCTTTCATGACCGGATAGGCATCGTTATAGCCCCATACAAAGGAGGATGTGAAGCTGCTACCGGCACTCATAGACCTGATATTGCCCAAAACATCGTAGGATTTATAGATAACAGCGGGATACATGGCCTTACCCAGATTGGAGGTGAAAACGGTATCAGGCCTGATGATCCTGCCATTGTTATACCAGTCTTTGAAGCTGACGGTTGTTTTGCTCCGTTGTACACCGTTGACTACATTTTCTTCCTCTACCACCGGTAAGATCATATTCCGGTCTATCATCTTCCGGAAAATTCCTTGCGGGTCCTGTCCAGCCCATACTTTATCAGACGGGTATTTCAGACTGGTGACAGCGGTCTCGTTCCTGCTGTTGGTCCGTTCTTCCCTCGAAATCATCTGATTGGAAGAATTGTAGAAATAGTTCGTGGTGGTCGTCACACTGTCTTTCATCAGTGTTTTACTGGCCAACGTTACCCATGGTGAATTAACATCGTAGTAGCTATATCCGAATTCATAGATCCTGTTTTCGATTCTTTCTGCATCAGTATAGGTCCTGGCGCAACAAGTTTTCAGCGAGTCGGCCAGGCGCACTACTTTCAGGTACCTGGAAGTAACGAGGTTCGGATCATTCGGTTGGTCATTTAGATTGTATTTGTTGATTTCCTGTTCCACCACTTTTTCAGTACCTGTTGGTGAAATGGCAATGACATCTTTTTGCAGGAGCAGGCCTCTGGCATAACTACGGTCAATTAAAGGGAACTGAAGACCCCAGCCATCTCCTTCAAAACCATTGTAGATGCCGTTCATATTGACGCTGCTGTAGCCGTTGGAGGCGGTGCTATAATAATAATCTGTTCTTCCGGTCTTTCCGCTGCCGTCAACTACAGATTCCGTTACTTTATCGTAGCCTACATATCCGCCGCCGCTCATGCCTAATACATTTACCGGTGAGGAACTGAAAGTGCCGACCATGATCTGGGAAAAGCTGCAGGACTGTTGCCCGTTGGCATCGTACATTGGTCCGCAGGAGAATGCTCTTCTGCCAATGGAGTAATTGACCGGCGTGCTGATCATTGTACCAGAGGATATTTCCTGTGGCTTACCATCCTGCATAGCAGTTTTCGTATAGGTGTATTGCTTTTTAGTCAGTACTTCGTTTTTTTGATTATAGGTGGTCATTTCCTTTATCCTGATACCACCAGCGGTATTATACTGCGCCTGGGATTCTGTGGTAGGCGGATAATACTTCTGGTATTCGTAGGAAACAGAAATATCCGGCATCCTTGGGTATACTGGGCATCCTCCAAATCTTCTGATGCAGACAATTTCCAGCACAAATTTCATTTGACCCTCCGGAAAACTCGGGAAATATCCTTCTGACTGAAGATGGAGATTTTCTGTACCATCGTCGTTATAGGTTGGATTGCTCTGCAGTTTGTCGTCATGGGCGTTCCATGTATAGAATACGCTTTCCTTTCCCGTTTTATCAATGGAGTAAATGGTAAACCTTGGAAGCCAGGCATCTTCGGGTTCTACACCTCTTGTGTAATTATGTACGTCTATAAACATCCGGCATGCTCCGGCTACGCGCTCGTTCGAGTTAATAACAGCCACTGTGGACCGGGACCCTATAAACGTAGCAGTACTGGAAAAGCCTCCGGGTGCTACATAGCCGGGTATTTCCTTCGGTGGTTCGGCAGTACGGTCATAACGGTTTACCTCATAGGTGAAGGTGGTGGACCCGCCGGTAGGATATTTGATCCTGGTCAGGCTTCCGGTGGCCGCCTGGTTAGTTGAGATTCTGTCGGCCTTGGCTAAGGGGAACGGATTCCGGAATTTGGTCATGGCCGGATGACTTTCGATCAGGTTGGTATTGCTGTTGGCGCCGTTATAATATCCCCATCTGTCCTGCGCATCGGAAAAGCGGTTCGGCATGGCGTTTTTATCATATTCGAAGGAGTAATAATCCTGCGTCACTTCCGGTGCCGGCCGTTGTACGATGCTCATCAGATAGGGCCTGTAGGCGTTATTATCATATTTGAGCTCATATTTGTTGATAATATCCTGCTGATTATTGCGGACCACAATGCTGTCCAGTAACACGCCCGAAATATCCGTCCTTCTTGTGTTGGCATAGAAGTCGATCCGCCCGTCTTTCCAGGTGATGGCACTGAGCCTGGTTTTCCCGCTAACGGCGTTGGTGGCTGCACCCGGACCGTTAGTGCCATAATATCCGAAGCCGGCATTTTCCAGCATGGTCGTGGTCAGAAAATCGTTGGGGACTACTTGTGGCAATACCAGTGCCTGGGAGCCTTTTACGGAGTAATATTCGCTTTTGGCATCATAGGAGAAGACAATGCTGTCCTGCTTATTGGGAGAGACGATCTTATTCAGGTACCATCCGTTCAGGGTGCTTCTGCGGACCATTTTATCATCATCCTGGTAAACAGTGGTCTCCTGTGCCCCGTCCTGGCCGAGAAAATAGGTAACACCATTGTCATCCAGTATTTCCCAGTAACGCTCACTGAGATTCCCGGAAATGAACGCAGGATAGTGTACCACTTTCAGGTTGCTGACAGGCATAGATTTCATGCTGCCGTCTTTATCTATAAAGAACTTTCCGGATTTGCCGGCGAAGTTAAAGAAGTACCAGTCCGGCTCTGTGTCATAAGGTGTGACGCCGGTCTGACTGGCTTCACTTAAAATTTTGTAGTCCCTGGGCTGCCTGGCGTCAAACACTTTCGGAAAGTTGTCGAGTTCCGTACGCGTTCTCATATAGCCGTTCATTTCATCGTCAGGGATGCCCTGTACGGTGCGGGTGATCATCCCGCCGGCTTCCAGTGCCCAGCCGGTACCTACCCATGAAGCCACATCTTCCACTTTAATACCGGAAGCGTGGTACGACAACTGTACCGGCAATGACAGGTCTCGCTGTGAAATCGTGTAAAACGGAACGCTGATGTTGGTCGTGCCCGTATGCAGGCTGACCGGCCATTCCCCATACCGCCCCAGCGCTGATGCTTCAGGGGACGAAGGGATCACTTTTACAGGCTCCTTTAAGGGAGGTCGTTGGCCCTGGCCCAGGACAGATAAGGTTCCAAACAATGTGCTGCCACATAGCAGTATGCTCAGTATTTTTTTCATCGTACAAGAATATGTCCTGCTGCACATAGGTTTGCAGCGGACGCATAGCATGGTTATCAAAAATGTATTTCTACGAAAAAATAGGATACGCTATTTTTTCGGCGGCGTAAAGTACTCTCTTTTTTACACCCAGCCAAAAATGATGACTTTGATTATCAGGGGATAAGAAGGGCAATTAGTAATTACAGGAATACACATACTCCATACCGTCAATTTCATCCATCACTTCGTCCACTTTGGTGAAACCAAGGGACTGCACGAGGTTCATGGAAGGCAGATTATCCGGAGACACGGAAGCAATAAAACGGTTCACATGAAAATAAGTGCGTGCCCAATCAAAGGCTGCTGTCACGGCTTCGCGGGCGTAGCCTTTTCTCCGGTAAGGCGCCAAAATCTGGTAGCCTACTTCTACGGCGCCTTTCATATACTCCTTTGATGCATTGAGGTCAGGGGCGGCATGAAAGCGGATAAGGCCGATGGCCTTCATCTCCCCGGTAAGTATGATAGCCCTGGAAGACCAGGGAGCGTAGTGGGTGTTCGCTGCCAGTTGCTGCTGTTCGTGCTGCAGACTGCTGGGGTGTTCCAGGAAAGCCTCGGGCACAGCTGCTCCCAGCAGTTGGGATGCTTTGGCCAGGTCGGCGGCGAGGCAGGCGTTCCTGACTTCATTTCCCAATAACCGGAGCGTTAATCTTTCGGTGATAATATCATCTGATGCTGAAGGCATGCAATTATTGTTTTAGGCGGTTATTCCCGCAATGTAGGTATTTTGGACGGGATGCACAGCTGTGATCACTTTATGGATGGAGTTATCGCAGTCGCCTTCGCCATACATGGAAATCTGCTATAGGCATGACCGTTATAATATCTTACCTTTAAAAAATGAAAATGTTTAGCATTGCACCGGCAGGTAATGACATCGCGCAAAACAATATGCCGGCGGAATACAGAGAGTGTATAAAAGCTAACGGAGAAGAACTTTTTAAAGCATTAGAACAATATGGACATTAAAGATTTTGAAGCAGCCATCAAACCATTTTTTTGGGTGAAATATGAAGACACGTTTTCTGTGTGCCTGGATGCCGGAGAATATAAGGCTGCTATTTTTGACACCTGGGAAGAGGAAGGCATCGAAGGCGTTGAAGGCAATGGATATGACTGGGAATCCCTGGCAATAGGTTTTTTGGCAGAACGGCCGGCACTGGCGGGTGAGATTAGTTTCGATCCGGAAGCAGGTATGTTCTGTGCTTATTCATCCAACGAAGCGGCGTTACGGGAATTTATCCTCGGGTTTAAAGATGCCTTTGAAATAAAATTGAGGTGATACTGTGGCGATGAGGTATTAGTTGATACCGCAGAGATGGTGAAAAATGGAAGGGTGATATATCGACATGAAACCGGAAAAAAACAGACAATGAGTAATTGGAGCACCGCTATCTGTAAAGCCAATAATCTCCGGATACACTACACCAGGACAGGGGGGAACAAGCCTCCGGTGATACTGCTGCACGGCCTTATGACCAATGGCTTATGCTGGACAGGCCTGGCCCGTTCGCTGGAACGCGAATATGATGTGATTATGCCCGATGCCCGCGGGCATGGGCTTTCCGGTGTTCCTGACCATGGCTACCGTTATGATGATCTTGCCAGCGACGTTGCCGGTTTGATAGATGTTTTAGGATTGCCTGCTCCTGTATTGGTCGGGCATTCGATGGGCGGCATGACGGCGGCTGTGGTGGCTGGCCGTAAACCCAATCTGCTTCGCGGCGTAATTTTAGCTGATCCCACATTTCTAAGCCCGCAGGTACAACGTGAAGTGCGCGACAGTGATGTGGCCGATCAACACCGTAAGGTACTTGCCTTGTCGCTGGAAGAATTAATTGCGGATGCCCGGAGAAGACATCCTCACCGGTCAGCGGAAACGCTGGAACTGTTTGCCCGTGCCCGCCTTCAAACCAGCATGGCGGCATTTGACGTGCTGACGCCGCCCAACCCTGATTACAAGCAGCTGGTAAGCAGGATCGATATCCCCGCCCTTCTTTTGTTTGGTGACAGAGGAGTGGTATCTGCTACTGTTGCAGAAGCATTGCAGCGCGTTAACTCCGGGCTACAGGTGGCACAGTTGGAAAACGCCGGTCATAGCCTGCATATGGACCAACCGGATCGATTTGTTGTGATTGTCAAAACATTTTTGGACCAATTGATGTATTGATAAAGTCATGTGGCGATCGGTGTAGTAGATAACAGATCTTGTATACCGATTCATAGTTATGTTTTTGGGATTATTTCCCATTTTTAAAGTAAATGATTGATGATCAGGAGTAAGCATACTTATGGCCTGTAGTTTGTAGTGCTACATATTATCTTTAAAAAATATAATCAATGAAGCAATTTTTCGTTTTGATTGTCTGTGCAATATTTGGATGCCTTAATATAGCAGTTGCCCAAAGCAGATTGAGCAGGTCGGCACAAATACCCATTGTTGCCTGGTATGGGATACCCCCTGATGAAACCTCAGTGGAACGTTATCAGGAATTAAGGGCATCTGGGGCCAATTATACTTACATGTATTATCGAAGTTTGGAGAGTGCTGAAAAAGCATTAGATGCTGCCGCGAAAACGGATGTGAAATTGATGGTTCGGTGTGCTGAGCTTCAAAGTGCTACCGAGGCTACGGTAAGAAGATTCATGAATCATCCGGGGCTCGCAGGATATTATATTTTTGATGAACCTTCCACGAGGGATTTCCCGATGGTCGCCGAATTGGTGAGGAAAGTACGTAGTATTGATCCAAAGCACTTTGCCTACGTGAATTTATTGCCCAATTATGCAACGAAGCAGCAGTTGGGTATCGACAGCTATCGGGAATATGTGAGAGCATTTATCAGGGAAGTGCCTGTGCAGTGGTTGTCATTTGACCATTATCCCATTCTGGATACTGGCGTCCGCGATATTTGGTACGAGAACCTGGAAATTTTTTCCGCTGAAGCAAGGAATGCCGGCAAGGCGTTCTGGGCATTTGCACTGACAGTAGCACATGGACCCTATCCGATACCCACCTTGTCTCAATTGAGATTACAGGTCTTCAGTAATTTGGCATATGGGGCACAGGGTATTCAGTATTTTACTTACTGTACGCCCTATGAAGAGGGTATGAATTTTCGCAATGGTCCAATTACAAGAGACTTGAAGCGAAGTGATGTTTATTACAATATGCAAGCCGTTAACCGGGAAATAAAAGACTTATCAGGTGTTTTTCTTGGTGCCAAAGTAGTATCAGTGGCACATACAGGAGCCTCAATTCCCCAAGGAACCGTGCCGTTGAAATCATTGCCTGCGCCTATTAAACAGCTTGCTACAAAAGGAACGGGAGCCGTAGTGTCTGTATTAAAGAATGGTAAGACCAACTATCTGGTGATTGTTAACCGGGATTTTAGACAACCAATGGATTTAACGATACGCTGTGGTCCCGGCGTAAAACAGGTACGTAAGAATGGAACGCTGGTAAATGTAGGCACTAACATCAAAACTGTTAATGTAAGTCCGGGGGATATTGCCATTTATATGTTTTGATAAAACTGATTCTTTCTGTCTAACCGTTCAATGGAATGGCGTCTAAAGGGATATCAGGCCTATTGCCGCTTTTATGTCAGGGTCATTATGCGTAACAACATCTGCCGGTGTAAGGTGTATTATCTTGTCTGGTAATATTCCCTGTCCTTTCACCGGGTGTTTTAGCACAGACACGAGTCTTAGTAGTGGAAAATCGACTTGTATGCCGGTATTCGGTAGTGTCAGGTGTTGGATGGTGCCACCGCTGCAGCCCTCTGATCCGCCTCCTGTCTCGCGGCCAATGAATACGGCTTTGCGGCAGTATTGTTTAATCGCCGCCGCTGTATGAGCGCCGGATGAAAACGTGGCGCCGTCTGTCAGTACAAACAGGTTGCCCGTATAATGATCAGTTGGCGCAAGACGGGTGCTGCCCATCAAGTCGCCAAATACAGGCCGAAACCCGACAAGGTAATGCCCGTCTGTTTTTATGTCCCGCGGCTTAAAGCTTTGAGTGAAACTATTGGATATTTCAGGGTTGAAGTAACGTTCGAATGCTGTTTTCGTTGGGTCAGGCACTCTGGACCAGACATCTCCCACCATTTGGAAAGGTGCATCTGCGAGATAGGTCAGTAATTTAGCGGCCACCCTTATATCCCCTCCGGTATTGTGTCTCAGATCAATTATCAGGTTGTTGATACCTTTTTCATGTATCTCACGGAAAGCTTTCTGATAGATGGCGGTGTCTTCATATTGATAAGTATGGACTTCAAAACAGGCCAGGGAGGCGCCAGGTAAATAGCGCAATGGCAGGTATTCAGTTGCCCCGGATACCGCCCACCCATTGTAACTGTCAATTTCTTTCACCGGTTCTGCCTGTGGTATTTTGGAAGAAACCGTATCAACTGTTACGGCTTTCTCACTACCATCTTTCGTACGAATACGGATACGGTAGGGAGGCGCCCACCGGTAGCATTTATTACAGGCATCTTCAAACCCATCGTATTCGCTTAAAAACAGTTCCTTAAAAGTATGGTTGTTGCCATCCATAGCATATAAATCACTGCCGTGGCGAATGATGTCCGCCACAGGTACATCGTTCACGGACAACAGCTCATCGCCGGTATGGAGTGCCTCTACCTGGTGATAGGTAACCCAGGCTTTGTCGTCTTGCACTAAAACCTTGAATGGCAGATGGAATGTTTTATCTCCGGTGTATGGCTTGTAGTTAGCTGAATGTTTGATCTGGGTATGCCCGCATTTTAAAGCACTGACCAAAGGGGAGATTCTGGTAATAAATTCGTCTTCAGACACCGGCTGCCGAAGGGTGCCGGCAATACTGTGATACAGTTTGGCCACGCTGTCTGCCGGGGTATACAGGCCATAAGCCGGATGGATATCTTTGAAAGCCGTGAATAAGACCGACAGGTCCGCCTGCATGCTGTTTTCGGACAACAGCAGCCCGGTGCTATCATTGCCGGGCGTTTTGTCGTGTCCGTTTTGATGGTTGCAGCTTGTCAATACAACAAAAAACAGGGTGATACAAAGGATCACCTGTAGCGGAACTTTCGTTGTTGTTTTCATAATTGTCGGGTATCCTATATTCAGAGGGTAAGATACCTTATAAAGATATCAAGTATTTGTATAATAAAAAGAGGTCGTCTTAATATTAAGACAACCTCCTCTTTCAGTATCCGGTGTATTTAGTTAAAGGATTCGGTGAAGAATATACCAGCAGGAAATTTCGTGTGGTCTTTATAGTTAGCGCTTAAAATATCTTTATTGTTAAAGTTGAACACGCTGATATTATTAGTCAGGTAGTCTCTGCCATAAGCCTTCATGGTGTTCAGGTATACTTCTCCTGTGACCGGATGTACAGCGATATTGTTGTATACGATGTTGGCATTCTGAACGACTGTCTTTGCATCTGCCATAAATTCAGTTGCGCCCATGCTGAAAACGTGGCGGTATATTTTGGTACCGGCGCCGCTGAAATAAAGCGTGTCCCCCTTAGCCGTGATGCCCGGCGTAGCCCCAAAACCTGCGCTCACGCTGCCTGTGATGATATCATTGGCTTTTATCAGGGAGTAGTCCCTGAAATTGATTTTGGAAATTTTAGCAGGTGATCCGGTGGTGGATACCCAGATATTACCGTCACTGGCTCTTACCACACCGCTTACAGACCCTTTCATATCCAAAGCATAGGTGAGCGTGTCCTTATTCGGTTCCACGACATATACTTTAGAGCCGGCGGCGGCAAATATTTTATTGTTGGAAACGGCCAGGGTCAGCTTGGCGGCAGACCGGGAGCCTTTGATAAAGGTGAGGGCTTTGGTGATCGGATTAAATCTGTATAAGCCATTGTTATCACGGATGATGACATTTTCCTCGTTTAACACTGCCACATGCGTAGGCCAGCTTAATGCGGCCAGTTCATCGTTGTAGGCGGCTACCTTTTTAAGCGTTTCCGCATTGGCCACAACGAGCAGGCCGTCGTTGCTAAAAGCGTCGCCTACCGCGTTCTTTTTACCGTTTTGGGAAATGATGTATATTTTGTTGTTGCTGATGAAGAGGTCTTGTGCCACGTTTCCCAGTTGGGTGCCATTGGCCTTAAAGTAAGCACTGTCCGTTATTACGCCTTTGGGACTGATGAATATCAGTGATCCGTTCTCCGTGGTCATGTTGCCCTCATTTAAAATAAAGGTGCCGTATTTGTATTTTCCATATACGGTAACACTTGTCTGGGAGGAGACCTTTTTATTATTGGTGGAAGCGGTGACAGCGATAATATGTTCACCCATGTCCGTTGATACAAATTTAAAAATGGAGTCGGTAGCGGTGGTGCCCTTGCCGTTGACGGTCCAGTTGAAGGTGCTGCCCTGTGGCGCCTTTGCTTTAAACACCAGGGTGTCTTCCTGTGCTACACCGTTTTGAGAAAGCACATTGATGATGGCTACTTCTCCGGTCCCAACCGGCATAGGCTCAGTAGAATCTTTTTTTGAACAGGATACCAATGCGACGGCGACGAACGCCCCAAATGCGAAAACGCTTTTTTTCATAAAATGCTAGTACTAAATGACTGGTTTGATAGCCTATCAGATGACATGCGAAAACAATAAGACGCCGAAATAATTTCAGTGCAAGTTGCATTCAAAGCCCTATCCTCGAAGCTTTAAAAATTATCTGCATTGGCAGGTCTCCTGGCTTGTTCTCACTTCGGACGGCCTTCCCGTTTTTATTCACTAAAAACAGTGGCGAGTAGATGTCCGGGTGTTGTTGCAGAACTTACAGTAGCGGGTCTGCTCAGGATTTACACCTGATTCCCTATTAATTTTAACATCGTGAAACCTATGTTAAAAACCAATTGCGGCGCGAAAGTACAATAAATTATTGAAAAAGAAAGAGGTGCCGTTTGTGTGAACGACTAAAAAAGAATACTTTAGCCAGCTGAATACCAGTTTCTTCAAAAAAGAAAAGAAAGATGATTAACCCAACCACAAACGTATACAGAAAACAACTGATCGAAGGCTTTTCCATTCCCGCGGTTATCCGTAATGGCAGTTATTTTTTTGTTGATATTGATGTTTATGCAGATGGCAGAGTAGACTGCTGGAACTTTGAAGATCTCGCACATTTTAAGGAAGATGTCAGAAGAGGTTGGGTAGTGTTGAATATCCCGGACAATGAAGCTATCTCTATTCATGGACTGGGCAGCTGGACCATCACCAATGGTTCCTGGTTGTTTGATGCGGAAAGTTTTATTGACTATGTGTTGCAGCTGATCAGGATACTCAACCCAACACTGGAAAATATCTACCAATACAGGCAAAAAGTTGTTAATGGTATTAAGATAGGAGAGAGCGCAAACGGAACTGTTTACAAAGAACAAAAAAGAACGGCCAATGATTTTTTTCCTGAAAAAATAGGCGGGGAAAGCATACACCTGTTTTATAAAGTGAGCGAGGAATACCACCTGGTTAAAGTGATCATTTTCCCCGACCTTACCATTCATCTGTCCCGTCTGGAAAAAACGGTATACACCACCCTGGAAGAATTCGAGGAATTAATAACCAAAGGAATAATTTTGTCGGAAGTTCCGGTACATGCTAAAGTCAACATACATGGCCTTGGAAGCTTTACAGTCCAAAAGGAGCAGTATGCCACCGATATCCGGGAGAAATTACTGGAAGTCCGGGACATTATCAGGGAGTTAAAGGGAGAGCCTTCTTCCATCGAAGTTTGCAGAACGGCGTATCAGCAATACCTGGACAATCCAACACTCGAAAATAAGGAGCAGCTGAAGAGCAGTTACGAAGCCGTGCCCGATCATCAGAAAATGTATGTCGGAGATATGGACACCAAAGATGTTGCTGTGAGAATGATCATCTATGGAGAGCAGGAAATTGAAAACTGGTCACATTACCGGGTCGCGAAAGCGAGGGGAGAGAAGTTGCCCGTTATCAATCTTCCTGCACCCAAAGATGAAAGCGATGAATAAGCATTTATTTTTAGTTCCAGTTGTCAACTTTGACATCAACAGGAAAGGGGGCGCCTTTCCCTGTTTCTACCAGTGATTTCAGGCTCATCAGGAATATGGCCCACTTCGTGCTGCAATGGTGCATGAACTCTACCGGCTCTTTCCAGTTCAGATGCTTAAACAGCAGGATGATGTAATCGCCTTCCTGTTTCAGTTCAAAACTGATGGTGGTGCCGATCCATTCCTGCGGGCCATCCAGTACTTCCCATTCCACTTGTGTGGGGGCTTGTAGTTTTTTGACTTTTATATCGAATCCATCATTGCCAAACCGGAATTCGATGATATTGCCCACCTGGTCACCTTCTCCTTTGGTGTCGGTGGTCCACCAGCCGGCAAGTCCGTCCCTTGTTGTAAGTGTGCGGTAAACGTTATCGGGCGAAGCCGTTTTAACGCCCACACGGTGTAAGATGTTCGCCATAGGAAATGTTTTTTTCAAAAGTAGTTTTTTGCGTGAAACTTGGCGGAGGGTGATATGGACAATTTTTAGCGGTGATTTGGACGTTGGAAGGAGATGGGAAATATTAAATATATGATGAAACATAAAGCAATTGTCTTTTTTGTATTTAGCTTAATAGTACTTTCTTGCACAGAAAGGAAATTACGCACCCCTAAAGCGTATCAAAATACCATAAAGCTCGACGCAGATGGTTACGCAAAGCATAAAGGCGTGTTAACGCATCAGATGAGGGAATTGATAACCAGACATGAACAGTCCTTTCACAGTGCCGAATATTATGATTCGACAGCACTACAAATTGATACTATACTGTATAGTAAAGACTATCAAAAGGTAATATTGTTTGTTCTTACGAAAAATCCAGTCAACAGACAGCTTAAGCCTGATAAGAATTATGATTGGTACTATGATGCATTTTGTTATCTGGGGGTACGGCAAGAAGATGGATTCAAATTAAAGTGGATGGACCCGTTCAGTATAATAAATTTCTATGATGGGGAAGCGGCTTCAGAACTTATTAAGGACACGTATTTTACTGAGTTCGCTACACTTAAAGAGGTAAATGGTGAATATAAATACAAATATAACCTTGATGATATGCGGTTTTGGGATGATCCGATTTGGGGAAAGTATTTTGAGAACAACTGATCGTATTATGTATGTCTTATAACAAAAAGCCAGCGTTTACGCTGACTTTGACTTTTTTAATGAATTTGAAAATCAGCTTCCGGCTTCTTTACCCTTCCCGCCACTTCTCTCACCGCCTGAACAATCCCTTTTTTATCATACCCGTACAATTCATGCAGCTGCTGCTGCGTGCCTTGTGTGGCAAATGTGTCCGGCAGTCCCAATCGCTTTAATGTAACGTGATAACCCTGCTCCACCATAAACTCCATCACTGCACTTCCTGCACCTCCCTGTATACAACCATCTTCTACGGTGATCACCGTTGAAAACCTGCTGAACACTTCATGTAGTAATGTCTCGTCCAGTGGCTTAAAGAAGCGAAGATCATAATGTGCTACGTCTAAATGATATGCTTCCAGCTCCTTGCAGGCTGCTGTCACGTATTGTCCCACGGGGCCAAGGGAAAGAATGGCGATATCCCTGCCGGAACGTATTTTACGTCCTTTGCCTATGGCCAGCTTTCTGAAACCGGCAGTTGGAGGCAGGGGCGCTGTCGTCCCTTTAGGGTAACGGACCGCAAACGGCCCGTGGCTTTCACCGGCCTGGGCGGTGAAGAGCAGGTCCCTGAAGTCTTCCGCGTCCATCGGGGAGGCACCGATGATACCGGGCACACATCTTAAAAAAGCGATGTCAAATGCGCCGTGGTGCGTTGGCCCATCCTGACCTGTCACACCGGCCCGGTCAATACAGAAGACGACATTCAGCTTCTGCAGGGCCACGTCGTGGATCACCTGGTCATAGGCGCGTTGTAAGAAAGTGGAGTAGATGGTGCAGTAGGGGAGCAAGCCATCGGCGGCCAGACCGGCAGCAAAAGTTACGGCATGCTGTTCGGTGATGCCTACGTCAAATACGCGTTCCGGCATTTGTTTTTTCATATTGGTGAGCGCGCTTCCGGATAACATCGCGGGTGTTATTGCTATAATTTTCGGATTGCTGTTGGCCAGTGTTATTAACGTATCGCCGAATACCTGCTGAAAAGTGGTGGTGGTGTCTGCATCTAATGTGGCGCCGGTGGCCCTGTCGAATTTTTTGGGCGCATGCCATTTGGCATGGTCGGTCATGGCCGGTGCAAAGCCCTGGCCTTTGGTGGTGACGCAATGCAATAATTTCGGCCCCGGGATGGGCTTCAGTTTCTCCAGTACATGGACCAGCTTCGGCAGGTCATGCCCGTCAACCGGACCGAAATACCGGATGTTCAGCGCTTCGAAGAGATTACTGTAGCGCAGGAGCCCTCCTTTTACGGCTTTCTGAAGTTTCCTGGCCACTTCCACGGGCCAGTTGGCTGGCTGCCCGGGATGTGTTAACAACTTCCTGATGTGCGACTTTAACGCATTGTAATGTTTGCCGGTGGTCAGCTCGGTGAGATAGTTTTGTAGCGCGCCGGTATTGGCGTCGATCGACATATTGTTATCGTTCAGTATCACCAGCATATTAGGCTGTTCATAACCTGCGTTGTTCAGGGCTTCAAAGGCCATGCCTGCTGTCATCGCGCCGTCACCGATCACGGCGATGTGTTGACGGGTGTGATCGCCCCGGTATTTGGCGGCACAGGCCATGCCCAGTATAGCTGAAATGGAAGTGGAAGAATGACCGGTGCCGAAGGCGTCGTATATGCTCTCGTCCCTGCTAGGGAAACCGCTGATGCCCTCCAGCAGCCTGTTGGAATGAAATCGGCTTTTTCTTCCGGTCAGCAGTTTATGCGGATATGCCTGATGGCCAACATCCCAGACCAGTTTGTCTTCCGGAGTGTTGAATACATAATGCAGCGCTACTGTCAGCTCCACTACACCGAGACTGGAACTGAAATGACCTCCGTTCGAGGCAACGTGATCTATCAGGAAAGACCTTATCTCCCCGCAAAGGTGTTGCAGGGAGGTAACGGGCAGGCGCCGTAAATCATCGGGGGTGTCAATATTATAGTGTTCGGGCATTCGACGTTCTTTCCGTCAAATTTAAATCGCTTACTTTTACGGTACAGATACAGATTGTGTATAAATTACCAGTACAGATATGAAGGTGTATAAATTCGAAGCCTTTACCAACGTCATCGAAAAAAACATACGCGAGGGAATTTTCAAGCCCGGGCATAAACTACCTTCTGTCCGCGATCTGAAAGAGCAGTACCAGACAAGCATCAGCACGATACAGCAGGGCTATGAATACCTGGTGGCCTGTGGACTGGTGGAGAGCGTGCCTAAATCGGGTTACTATGTCAGCAACAGACCTGACTTGTCAGACCAGCAGGTGAAGGCCAGACACAGGCCAGTGGTGAGGGACGCCATCTTTAAGCATCATCTTGGCCTCACTACCTCTCTGAAGGAAGGACGGCAGTTCTCAGAATTTAATGTGGCGGCTCCCGGTGATCTGTTGATACCACAGAAATTATTGCTCCGTACCATGCAGCAGGTGATCAGGGAACAAGGCGCTTCGTTGTTACGTTATTACCCTTCAAACGGATCGCCGGCATTAAAGGAAAACATCATTAAAAAAGCAGCTGTCCATCAAACCATTTTAAACCCCGATGAACTGTTGATTACGGACGGTGCCCTACAGGCACTGTACATCGCTTTGTCTGCTGTTTGTAGCCCGGGCGATGTGATTGCTGTGGAAAGTCCTTGTGTGTTTTCTGTCCTGGAAGTGATCAGGGTACTACAGCTCAGGGTGATAGAAGTGCCCGTTGATCCATACGCCGGATTTGATATCGATTTTTTGAAGAAAGCCTGTCGCACCAATGCTATTAAAGCTGTTATTGTAACACCTAATTTTCATAACCCTACCGGGATATTAATGACCGATGAACAGAAGCTGGCGCTGTTGTCTGTAGCCCATCAACACCATGTTGCGTTGATCGAGAACGATGTGTACGGAGACCTGTACTTTCACGGGCAACGGCCTTCTGCGATCAAAAGATTTGATGACAGCGGACTGGTGTTGTCTTATGCATCCTATGCGAAAACACTGGCGCCGGGAATACGCGTGGGTTGGCTGTCGGCGGGTAAATTTATGCAACGTGCCGAGCAGATCAGGTTTGCATTGGGGAGCACCGTTTCCCCCTTGTACCAGGAGACGGCCAGCCGCTTGCTGGCCGGCAACAGTTACGACCGGCATGTTCGCTCCTTCAGAATGCAGCTGGCGAAGAATGCACATCAGGCCATCAATTTATTGTCCGCTTATTTTCCGGAAAAGGCTTCCATCTTTACGCCTTCAGGTGGATATAACATATGGGTAAAGATGCCGGATGATACAGATATGGTCTACTTCTATGACCAATGTGGAAAGATAGGCGTGCGGTTTACACCGGGTTACACCTTCTCGTTTTCAGGCGCTTATGATAAATATTTCAGGTTGGTTTTTGCGGACAGGTTTTCTTCCAAAAGGACGGAAGCGCTTCGGCTGGCCGGCCAGCGGGCACAGTGACCTCTGCGGTGTCCGCTCTCCTGTATGTTGATTGTACAAAATCAAAAACGATTAGCATTGCGAATCAAAAAGAATATCTTACCTTAACTTCTCAGTATCCCCGAAACCATTAAACCCCTTTATATGAGCCCTCAACCAGACCTTGCGGTACAGCGTGCCAATGCACTACTGTCATTCCACCAGTCATTGCCTGCAGGCAAAACCACTCCACTTAATCTTTCCGATGCAGACCAATGCAAACATGCTGAAGTGATGCTGCAGGCAGCCGGCCGTTTCAGCGATGCTTATCCACACCTGTACAAAGCCTTGTATGGCGGCAGCAACCACAGCCCTGAAGGCATGGACACAGTTCATCTGGTGGATTCCGGAAAAACGGCAGCGGGAAAAGCAACAGCGTCAGTGATGGCTTGCTCCGGCGGCAACAATATGATAAGCGGCGGTCACCTCGTGATATTCGATGCCGACAGTGGCGAACTGCTGGCACAGGGAGAGAATACCTCCGTAAGAAGCGGTGTTGTAGTATGTTCTACGCGTGCTGCTTCAGCATTGCCTGCGGGAAAAAAGCTCTCTGTTTTGTACCTCGGCCATACCACTGGCGATGATGGGGCTACCCGGTTTTTCAGCTATGCGAACACGGTTAGCGTAGGCAATGGCATCACCGTAAAAGTAACCGATCCTGTCATCAAAAATTCGACGGACGGCCTTATCCATCTTGGCGTAGGCAGGACAGGAGGGTATCCCACCAGCGATTATATTTATACCGAACCACAGAACCTTAACAATCCCTGGGTCATTTCGCCATTTACCGGCACTGTGCCGCTTAGTGGCGTTATCGATATACAGCATCTCACGGTCGCAGACCTCACTACAAATATTGTGATTCAAAAAACCGGCGGCACTAACATCACATTAAACCGCTCAACCCAGTTCACGCCAGATTCAAGATTTGTAGCTGCTTTCTTTGTTGGAATCTCTCCCAATATTTTACAGTTTAATTTTCCATATGATGGTTTGAGCCATTCCAATACAAGGTCCATCGTCTATGATTCCACTTCTTTTGGCAGTGAAGTGGTGAGCTATTTTTACTTTGCCTTTAACGGTATTCCGCTGCAGGGTGGGGCAGTCGCACCGCCTTTTTATGTATGTAGCATTAATTTCCCCGATGAACCCTCGCTCAATTGTACCAAGATCCCCAACCTCTATTACTGGTGGCATTGCCTGGCCAAAGGCACATTGGTGACACTGGAAGATGGCTCGCAAAAACCGATAGAGGAAATAACACAGGACTACCGGGTGAAAACCGCCGACGGTAAAAGCCTTGGCGTATACGCCACCGTAAAAGGCACACATACCTCCAATGGCACGCCCGGCGAAGACGGCATATACAAAGTGACAACAGCCAATGGAAAAAGTTTTGTGGCCACAGGCGATCACATGGTGTTTACCGCTGCCAACAAATGTAGCAGCGTGCATGACCTCGCGGCAGGCGACGGCATACTCACTGAGGAAGGTGTGTCAACAGTAAAAAGTAAGGATGCCATATCATATGACGATACGTTCTATGCGCTGGCATTGGGGCATCCCGATGAGCAGGCTGCTCCTGGCTTCCCCAAAAACATGGCAGGCTATTATGCCGCCGGCGTATTACATGCCGACCAGAACGCCATGCGTACTCAAACAGCTGCCAGGTACAAAGATCCCGACTATATGCTGCCCCGTATGAAACAGGAGCTTCACCAGGATTACACTTCTGCATTGAACGATATGCGTTCTTAATATTTATTCCGCATGGCTACAAGCGTTATTCAAAACCTTTATTATGCCAGCCCCTATTCGCAATTGCCACCGGGCGTTGGCACGGCAGGTATCACCCTGCAAACAGATCCCAGTCAGTCGCCCACGCCGGCAAACGTCCGCGACCCGGTACTGGTGATACGGTTACGTATGGCGGCCAACCCGCAGGAAGTAATTGCTGTGTCGCCCACCTCCGGCGCCGGCACCAGTGTGAAGACAGCCTTTATTCAGCCTAAGTTCCCGCTATCCGCCACTGATTCGTATATGCTGGACGTGATATGGGTGAGAAATGGCACGCCGGAACCCAGCATCGACTGGAACGCGGCCATTACTTCAGCGCCCGTCACAGCGGCGGAAGTGTCGATATTAAGCGCCAGCTTCGACGGCACCAACGTCACGGCGGTGCTGGGATATGGCCCCAGCGGAATGGGCGTAGGCGCACAGGTAAATGTATATTCCCTTTCGTTCGGAACATATGTGAATGTCGGCAGCATGCAAACGCAGGGCAATACCGTAACGGTGCCGGTCAATAGTACCGGTTTCCCTGCTGTATTTTTCCTGAGTGCACAGGCAGCCATTCCTACCGCCAACACCGGCGGCGCCGGGTCTTTTTCCGGCCCGTTCAGCCTCGGCCCCGCTACGCCTATTACTGCGGCCTGTGGCATACCTCAGGCTGCTAAAACCATCAGCGCCGCGGCATACAACGGGAATACACTGACGCTTTCCTGGGCGCTCGATGCCATAACAGGCTGTGTTGATCCTGACTCCAGCCGCATACAGGTGCTGGCCAACGGAAAAGTTATCGCCCACTATACCGGCGGCCCCTTGTCGGCCATCGTTCCATTGGAGGCCTACGGGCAAAACGGTATCACCATCGCCGTCAGCACGGTTTCAAATAATATCGGCAGCAAACCTTTAACGTTCAGCCTGATCACCACCTCACCGGAGATCACGAACGTGGTGGCCAACAAGTCTTCCGGCAAGGTGACTGCCAGCGTCACCATTCCGACAGGACTGGCAGTACAGGGATATTTAATGGATGGAGACAATGTGCTGGCAGGACCTGTAACAGCCAACGGCAATGTGCTGATCTTCGACTATGCGACGGCTAAATATAATGTGGAGGGCATGGTCGGACTGAGTGTGAGAGGTAACATCGCTTCTGCCGACGGGACCATCACAGGCCCGCGAAGCAAGCCGGCAGTGTTGCTGGCAACAACGCCTTCGCTGAAACTCGCAAATATCCGCACCGATCCCGCCAGCGCAACAAAGTGGCGTATCGATCTTACATGGGACCGCCTGCCGGATGCGGCAGAAAATGTTGCAGCCTACACGGTCAGTCTCTTGCAGGACAATGTAACGGTTGCTACCCAAACACTCAATGCCGTAGCCACTACCCTTTCTTTGGACAAGACAGCTATCGATACCGGCAAAACACAAACCATTCAATTGTCCGCCACCGGCGCTACCGGCGGCGCTTCGCCCACCCAAACGCTGTATGCGCTGTTTGCCGCGCCTGTGCTGGCATCGCTTGCCACCACGCAAAACCAGGTGGCCGCCACCTGGAAGGCGCCGCAAATTCCGGCTGGCAATACAATGCCGGTCATATATCGTTTGACCGCTATTGCCGGTGGCACTGTTATTGGCCGTGGCGGCGAAACAACCGCCACCAGCGCGGCGATACCGCTTGCAGACATCGCTGTTCCCGACACCGGAAGCATGAGTGTCATGGTCAGTGTGGCATTAGGGCCTGTAGTGTTGCAACCGGATACGGGCATGGCAGGCGGAACAAGCGCCACGCCGATTCTAAAAGCCCCGGCCATCAAACAGGTGAGCGCCGATCCCCTTACCAATATATCCACCATCAACTGGGCGGCTGTTGATACTGCCAGCACCTACACCGTTGTTTTCACAGACGGTACTTCGCATAAAGACATTGGCACTACTTCCTACCTGTTGCCACAGGCACTTGCCACCGGCGCGCAGATGGGGTATACGGTACAGGCCAATGGTACGGCGAACGGCGTCGCCCTTACCGGACCGCCATCGGTGTTGACGTACATACCCACCAGCGTGGCCGATATAGCATGGGTGAGGTATAACGGAAGTGATGTGAGCCTGGAGTGGACCGGTGTACCGGACGCTTTGAGCTATAATGTTTTTGTGTACGATGAACTAAACAGCAAGGCTTATACCGGTGCTGTCAGTCAGACTTCGGCTTCTTTTACCATTACGTCGGAACCCGGCAGGGTGTACACCGCCTACGTACAGCCGGTAACAATAGACGGTACAGCGCTGAGAGGAGCAAGAGGCACCTTATTCAGTACAGGCGTATACGTGAGCCAGCAACCCTCTGCTACGGCTTACCCTTATGCTTACATTGCGCAGGCCATGCATGCGTTGGGATCTGCTACGGCCAATCCGCCGGCGCAGGTGATTACGCTGTACCTGCCTGAACTGGGCAGTACTGCCGGCGCACTGGGCACTACGGCCATCTCATCAGGACCGTTTAAAATTGAGCCTTCAGGAGTGGCCGCGCTGCCGTACAAGCTAACGATAGCCGGAGACGCCAGCGTATGGACGTTCAATACCATTGCCATAAGGCCGCAGCTGGGACAGGCTTATGTTACTTTCCTGAAAGACATTGAGAAACCACCTGTTGGTGGTGTGCCCGGCGCCACGGCCTATGGTATTGCTTTGGTGCAATCAGCCATCGCCTGCGCCCTGCCGCAGACATTTGCCGAGCAGCTGTATTACAACTTCGGATTTTCAACCACTACCAATACAGGCGCCGGTTATATCGACCTGCGGCCGGGAATGGTACTGCGGGTGACGGCAAGTGATTATGTCAACATTCCGGGCAGCGTGCCCACATGGATCAATGGATATGGTCCGGGCGCCCCGCTCGATTTTGAGATCGGCAGCTATAATGCAGGCGGCAACTGGCGTACCGGCTTTGACGCTTTCCTGAGCACGCTCTCTTCATTAGGCGCGCTGAATGTAAGCGTTCCGGCCCTGAGCACCGGTTATACACAGGCCGGGCTTGCAGGCGCGGTTGATCTCTATTATTCACAATTCATACAACCCTTCTACCGCCTGTATTTTCCGTCAGCCATCAACCCTGCCTGGGGACAGGGGACCAATTCCACCCAGTCGAATTTTACACTGGTGGCGGCGGCGAAATATGCTGACCTGCAGAATACAAACGTCAACCCGTCCGTCACGCCCACGGCTTACTTCCGAGGCAGGACAATCGTGCAGGTCATGATAAAAGTAATGGTGAACGGGATGGAGAGGCTGGTGCCGGTGGGCGCCACCGTGGGCAACCTGCTGGAGCAGCTGAACATGCTGCCGGCAGCCACTTCCGGACTGTCTAAAAACCTTCGTATATACAGGTCCGTTACAGCGGCCATTACCGGCCCGACAGCTTCCGCTTCAATGACGCCACTGCTGGAGTTGCGGGTAGACTGGAACGGGCTTTCTACGTATGCCATGGGCAATGGACTGAATGCCATGTCAGCACCATTGCTGCCTGGCGACCAGGTATTCACTGATAAAACCGGTGTATGAGCGCTCCCGTATTTAACCAGGTAGGCCCGTTATTGTTATATGAGCTGTCTACATTGCCTGTCGGCAATGCACCCGCTTACTGGGCCGGATATTTCGCGACGGCCTCCAGCAATCTTGGCGCAAACGCCGGCACCACCGCGGTGTGGCAGGACATCAGCGGCGGGTTCTATTTATTCCTTGATAAAAAGCCCGCAGATTTCGCCTTGTTCGTACAGGAACTGGAGGCCCTGCGCCCCAGCCTGGGGCCGCCCAATGTGGTGCGTTTTGTATGGATCATGAATGCGGACCAGCCTTCTCTGAGATGGCAAACCACTTCAGGCCTTGCGGAATATACAGGCAGCGGGACGGATATAACGTGGACGCTTACACGTGCAGTGTCATTCCTGTTTGGAGCGTACCAGTTGTCCATTACAGGGCTGAGCGCGTTGACATATATTGACGACACCCGTGGCGGCGGTATACAATTCACCGCCGGTGGCAGCCTGGACGGGCCGGAAGGTGGCTATGCATTTGGGCCGGTGGCCATGAGCTTCACCGGGCCGGCATTAGGCGCTTTCAACAGCGAAATGAATATCCCGCGCCCTTCCAATCCTGATTTTGCAGGTGTATGGAACGCGTTAAACATCGGGCTGCTGTACGGAGCAGCTCCGGCGGCAGAAACAGATCTCCCGGAAGATAATTATACACAAATGGTGTTCATGCCTGTATTCGACAGGCAGAAAGATACGTTGAACCTGGGACTGCTGTTTGATCCGCTTTACCTGCAGGAGCCCACCCGCACGGCGCTAAGCCTGTTTCCGCCAAGTGGCAATCCTTCACTTATACTGGACAGCTACCTGCGCACCACGCGGGGGTACACTATACAGCTGACACCATTGACCGGCAGTGGGGCTATTCCGGACGCCAGGTTTGTCATCGGCGCATGCCCGGTGCAAACCGGTTCGCCCGATGCTGGATTACGGTACCACTTCAGTCCTGATGGCGCATTCCAGGTTACGGTGAAACCGCCGGCCAGTGCGGCTGCCACCGCTTCCGCTACTGTTGTCACCGACCAACTGCTGTTGGGCCTCTCGGGGCTGGAGTATGCCAACCTGGGCAGCAGCACTTACATGATAGCATTTGAAGGCGGCAAGCCCGCCTATATTCCGCCACCGGGAAAAGATAAAAACGTGGCGCCCGATGTGTCGGAAGCGCTGACAGCTGCGGCCACCACGTCACATTTAACGGTACTGTCGGTGAACAACCAGGGAGCGCAGCCGGTGTATTTTGCGCAACCGCAACAGGCGCCGGTATTCTCCAACCGTCAACAGCGTGAAGACAATGTACTCGACTATAATCCCATACCAGCGTACACACTTCATTATAATGAAGCCCAACGGCCGCCGGTATTTCCTTCCGGTGTTTATGCAGGGCTCACCGGCACGGACGTAGCCGTTGCGTCCGGAATGGAAAATGCCAGTATCGCACCATACAGAAGCTATTGCCTCGGAAAGGAGTATGGCACGACGCCTATTAATGAGATGCCTTCACGCCGCGTCCGCGCGGCAAGGGACCCGCTGGGCGTTACACCGCAGGGAATGGTGGCTGAGCTGACACCGGATTACAACGATTACGACGGACTGATACTGGGCAACATGCCCGGCACCGAATATCCAAGGGTAGACCTGAGCGCCGTGCAGGGAAAGTTCAGGCAGGTGCTGCAAAGCAACCAGCTGTTTTTTGTAGCGGCAAATGTGGACGAACTGATGATGGGCACTTCCGTACGTTACATGTTAACAGATGGAGAGAAGCCTTATCTGCTGGCGATGGGTGTCCCGCAAACGATCATCGATGCGGTATATCAAACACTGACAGGTAAAACGCAACCCTTTGAAACAGAAAAAGATTTTGTGGCATGCATCGGCACTGCGGCCACAGTACAATATCTCCCCGATTTTCTAAAGATAGCAGGCATCCTGAAAGTGGAAATGGACGGATGGGTATTCCAGCTCTCGCCCAGGTCATGGCGTACAGATGCCGCCAGTCCCACTATCATGATTGGTAAGTTCTGCAACCGCACGTTGCTGGACCTTGCCAATGACACCAGCAGCTGGCTCTGGCCGGAAGTAGCCGTACGTAAAGACAGTTCACTGGCTGCCACGCAGACCGTGCTGGTGAACATGTTCAACGCTGCTGCAGAACCTGGCGCTTCCGAAGCCTTGAAAATATTTTACAAAAAGGTGGTGAATGATCCGAACTGGAACGGCTTCCTGTTCCTGAATGCACCGGCGGATATCGCTGAAATGCCCGATGAACTGAAGTTTCTTACTGCGGGCATCGACCTTAAACAATTTTACGCGCATCACATCGGCTTCTCACAAACACCTTTTACGGTAGAAAATGGCATGCCCAAACTGGAGCAGACCGCTGCGTTTGGGTTGATCAACTATAACGACCCACTTGATCTCTATGCCGATGAAAGCATTCCGTTTGGCTTTAAGACGATGGTGCTGCTGGTGCGTTTTGCCAACGCCGCACTGGCTGATTTCTCCGCACAGGTGGAACTGATGCTGAACCAAATGCTGGGAACACCGCTCAGCAAACAAATAGCCGCACGCGGTAATAACCTCATCATGGACGGTTCCTACCAGCGTGTGGGCGGCGCGCCCAGCTATTCATTTGCCCTGATAGGACAGAATATTTTTCTGTCGGGCGGGGGCTCGGCGCTTGCCTCCATTGAAGTGTTGTCTGTGCAGCTGGTCAATGGCGGCAATAAGGCCAATCTCACAGAAGTGCTGACCACATTCATTCTTTCGGGTAACCTGAAGTTTGTGCTGATAGAAGGGTTTGATCTTTTCTCTTTTGGGCCCGGGGAAGATGCCAATGCAGATTATTTTTTGCGCTACAGCGGATTAAGCATAGACATGCAGTTTCTTATGACAGCGCCCGAAGACCAGACATTTACAGTGCGTGAGGCAAATACCGCTTTTGATATGACAGCCAGCCTGGCCAGGCCTTCTTCTTTGTTGAATAATTTTCCGTTGACGGTCACCTCCCTGATAGCCAGTCCGGATTTATCTGAAGAAGGGGAGCCGCCCAGTGGGCAAACGCCGGAAGACATGGGCTACACTTCTGTTTCGGCCCCTATCGACCAAACACCGATGAAGCCATCCTGGTACGGCCTTGTGTTTACGCTGGACCTGGGGACGTTTGGCGCATTGACCGGAAGTGTGAGCTTCAAAATATCCATCCTGGCTGCGTGGTCGTTGGGTGGGGGGACAGACGGACTCGCAGTGTATATGGGCCTGAAACTTCCGGGCATTAACGCCATTGCCGGTAGTTTTCCAATACAGGGCGTGTTGAAAATCGGCTTCAGGAATTTTCAGTTTGAAACTTACCAGACCAACGATAAGAAGCTGGGATACTTATTACGCCTGCGTAATTTTTCCCTGTCTGTATTGTTATGGAGTTTTCCGCCGGGAAACAATAACATCATACTGTTCGGCCAGCCTGGCAACCCCAGAGGATCACTAGGCTGGTATGCAGCGTATGACAGCGGCACCAATAAAAAAACAAATACCATGATTGATCCGGTGCTGCGCCGTCTTGAAACCGGCAGGCGCACACCGCCGGTAGCATAACCTCAAAACCATACAATTTATGGCAACTGGATTTATAGTACTCACCGTAGTGGACGTTGGCCAGGGACAATGCACTTTCCTGGAAGTGTATGACGATAGTAAGACCCCTAAATTGATTCAGACCGTCATGATGGACTGTGGGAGCGACAAAAAAAGCGATGACACGCCTACTAACCTGGAATATATTGCCACCAGGGTGGCATCGATGGCCAAGCCTGCGTTTGATTGCATTATTTTTTCGCACAGCGATAAAGACCACATCAGCCTGACCCAGGATGTACTGGATTTGATCCCCGCCACCAAAAAGCCTGTTGTGAAAAAAGTAGTGTATGGCGGTGACTACGATCAATATGAGAAATCCCATGTTAATATCCTCGATGACCTTCAGACAAACGGTTATTGCACGAAAAAGGATATTATCAGCCCGGGCAGCTATAAAACCAATTATGACAAAAAGAACGGCAAGTTTGCAGGTCGGCCGCTATGGGAAAGCAGTGACAAAGCTGTTAAGATATATTCCGTTGTTGCCAATGTACTATCAAATGATCCCGATTGGGATTCAAATGATGAAGATCTTTGGGGATCAAAGGCTGAGGAAAAAAACCGGGTGTCGATCATCTGCGGCTTATATTATGCCGGCGTATCGTACGTTATTTGCGGAGATGCCACCAATGTGACCATGTCGGTGACCAATCAGCTTTTTAAAGGGACAACGGTCTTTAAAAAAAATGAAATGACCACGTTGCCGCACCATGGCAGCAGGGCAACAGCTTATGCGGTGCCCCGCACGAAAGATCCCAGCGACGCCGCAGTGAAGGTGGTGAACACATTTGCCAAGCTCATGAACTCGAGAATACTCACGGCCAGCGCTTTTGAAAAGCACAGGCATCCGTCTTTGATGCTGATGAACGCCTTTCTGCCTACGCTGACAAAGCCATTCCTTCGCGACGCGAGGCTCAAACAACAAAATACGCACCGGTTGAACGCCTATGTAGATATAGATATCGAGATAAAGAACAATACTCCCCCTCCTACAAAAAAGAAAAAAACGGGCAAGACAAGCGGAGACTTCGTGACACGTGATTCGGTATGGTCTTTTGATTCTACCACCTGTACCTTCACCACCAGATATACTAATCCATGGCTGGTCTATTCTTATAACCTGGGTAATGATAAATGTGAGGCCTCGGATGGCGTGAAAACTAATAAAACCACCAAGGCCCCGGAAGTCATTAACCCACATGCCTGCTGGCAATGGGACGGGCTTTCGGACGGCGAATGTCTTGTAGGTGGTTATGCTGATCTCAGCCTGCCGCTTACAATATTTACAAGCGGCGCCGTGGGATTGGCTATTCAACCCGGTGGTCCTCTGGGAAGAAGAGCTGTGTGGGAATTTGATAAAGATGGAAATGAAATAGCAGGGAAAGACAGCAAGCCATCACCGGTAACCGTCAGGTCAAAAAACATCCCCGCCAGGCAGCCGGCATCCTCCCCAAAACAATTTCAACGCCTGCAACAATTCTATTAAACAGTAATAGACTATGAGCGCTACCAGTGTATATAACGCCCTTAATGACGCTATCCACAATAGTTCCCTTGACCTGTGGACAACCGCCAACAGTTCTACCGATCTCACAGGATTGGTGCCCGTCATGGAGTTGTTTGGTATCCGGTCAAGCTACATGCTTACCAATGTAGCGCTCACCATGTCGCCCAGCGGTACCAGCGTGCTGTTAAGCGGTAGCGGTTCTTTTACCGGCAGTGCCGTCTACCCTGTTACTGCTACAATGCGCTACATGCAGGAAGGCAACGTTTTTTCGCTAATGCTGGCAGTGAAAACAGATTGGGTATTTTCTGATTTTTTCACGCCACTGCCACTCACCTATATGCAGGTACCAGCCATTGCGGAAGGCGTTACCTGGTACGATTCGATTCTGACAGGCATGAAGGTGGGCGCGGCGGAATTTTCAGGCGCCAGCGGAGCCACTTCCCTGTCACTTACCGGCTTTCTGTTACTGCCTGATGAGAATCAGCCGGATAAAAAACACCTGTTAGACAAAACGCCCATGATAGGACCGTGGCCACTCCGTATAACCGGGACCGTTACCATGCCGGACGCTGACCGCACCTATCCGCTGATGAACATCAATGCCACCGGCAGCGCCACCGTAATAGATGCTGGCAGTGAACCGGGCGTACAGGGGCCTCAGCCCATCGCACTCATAAACCCCGGTCTTAACTTCGTCATTGCCCCGCTCTCACAGCCGCAGCCTGGTATCACCGCCTTTTCTACAGTATATCTGTATGGTGATTTTGCTATCGGTAAAATACAGGGGCGTATTCAGACAATCATTCTTTCCACCAACGACCTGTGGAATTTCGTCGTGCTGTTTAAAAAAGAAACCGCCTCACTGGTACAGGGACTTGCAGAACTGATTGGTATTTTTGGTGTTGATCTGCCCCTTCCGATGAACTTTCCGGTGCTGAGTGATTTCTATGTGGCGGAAATAGATATGGACCTGCTGAACAGCGGCACGGACCAGTTCCCGATATTTTCGCTGAATGCGTTCGGGATGACCATACAGTCAGATAAGACCTGGGACCCGCCCGTGCCGTTTGTGACTGTTAACAAGGTCGGGACGCATTGGGTGTGGACCTGGTCTGAAGTGCTTACCGACACCGGTGATTATGTGAAAACGCACGTGGTGACCGGCAGTGTATTCGGCACCATGAACTTTGGATCAAAAGGCTCCACCGTCGTCGTCATTCCTCCTTCCCCGGATAATCCCAATAGCCGGAGAGAATTGTTGGTGCTGAACGATCAAACGGTGTCCTTCGACCTTAAAGTGTCGCTGCCTGATTTGATTATTAGCGGCACGTTGGCAAAAGACAGTTACATCCCCATCGGCAGCGCATTTGCTTATTTCTTTGGCAGCTCCGGCCCCTCTACCGGCCTGCAAACGATGAACGTGACCAAACTGAAATTTTCGGCCGACCCAATAGGTCAAAACTATTTCGCTACCGCAGGTATTCTCTTCGGCGACCCCGCACATCCTGATGCGGTGCAGGGTTGGGAGATCAATCTTTATATAGCTACCATATTGGTGGAAGGGATGGAATTTGATATCGCGCTGAATAACGGGAAAATATCCGGTAGCCTCAGCGGTACATTTTATCTGAAGCAGGGACCACCAGGCAATTACAACCTGCCACGATTCCTGATTTCTGCGGAGTATCCCGTACAGGACCCTGAAACGCCGCAGGGATGGACGCTCAGCGGCAAATTATACGAAGGCACTTCCATTGATCTCGTAGACCTGGTGCAGCGGTTCATCTACGGGGAAGGACATACGAAACCCGACTGGATACCGGATATCCTGGTCGACCGGTTGTATGCCACTTTTGTCACCGGCTCCAAAAAAGACGGCATCCAGATAGTGAAACCTTCCTATACGTTCGGCGCCACTATTTCCGCCCGCTGGGAACCTACGATTTTTGATACGCAGCTGAAAATAAACGCTTCCGCCAGCATTGACATGGAGAAACCTGCCACCGCCGACAAAGCCACAGGCAAGATCAGCGGTATGTTCAGCGTGAACAAGATCAGGCTGTCTGCGGCCCTCACCTTCGGTGTACCGGAAGCTACCTATCTCTTTAAAGTAGAATTTGATAACATATGGCTGCAAGCCACCACGTCCTGGCGCGGTGAACAAAATAACCGCCACCAGGTAGTGTCACTACAGCTGGGCGGTGTAACGCTCGGCGATATCCTGGAATACCTCGTAAACCTCGCTGCACCTACTATCGGATTCAGGCTGGACTCTCCCTGGGACGTGCTGAAACAAATAGACCTGTCCCGCTTCGTGCTGACCATCGATCCCAAAGACAACATTGTAGAGTTTGTGTTTAATGCCAAAGTGGACCTGGTCATAGCGCAACTGGACTCTATCGGCGTACGTTACAGCAGGCAAAGCGGTCAGGGAAAAGTCGACATGATTCTGACCGGCAGCTTCATGGGCCAGCGCTATACGAATGATAATCCATTGAGTTGGGACGTGGTGAACGATCCGCCGCCCGCTGTTCCCGGACAGGGCCAGCACCTGATAGACCTGCGTTACCTGGGCCTGGGCCAGCGTGTTACTTTCATCGGGGATACGCCCAACACTGTCGCGGAGAGCATTGCCAAACTGCGGAAAGACATGACGCCGCCACCCAGTGACGGCAGTCCCATGCCCGCCACCATGCAATATTCAACAGAAAGCCAATGGCTCATTGGTCTGGACATGACGCTCATGAACACGATAGACCTGGGATTTATTTTCAATGACCCAAGGTTGTACGGCCTTTCCATTGCACTGGGAGGCGAACGGGCAGGAGCGCTGGCAGGGCTGAAGTTCGAAATACTCTATAAAAAAATTACGGACGAAATAGGCATGTTCCGTATAGAATTCCAGGTGCCTGATATGTTCCGTACTATTCAACTGGGAGTGGTAACGATCACACTGGGAATCGTAGTCATAGAGATTTATACCAATGGCAATTTCAAAATAGACCTGGGCTTTCCCTACAACCGGAACTTTGCCCGCTCTTTCAGCCTGCAGGCCTATATCTTCATTGGGCGGGGCGGCTTTTATTTCGGGCTGCTTAACGGTGACACCTCTACGCAGGTGCCACGTATTTCCAATGGTACGTTTTCACCGGTGATAGAACTTGGCATCGGCATTGCCGCAGGCGTAGGGCGTGAAATACGTGCAGGCATACTTTCCGGCGGCGCCTATGTAGAGCTGCAGGTAATATTCCAGGGCGTGCTGGCCTGGTTCAACCCCAGCAGCAACGGCTCCGCCTCCGTGACGTATTTCAAATGCCAGGGTGTGGCCGCCCTCTACGGTAAAATATATGGCTCGGTGGATTTTGCCGTGGTAAAGGTTTCCGTGACGCTGGAAGCCTACGTGCAAATCAGCATTATCTATGAGAGCTACCAGCCTATGGTGCTTACACTGGCAGCCGCGGTAAGTGCAAAGGCATCCATCAAAATATTATTCATCAGAATTCATTTCTCCTTCAGTGTAAAACTGGAGATACAGTTTGTAATAGGCTCTGCGCAGCCAACGCCCTGGATACTCAGCAATAACAACGGCAGCTCAAAATCCACGTTGGCAGCGCAAGGGCACACACCGGTGGCATACCGCTCCAAACAAAATTTCTGTTTTAGCAACAACAGGTACCGCCGGTTGAAAGCCCTGCGCAATACACATGATACCGCCCTGAGACGGATGCGGGCAGCAGGTGTTATTACGGGTGATGTCAGCAGCGGTTATGTGCTGCACTGGAAACCTGATAACAAAGTGTTTACCGATTCCCCACGGAAAGCACACCTGACGCTGCTGCCGGCGTTTACCGTGGCTGATGTGCCGGTGAACTGGAATGACACCATTCCTGACAATCCCAATCCTGTTTACAGAAGCGCTTTTGTATTGTTTGCCGATACCGGGATGTCGCCCACTGCCACGGACGCGGCGGCATGTGCCATACGCAGCGCTGCACACAGCGCCATGACTGCCACCGATAACGACACCAGCCTGCTGGCCGCCGATATTTTAACGCAGGGCTTATTGTTATATACTGTCAACGCATTGCCACGCGATGCCGGGGAAGGCAATAACATCACTGCCGGACAAATACAACTGTTACTGGAACAGCTGGACATGCCGGACACGATGGCAACCGGGCTTTCCATCACCGACCTGGCCACCTTCTTCAGCACCAATATTAATTTGTGGATCAGTGGTGATACCGATCCCCGTCCCGATGAAAAATCGGCGATGGTGTTACCGATTCCACCATTCCTTAGCTGGACTTCACCACAAGGAGGTAACATCGATTTTAACACAAAAAATAAAATCGGCCCATGGTATGAGTGGGAGATCTCAAAACTACTGGGCGCCTACTTCCCGGTGGGGAATGAAGCCGGCGGAAAGCCTTCGGATGATGATCCTGCTGCCTACGAATCATTCAGCAGTTTTATGTTCCGCGATTTCTGCCTGATGCTGATACAGAACGGCGTGCAGGAAATGCAGAAGCATCTTGATAATACCACCGTCACAGTACAGGAGATACAAGGCGTGGTGCAGGACCTGGAACAGGTGGCGGCGGCATTGCCGACGGCAACGGTTATATACATCATCTGCTCAGGAGATACGGTTGAAAATGTGGCGGAGCACCTCGGCGCCACACCGGAAGAGCTGCTGTTCCTCAATCCTGCGCTGCCTGCCACGCTGAGCAGCAATCCTGTGGGAACAAGCATCAGCGTTATACTGGGCGTAGCACCTGAGATACTGGGGCTGGACAATGCAGACAAACCCTTCAACATTAATCAGTGTATGCTGGGCACACTGGTACACCAGGCGGCTACAGGTGAAACGTTAAACAGCATCGCGACGTTGTTCCAGCTGGCATCAGCAGCCGATATGCTCGGTTATCACAATCCCGCATTCCCCGACCTGTCATCAGGCAACAATATCCTGAAGGCCGGCGCCGCCTTCGACCTGCCGCAACGCCTGTTTACCAGGGCGCCGGCCGATTTCGTGCAGCTGCGCACAGCGGGAGCATTCTTTGTACGTTATACTGACCTTGCCGTACTGATAAACACGCCGCTGCCTGAAATGGCCAACTGGTACGCGCAGGCCATCGCGGAGCTGAACAAAACATTACTGGACTCACTGTTCCCCAGTCAGCCTGTTCCCGCCTCCGTAGAACTGCCGCCCGGCCATTCCCTGTCAGTGCCGAACGCCTATCACATTGCCTACAAAGAAACGGGTAACACTAACGCCTATACGACTATAGCAGGTGATACGCTGGAACGCATCGGGTTTGCATTGGCATTTCAACAGGATTTTGGCACTACAACACCGCCCGGTGTTCCACAGTGGCCAACTTTCAGGGACGCTGTAACAGCCGCCGGCGCGCAAAGCTGGAATATTCCGGCACAACAGGGACTGATAACAGAGCCGGGTTCCACCATCGAATCACTTACCCGGCAACTGATCATAGACGCAAGCTGGACCAACACCAATCCCTTGTCTCCCTCCACAGGGGTATGGACCTATGACTGGACAAACGTGGCCGTCTGGATCGGTCCGGCCAATATACTGGCGCCGGTGGCTGCTGTGACTGTGCCCAATGCGAAGACTGCGGTGTTTGATGCCGGCACATTGAACTTTAACGTGCTAAATACTACCTACGGTCTGCCGGTAACAGATGCTGCCACCAGGCTCAAAGGCGTGCCCGGACTGTTTGCCAAAGACACAATACTACTGGTAAAACACCTGCCTGCGCAGGATATTGATGTGTTGATCAAAGCGGTGTTAAACGGTGACAGCTTTGCCAGTATCGTTAACCAGTCGTCACGCATGCTCATGTCGGGGCTGCGGCTGCCGGGCCTCAAAGAAGACGGCGGGCATGTGGTGGCCAACCCGGCAACGTCGTTACCATTGTATGACCTTACCGGTCAGCAGTTCAGCGTAGCGGTCAACAAGGACCAACCTGCGGACACAGCGCTCTCCCTGGCACTTTCATCAGAACAGCCGTGGATTGAACTGTTCAATGCCATCACAGTACAACCAGGGCAGACGCTGGCGCAACTGGAACAAACTTATCCCAACCTGCTCATCTACAATCCCGGCCTGAATGAAGATACCTTCAAAGTCGGCATGGTATTGCTGACTGCCACTACCACTACGCTTAGCTACAGTTATACCAATCAGCAGATCCTGGACGCATCGCCGGCAACGGGACTTTCCATTGTGGCAGTGCCGCCTGCGCTTACTGCGCCATCGGTCATGAAGATAAAAGGGACGGTGCCGCGAACGTACGGGCTCGAACATCGTATTGAGTTGCAGTCACCCATGGCGTTGCCCATTCCGCAGGTGCAGGGCCAACAAAATGTGACCGGCAATCCTGGCCTGTGGATGCTTCCGCCGGACCTGATCGATAAAGCACTGGCGCGCGTGGCCACACCGTATGAAATACTGGCTACCCGGCAGGGTTCTCCCGCGGGGAGCGATGCTGTTCAAATGGACAACAGTACGTTTGGCGCTATCATTCCATTTAAAATAAAGCGGCTGGATGATGAAGCCACCCAGTTCAGTTTAATTGGTGTGGATACCGATAAGAGAGATGAACTGCTGCTGATCAGCAGCTGGCTGCACTCGCAGGCGCCGGGCGATAAAACCGCCGCCTACCTGCTACTGTCTCCCGCTCCGGACGCTACCAATACGGCTGGTTTGACAGTACTGGCCAACGATCCAGCCAGGGCTTTCCTGGTAAAAACAAATTTATCCACCATCTCCATGCCGCCGTCGCTGCTGATGGACGCGCCGAAAGGTGCTGTGCCTGACCCCGGCTACTTTGCTTCGATGTCGTTACTGGCTGATTTCCTGGTGTTATTGTGGGAGGGAAGCGTGGTAGGCGGAACGGGTTATTATTTCAGTCCCGGTATCAAGCTGCCTGGCAGCGCTTTCGACCAGCAGGGAAATATCGTGCTGCAGTTGCTGGTCATTGCAGGCACACAACAGGACGTAGCACCGGGTGGCCGCAGCCTGCTGCCGTTCAATAACTGTGCTTTGATAGGTCCGGGTGCGGACAGCGCACAACTATCTATCTACATAGAAAGCAATGGAAGCACAGACCCGTCAGAAACCGTTACACAGGCACTGGTGCCACCAGGCAACGTAGGCTTCGAATTTCTTACAAAAAATCCTGATACGCTCACGGCGGATGATAAAGAGACATTGTTGAAGACGATGTACAGCCTGATGACCTTCGGTGTTGCATCGCAGGCCGGTTCACCGTTTGAAGCGCCGCCTTCGGGTATGCCTGTGGTACCTGACCCTTCGGATGGTGATCCGTCAGAACCCTGGCAAAAAGCGCGGGCCTTCCGCAAGGCAAGGGCCGCAGGGTTAGCGTTGGATGAACCGGAAAAACCATATTGGCAGTACTCACAGGTGATGCCGGTGTCCAGGTTCATAAAGCCCGGTACACCATTGGCAGCGCCCGATGTGAACGGCCTGCCGCCGGTGAAAGGCGATCCTTACCAGGGATTTGGCACACAGGCATCGCTGCCCACCGCCAATTTTGTGTTTGGCTTTGGTGATGTGTTGGGCAACAGGACCGGTGCCAACGGTCCCGGACAAGGCACAACACCTGTAAACGTGGGGTATACTGATAACATGATAGGCATTGGTGACTGGCCATCAACGGCAAGGTATTTTACAGTGCAGAAGGTAAACAATGATGCACAGATCACCGCTGTTGTGGCACCCAGGCCTTCAGAGCTGATGCCGTCGCCATCGCAGAGCGGGGACGTGAACAAAGACCAGATAGTGCAACAGCAACAGAAATACAGCCAGTCGTACTATCAGCTGGTGCAGCCGGGTGTAAATGCATGGCTGGTATCATCACTCCATTTTATTTCCGACCCTCACTACGGCAATAAAGGCACGCAGATAGATGTCAGGCCGCTGTGGCGGTTTGCCGCAGGGGCATACGCGGTCACCAGCAGCGTGGGCATGTTGTCAGCTGCGAAGCCAACAGACTGCGCCACACCGGGCGATATCATCACCAAATACGGCGTGCGTTATGCAGAGCTGGCCATGGCCAATGCCGATACATTGACGGAAGAACTGTTTGGCAGCACTTTACCGGTAGTGCCGGCATATTATCCGTTTGTAGAGCATTTGTCCATCACTGATATGGCTGCGCTGCCGCCCAAGGGCTGGCCCGCCCCGGCTCCGGACGTGCTGTTGACGAACAATGATACGCTGTTGCTGAAAATAGGCGCGGCGCTCACTATCCCCGCCAAAACGATCAATACGGGAGCATCTGCTCCCACACACAGCATGCAGGTGCTGGCAGATGGCAACTACACCAGGGTTATCGACCTGGCCACTGTGAACAGTGCGCTGCCTGTTTTGCAGGAAGGGTTTGAGTTTGCCGTTGAGGTAGATGACGACACCGAAGTAGTGGTGACAGTGGATGCGGTTAATAACAGCTTCGATAAGGTAATTATCCTGTTTGCCAATGCAGGAGTCAATATTACAGTAGCGGCGCTGGCCGATCAGTACAAAGATGTGGAAGGCGTACTGGCTGCGGACAAGTCGCTTTCTGTGTTGACCTATGTGGCACAAAAAGGTAACACATTAAGTGACAATAATAGTGGCGTAAAACTGGCAGACCTGGTTTCAGCGAACCTGACGACCAAAGATCTGTTTGATCCGGGAGCATTGCTTTATTTTGGAGACTTCGCCGGTATTACCGCCGGTGATTCTGCCGATACGCTGAGGCAGTTCGCCGAAAGGTATGCATGCCCGATGGAGTTGTTGCTGAAAGCCAATGCCGTATTTACGCTGCCGGCTTCCAGCAAATTTGTGGTACCGGGCACATTGTCCTGGCCTGCTGACACCATCTCGCTCCGTGTTCCTTATACTATTGCATCCGCTGATACCCTGAATGACATAGCAGCACGGTTCAACTTCAATGCCGCCTCTGGCGCCGCCGGCCAGCAGCTGGCTACGCTGAACGAGAACATGCCGGGAACGCTGATGTCAAACATCGACCTGGTGATACCTGTGGGAGGGACTAACTACACCGTTAACACAGGTACTGACCCATCCTTCGCTTCTGTGCTGAAATCGCTGCAGCAACAGGCCTCTTCCGCTACACTGGCCGATTTGGTGAACGCTATCGGCGGAACGCCGGACAAACTGGCCCCGGGTGGATTATTCGTATGCCCGCCGGCGTTATTGGCGCAGACAACCGCTCCGCAGTCAATACAAAGCATATACAATGTGAGCGCAGGCGCATTTGCACTGGCCAATACAGCGGTACAGCACCTTATTGCCTCCAATGTGGAACTGAAAGCCACAGATCCCGAAGGCAAGATCGTTACTGTCACTACCGCCGGTAATGATACGTTCAACAGCCTTATCACCCGCTTTGCTGAAGCGAAAGTTCTATTGAGCGCTGATGAGATTGTGAATGCCAACCCAACTGCCATGTTGTTTGAACAGCAGGCCATTGCATTGTTACCGCCGGCACAGGTGACATTCCCGGTCAACATCGGACAGGGCGGACCGTATGCGGTACCCGTTGGACCGTTGCAGGTGTCTGTGCGGTTGCTACGGCCTGCGGCGCTTATCTATCCCGGCTTTGAAACACCGGATGGCACAGGTCCCGTTGAAATGGCGGAATCAGATTTTCCGGCGCCGGTAAACAGCAAGGACGCCAAAAGCAGTCTTACGTATAATCAGTTTATCGACGATATGACCAAAGCGCTGGATAAACTGCGGTTGGGCACCGGCCAGGTCAGCGGCGTAGCGCAGGACCTGTGGCAGGTGGAATTTGATGACAACGGCATTAAGAGCGTTACGCTCGAAGGTGCTACCACCGTCAAGGGACAAAAACAGCCGCGGTTCTTTGCGCTGATGCCATTGTACAGCAACCTCGTTACCCGTCCTGTACAGGTGGCGCCATTGAATACTAATGGAACACTCGGCACACCGCAGGACATATCGTATCAAAGCATCGATACAGAATTGTGGGCACGCAGGTTCCTGGAAGATATGGACCGCTTCCTGTCAGGCCCTTATGCCACGGCAGTGTACAATAATGCAGCCATCCGGGACCAGCTGAAAACAGTGATGAACGCCAAGGCTGCTATGATTCCGAAGATAGCAGCAGGTCTGAATACCGTGCTGGACGTTACGGATCCGGGCAAACAACCAGCGCTTGTCAGTGCTGTTGATACTATGAAACAAATGTTGGGCATCAGTCTCGCGAATACCTACGAAGCGGCAGTAATGGTGCAGTACGACTCCACGGTGAATTCGGCATGGCAGAAGGGGCCGGGCCTTATGCCTGCCAACCTGTACGGGCAGGCAGATATCAAAACCGCCGCTGGCGGACCGGTTCCCGGTCTAACCATTATGGCAGCGAAAACAGATCTCTCCAAAGACAAATCTTATGTCAATTTCCTGCTGCTGCTGGATAATCCGGCATTCCATAAAGATGTCTCCGGCTCGTTCGCGTACAACATATCGAATCTTGAATTTAATATCAGTAGTAATAACGTACCACAAAACTACAATGCGTCAGATTGGCTCACCTTTACGCCGTTGCTGACCAGTACTACCAAACCGGCCGCCCTGAAGGGCACCGATCCCGGGAAAGTGGATGTGCCTATTCCATTGAGGAATTTCCCTGAGCTGCCTAAAATAGTAGTGCAGCAGGTCGTACAAAGTTATCCCGATGGAACGCAGGATACCAGTAAGCTGGGCTTGTGGAACTATGAATTTGTGTATACCCACCAGCATGCAGAGCAGGATTATGTGATGATAAAGACAGAATTCAACCTGGGCGCCGGCGCTACGCCAAAGGCATTGCTTACACAGCCAAGAGACCTGTTTACAGAGCTGGCGCAATATGTGAATGTGGCAGATCCGTTATGGGGCCTGTTGCAGGCACTGACGGATAAAAGCAGTACATATGACCCTGTCAGCGTTGCCAATGCAGTACGCACCTTCGCTACGCTGGCCGCTAATGTGGCGGAATATTGGTCCGTGCGGCTGAAACCTTCAGACTTTTATGCACACCCGCAGGAGCTGATGGTGTCCCGGTCCAGCTACTCTTTCAATGCCAGGGTGGGATACCGCGCTAATAAGGACCTGAATGAGCTCACGCTGACCGGTTTGGATGCAACGCCCGGTCCCAATAATACCTGGCCGGAAGTGCACGTGCAAATACCGACCACTGGTTTGTTTATCCAGTTGCAGAGGCAAACGCCGCAGCAAAACTCCACCACGTACCTGGTGCCCCAGGAAATAGAGATACCACCCGTAGCGTGGCCGGTGTTTAAGTTGGTATGGACTGACCTTAACCTGGCAATGGTGCAGAACGCCCGCACGCAAATGAATGTCCAGCGCAACCAGAACCTGTTGGACAATGTGTCCACCAATTCCGCTTTTATCTTCACGACAGATACCGTCATTGCGCCCAGCGTGATTACACCACTAAACAACTTCAGCAAGCGTGTTTATATCAACGGGCTGGGCAACACCCTTACAGATGCGTTGAACGCATGCTTTACCGCTTTATTTGGAAGTGGCATGTCTGGCCAGAAAGTAACTTTTGAGCTGCGGTATGGTTTTGAACTGGTGCCACCTTCAGAAGAGGCGGACGAAGGCCTGGTGACTTACCTGCCGATTGGGTTATATCCTAATCAGACATTGTCAGCCAACACTGCGGCCGCATTGAACGAGGTGGTGCAAACATGGAAGGGGATTAATAACCCGGTGGAAAGAGGCGGGGAGTGGGTGTTTTCCATGAAACTGTATTCGCAGGTTAGCAGCAGCGCCTATTCCCTGATGAACATTGAACATTTGGTATATAAGCTGGATGCGAATTGAGCCGTAGTAAGGTAAGAAACAATGCGTAATTTTGGCTTATGCTAAGATTATTCAAAATGCCCCGGAAATGGAGGACGCTCATATACGGCAGCATCGGAATTCTCTTTGTACTGGCCATCCTGAACATCGTTTTAAACCTGATTGTTCAGCGTGATGTCAGTGAAAAACTACGGCATCTTTCACCTGAATTAAACATCCGTTTTTCTTCCGTTAAAAGCAATTTGCTCACTTCGTCATTGGTGCTGAATGATGTTGCCATAAACTATATGCCAGATGGTAGCGGACATCAGCATTCCCTTCATTTTTTAAGGATGGAACTGCGTGGCGTTAATTTTCTCACGATGTTGTTTCGCCGGACGTTATCTGTCAATAATGTAAAACTCAGTAATGTAGAATTGGATCTTGATGAATTCTTATTAAAGAGAAAAGATGCGGCCGCCGGGCGGCTGTTTGCTAAGGTGCCTTTCAAAAGTATAAGAGTGGGGCATTGTAGCCTTACGGACATCCGGGTGTGGGAGCATGCCGGACAGTCAAGACAGTTGTTGTTAAAGGGCGATATCGGTGTAGACGAGGTAAGTGTCAGTAATATAAATAAAAATTTCACCGCGGAAAATTTTCAATTTGGCACTCTTACAGGCAGCCTGTCAGATATTCATTATGCCATACCGAATGCCTGTCATAGGGTAATGATAAAACAGCTGACGATGGACGGCCCCGGGGAAACGGCGCAGATAAAGGATATACAACTGATACCACAATATAACAAACCTGAATTTTTTAAAAGGTCCGGTAACCAGCCGCTGTATGTAGCAGCTACTGTGTCGGGTATTACCCTTCATAAACCGGACATCCGGCAATTGTTTAATAAAAAACTGGTGGCTGAAAAAATAACTGTCGAACATCCTGTTGTTGATGTCTATAGTGAAGAGACCGGCGTAAAGCAAGTACTGTCCCGTTCTCTTCTTTTTACCAGCCTGAAGAACAATATTTCAGCAATACAGACAGATTTGTTGAAGGTGGACCATGCTTCCATTACCGGCGAGGCAACAACCGGCGATCAGTTAAAATTAAAGGGAGATATGGAGACGGACAAACTAAACGTCCGGATGACAGACAGTCTTTTTGTTAATAAAGATATTCATTTCAGGACGTTCACCTGTTCCCTGGCGGATATTCAGGCTGCCGTCGCCGGCACGCATCAGCGTATTGAAATAAAAAAGCTGTCGATTGACCGAAAAGGGACGCTTCAGGCTACCACCCTGAAGATCAGCCCACAGTATGACAAGCTGGTGATGGGGCAAAAAGCGGGGCACCAGGTAGATGTTGTTGATGCTGCCATCGCAGGTATCACCATCACCCGACTGGATGTTGGTAAATGTCTGCAGCAAAAGGTGATAGCGGAGCAGATATGGATAAAAGAAAGTAATGTTTATGTTTTCAGGGACAGGAGATTGCCTCGTGAGTTACAATACAAACCTTTACCGGTCGCGTTTCTGAGAAGTATGCCTGTCCATTTCAGGGTACATCGCCTTAAGATGTCTGAGTCGACCGTGACGTATGAAGAGTTTCCTAAAAATGGGTTACAGACAGGGACATTAAAAGTGGAGAAATTCCAACTTTCCCTGTCTCCGTTTATCAGTCATCCCAATACGTCAGATCTTGATCATATGGACCTGCATGTAGCAGGGTCTATTATGGGATCGGGCACCATCAGCGCAGCTGTTTATTTGCCGTTTAATGCCGGTAAGGATTATTATATCACCGGGGCGATTAATAACCTTGATGTTACCAGCTTAAATTCATCGGCGGAGAACCTGGGGGATTTTCATGTTGAGTCCGGGCTGCTTAATAATCTGTCGTTTCAATTCAGCCTGAATGATGAAAAAGCAACCGGAAAAGTAGTGGGGGAGTATCACAATCTGGTTTTGGACAAATTGAAGGGGCAGCCCAAAAAAATAGCAAAGTTTCCATCCTTTATGCTGAAACATGTGATCATTCCTAAAAATAAGGACAAGTCACTGCCGGTGGCCCGTCGTACAGGTACCATCGATTACCGGTTTGACCATACCCGTTCTGTTTCCTTCTATCTGTTGAAGTCATTGCTGTCTGGCATAGAATCGAGTTTTACATTTGGATTTCTGCTCCCGAAGTAATCATTTTATTTGTTGTCCGGAGACCATACTTCAGCCTCCGGACAGCATTGTTATTTTTTCAGCCTTTTTATTTCCTTACTTTGTTCTGCCAGCAATTGTTGCTGGGCGGTTACTTTATTATTGAGTTCTATCAGGTGTAATGTCAGTTCTTCTATTTTCTGCAACAGTTTGGCCTGGGTGTCAGCAACGTCAACGCCATTGGCCTTTACCTGTTCTTCTGACGGCATATCAGGCAGACGTTTGTTTTTCTTAATAAATGCTTCGGTTTCGGTTAAAGATGGGAGGGGGTATCCATCCTGAAACACGAAGTCGGCCCATCCGGACTGGGTTACTCTGACCCTTGTTGCTGTAATGGTCCCGTTCACAGCCAGCTTGGATTGAGGATTTTGTGTGCCGATACCAACATTCCCGTTTTGCACGAGCCGGAGTTCTGCGGTATTGGTGGCTGCTCCTGCTACCTTAAGAGAAGTATAGTCACCTACTGTGGTGTTATATCCATAAGACATCATGATGTCGTTTGGCAATGTGCCTGTGAGTGCGCGGAAGATGCCGTTTGAAGATTTAATATCTCCGTTTACTTCTAATTTGGCCTGAGGAGTGGTGGTGCCGATGCCGATGTTTCCGCCCTGTTTAATGTACATTAAGGAGGTGTTAATCCCTGAATTGTAAAATTCCCAGCCTCCGTTGGCATCAACAGTGGAACAATCAAAGCGCAAAGTCCGGTAGGTAGCGTTAAATGGTCTGATGAAGTGGCTCTTTATCGTGTATCCGGTAGCTGCATCAACGCCGATGCTCAGGCCTTGCTCGTTACTGATGCTAATGCTCTTGGTGGTGGTATTTCCGTTGGTTGTTACTTGTTCCAGTGTTTGCGCGTCAGCATAGAAATAGGACAATAGCAGGCTACAAAGGATAAATGGATGTTTTTTTCTCATAGATATCATTTTTTGCAAGATACAGAAGAAACAAGTATATATCCGCTTATTTGCTCAATAACCGTTTGCTGACTACCTGCATGAGAAGTTCGCGCTGGCTGCGACTAACGGGAAGTGTATGTCCGCCGGCCTGCACCATGTTGCTGTCGAGCTTACTGATCTGATGGAGATTGACAATATAGGATTTATGTATTCTCAGGAAGCTGTCTGCCGGCAGCTGTTGTTCCACATTTTTAAACGTCAGGTAGGCGATGATTTTAGTGTGGATGGTTTGGATGAGCACATAGTTTTGCATGCTTTCGACGAAGAGGATGTCTGACAGCATCACTTTTTCGTATACCTGTTTGTGTTTTACAAAGATATAATCCTTCACCGGGGGATGTGGGGCGGAGGAAGGCTGCTGACGCAGCTGGAAATAGTCCTTTGCTTTCTGTACCGACTGGGTAAAGCGTTGCAGGGAAAGTGGTTTTAGCAGATAGTCGAGCACGTTAAGACGGAAACCATCCAGTGCATAGTCCGGATAAGCGGTGACCAGGACCGTTACCGGCGGGTTGGATAACGTTTCCAGCAGATGCAGCCCGCTTGCTTTGGGCATGTTAATGTCAAGGAACATCAGATCTACCGGCGTAGTCTCCAGCATTTCGCGTGCTGATGCTACGTTATTGGCAGTACCGGCCAGTGAGAGGAAATCGAATGTCCTGATATACTTTTTTAGTCCTTCCCGGGCGAGTGCTTCGTCATCAACGATGATACATTTGATTTCCATACGGCAGTTTTTATCAGAGAACATTGATTTTTATTTCCAGGTAAACAACAAACTGGTCTGTGGTTTCTTTTATGCTCAGGAAGTGCTGCTCCGGGTAGAGCAGGGCCAGTCTTTTTTGCACGTTGGCCAGTCCGATTCCTTTGTGGGGAGAAGCAGCCACGGGACCATCCGCACTGTGTTCCTTACTGTTTTTGACAATAAAAAACAACGTGCCTTCTTCCACAGCAAGGTCTATACAGATAAAATTAGGCTGGTCCGTAAACAGGGACACATGTTTAAAGGCATTTTCCACAAAGGGCGTAAGGATCAGGGGAGCAATAAAACAAAGCGGTAGCTGTGGTTCCCAGTTGCAGGTTACCTTCAGTTCATTGCAGCGCCGTTTGTTTTCCACATTTACATAATTCTGCAGATAGGAGACCTCCTGTTGCAATGGTATGGCGGGTTTAGAGGCGTCGTAGAGCTGGTACCGCAAAATATCGGAGAATTCCAGCACCATATCTGCTGCCTGCCTGGCGTCTCTTTCTATCAATACATGGATGCTGTTCATCATATTGAACATAAAGTGTGGGTTCAACTGGTCACGCAGTAGCGTCAGTTCCGCTTCCAGGTGGGTGGTGCGGAGCTGTTCGTGGTCAATCAGGGTTTTGGCGTATTCCTGGTAAAAGCGAATGCCGCAGATGGTACCGCTGGTGAAAAGCATTCCGATAAAGAGACCGGGAAACATGGTTTGCAGGCCACAGTTCTGTGGCTCGGCCATTACTTTCCTGACGCTGTTGCACAACATCGGCAAACTCAGATACACGGTGATCAGGCTGGTAAGAAGGCAGATGACCACTGCCAGCAAGGCAAACAGGAGCATCTTCCGGTGCCTGATAAAGTAGGGGAGCAGCCAGTAACAGAGTAAAAAAGTAATGAACGTACCTGGGACCGACTCCATCAGCCCCAACTGAATCGCTTCCCGGTCGGGAAGCCCCTGCATACGGACCTGCAGATAGGTGAGGCCCATGTCCATTGCCCAGATAATGAGGATGACAGGCCAGGTGTTTATCAGGAAGAATGGCTTAGGCATCTGTCAGTTTTTACTGCAAAAAAGTAAAAAAAAATTGAATTAGGCGGGATTCCGGAAATACTTAACATCCATTTATAGCAGATCATATAGCATTTCTGCACTTTAGTCAGCAATTCCGGTATGGTGATCAAAATTCATATAGCCGGTCAGGTAATCTCTTTTTCTTTGCATGTGTAAACCGGAAACCAGTAGCAGAAAAGGGAAGCACAGCACTTCCTGCTTTGTACTGAGCATTGGCGCCTTTGCCTGTTAACAAACCATTTGTCTAAGTAAAAACCTAAACTGCAATTTTATGACACATCGCAACATGGAACGGGGAGTCAATCTGCCCAAACTATCAATGGCCTTATTGGGAGCTGCACTGCTGGCAGGAGCTGCCTGTAATAAGGTATCTCTGCCGGAGGCTGGCACCGGCACCGGTGTAAAAAATCCTGTTACCATCCCCGCTCCGGCGCCAGGCCTGCTGACCCGCGTAAATATCGGCGGTACACAGGGCGTTATTCAGCTGATCAGCTACAACCAGCAACTGCAACCTGTTTTGATTACCCAGTATGCTGGTAATCTGTTGACAGAAAAAGATTCGATTGTATATGACGCCAACGGTAAACTGCAAAAGGTGTTGAACTATTCTCCCGACTTCCTGACAGCCGGAAAATTTAATCTGTCCGGTAATACAAAGTTTGAATGGGACGCTAAAGGTAACATCTCCCGGAAAACAATCTACGATCAGGAAACAGGCAAGGTGGAAGAAGACGAGCAATACACCTACGACGACGGCGGTAGGCTGGTAAGTATCATTACGGCAACAGATGGGGTTACTAATCTGAAGTTGGTGACGGCGTACGCCTATGAGCAGAAAAACATCAAAAAAGAAACGGTAACCGACGGTGCCAGGGTAATTTCTGATTTGTTGGTGGCCGGTTTTGACCAGCATCCTACCTACATTACCCATCCGCTGTTACGTTATTTGCTCACAGGCGCCGGACATGAAGCATTTAGTGACCAGAATCCACTGGAAACAAGAAAGGTGCAGTATGTTACACTGAACGGCAAACAGGATTCCATTGTAACGGTGCAGAAGAATACTTATGCCTATAACAATGCCAGTCGTCCGGTAAAGGTGGACTTCACCAGCACTATTTACGGGGTCGGCAATCAACAACCCACCAATAGCAAGGGTAACATCGGTTACGAATACAGCAAATAGGGTAGTAAGTTATCCGATGAACAAGCGCCTCCAGACTGTCCGGAGGCGCTTGTTTTAGCGGGCAACGCCACTGTTGTCATGTGGTAAATGACAGCAGTGGCGAAGGGAGGGGGTCAAAGAATGGATAAAGGCCGGCTATTCAATTGCGAAACTGACCAACCGGTCGGGGTTTGGCAACGCCGCCCACCTGTATAGTGTGGGCTGGTTGCGTTTGGGTGTGGTTTTCCAATACCGCCATCCATATGATAGCAGCCAGTATTATTTTTTTTCATACAGTTAAAAGTTGAGTAGCGGGAGAATGTTATCAGGCAATCGTAAAGAGGAAGGACGCGATGATCATCCATGCGCCAACGATGATGCCCAGTATGCCCAGTTTGCCTTGTTTGGGTGCTACCTTGGTGCGGATATGTGCTGCTTTTTCCCGGGCCTTTTCATTGTTGGACAGGAAAAATTTGTTGATAAGCGGGAATCCGAGCAGGAAGCCAAGGCTTGCTTCCACCAGGCTGCCGGCTGCCAGGGTGAGCCACCAGATGGGGGCGGAGGTCAGCCAGCCTATATTCAGGATAGCGCTTACAAGGCCCCATATACCCCAGAAACAGAAAATAATCCCGATCCATCCCTGGTAGGGTTCCACTTTTTCCAATAACTCCTTCGCATTGGGTTTTTTAGATAAAAGCAGCGAGGGAACGGCGATGATGCTCAGCAGGATTAATGTTATTCCGTAGATCATAATGTTGCATTTTTTATTCAGGAGATTGTTTGACCGGATTGTTCCGTTTTGTTATGCAACAAAGGTAGCCAGGTACGATGGGGGCGGCAACATCGTATTCAGTGAAAATCAATACCCTGTTTTCAGGGGGTTAGCTGAGCAGGCCCAGTTTGACGGCGTACCTTGTAAGGCCGGCCAGGTTCCGCACTTTCAGTTTCAGGATGAGGGTTTTGCGGTAGCTTTCAATCGTATGTTTGCTGAGGAATAGTTTGTCCGCGATCTCCTGGGTGGTATATTCTTCGGCGATCAGTTTCAGTACGTCCTTTTCGCGGGAGGTGAGCATTTCAAGGGTTTCTTTTTCTTTGTTGAAAACGCTTTTGAGATACTCCTGTTTCACGGCTTCCGAGAAGTATTTCCCGCCTTTGAGGATCGTTTTGATCGCATTCAGTAATTCGTCTGAGTCGGCATTTTTCGACAAAAAACCATCGACGTTATTTTGAATAAGCGTATCAATCATATTACTGTCAGTATGCATGCTTACCACCAGCGTGCTGACCTCCGGCCTTTTTTCCTTGATATGGTTATTCAGGGTGATACCGTCCATGTCAGGCATACTGATATCGGTAATCACCAGGTCGACCTGCTCACCGGGGTGCTGGTCGAGATAGTTCACGACCAGCTGGCCGTTATGGGCATAATAGAGCACGTGGAAGTCCTTTTCTTGCGCTATCAGCCTGATAAGGCCTTCCAGAAACAATTTATGGTCGTCTGCCAGGATAATATTATGCTTCATAACAAGCGGGATTTAGCGGTATTTCAATGTCAATTACGGTGCCTTTCGAAGGGAAGGAGTCAATGGTAAACACGCCGTCGAATAATTTCAACCGGTCCCGGATATTCTGAAACCCGATACCATATTTCACTGTTTCCGGGGAAAATCCCCGGCCATTATCTTCAAACAGCAACTTCAGCATACCGTCCAGTTGGGTCAGTTGTACTTCTACTTTCGTAGCCTGACTGTGTTTCTGGGCGTTGGTGATCAGCTCCTGGATGATTTTATAGATCTCCACCTTCAGAGAGGTGCCAAGCCGGTCAATTTCATCGCCGGGAAAGGCGTGAAAGGTAATAGTGGCGTTGCCGGGCACATTGAATTGTGTGATATAGCCGGAAATAAGTTCGGCAAAACCGGTGTTGGCGAATTTCTGAGGAACAAGATCATGGGAAAGGTCACGTACCTGGCGATAGGTGTCGTCCACCTGCCGGATGAGTGTTTCCAGTTTATTCACACTGGTTTGATGGGAGAGCTGAAGTTTAATGGCAGCGAGGTTGCCGCCGATACTGTCATGCAGTTCGCCTGCAATCCGTTTCCGCTCTTTTTCCTGGCCGACAACGGAGGCTTTCAGTAATTCCAGCTCCTTATCTTTCAGCAATGCCGCGATTTTTTGCCGGTTCATTTCCTCCATCGTTGTATTTAGTTTGCTCTGCGCCTGTAGTTTCTGGTAATATAGATACAGCAGGCCGATGACAGGCAGGAGGATGACAAGGAACCCGATGAGCAAACTGTATTTTATCGTTTTCTGGTGGTTTAATTCGTTTTCCTTGTTTAATATTTCCTTTTCTTTCCGGGCGGTCTGGTATTTTATCTCGAGTTCGTTGATTTCTTTTTTATTCTGTTTGTCCAATACCTCCCGGGAAATGCCCAGGTACTGGGTCATCAGTGCATAGGCGTTTTTATAATCGCCTGTTACCGCGTACAGGTTACGCAGGCTGTTCAGTACTTTTAGCTGGGCTTTCAGGTCGTTCCATTGAAGGGCGTTGGAGTACACGAGGGATAGCAAGGTTTTTGCGTTGTCATATTCCTTCCGGGAGATCAGCAGGTCTCCCATCCTTTGTCCTGCGCTGATGTACAGGTCAAAAAACTGGTGCTGCTGCGCATTGTTTTTTACATTGTTGTAGATCGTATAGGCTTCCTCTTCCTGGTGGTTGAATTCCGCTATAATACCGAGTGTCAGTTGTGCCTGAAGTTCTTTTTTTTCCTGGTGCTGTTGTTGGAAATAGTGCAATGCTTTTTCAGTATAAAGCTTCGCTTCAGGGAAATTTTTCTGTCCGAGAAAAATAATGCCCAGCCGCTCATAGACCAGATGTTTGAGCTGTTCGTCCGGGTCCGTGTTCAACAGCTCCCTGTATGCTGTGATGGCTTTGTCATATTCATTACGGGCGGAATATATGTTGGCGATGCCCAGTTTGTTGTCATTAATGGCGCCTCTGTTATTGAGCGACTCCGCAATCCTGACGCCCTGAAGATAGAAACGTAGGGCTTCGTCATACAGGCCGTTCTCACTGTAAGCATTAGCCAGTGTGAGATAAAGGGAAACCTGGGAGGACTGTTTGTCAGCCGCAGGGAGATCGCTTTGGTCAAGACTGCTGATAAGCTGTTGCGCATAAAAGATCACGGAGTCTGTAGTGCCATGGGCGGCGTGGAAAGCCAGCAACGGCTGTACGGCCTGTATTTTTGTTTTAATATCGGTGGCAAGGAACACCTTCCGCAAGAGAGAGTCGGGCGTTTTTACCGGTACATCTCCATAACCTGTGAAAGCGGTGCCACTTTGGGCCAGACAGGCACAGGAAACTGTCAGCAGACCTGCCAAAAATAAGGCTGATGCTTTGCTTAGCCCGGTTCGGATTAATATGTTGACTATAGCAATCAGGGAAAATGCTTTTATTTAGAGCGGCAAGGTAATAATTAAATGTATCATTTTGATTATACGGCAGTTGTTTACTGTTTCTACCACTAAACAAAGAATCCTTTTATAAACCGAAACAATTTTTAGTTTTATGGTCAATTATGGGAATGGATAAACTGCTTCATGCAAATGACCAGGACCTTTTAGCGGAAATTGGCAGAAGGAATGGTTTTGCTTTCGATGTGCTTTATAACCGATATTGGAAAGATGTTTTCAATATCGCTTACAAGCGGATACGGAATACAGACCTGGCGCAGGATATAGCCCAGGATGTCTTTGTGCAGTTGTGGACCAGGGAGAAAACCACCCTCATTGATAATCTCCCCGGATATTTACGCATTGCCACCCGCAACAGGGTTTTCAGGCAAATTGAAAAGGAAAGCCGCTATAACTTCCTGCCGGCAGACAGTGAAGACCAGCTTCAGGGCTATGCTCTTGCCGACGATCATGTCTTGTACAAGGAGTTCCATGCTGCATTTGAAGCACTGACTAATTCCCTTCCCCCGCAACAGCAACAGATTTTCCGCCTGCGCTTCCAGGATGGATACAATACGCAGCAAATTGCCGGGCAACTTGGAATTTCTGAGAAAACAGTCAGAAACCAGATGGGACGTGCCCTCTCGAAACTGAGAAGTTCCCTGGTCCTACTCCACATTGTCTGTATACTGACAATGAAATAAGCCGATTTACACATGATGATAAAAAATATTTATTTCAGCGTGGGCGGAATTTAACTTTTTGACTCATGCTATATAGAAACTGGTAACAATGGATAATAACGAGGCCGGGCTTTTTAAAATAATGCTAAATCGATATAGGAGTGGCATTGCGACCAGGGAGGAAATTTCTTTCCTGGAGGCCTGGTTTGACCTGGCCGACAGTGAGGACGATTTCATCACGGCAGAAAATGAGGCGGGGTTTGACAGTCTGAAGGCTGCCATGAAAGACAGGATAGACATGAAAATTGCGAATGCAGATAACTTACAGCCGGCGCTGTATCGTCGTATACCCGTACGCCGTTGGGTTGCCGCCGCCGCAATGATCGTTCTGATTGGCGCCGGTACCTTGTTCCTTGCCAGGAAATCATTTCATCAACCGGCGCAGCAGCGCCTCGCCTCCCGTAATAACCGCGTCCCTACGCTTCGCCTCGCCAACGGTACGGTTATAACACTGGATAGTACTGCCGCCGGCAAGATTGCCAGCCAAAATGGTGTCATCATCTCGAAGGAAAAAGACGGGACTCTGGTTTATTCTTCAGCGCCAGCCGAAAAAAGCAACGCTGACCAGGAAAACGTATTATCTACCCCTGCGGGCATGAAATTTAAAATTATATTACCCGATGGTTCAAGAGTGTGGCTTAACGCCGTCAGCACTCTGAAATACCCGGCTGCCTTTGGTAATACCGGCAGGGTTGTAGAGTTGGAAGGGGAGGCTTACTTTGACGTTGCCCAAGACCCGGACCGGCCATTTATCGTAAAATCAGGCGCCCGATCTGTGCACGTGCTCGGTACCATCTTTAACATCAATGCATATCCGGAAGAGGGCGTGTCGAAAACAACGCTCATACAGGGATCTGTTAAAGTCGTCTATAATAGCAGATCAGTTGTGGTCCATCCCGGCCAGCAGGCCATCTGCGATCCTAATAGTAACAACTACCTCCACACTGTCAACGCCGATACAGAAAAGGAAACTGCCTGGACCAATAATATGTTTTCTTTTAAAAACGACAGCCTGCAGTCCGTATTGCGCGACGTGGCCCGGTGGTACAATGTAGTGATCAAATATAGCGGCCATATCCCTGATGAAAGATTTTCCGGGGAAATTTCCCGGAGCAGCCAACTGAAAGATGTTCTGAAAATACTTGAAATCAACGGCGTCACATTTGAGATAAAAGAAAATGTCATTACCGTAATCAATAAGAATTAAGGTGATTAATCAGTAACCATCACTTGTCAACTGAAATATCAAAGATTGTATGAATGAAATTGTGTCATCAAAAAAACCAACATTTCTATATTAACCAGGACTTACGATAGTGTCTGTTCCCGTTAGTAATACCAGCTGCGGGCCAACACATATCTGTTCATTTTATCGACTAAATCCGACCATCATGAAATTCAAGTTTCATTGCCCTCCCTTGCCAGTCATGGCAGGGGCTGGGAAATGCATGCCCTCACGTTCCGGCAAATGGCTCATGCTTCCCCTGATTGTTTTGCTATTTATCCCGGTACGTGCAGCCAGCCAACACGTAACTGTCAGCCGGCAAAACGCTTCGCTGGAAACTATTTTTAATGACATCAAAAAACAAACCGGCTTCACATTTTTCTACAAGGAAAATATTAATCCCGCATCCATGAAAACGGACATTGACCTAAAGGATGCAGGCATCGAAGAGGCACTGAAATCCTGCCTTAAAAAATTTAATCTTAGCTTCACGATTGTTAACAAAACAATTGTAATCACCGCCGGCACCGGTGCCAATAACAGCTCCCCATCCATCGTAACGGGCATAATAGATAGTTTATTCACCGGAAAGATCGTAGACAGTCTGACAAAAGAGGCCATGATCGCTGTGTCTGTATACCTTAAAAATACCGGTGAAAGAACGCTGACAAACGACAGGGGCCTGTTCACCGTCAAGGCCGCACCCGGGGATATACTCCAGCTAACCAGTGTAGGCTACCGAACAAAGGAAATTCCTGTAAATGCAGTTCGCAACCAATCCATCCTGATGTCTCCAAAGTCAAGTTCGCTCAATGATGTGGTGGTAACAGGCTACCAGGTGATTAAGAAAGATAATTATACCGGTAACGCCGTTGTTGTGAAAGGCGAGGATCTGAAAAGGCTTAATCCGCAGAATATGCTGAAAGGCCTGGCTTCCTTTGATCCTTCCTTCAGGATAGCAGATAATAACCTCCTGGGCTCCGACCCCAACGCGATGCCCAAAATCAATATCAGGGGCACTACCGCCATGCCAAACGGTGAGATACTGGACAGGAACAACCTCTCCAGTTCGTACAATTTGCCGGTGTTTATCATGGACGGATTTGAAGTTCCCCTGCAGAAGGTGGTAGATATGGATATTAACCGCATTGCCAGTGTGACGATCCTCAAAGATGCCGCCGCCACCGCGGTGTATGGCTCCCGGGCAGCCAATGGTGTGATTGTAATCACTACCAAGGCCCCGCAGCCGGGTCGCCTCCGTCTTTCGTACAATGCTGAAATGAAGGCCACAGTACCGGACCTCAGCGACTATAGTGTGCTCAATGCAACAGACAAACTGGAGTATGAAAGACGTGCCGGCCTTTATTCAACTCAAAATAACACCGCCTCCACACAGGACGAACTCGACCAGCAATACTATTCCAAACTTAAAAACGTAGTGAGCGGAGTCAATACATACTGGCTCTCCCAGCCATTGCGAAACGCATATTCACAGAAGCATACCGTATATGTTGAAGGAGGAGACTCCAGCTTCCGTTACGGCGTGGACCTCCGTTATCAAACGGACCCGGGCGTGATGAAAAATTCGGGCCGTAACCGTTACAGTGGTGGTATGAGCTTTACGTACAACCCTAACCGTAATCTGATATTGAAAAATGATCTCACCGTTACACAAGTAAATGCGCGCAATTCCAATTATGGCAGTTTTGCAACCTATGTGGCCATGAACCCATATTATCCAATTTATGGAGACGACGGCAAACTGATTCGTGAAATTGCCAACTGGCGCGTGGATACACATCTGCCGGGCCAGGACCAGTACAAAAACGTACCAGTATTGAACCCACTCTATGAAGCCAGCCTCGGCAACTTCGATAAATCCGGATATACAGAACTGATAGATGCGTTCTCTGCTGATTGGCGCATCACCCCAGCATTACGTGTAATAGGCCTGGTAAGCCTGAACAGCACTAAATCCACTGCCGATAAATTTGTTTCTCCGTTTAGCAACGCTTTCTACCTGGACCCTCCCAACGCAGTGATGAACAGAGGGTCTTATGATTTCAGCGCCACGCGCTCCCTGAACCTGGACGGAAACATCCGGATGGTATACAATACGTTGATCGGCGACCATTCGCTGAATGCTGTACTGGGTGCCAACATCACGTCTTCCACTACAGATTTTAAAGGTTTCCAGGCCCGTGGATTTTCAAATGACAAATTCAGCAGCATTGCATTTGCACGTACCTATACACCCAATGACGCCCCTAAAGGCAGTGTGGATGAAAGACGCCTGATCGGTTCATTCTTTAGTGGCAGCTATTCTTATAAAAACAGGTACCTGTTCGATGCAGCTGTTCGTTTGGATGGCTCATCGGCATTTGGTGCCAATAAAAGAGTGGCACCATTCTGGTCAGGAGGTATTGGATGGAATGTTCATAACGAAGATTGGTTCAGGAACAGCCTTCCCGTACTTTCAAGATTAAAACTTACCGGTACAACTGGCGTGACAGGTTCAGTTGACTTCCCTCCGTTCCTGGCGAAAACGACATATAATTATCAGACTGCCAACTGGTACTCCACCGGCATTGGCGCTATAGTAAACGGCTATGGTAATGATAACCTCCAATGGCAGAAAACCACCAACTATGAAGTGCGTGCAGAGATTGGTTTCCTGCAGGACAGGATCATAATTACACCTGTTTATTACTACAAGCTTACTAAAGGCCTGCTGACTGATATCAACATCGCCCCGTCTACGGGTTTCTCTACCTATAAAGAAAATCTGGGAGATATGGCCAATAAAGGATATGAGCTCTATCTGTCCATCAACGCATTGCGCAAAAACAATCTAAACATCAATATTACCGGCAACCTCGCCCATAACACCAATTCAATTGTCAAAATTTCAAACGCGCTGAAAGCCTATAACGAAAGCGTGAACAACTACCAGCTGGACCCATCCAAAGGAGTACAGGGAAAGCCGCTGTTACGCTTTGCGGAAGGGCAATCGTATAATACTATATACGGTGTGAAATCACACGGTATAGACCCTCAAAACGGACGGGAGATCTACGAAAAACCAGACGGCAGTCTCACCTACGATTATGACGTGACGTACACACGGCCCATTGGCGATTATACACCAAAGGCAGAAGGTTTCTTTGGTAGCAATATCACCTGGAAGCACTGGATGATGAGTTTCAGTTTTCATTACAAATTCGGCGGAGATATGTACAATCAGACACTTGTAGACAGGATTGAAAATGCCGACCCCCGCTTTAATGTTGACAGCAGGGCCCTTGCGATGCGCTGGCAGCATCCCGGCGATATGGCGCTGTATAAGAACATTACGGACCTGAGCCTGACTTATGCCTCCAGCAGGTTCGTACAGAAAGAAAATCTGTTGGAACTGCAGTCGCTGTACCTCTCTTATGACCTGGCACAGGACCTCGCAAAGAGTATCGGTTTGCAGTCCCTGCGTGGCGCTGTTACGATGAACGACATCCTCCGTATGTCCAGTATCAAACAGGAGCGTGGTATAGATTACCCTTTTGCTAGAAGTCTTACCTGTTCTATCCTCGCTACCTTCTAAAATGTAAGCATCATGAAAAAACTAATAATAATACTGGGTCTGTGTGTATCGATGATTTCCTGTAAAAAGTTTCTTGATATAAAACCTCAAACACAGATAGACAGGGATGAACTTTTTAACTCAGAACAGGGATTCAAAGAGGCCCTGAATGGGATTTACACACTCTGCGCCAGCCAGTCGCTTTATGGCGGGCAGCTTTCCTATAATATGCTGGATGTACTGGGCCAGAACTATACATTCAGTGATGTTACCAACCAGGAAATTGCCAACTTCATATATACCGGTGGCAGCATTAAAAGCATGGTAAATGATGTATGGCGCAACGCCTACAAAGCAGTAGCCAATTGTAATTATCTGTTGCAGGCTATTGACAGGGACACTGCCATTTTCAGCAAAGGTAATTACCGCCTGATTAAAGGTGAGACGCTCGCATTGCGTGCCTATGTCCATTTTGATATGCTACGGATGTTTGCGCCGTCGTATGTCAACGGGGCAACACAAAAAGGCATTCCTTATGTAACCCGCGTGGGGATCAATTCTACCGCCTTCTCGACCGTAAACACGGTAATAGACAGTGTATTGAAAGACCTGTCTGCCGCAAAAATATTATTGCAAAACGATCCAATAAGAAACGCCGCCTATACCGTGGGATATCCGGGAGACAATGTAAACACAGAATTGGATAACCCCGACCTGTTCATGCAAAACAGGCGTCACCGGCTTAACTATTACGCTGTCTGCGGGGAACTGGCACGTGTTTACCTCTATCGCAACGACTATCCGAATGCGCTTTCAAATGCAATGGAAGTGATACAGGCAGAGAAATTTCCGTTTACCAGGCAGGAGGATTTTTTCCAGACAGACATTCAGAAAAGAGACCGTATTTTCTATAAGGAGATTATTGGCTGCTGGTATACAGAAACAACAACTGTTATTGAATCGCTGCAGGACAGATTTACCAAACAGAATCCTGCCTATAGTGCTACCACTGACCAGGTAAATGATATTTATGAAATTGGTACTTCCGGTGCGGAAGACTGGCGGTTGAAGCAATGGTTTCTGAATACCGCTGCGGCTACCGGTGGACCTGACCGCGCCGTATTACAGAAATATTATCGCAACGCATCTCCTCTCACCAACATACATCCCCTGGTAGCTCCGGCTATCCGGTTATCTGAGCTGTACTACATCGCAGCCGAATCTACCTTTGACCAGGACCCTCAACTGGCGCTCAGCTATTATAACAAAGTACGGGTCGCACGCGGAATCGGACAACAGGTTAACAGTGTTCCCAATAAATCAGCATTTATTGACCTGCTAATAAAGGAAGCCCGCAAGGAATTTTATGGTGAAAGCCAGATATTCTTTATGTACAAGCGTCTTTACCACGCAGTATACATCAATGCCACCAATAGTAAACAACCATCAAACAGCATTTTCGTACTCCCGTTACCGGACGATGAAAATGCTTACAGAAATAATTAACAGTATACCATGAGAAAATGTTCCATCATCATAATGATTGCCTTCCTGCTATTCAGCTGTAAACGGGACAGCATTGAACCGTATGATCTGGTAAAAGACAATATCTACCTGAATTATCCTAATACAGACAGCCTTGTTTATTCTTTTGCATTTCATCCTGAACTGGAAAAAGATACCATTTGGGTGCCGGTTATTGTATCTGGTAAGACTGCCCGGCAGGACCGGTATTTCGCACTGACAGCCGTGGACAGCAATACTACCGCTGTATCGGGCCGACATTATGAGCAGTTGAAATCATCATATATAATGCCCGCGGATTCGGGTACGGTCAAGGTCCCTGTTATACTGCTGAATACAGATCTTGCACTGGCTGAAACATCCGTGTACCTTACTTTTCAGGTTTCAGGTGGTAAGGATTTTGCCACCGACCTGCCGGTGAAAATACGCACCAGGCGCATCCTGTATTCCAACAGGCTGGAACAGCCGGCATGGTGGGCGTCATGGGCCGGAAACCTCGGGAAGTACTCCCGGGTGAAACATCAGCTGTTCCTTATTAGCAGCGGCACTACCGATCTGGTGATTGTCAATTCCTATCCTGACTGGTACATGGAAGTCCCGCGAACGCTCTATTATATCGCCAATACCAGATATCTCCTGCAATATCCATTTCAGTGGGTCAGTGAACATCCTGAGTCGGGTTATATGCTGGAGAAAAGAAATGATGGCACTGGAGATTACGATTTTTTCAACAAAAATGCTTCTGCCAGGCGTTTCCTCCTGAGGTATTATGCATCAGCCAATAAGTATGTTTTTATCGATGAAAATGGAGAGCAGGTGCTCTTCTAAAAGTACAACTATGTATAAAGGAATAATTATCATTTTTTTATCTGCCTGCGTCATTATGGCTTGTAAAAAAGACCTGGGGAACTATAAATATACTGTACCCTCAGAGCCGGTACTTCATGGTATTGCAGACAGCACTATAGCTGCAACCGTAGGTGATTCACTGGTTATTAGCCCGCTGGTGACGCTTGCAGATGGCAATCCCTCCACGGACCTCACATTCGATTGGGACATCCTCGTTGCAGAGGAAGCCAGATCTGACCACTATACAGGTTATCCTTTAAGAATAGTGTATAATCTGAAACCGATGGTCCGCGATGCCAAGATCACCATAACGGATAAACGAAACGGAATTAAATATTTCTACAAATTTAAGATCAGCGGCGGTACCCGGTTCGCCAAAGGAGCAACTGTATTAAGTATAGATAAAGGGGTTACCCGTCTGTCATTTATACGGCCCGACAGTACGGTGAATCCCGACTTGTACCATGCATTGCACAACGATGATCTCCCGGCCAACCCGGTACAGCTGTTTGCAAAACCACTCGCATACCAGGAAAACAGTGTAGAGGACTATTGGGTGATCTGTAAAGACCCTTCAAAACAAAGCGTTATAATCGATGGCAGTACCATGCTACGTAAACGTTATTTTGGAGAACAATTCTTTAACCCTCCTGCGGCCATGGAAACGCAGGTGTTTAATGGCGCACAAGGCATACCAACGGGAATTGTCAATGGTAAACTGTACCTCAGTATCACTACTACGGCGCCTTTCGCGCCGGACTTTGGTAAATTTTCCAGCATGCAGACAGGAAACTATTACCTGGCCCCTTTCTACAGCCGGTATAATTTCTTTTTTGCATTCGACACCATACGTCATGGTTTTGTGACTTTTGACGGTGGTGGCAATTTTATGGGAAGTGATTACCAGGTGATAGGAAACGCATTTAATCCTGCTGATCTGGGCCCCGGCGTGCTGCTTTACATGCAGGCTATCCCCAGTGTATCCTATGCATATTACAGGGCGGCCGACGGAAACGTATACGAATATACATTTACCGTGCAGATGGCCAACTATGACCTGCGGACAATTCTGCCTACACGGAAACGCGTATTTAAGGGTGCTGCATTACTAACAGCCGGCAGCCGCTGGCAACGCTCCGCAGTGGATATATTTTATTTCACCTCCAATGATAAAATCTACCGGTATAATCCTGTTAACGAAGATTTACGCCCGTTGGATGCCAATTTTAATGGCAAAAAGGTGACCATGCTGAAACTGAGCACTGACGGCAATACGCTCACAGCTGGAGTAGAAGGCAGCGTTGTGGCATTGGATGTAAGTGTTGGTAAGAATGGAAGCATTACCGGTCATGTAGATGGAATCCCCGGCGCTCCGGTAGATATTGTATCAAAAAATTAAATATAAAGCGTGATGAAAAACATTTTAATACTGGCAGCTATCAGTCTGCCGTTAGCCAGCCAGGCGCAGAAAGGAACCTTTCGTATTGAAGGGAATATCGGTAAACTGAATACTCCTGCCATGGCCTATATCGATTATATGAGCGATGGCGTAGGAAAGGAAGACAGTGCCGCCGTTACAAATGGTAAATTCACCTTCAGCGGTGTCAGCTCCGGTTATTCCTACGCACGCATGGCGCTGAGCCATGATGGAGGAGGAAAACAGAAAGCCGTTTATACCGGCGACGTGATTTACTTCTATTTTGGGGCGGAAAAAATCAAGATCACCGCTGCAGATTCACTGGCGAATGCCAGCTTCACCGGTTCTAAAGTATACGATGAATTTCAGGCGTATAACGCAGCCATTGGTGGTACTATTATGGACCTGAACAAGTGGGCCAATGGGCAGGTAAGTTCGGCAACTCCTGCACAGCGGCAGGATACTGCGTTCCTTGGCCGGATCAATGCCACCTATAGGAAGCGCATGGCTGACCGGGCGAATGCGCAAATCGAATACGCAAAAAAACATCCCGACTCCTACTTCGGCATGGTGGCCTTATCAGAAGGAACCGGCACCCCCGTGGATGTGAACAGGATAGAGCCGATCTTTAACAGCATGAGTGAAAGGCTGCGTATGAGCGACCCCGGCAGGGAGCTGCAACAACGCATCCTTGCGGCCAAAACTATCTATGTAGGTGCTTCGGCGCCCAGGTTTACCCAGACCGACATAAACGGTAAACCGTTACGCCTGGATGATCTGAAAAACAAATATGTACTGGTGGAGTTTTGGGCCAGTTGGTGCAGTCCCTGCCGGGCAGAGAACCCGAACCTCACCAAACAATATGCGAAATATAAAAACCTGGGATTTGAAGTAATTGCAGTCTCATTGGACGATCATAAGGACAAATGGCTGGAGGCCATCGCTAAAGATCAGCTCCCATGGCTCCATGTATCCGATCTGAAAGGATGGAATAATGAGGTGGGACGCCAATATGGTATCCGCGCGGTACCAGCAAACTTCCTGTTGGATGAAAATAAGCATATTATTGCCATGAATCTTCGCGGGGAACAACTGAATAAAAAACTGGCAGAATTATTTGGCAACTGAGATAACCTCAATGACAAAAGCCTTTAATTCGGCCATTTTGCCATCACGGAACCGCCATACATCACAGTAGGCATAATGGACCAGGGTCCCTTTTTCATTCTTCATGCTGATTTTACCAATAGCCGTAACAAAATCGTCTTCGGCAATCAGGTTTTCGACCATGAATTTTGGCGGCTCCGCATAGGCTGTTGTCATATATTGCCGGACAGCTTCTTTCCCCTGTAATGTCCTGTCACCTACAAATGTCCATGTCGTATCGTCAGTGCAGAAAGACAGAAAACCTTCATTGTCCCCTGCAGCGACGGCTGCATTTGCCTTTTCCAGTATGGCTTTATGGTCGTGGTTCATATAGTATCCTGTTTTGATGATTGATGAAACCTATCAAAAGGCGCTCCATAAATTATCATATTATACAGCGATGTTATAGTGCCTGTTGTGGAAAATCAAGGACGGGAAAATTGTGGAGGTGATGAATTTTGCCGCAGATCAGCATGAGGCTGACCGCTTCTTTTACAAGGCATATCAGCTGAAGCCTGTCCAGGAAAGAATGGCCTGATTTACATTTCTATCATAAAAACAGCAAAGCCGCTTGAATCGCAGGATTTAAGTGGCTTTGTGTTAACTATCTTCCCACTATCTTTTTCGTTACAAATTCATTAAAAAAGAAATCCCTGTAAATACCTCCGATGGGGATTTCATTGGCTCCGATGTACACCGTGTTATTATCCACAGAATCAATATGCTTTACATTGATGACATAAGACTTGCTGACTCTCACAAACATATCTTTGGGTAATTGATCATAGATGGTTTTGATATTCATCGCCGTAATTACTTTCTGGTTTTCGCTGTGCATCACCACATAATCTTTTAAACCCTGGATAAAAAGTATATTATTGAAATAGACTTTAAAAATCCTCCGGTTTGCTTTCACAAAGAAAAAATCGTCTGCTATCTGTTCTATATTGTTATGGCCGTAATCCGCTTTGAATAATTTGGAGTAGGTGTGGGCTTTGTCGACCGCCTTCTGAAAACGTTCTAATTTTATGGGTTTTATCAGGTAGTCAATGGCGTCTACTTCGTAGCTGTCGGTAGCAAATTCAGCGTAGGCAGTGGTGAAAATCACAAATGTTTCTTTCGGAATAGTTCTGGCAAACTCAATTCCGTTGATTCCCGGCATTTGTATGTCGAGGAAAATTAATTCGACTGAATTGTTTTCTATAAAGTCTTTGGCGGTTTCGGGACTGTTGAACGAACCGATTAAATCTAAATTATCCGTTTGGTGGACCAGCATCGCTATGGCTTCCCTTGCCAGTGGTTCGTCATCTATAATGATACAGTTCATAATGTTATGCGCTTTACTATATAATGAATAGTCATTCGCTGCTAGGCAGCCCGTAGCTTGATGGTCAACGTCACGCAATACCTTTCCGGGTCATCTTCTATAAGTAAGCTATGTGTTGCCGGGAACAAAAGTTCCAGTCTCCGTTTGATATTCGTTAGTCCCAATCCGCCGGTGTTATTGGCAGATTTGAGTGCCGGCTTGGAGTTGACGCATTTAAAGAAAAGCTCGTCGTTCCGGACATCAAAATACAGATTTACATAAGATGGTTTTGTTACGTCATTGTTGTGCTTTACTGCATTTTCCACAAACGAAATAAACAACAATGGCGGAATTTGCACGCCGCTCAAACTTCCCTCTTTTGAAATCAGGAAATCAAAACTGTCCCGCCGTACTTTCTCCAGGTTTAGAAAATCTTCCAGGAAACGGATGTCCGACGTCAACAGCACCTTGTCCCTTGCACTGTCATAAAGCTGGTAGCGAAGCAGGTCGCTCAGTTTCATTAAAACCTGCGAGGCTTTCTCCGGGTCTTTCTTCGTTAGAACATTGGCGTTGTTTAGCATATTAAACAAAAAATGCGGATTGATTTGGTTTTTTAATTGTTCCAGTTCTGCAACGGTTTTTGACTGTTCCAGCTCGTAGATCAATTGTTTGTCCATCATTCCCTTCTGAAACAATTTTATGGAAGAAGAGGCGGCTAACAGCAGCGCGGTAAGGAAGGAAAAAAGAGGGATGTTCAGCCCGTTTGCTTTGTTGAAAGGATTGAAAAAATAGCCACAAACAGCCATGATAACCAGGATGCCGATCACAGACAAACAGTATTTAATGCTTCTGTTCCTGAACAAAAGCCTCGGCACCAATACATACATATTTACATAAAATAATATAATAAAGTATGCAAATACGGCTATCGGGCTGGCAATGACGGACGTGCTGTTGTATAGCACAATTGCTATAAAAGCAATAAACAGCAGATGCCGGAATATTCTGAGGTCAGGTGAGATCAGGAAACGAAACAGCACGTTTTCGCTAATAAGCTGCTGATGGCTAAAATCATTCATTTATCAAGTTGTCTGGAATAAACTTAATGTTTAAAGCACTGGTCTGATCTGCTTTTATACGAAAATGCATGCTTTTTATACGAAAGCAGAAAGTATTGCAAAAACGCCTAAGGCAGGAAATATATTTTGTAGTGCCCTTACGCTCCTTGCTATAAAAGATATCACACTTAATATAATTATAAAAAGACAGTTATCCAAAGAAATAGTTTTGTGTCCAATTACAACTGTTAAAATGTTTTTAAAGGATGAGATATAAGATCATTTCTGTACTGCTGCTTATAATCCTTTCATTTGAGGTCTATTCGCAGGAGAAAGTCACCTTGAGCGGAATTGTCACCATGAAATCGAACACCGAAACAATAATCGGTGCCAGCATTTTTATTCCGGGAGTAAAGGCCTCATCCGTCACCAATGCGTATGGCTTTTATTCCATCACCCTGCCCAAAGGGGAATATACAATCATTGTCAGCTGTATAGGATTTGAGACGATAGAAGAACATATCTCCCTTACAGCCAACATCAGGAAAAATTTTTCGCTGGCGGAGAAAAGCAAAACCCTGGATGAAGTAGTGGTGAAAAGCAGTGGCTCCGCAAATAACATCCGGAAACCGGAAATGAGTGTGAATAAGCTCTCTATCGCTACCATCAAAAAGATGCCGGCTGTTATGGGAGAAGTGGACGTTTTAAAAGCTATTCTGCAGCTGCCGGGCGTGTCTACTGCACAGGAAGGGGCAACAGGCTTTAACGTGAGGGGCGGGTCGGTGGACGGTAATCTGGTATTGTTGGATGAAGCCGTTGTTTACAATACATCACACCTGTTCGGCTTTCTGTCCGTTTTTAATGCCGATGTGATTAAAGATTTGAAATTATATAAAGGAGGCATACCTGCTAACTTCGGTGGACGTACGTCTGCTGTTTTGGATATTTATCAGAAAGAAGGCAATAACGAAGAATATCACCTGTCGGGCGGCATTGGCGTGGTTTCGAGCAGATTGTTGGCAGAAGGCCCTATTGTTAAAGAAAAGAGTTCGTTCGTGGTGGCCGGTCGCGCTTCATATGCCCATTTATTCCTGAAACTGGCAGACAAACCGAATTCTATTTCCTTTTATGATTTAAATGCCAAGCTGAACTTTAAGCTCAATGATAATAACAGGCTTTTCCTTTCAGGATATTTCGGTAAGGATAATATGGATTTCAGCAATTTTTTCAGCAACGATTATGGAAATTCATTCTTTAATCTCCGCTGGAACCATATATTTTCCGATAAATTCTTTTCCAATGCATCAGTTATTTACAGTAAGTACGATTATGGCCTGAAGATAAAATATGTTGGCATTGACTGGGCATCGGACATCCGTAATTATAATTTTAAGTATGATTTTAATCATCACCTGTCTGATAAGCTGGTCCTGAATTATGGCATCAATTCCATTTATTACCAGTTCAATCCTGGTTCCATCAAGCCTTTGGATGCTACGTCGCCTGTCAACCCCGACCAGATCGAAAAAAAATATGCCTGGGAAAATGCCTTGTATCTCAGTGCCGAACAGCAGCTCACGGACAAAATATCATTGACATATGGGCTGCGCTACAGCAATTTCCTGCGGTTGGGGGAACAGCATGTAAATAATTACGCCAATGACCAGGCGGTGGTATTCAATCCACATATGCAGATTTATGAAGAAGGAACACCTATAGGTACAACGTACTACAGTAAAAACCAGAAAATCGTTGATTTTGGAAATTTAGAACCTCGTCTGGCGGTTTCCTATGCTATCAATGACAACCAGTCCATTAAAGCGAGTTACAACCGGATGAGCCAGTATATCCATTTAATTTCCAACACAGCTTCTGTCTCCCCGCTGGATATCTGGGCGCCAAGTGATCAATTCCTGAAACCCGAAATCCTGGACCAGGTGGCATTGGGCTATTTCAGCAATTTTCGCAATGGAAAATATTCCCTGGAAACGGAGGCTTTTTTCAAGAAAATCAAAAACAAAGCAGATTACATCGATGGCGCGGAATTAATTGCCCGCAAAGCCATAGAGCAGGTACTGCTAAACGGAGAGGGCAGGGCTTATGGACTGGAGATGATGCTGAAGAAGAATACCGGCAAACTGACAGGCTGGCTTTCCTACACCCTTTCTAAAGCGGAGCAACGTACTCCGGGACGAAATGCCGAAGAGACCGGCATTAACAATGGAAAATGGTACCGCGCCAATTACGATAAAACGCATAACCTCTCCCTGACAGCCGCTTACCAACTGACGAAAAAATGGAGCTTCGGCGGGATGTTTACCTATCAGACGGGAAAAGCGGCCACCTATCCCATCGGCAAATACCAGTATCAGGGAATTACGATTGCCAACTACGGAGAACGAAATGCCAATTCGCTGCCGGCTTATCATCATTTGGATTTATCGGCCACCTACACACCAAAGCCTGACAGTAAAAAAAGATGGAAAGGGGAGTGGGTGTTCAGTATTTACAATGTTTATGGCAGAAACAACGCCGCTGCTCTTATGTTCGAGCAAAACAGGGAGACAGGGTTGAGTGAGGCAAAGAAGATATCGATTTTCGGTATCGTGCCCGGTGTGACCTATAATTTCAAATTTTAATGCCAATAGTATCAAATGAAAAATATTCTTAAATACCTGGTTGTTGTATGTGTATTTTTTCTGCTGTCCTGCACAAAGGTGATTGACGTGGATTTGGAGACAGCAGCGCCGAAACTGGTCATTGACGCGTCAATTGATTGGATAAAGGGTACGACAGGGCATGAGCAGAAAATCAGGCTCTCCACCACCACCGGATATTACAGTACAACATTTCCAACGGTGTCCGGAGCGGATATCGTTATTACAAATTCGGAAAATGCTGTCTTTAGTTTTGTAGAAAATCCCGGTACGGGAGAATATATCTGCTCCGATTTCCACCCGGTTATCGGGGAGACTTATGCATTAAAAGTAGTTTTAAATGCAGAAGTTTACACCGCCACTGAGACCTGTATTGGTGTTCCGGACATTGAAAATAATATCGAACAAAACGACAAAGGCGGATTCGGTGGTGATGAAGTGGAAATAAAATATACGTACCAGGATAATGGCAATGAGGCAAATTATTATCTGCACCGTATTCTGTCACCTGTATCAGTGTATCCGGACTACAAAGCGAAAGATGACGAAAACAGCCAGGGCAAAATGATGCAGGAATATTTCTCTGACAAGGACCTGAAGGCCGGAGATAAGATAAACATCCGGTTGTATGGCATCTCCAGGAGATACTATGATTATTTCAGGAAATTGTTGGCTGCGTCCGGGGCCGGCAGTGGCCCGTTTCAGGCAACGCCAGGGTCGGTGAGAGGAAATATCATCAACCAGACCCATTTCGAAAACTTTGCTTACGGATATTTCAGGTTATCGGAAGTGGACGTAAAAGATTATACGGTACAATAATAAACAGCTCATAGTCATTTCCTGCGCTGTTTCCTGGCTTATTGCTCCTGCAGCACCACATGCTTGATATTTTTCCGGTCGTAGGTATAGGTAATATGCACCTGTCCATCGCGGGTTTGTATAATGGCTGGATAGCTGAATTCCTCAGTGGTCCCATCTTCCAGTACCAAGATATCTTTCCATTGCACACCGTCGCGGGAAGCCGCCACGCGCAGGCGGGAGCGGCCATTAAACCAATCCTTGCCCGGCAGGTCAGGATTATAGACAATCAGTTGCAAGCCACTTTTTAATGTCACCGCATCCGTGCCTGAGTTGGGATTAGGCAGGGATGTTTCGCTTAAAGATGACCAGGTGGCTCCATTATCTGCTGACCATGATTGTACAACCTTTCCTTGTTTACTCCTGCACAGCAGCTGCAACTTCCCTTTATCGTAGCGCAGTATGCTCGGCTGTATCACATCCAGTGCAGAACCGGTATCTATGGGGATGATCTTCCAGTGGCGAAAATGAACATCTGTCTGTTCTATCTGGATTCTCCAGTGGCCTCCTTCCTCTTCCACACTGGACGGGCATAGCACCTTATCTCCCAATACCAAAGCCTTGTTTTTCACGGGCCCGATTACGTTGTCAGGCAGGCGTGTAGCGGCCGACCAGCTACGGCCGTTGTCCGCTGACGTTTTCATCATTCCCCACCATTCGCGTGGATTGGGCCCTATCTTGTAAAATAGCACCAGCTTGTTCTTCAACGGCAGCAAAACCGGATTCCAGCACGGATAACGGACCGTATCGTGTAAAATGCCGGTAGCTACAACGCCTGGAGAAACACTGCCATGTGCCGGGATTAACCCTTCCCAGATCACCACGTCCTTCGCGCCTTCGTGCGTTCCTCCGAAGCAGGCGATATGCAGGCCCCCGCCGGCATCTTCCGCAAGCGTAGAAGCGTGACAGTTATTAAAAGGAGGGTCCTTAAAGAGTAACTCCTGCTTCACTATACGCCAGTGGGACTGCCCCCTTGCCGGAAAAACTCCTGCAAGCAGATATAATAAAACGAATGTGCATATTTTCATATCCGCCAAAGATTAAACAAAAATTCCAAAATTGCCACTCAGTAGCTTATAACCAGACTAATTATTTATATTTATAGGGATTGACATCAGTTTTTTCAACATGATCTATGGTCAGTTAAAGAAAAACCCGTATGAAATATTTTGCTGTAGCTTTTTTGATGATAGTAATTGGCTGTTCACAAGAAAAGAAGACATCGGTGTCTTATGATGCCGGGGTTACGTTTGTTCATACCAGCGATACATCAAGAATATTTAAGCCAGGAACTGATGTAACAGACGCTCTGCATCACAGGCCCATCGATTTGGATATCTGGTATCCTGCATATCACGCTGAGGCAGATACGCAACTCCTGGTCAGAGACTTATTTAGGTTGCTGGAAACCAGGGCAAATTATTATTCCGGGTCTAAAGTCGGTGACGGAATATCCGGCCAGTTCGCTCAGTTTTTCTGTACTACATTTAAGTGTGCTGATTCAACAAGTCTTCTCCGGTTCAAAACCAATAGTTTCAAAAATGCTGCAGCCGCCTCGGGGAGGTTTCCTATAGTGGTCTACATGACCGCTTTTAATGGAATGAGCTATGAGAATTTTTCAATGTTTGAATCTTTGGCCCAAAAGGGGTTTATTGTAGTGTCAATAAGTTCAATTGGCCGTTTCCCCGGTGATATGACTACAAAAAAAGAAGATCTGATGGAGCAGGTCTATGATGCCGTAGCAGCGGTAAAGGAACTGAAAAAAAATCCCAATGCCGATACCAACAGCATTGCCATAGTCGGTTATAGCTGGGGTGGGCTGTCAGGCGCAATTTTAGCAGGAAAACTGCCGAAGGTGAAGTGCATGGTTTCTCTGGAAGGATCGGAGTTTCATCACTATGGAAATGAGGATATGGACTTTGAAGCGATAAAAAATAGTGATGATTTTAAAAACCTTCAATTTTCCATTCCGTATTTAAGGATGGAAAGCTCGCCGTCAAATGGGTCTGGGAAAAAGGATTCAGTTTATGATTTTGTGTCAGACCATGTTAAAGAAGCTCATATTTTCACGATTGACTCTATCCAACATGAGGATTTTGATTGTTTTTCCCTGGTTGTAAAAAAGGCGGGCAATTGCCCTGTTAATCAGCGTTATCATTCAGCTTTACAGTTAACAGTCGGTTTTTTAGAGACCGAACTGAAAGGGAAAGATAATTTCCTTCCTGCCGTTGATGCGCTGATGAATAAAACGATAAGGAAAAAGTAAGGAGCTTTGGCGATATGTATTTTTGATTTTTCTGTGGGCTACATCAACGAAAGTAATTGACAATTTAAATACTAGACAACTTAAAATTGCGGATCATGAAGTTTAAACTTATTCTATCATTTTTGCTTTTGACCACTTGTTTTGCAGCATTTAGCCAGGCAAAGCCATCTGAGAAATCTAAAACCCACAACATGACTGCTAATGAAAAAGGCCTGATTAAGGTGTCCATCCTGTACCCTTATGCTGAAGGTAAAACCTTTAATATGGAGTACTATGAAACTAAGCACATGCCCATGGTAGCGGGTTTTTTAGGGGCAAATCTGGTTAAATACACTATTGAAAAGGGACTTTCCGCCGGTGCTCCTGACCAGCCATTACCTTTTATGGCCATTGGTACTTTTTATGTAAAAAGTTTAAGTGAGTATCGGGCGGCTATTGCTCCAAATATAGATGCGATCCGTGCGGATTTTGCCAACTATACCAATGCCATTCCTGAGATTTTTGTGAGTGAAGTGGTAAAATAAGGCAGGCTTTTATCAAAACTCACCAGGGGTAGTCCGAAAAAAGATAGTTCGTCTTTACGAAACAATGCCAACTGAAAGCCCCCTCGGGCTTTCAGTCATTGAACCTATCTATTGTCCACGCCAATAATTCTACTGCTAACCAGAACGATCCCATGCCTAATATATAACCCACCAGTGACAAAACATATCCCTTTATCTTCTTTCCACCCAATATCTGGCCAATAGCCCACATGCTGTATAACAGCGATACCACTTCCGATGTCAGCTTCATATTTTTTCCGCTGATTCCCTGCACCATTGCAAACAACGTATATATCAACATCCCCGTGCCAATCACGAAACATAACATGATTAATACCTCATAATAATTGTACGCGCTTTTGCGCATAAACAATTTCAGCCAGGCGCCGATAAAAAGGCCCATGATGATATTGGCATAGCCGTAATGCCCTTCTATCCATGTGGTAAGGGCTGCAAAGGTTTCGTGCCGTATAGACCCGTCTACGTAATGGTCATGCTCGATATGAAAGAAATGGGTAACCAGCGTATACAGCAGCGAACATATGACAAGGAAAAGGACTGGTTTCACCAGCCGGCTCCTGTCTTCTGTAAGGAACCTCCTGATATTTATTCCGGGGCGGACCAACAGCTCTCTGATCGTATACAATATTCCCTTCTCAAAATGCAGCACGTGCTGCACCTCATGAATGATATAATGGCTATCCACTCGCTTCAATGCTACCGGATAGCCGCAGTGTCCACAATACTTATCAGCAACAGCCGCATTACATGATTTGCAATTCATCGTAGAAAATTATTTAGCTGAAGCTGCTGCACGGGATTGCAGCTCTTTTTTAATAGCTTTCAGCTGTTGAAATAAAGGGAAAAAGACCAGCGACAATGAAAACATCGGGGCTATATACACCACCTTCTTTTCTTTAATCATCAAAACACATACGATCGTTATGATGCACAGTACCAGGAATCCTGCTAGTATTCCCTGAATCCTGCTTTTTCTTTTCAGCAGATCTTTAGTGTCAGTACTTGATAGGTTCATATTTTGATTTTCACCAAAAATCCTGACTTTTTTCCTTTAAAACCCTACACTTGAGTGTAAATCTATGGCGATTTTAATGCTTATAATGAAAAATAACTCCCGGCCATGCGGTGTTGACAACCCACACAATTGATGAAGTGATTCAGATGGTATGAGGGGGCACGTTCGCGTTACCACTATCTCTCTGATCTGGCAATTGGATAACCCAACAATAGAAGGCTTACCAGGGCTGCAATGGCGTTTAGTAAACTGAACCAATCCCCCCATTTGTTGTACAATGTGGCATGATGCTGGATATTAACATTGCCTGACAACAAGGCGGGCGTGCCATTGTCGCTATTGGCTTCATACAAAACCCTGCCGCAGTAGTCATTGATAGTCAGTCTGCCGTGCCTGGCATTTCTCGCCATGCCATAACCGCCTTCCACGCATCTCATTATTGCCATCCGGCTGTGCAGCCAGCCATCCCGCTCAAAGTCCCAGGCCGGCACATATAAAACATTACAGTTTGAGCTGCCGTACCTGCTGATATCTTGCTGAAAATCCATGTCTTTACAAATAGCCACCCCTTCTGTGCCACCGTTCCTGAGAAACAAACCGGGTTCCTTTCCTGGTTTCAGGCTGTCCAGGAGTTCTCCTGCAAATAGATGTACTTTTTGATAATCTGCCAGCAAAGTTCCATCCTCCCCGATCACCCAGGCCCTGTTTTCGTAATAGTCTCCTTTTTGCAGTGTCACACAGGCTACGATGCCTATTTGATGTGCTATGGCCGTATCTTTAAACTGCCGGATAAAACCCGCCCGGCGATTGTCTCTTACGGTAAACATTTTTTCAGGAAACACCACCATCTTTGCCCCCTGCTTTACTAATTCCCCTACGCGGCGCAGGTAGAGGTTGGCCAGGTACATATCTCTGTCTTCTCCTTTTGTATCCTGCTGGTGATAGGCCTGTTTATCAATGGTAACCATACCTATCCGTAATGATTGAGTAGCAGGAGACATGTGATTCAAACGCACCACTCCCCACACGATTACCGCTGAAAGAATACTCAAGGTTACCAGGGAAAGTGTCCGGATAGACTGGTTTCGCTGATACCGATAGATAATGAGCGCGACCGCTGTCGGGAAAAAAGTAACAAGGAAGGTGATCCCTTGTATGCCTGTCAAAGCAGCTACCTGTACTACTGGTAAAAAATCGCATTGCGTATAGGCAATACTGCCCGCCGTTCCATCCCTGCTGGTAAGGAAGGAGATATATTCCATCGTGGTAACCAAAACAGGGAGCACAAATACAGCGGACCAATGCCGATAGGTGAGCGTTAGTTTTCTTGCAGCAATCACCTGTAAGGCAAAAATCAGCGGAAATAGCAGGGTAAACATAACCGCCAGGGGTAACGGCATAACACTTTGTAAATAAGGCAGCCAGCTAAGCCTACCTATTAAGTAACCCGTAAAAGCGATTAAAAATGCCCATTTGCTGTTAACTCGTAAAGAAAAATACAGTATAGGAACCGGCGCCACCCATAATAACCACCAAATGTGTGCAGACAGGCTAAAGGATAAATACCAGCAAATTCCCGCAAAAAGCACTCCTGCGGCTAACAGTGCTTTCGAAACCGGTTTTAAGTCCGACATGATATGAATTTAGTATTATTGTCAAAGCTATGCGGTTTTTCCGGTGTAGAATTGTATATTTTAGACAGGTTGGTGCTTTATGAGAAAATCCGCTACTCTGTTATTCTCCTTTTTAAACTGACTGGGAGTAGTGCCGGTAAACAACCGGAACTCACGAATAAAATGCGCCTGGTCAAAGTAATTGCATACATGACAGACATCCGTTAAGGTTTGGGTAGTTCGCATATACCTGACCGCCTTATTGAAACGCAATACTCTATGGTAATGCTTAGGGGTATAGCCGACATTCTTCAGGAAAACCCGCTCCAGTTTTTTATAGTACCAACCTGTTTGCCGGCAGATAGTGTCAATGGATATATCATCCGGGGTGTTTCGCAGTATGTCTATGGAATGGTTAACCACCTGCAGGTCCGTTGGTGTATTTTTTAGTTCGGTTTTCAGTAAAGTATCCAGTAGTTGTATCCGCTTATCATCAGTCGAATAGTCTGACAACTGGGTTTCCAGTCCTTTTACTGCTTTTCCCAATAGCAGCTCCGCCGGTAACAGGGTATTTAATAAATCAGCCATTGGCATATTGGTAAATGCTGTCATGCCTCCTGGCTTAAAACGAACGCCTAGTATGCTGGTTTCTCCCTTACCTTTTACATAAAAAATCTGGTTGCGCTGTCCCATAATTACCGGCCCATGCTGACGGATACCCTGCGGATTGTCAGCAGTGATCAACCAATCTGCCGGCAAACCAAAATTAAAGATTAACTCCACACGGCCTCCGGGTATTAAGCGGTCAGGTACATCCATGGTCCTGGCCGGTGCATGTAGCACCCAGTAGCATTCTATAAAGTCCGCCAGTTGCATGGATGGATAATATTGCCGGTAATGGTTCATGTATGGATTAAAATCAGATGTTATGGTTTATAAATCCTGATCCCTCAGCACTCCGCTGATCTAATATACAATAATCCTGTGGTACTTGTCAGGGTAGCCTGTCTCTGATATACTTTTTCATTACCAAACAAACGACTGATTGAACATTAAAGCAGCTTTAAACCACTACAAGAGGCCCGCTTCTACGGCTTTCTTAATCAGTGCCGCAGCATTGCCCACGTTGAATTTCTGCATTAAATTCCTCCGGTGCGTATCTACCGTTTGGGTACTGATGCTCAGTTGATCAGCAATAGCATGGGTAGTGATACCTGTGCCCACCAATTGTAATATTTCACGCTCCCGGGTAGTGAGCCGGGGATACGATTTACGGGAATGACCTGGTGAAAAAATAATTTGTTGCAGCGCCGGATGCATAGTGAAACGGTTGTCTATCACCTGGAAGATGGCTTCCACCAGTTCCTGCCTGGATATATTCTTTAGCAGGTAGCCGTCAGCCCCGCTGTCCAGCATTTCCAGTATCACACTTTTTTCGGTGTGATTGGTAAGGGCAATGACTTTGATATCGGCATATTTACTTTTTACGAGACGACAAAAGTCATGTCCCGACATTGCCGGCAAACTGATGTCCAATAGTACAAGGTCCGTATCCTGTTTCTCCAGGAACAGCAACGCTTCTTCCGCACCGGGAAAGACGCCGGTTAACTGTATGCCTTCAGTTCTGCTTAAAATACTGTTGAGTCCTTCCGCAACAATGACATGATCCTCCACAATAATTACCGAAATACTACTTGTTTTCATCTACATGTAATTCAATATTGATAATGGTGCCTTTGCCTACCGACGACCTACATTCCATTTTACCTTTCAAAAATTCCACCCGGTTTTGGATATTGTCCAGGCCAATACCCCGCTTGCCGGCGGCTACTGCCGTATCCATCCCTTTGCCATTGTCCTCCACCGTAATATAAACGACAGGCCCCTCTTGGCTGCATTGCACTAGCGCCTCAGTGGCTTCGGCATGTTTGATTACATTGGTCAGCAGCTCTTGGATGATGCGATAAATGATGATTTGGGTTGGCTTTGGGATATCCGTACGGAGGTTGATAGCACTAAAATCGACCTGCAGGTTTTCGCCGGACAAAGACCCACAGAGGTCTGTGATAGCAGTTTCCAGCCCTGAGCGAAGGAGTGCCTCCGGCATCATGTTACGGGCAATACGCCGTAACTCCGACACTGAATCATCCAGCTGTACAATCACCTTCTTCATTTCGGCGACAGGGTTGTCCCGCAAAGCATTCGTAAGGTTCAATTTTACCGCTGCCAGTGTTCCCCCCAAACCATCATGCAGATCGCGGGCCATCCTGGAACGCTCTTTTTCTTCTCCCTGCAGCAAGGCCTGGGTTAAAGCCGTGCGCTGCTGCTGTTGCAGGGATTGTACCGCCTGTTCGGCCCTTAATTTTTTTGTCTTATAGAAATATATAAAAAACAGCAAAACAGGTATCAGTACAAGCACAACACCCCAGATAATCATTTGTTGTGTTTTGGCATGGCCACGGATCACCAGTAGTTCCTTTTCCTTTTGTGCCAGATTATACTTTGTTTCCAATCCCGCTATCTGTATTCTGGTGGTGGTTTCATTCAGGCTGTCTGAAATAGCCACATACTTTTTCAACCATTGATAGGCATCCGCCGGGTGGCTCAATTCCGCCTCCAACCCGGAGAGATCATGATAGAGCTGTCGCCGGTCTGCCGCAGTAAAGTTATATTCCCGGTACATCTTCAATAAAATATCCCTTGCTGCGGCGATATGGTGCAAGTTTTCCATCAGCCGGGCTTTCTGATAAAGCAGTATCTGGGCATAATGACGGTTGTTCAATTTCTCCGTAGCTGCCAGCCCTTCATCGATATTAAATGTTGCCTGTTTAAAATCATTTGTATTGATAAAATACTGGGCATTGATACTGTAATAATAAGGGGCATACAGTGATCCAGGATTAGCCATCACATAAGCATGGGCGCTATCCAGGCAGTTCCGGGCCTGCTGATATGCCTGTTGCTCAATATAAATTTTAGCAAGATTGGTAAAATTATCAATCTGCCGGGGCTCGCCTGCCTGGTTGCGCTGATAGATACGAATTGATTGCATGCTATAGAGGATGGCTTTTGCATGATTACCCGCATTCAGAAAAGAAATGGCCAGGTTCGTATATCCTCTGGCCATGGCAGCGCTGTCACCCGATTTCATGGCCAGGGGGATTGCTTTATTCAGGATGATGTCTGTAAATTTCCGGTCATCACTTTCGCCCTGTGCAATCACCCCCAGATTGGCCCAGGCACGGCTTTGGTAGTGCCACGACAAAGGCGTTTCTCTTTTCTCCAGCAAGGAAATGGCTTTATTAAAAGCAGCAGCGCCACGCTGCGGGTCATCATCCATGTACAACCGACCAAGGTAAAAATAGCCCAACCCGGTATAGAACGGGTCATCTCCCGCCAATCGCAACCCCTGCTGATGGTAGGTTAACGCCAATGCGGTATCACTGCCGGCAATACTGTCTCCCGCCATAAATAGAGCCCGTGCCCTGGCTGTATCCACCATGATGCGTTGCTGCGCAATAGCTTCAAACGATACCAGCATCGTCCATAGTAACAATATTCCACCTCTTACTGCGTACATCCGAATGGTTTTAAAAATCATGGATAAAAGTCCGCTTTTCTTTTCGGGGAAAACATCACTGTTTTCCCTAAGTTTTTCTACCGGTTTTTATGGAGCTGAGAATGAATATTTTCTCCAATTGTCTGCCATTCCATTTATCAGGAATTTAGCAGCATACTTTTTACCTAACATACAGTATGTAAAAGATATGAAAAAAGTTCTTATTTGGTTAGCACCCCTTTTGATAGCGGCCTCCTTTTCCTGTAAAAAAAGTGATGGCAATAATGGCGTCGGCGGTACCGGTAAAGGCACCGGAAGTATCTATTTCCACGACACCAATGAAGGAATATTTAAAATGGATGTAAGAACAGGTAAGAAAACCCAGGTACTTCCCTATGATGTGAGCCGGTATTATTGGGATGTTAGTCGCGATGGGAAAAAAATACTGGAAACATCTGATCCGGACGATCCCAATAACCGGAACTACGATTTATACAAAATTAGAGACGCTAATAGTGGCGCCGTACTCTCCTCTTTCAAATGGTACAGCGGCTACGCCAATGCTACCCGTCCCATCTTTTCTCCTGATGGCGCTATGATTGCCATTACAGCTCCTTACAATGGGAAAATATTTATCGTAGATACCCAGGGAAACGCCCTGTACAACATATACGCCACCTCCGGGAGTTTCACCGGCAATCTGCAGTGGATGCCTGATAATACATTGCTCTTCACTATTAACAAAACCCTGTACAGGAGCAACACCACCTTTTCCGACTTTCGCAGGATTGCCTCTTTCAATAATTTCAATATGATTAGCCAACTGGCAGCGAACAATGCGGGTACCAGCCTGGTATTTATGGGCGCTATGCCCGGCGACGACAATGCCCATCTCTGGATGATCAACGCCGATGGCTCCGGGCTGAAGCAGATTACCCAGGGTAATGAAACAGAAGGCGCTCCCGCCTTTTCACCCGATGGCGCCTTGCTGGCTTTCGGCTCCGACCTGATACAATCCGTGGGAGTACCCTGGACCATCGGCGGCTCAGGACAGGGCATCGCACTGGGCAGCAGCGTATGGGGAATTTCTATTATGCCTGCCGACGGGAATGCCTATAATGTAGAAAACAATAATGCAGTATTTCACTTTCCGCAACAAGGAAAAAGAAACAACCGGGTGCCGGCAGACAGCGATCCTATGGAATGGCGATAGGACTATTATATGACGCTAATCCCCAATGGCCTGGTTTTATCTCTAAAATGCCGGGAGGTCAAAATGCTGCGTAGAATCTGCGGCTTTAATTGAGTAAAAAAGAGCGTAAATGAATAAAGCCTGCGCTGGTCGCAGGCTTTGAAATTTCTAGTGGTCCGGCTCCTCCTTTGAATACCTTCTACATAATTTTTTTGTTATCCACATTTTTTCATCCCAAATTCATATTTTAAAAAACTACTGAACTAGTAACTTAGCATATCTATCGGGTTTTTAGGACCCACCGGTTTTTTTAATAAAAAACACCTGATTAGATACTTATTTTTAGCCTATTTATCAGGATTCCATGCCTCTGGTTTCTCATTCTTAGGTTTAGGAGGAGGAGTCACTACTGTATCGGAAACCGGAGTATCATTCTTAACCTTATCAGAAGTCTCTCTGGCTTTACCCATCACTCCTGCACCAGGATCAACTACCGTCGAAGGATTAGCCATCGATGTTTCCACGCTGTTACCACATTGGTTAATATCAGCCGTCACTGATTTGATGAAGTTGAATACTATATTGGATTGTGGAGAAGTTTCTCTCACGATTTTCGGATCTTGTTGAACTGGTTGTTCTGGTTTAAACGGATCGTGAGGAGCGACACTGACTGATTCATTTTCTTTTTTTGGTATGAATCCAGAAAGTTGCTCTTCTGCTGTACTTCCCCCACCAGATAAACTGCGGGCAAAATTGAAAATATCTTGAAATGCCATATTGTTGTATTTAGATAAGTTATATTAATTTTACAAATTATGAGGACGCTCTGTTCCAAATTTTTGATTAGCATCTCTATAAAGCGGCTTAGTGTCAAAAATAGCATGGACTACATCCAGAACTGATACTGTTTCTGCCATTCCTTTTGCTCTGTATAATTTACTTGACTCTACAAGCTGCAAATAAGATATATTAACAGGAATTACTTTAGACGGAGTTAAATAATTAGTACTTGCAAGTGGCGGTCCATTCCCATCCGCAATAGGAAGAACTAAGTCGTCATAATTCAATGCAATATATCCACCAAACGTAATGGGTATTTCATAGGTAAATTGCTTCACCTGACGCCTTTGTGTTGCTGTGGTTTCAACGCGGGAGTTGGGAGAAATACTACCTGAAACATTAGAACTTGAATTCCATGATGTTGTTACTGTACCAGAAATTGTGCCCGTCAAAGAAAGCCCTAGTTCTGCATGTAACTCTCCACGACCGATAGCAGTACCTGTTCCTGTGAAACTTACCATGTTTGAATTGGTGGAAGCAATATCCGTTTTTGTAGTAACTTCCGATTTACTTTCAGCACCAGATTCATCTTCAGTACCTATATCGTCTTTATGATTATGATCATGATGGTTTTGTTTGGTAACATTGCCGGTAAGATTTTGTAGGCTATTAGTCAAACTCTCTGTCAAAATCGTCTGTATAGTCTGTGAAATTTGTCCTTGAAGTTCCCCGGCAACCAATCCGCCAAAAGTAGCACTTCCCGTAGTTGATAAAGTCCAGGAGATGGTATTTTCTATAGTAAATTCAATAGTGTCGGAAAACTGACGTACCTCAGCAGATCTATTGTCATAGGTCCTGGTAGATATTACGTCCGCAACGGGTGGAATGATATTCGACCTTTCTTCAAATAAGGGGGCTCCAATTTCGAAAAATCCGATCCATCCTCTTTGTGCAGCGTTCGGATCAGGGAAATTACCAAATTTCTGATCGTTTATAGAAACCCCTACTGGCCATAACGGGATTTGTTGATTTTTACTATCCAGCACAGGTACTCCTTTTTGATCTACTTTAACCCTTTTTAATTCAGGTACTTTTTTATTCAAAAAATCCTGAATTAAGTTAGGTGTTATTCCTAACTCTTCCATGTTTTCAACTGTGATGATGCGGCGTTTCGCGGCATCCACAGTGTAAGTGGTGATTTGTGGCATATTTTGAGATTATATTTGATGTTATTATGTTGCTTTCTTACAACAATAGTCCGGTGGTTTTTTAAACTAAGAATTTGGGATGAAAAGATGTGGGTAACAAAAAAGTTGTACAAAATATATTCAAAGAAGGAGAAAGAGCATGAAAAAGGGGCATGATTTGGTATGAAACAAAAGAGAACCGTCTTTAATAAATCGATAGGATTTATCAGCACAAGTATGGATCAAATAATTGGAATGACCCAACCTCAGAAGACATTTCTTACATGGCTTTTTGAAAAATGAGGAATGCTTCGGGCGGATCATCATTTATTAAACCTGTTCCGCTGTAGTGAGGTCATTATTGCGAAAAGAATATTCGTGGGTAATTTAGCCGGAAAATAAACTTCCCGGGATTGTTTGATAGCGCGTTTCTTAGTCTGGTGCATGATAAACCAGCAAACGGCGTCATGACTAATGACATTTTAAATCTTTTCATAAGGATTAACATTTTAGGAGCTAAAGAATAAAAAATTTAATCAATGCTACTGGATTAAATCGATGTTGAAAGTATTCTTATCTGGTATTCATCCGTATAACTTTTTTTAAGGCATAACAGGTTTACATTAAGTATTAACGGCGCTAAAAGCCGGATCAATATGAAAAGATCATAATGACTTCCGGTTGTTCTTTGGAGATTATCACTGTTAATAATTGAAGTATCAATATACAGTACACTTAGGGCTTAACAGGCATTACAAACCAGTCTTAACAACAATTATATTATTTTTGAGTTAACTGCTCTATGAGGTTCTTTGGGGATCTCAATTGATGCTGTATCTCCTGATTTTATTTCTTATTTCAGATACAATCTATATCAACCGTTGTTATATGGAGTAAACCTCAACAGCCGTAACTCAGTACATTTCTTAGATACGACAATTGGATTTCTTTAATGGACTTATTGAATGGTTAATACAAACTGGTTTACAAACTAAAAGAAACTGAGCTATAAAAAACTTTTTTGTCCAATCAAATGAAGCTGCTTTTTCCAGGTTATTTCAAGTTGATCAATATGAATATAGGATTTATTTATTGAAGTTGACAATTTTTTTTTGACAAAAATTTTTTAAAATGAATAGCAATATAAAATATTCCGATTTTCAAAAAAACAAACTTAAAATAGTGTGACTTAGAGGTCATCCAGGATAATGATTTGAATTGCAAATAAGAGTTAGAGGCGTCTGCTATCTTCATTTTTTAGCTGCAGCTACGGCTGGCATGAGAAGCGCTATTGCCCCTATTTTCCAGGCAGCCGCCACATCAAACATTACCACCGATCCTTTTCTTCAAACTGCAAACAAATGCAGTACGAAAATTGATGACAATCCATTTCTTCAAGCCGCAAACAAAGATGCCGTGAAGCAATCTCCACCCCCTGATATTGCTAAAAAGAAAGCAACCGAGAAAAACTGCCTGCTAAAAATAACAGACAAAAACACCAAGAAATAAAGGACAATTAGAACAAGAGTTTAAAACTTAGGCCCTAAGGATTATGTAACAGATAATATACTTTAGTAAAGGGTAATTAACCTGTATAAAGTACGGGAAAGAAATCGGGGTTATATAAAAGGAACTCAACTAAACGCTCGACTAAAAAACAAAACCCCGCGACTAGCGCGAGGTTTGTAAGTTGCTTGTGATCCCTATGGTACCAAACTCGAACTTTTTGTATATAGATCTGTGTAAGTTAGCCGAAATTGCGCTAGTTTAAGAGCAGCTTGCAGTGCTCTTAAACTGACGGCTGTGAATGGCAGTTGACGACCATTTCGCTAGGTATCGTTATGTTCAATTCGGCTATTCCCTATTGTGAATCCAGAGCAGCGAACCTAAAATATGCAACAACTGCTGATAGGATAAAAACTATCATCAACATTGGGAGCATTTTGTATTCCTTCTGCCTGACGTGAACAACCATACCCGCTAACATGATTGAGCAAAAGGCTGCTGCTGTCATAGGTGTCATAATTGGCGCGATGCCAGAAAGCCATGGGACTATAATGCCGATACATCCTAATAATTCCAGAACTCCTAAAATTCGAATTGGTATTATAGAGCTGCTCGGTTTCAAATGTCCGTCTGCGATGTGCTTTTCTTTACTTCCTGCAATTTTTCCATAACCCGGCAAAATAAAAAATGCGGAGAGAAGCCCCTGTATTATCCACAAAATTGTATTCATCTTTTCATTATGAAGTTAAAAATAATCGATTGAAAACGTTGATGGATGAGCACAGAAAGATGTCCGGAAAAATTTCCAGATTGCTCATCGAAAGATTTTATTTAAATAAAACCTCCTTATTCTTAACTTCTAATTAACCTTTTCTGGGCTGGTCTAACCAAAGATTGACATCTTCCATTTTATGGAGCAATTTGTGATAAACTAGGCTAATATAGTAAAAAATTATGCGAGTAAAAGTTGATTAACCTGTATAGTACGGGAAAGAAATCGGGGTTATATAAAAGGAACTCAACTAAACGCTCGACTAAAAAACAAAACCCCGCGACTAGCGCGAGGTTTGTAAGTTGTCTGTGATCCCGCTGGGACTCGAACCCAGGGCCCATACATTAAAAGTGTATTGCTCTACCAACTGAGCTACGGAATCATCATTCGGTTGAATGGAGCGCGAAGGTATACATTTATTTCATACTTCCAAAAAAATATTTTTACGGAATAATCAATCTGTCTACAAAACCTTCTCCAATAGCGGATTTTAGCATTTCTTTCGTCAGGTAACAATGATTGATAGCTTCCATATGTACGGCTGTTACACGGGTTTGTGCGGGGTGTTGCAGCACCTGCAACACATCTTCGGCCGTCATGGTGATAGGATCTCCGGTGATAAACTGTGCGGCGCCGGCATTGACGATGGTGTCTGTTGGCTGGTACTGGTCAAGTGTGGCTTTTACTTCATCGCACCAGATGGTGTCACCGGCGATATAGAGGCGGTCTGCGCCTTCTTCCAGTACAAAACCGGATACGGGCGCCATCATTTTGCCTATTTCACCGGTGCCATGTTGTCCACCGGTGCGGGATATACGAATTCCTTCCCAGGTGGTGCTGGTGTGGACTGGTATGAGCTGTGTAAAACCTTGTGCTGTGAGTTTTTCCACATCTTCCGGTTGACAGAACAGGGGTAGGTGTTTGGGCACGAGCTGCTGTGCCGCCACGTCCCAGTGGTCCCGGTGAAGATGTGTGACGATCAAGGCGTCAATTGTTTCCAGCATGGCTGACAGTGCCGCATCGCTCAGGGGCAGGTCTATGAGCGGGTTTCGGCGTGTGTTGGCGGCATTGGGAACGGTGTCGAGGGCGTCTTTGTGGCTGAGCATCGGGTCGACCAGTATCTTGTGACTGCCCCATGCTATGATAACGGTAGCGTGACGAAGAAAGTGTATTTGCATGATATTAAGATGAGAAACCAAATATACCATAAAAAATAGTCCGTACCTGCTAAGTACGGACCGGTGGTCATATAACGCTAACGAATAAACGTTTAAGTCTTCCGCAGTTTAACGGACTGCACAAAATGATGGTGCCCTTTTTCCAGTATCAGGCTGGCGCGGTAGCGGGTAGGGGCGATATTCTGTTCCAGGTTGGGTTTGTTGATGTCATCCCATATCTGGGTGGCAAGTTCCACGGTAGCGGCATCTGACAGGTGCGCATAGCGGTGGAAGAAAGATTCCGGGTTCTGGAAAGCGGTGGCCCGCAACGATTCGAAGCGGGAGATATACCATTTGCGGATATCTTTTTCTGCGGCATCTACATAAATAGAAAAATCGAAGAAATCTGACACGAAAATGGCCGGGTCTTTCTGTTGTTGCCGGGGTCTTACCTGCAACACGTTCACGCCTTCTACGATCACGATGTCGGGCTGTTCTATCCATTGCAGCTGACCGGGCAGCACGTCATATTCCAGGTGGGAGTAGAGCGGCGCGGCCACTCTTTCCTTGCCGGACTTCACATCTGCGAGGAAATGAATCAGCCTTTTGATATCATAACTTTCAGGGAAGCCTTTACGGTTCATGATTTTATTGGCTTCCAGTGTTTTGTTGGGATACAGGAACCCGTCGGTGGTGACAAGGTCTACACGCGGGTGATCGGGCCAGGCCTGTAACAGCCGTTGCAATACACGGGCGGTGGTGCTTTTGCCGACGGCTACACTACCTGCTATGCCGATGATGTAAGGCACTTTCAGCTCCTGGCTGCCGAGAAAGCTGCTGGTGGCTTTGTGTAATGTCTGTGACGATTTTACGTACAAATTAAGCAGGTGGGCCAGGGGCAGGTATATCTGGGTGATTTCCTCCTGCGTAAGCGGTTCGTTCATGCCCTGCAGCTGTTCCAGATCGTAATAGTCCTGCAGCTGCAGCAATGCATCGCCGCTCGTTTCTGCCCATTCTTCACGGGAGAAAGTGATATAGGGAGTATATCGTTCTCGTTTAAGGGACGTGGTCATTTTACAGTTATTCTTGTATATAAACAGTCTTGATGTTCAAAAATTCGTGTGTGCCTTCCAGTGACAGCTCCCTGCCATAGCCGGATTGTTTGACACCGCCAAAAGGCAGCCGGGCATCGGACCGCACCATCGCGTTGATAAATACGTTGCCGCTTTCTATCCGTGTGGCCAGGCGGGCGGCTTTGTCCAGGTCGCTGGTCCACAGCGCGGAACCAAGGCCGAAGTCAGTCTCGTTGGCCAGCGCTATGGCTTCGTCTTCGTCGGCAGCTTCAATAATCACGGCCACCGGTCCGAACGTCTCCTCCCGGAAAGCGGTCATATCACTGGTGACGCCGGTCAACAGTGTCGGGGCAAAGTTACATCCTTCATAGGTGCCGCCCAATTCCAGTTTGGCGCCCTGGCGGATGGTGTCCTGCAGTTGTTTGGCCAGTTCTTCAGCAAGGTCCGGACGGGCCATGGGCCCCATATTGGTACTGTCGAGGGTGGGATCGCCCTGCTGCAGGTGCTCCAGCAGATGGCGCACGGCGGCGGTAAAGGCGGGCACGATCTCTTTTTCCACGATCCATCGTTTGGCGGCAATGCAGGACTGCCCCGCGTTTTGCATACGTCCCTGTACGGCGGTCCTGGCGGCGGCTTCCAGGTCGGCATCTTTTAACACGATGAACGGATCGCTGCCTCCCAGCTCCAGCACCGTTTTCTTCAGGTATTTGCCTGCCAGTGCGGCCACACTTTTGCCGGCGGGCGTGCTGCCGGTCAGCGTTACGCCCTGCACCCGCGGATCGGCCACAATCGGCTCCAGGTCTTTGGAAGATACGAGCAACGACTGGAAAGTGCCCTCAGGAAAACCGGATTCCATAAACACTTTTTCGATGGCCAGCGCACAGCCGCTTACATTGCTGGCGTGCTTTAGCAGGCCGGTGTTACCGGCTAATACGTTAGGAATAGCGAAACGGAAAACCTGCCAGTAGGGGAAGTTCCACGGCATAATGGCGAGAATGATGCCCTTGGGCTCATAACTCACGTAACTTTTGTAGGCCTCCGACTCAATAGGCCGTGGCTGTAATATTTGAGTGATGTTCTCTGCGAAGTATTCTGCGGTGGCGGCACATTTCAACACTTCTGCCCTGGCTTCCTTCAGTGTTTTGCCCATCTCCTGTGTGATCAGGGCGGCATGTGCTTCCACGTTAGCTTTTAATGAACCTGCAACCTGCATCATCCATTTCCGGCGCTGCTCCAGCGGTACCTGTAACAACGTGCGGTAGGCCTTTTCTCCTGTCTGTAGCTTCTGTTCAATTTCCGCAGGGGTATGCGGCGTATATTCAGCAATGGTCTTCTGTGTAAACGGATTGATACTTGTAAACATAGCTGTAACCTTTTTGCCCGTAAGCAGTGAAATAATCACAAATTTAGCCATTTCATATTAAACACTCTTTCCCGCCGGGATGAGTGGAGAACTGTATCTTTGCATCTCCAAAAGACAGGTTATATGGCATTAAGCAAATGGAATATCATGATCATGGCCCTTTGCACGGGCCTTATCGTAGCTAATATTTACTACAGTCAGCCGCTGCTGGTACTGATGAGCCAGGAGTTCGGCGTATCTGAAAGCAATGCGGGGCAGGTGACTTTTTTTACACAGGTAGGTTATGCGCTGGGGCTCCTCTTCTGTGTTCCGTTGGGTGACAAGCTCGAGCGTAAAGGGCAAATTATCGCCATGACTGCAACGGCCGTAGTGGCCCTCGCAGCAGCAGGCTTCTCCCAAAACATCCTGATGCTGAAAATCACAGGACTGCTGATAGGTTTTACGTCTGTGGTACCTCAACTGATACTGCCGCTGGCAGCACATCTGACTGATGCGGCCAACAGGGGCAAGGTGATCGGCACTATTATGAGCGGACTGCTGGTAGGCATATTGTTGTCCCGCACGCTGAGCGGCGTAGTGGGGCACCACTGGGGCTGGCGTGCCATGTTCTTCATCGCTGCGGGTATCAGTGCGTTACTCGTGGTAATCATGATCTTTTCGTTTCCCCAAAGCAAACCACAGTTCACCGGTACCTACGGTGACCTGATGAAGTCGTTGCTCACGCTGGCCAAAGAACAACCGATGCTGCGTGAGGCATCTGCTATCAACGCCTGCTGTTTTGCGATGTTCGGCATGTTCTGGACCACCGTCGTGTTCCTGTTGTCTGATAAACCGTTCCTGTACACCAGCGAACAAATAGGCCTGATGGGCCTGGCTGCTGCTGCGGGCGCACTGGGCGCCCCGTTGATAGGGCGCATCGCAGACAAAAAGAATCCGCGTATAGCCATTGGGTATGGTATCATCTTCCTGCTGGCCGGTTACGCGATGTTTTATGTCTTCCAGGCAAACATCATCGGAATCATCATTGGAATCATCGCGATAGACCTTGGTTTACAAGGTATCCATGTCTCCAACCAAACACGCATATACGCACTGCTGCCGGAAGCACGCAACCGCCTGAACACCGTGTTTATGACGACCAGCTTTATCGGCACTTCCGTTGGCTCAGGCTTAGGGTTATGGGTTTGGTCAGTAGGCAAATGGAATGGGGTGTGTTTAGCCGGCACACTGCTGATACTTACCGCGCTGATGATATATTTGGCTACCTACAAAAAGCCTTCCCAGGGCTGAAGCCCTGGGCTACGTTTAGAAACCAGGGCTGCGGTTTCTTTACATCACATATAAACGCTATACACCTATCATTAGGGCTATAGTTTCTTTATATAACATTACAAAAGCTATACTCCCATCATCAGGGTCATAGCCTCCTGTATCACCTACCAGGACTACACGCCAACAGTCATAGCTACCACTGATGCAAGGACCCAAAAAACTAATCGTAGCCCAGGGCTTCAGCCCTGGGCCAAAAGGAGAGGCTCGCCATTTAGGCGAGCCTCTCCTTTTATATAAATGTCAGATTTTCTGCAGAAAACTATTCCACACGGGTAATTTTGAGCATGTTAGTTGGCAGGTGCAGTTTTACTGGTGTGCTGCCGGTGTTTACTGCCACATCGCCCACTTTGATGAATCCTCTTTCTTTCAGGATGTTGATCTGATCGAATACGATATCATCGAGGCTTTCTTCTTCTTCATAGTAGAAGGCGCGTACACCCCAGCTGAGGCTCAGTTGGTTTACCAGTGTTCTTTCTTTGGTGAACACGTACAGCGGTGAACGTGGACGGTAGCTGCTCAGCATAAAGCCGGTATAACCGCTCTGGGTCATGCCGATGAGGGCATCTGCGTCCAGGTCTTCAGCGATTTTACAAGCGTTGTAGCAGAGGGCGTCGCTGAGGAAGGTAGGGGAGTGGCGGTGAGGGATCAGGTTACGGTTGTAGATGATCGCTTCTTTTTCCACTTCCATGATGATTTTGTGCATGGTCTGGATCACCAGTTCAGGGAACTGTCCGGTAGCGGTCTCACCGCTGAGCATCACGGCGTCAGAGCCTTCCAGTACGGCATTGGCCACGTCGGTGATTTCGGAACGGTTCGGACGGGTGCGGTCGATCATGCTTTCCATCATCTGCGTAGCTACGATAACGGGCTTCGCGCGGTGGATACATTTACGGATAATATCTTTCTGGATCATCGGGATCTGCTCTACCGGCAGTTCTACGCCGAGGTCGCCACGGGCGATCATTACGCCGTCACTTTCCCAGATGATTTCTTTCAGGTTTTGGATCGCCTCCGGTTTTTCTATTTTGGAGATGATTTTGATTTTGGAGTTCCTTGCTTCCAGGCGCTTGCGCAGATCGGTCAGGTCTTTTACGCTGCGTACGAAAGACAGGGCTACCCAGTCCAGTTCCTGGTCGATGATGAACTCGAGGTCCACCACGTCCTTTTCGGTCAGGGCCGGCAACGATACTTTGGTGTCTGGCAGGTTAAAACCTTTTTTGGAAGACAGCACGCCGGGCAGGCTTACTTCGGCTTTGATTTCACCGGTAGGAAGCAGTTCCTTTACTACTGTTTCGATTTTACCGTCGTCCAGCAGGATTTTCTGGCCAACGCGAAGATCTTTGTACAGGTCAGGGTAGGAAACGTAGATTTTTTCCATGTTGCCCACTACTTTTTCGTTGACAAAGGTGAGGATATCACCTTTTTTCAGCGGCAGGGCGTTATTTTCAATTTCACCAACGCGGAGTTTCGGTCCCTGAAGGTCTCCGAGCATGGCTACGTTGTAAGGTTCGGTCTTGTTGATCTGACGGATATATTCAATGATCCGCAGTTTATCTTCGTGCGAGCCGTGGGAGAAGTTGAGGCGGAATACGTTTACGCCCGCTTTCACCAGCGCCAGCAGTTGTTCATAGGTATCACAGGCCGGACCAACAGTTGCCACGATTTTTGTTTTACGGGAAGAGTGTGCTCTGCCGGCAGCGTTGTCCATCTGCTTGTGATAGTATTTCGAAAGATCCTTTGTACTCATAAGTCTTATTTTTTAACTCGCAAGAATTTTAACAATCTTAAACCATTCGGGGTCAATTTCCTGTTTGGCTTTAACGGCTTTGTCCAGGGGGGTATAATGGATCTTGTCGTTTACGATCCCGATCATGACATTGTGAATGCCTTCGAGGAGGGCGTCTACAGCGGCATAGCCCATACGGCTTGCCAGGATACGGTCTGTACAGGAGGGAGAGCCACCCCTTTGGATATGTCCGAGGATACATACTCTGGTATCCAGTTGCGGACAACTTTCTTTAATGCGGCGTGCTACTTCATTGGCGCCTCCGGTTTCGTCACCTTCAGCCACCACGATCAGATTTACCAGTTTTTTGCGGCGTTCATTGGCCTGCAATTCTTCAATAATGTCGTGCAATTCGGTTTTGCGCTCAGGCATCATAATATGCTCGGCACCAGTGGCGATACCGCTGTGTAAAGCGATGTAACCGGCGTCACGGCCCATTACTTCGATCACAAACAGCCGGTCATGCGCGTCTGCGGTGTCCCTGATTTTGTCAATGGCATCGATCGCAGTATTCACCGCCGTATCAAAACCAATGGTGTTGTCAGTTCCCGCAATGTCCTTGTCAATAGTACCAGGCAAGCCTATACAGGGAATGTCAAATTCCTGGCTGAATTTCTGAGCTCCATTGAACGAACCATCTCCCCCGATCACAATCAACCCGTCAATGTTGTGCTTTTTCAGATTTTCATAAGCTTTCTTTCGCCCTTCATATTCATAGAACTCTTTGCACCGGGCGGTCTTTAAGATGGTGCCTCCGCGTTGAATAATGTTGGCAACAGATTTGGACTCCATCGGGAAGATTTCGTTCTTTAAAATTCCCCTATATCCATACATGACGCCGAACACATTCAGCTGATGATAAATGCCCGTTCTTACCACCGCACGAACGGCTGCGTTCATGCCCGGGGCATCTCCACCGGAGGTAAGGACTGCAATGTTGTTCAATTTTTTCATATAAATTGCTAAAAAAATATCTTAAAGGCGCACAAAAATAACATTTTGCAATTGTTTTCTAACAGTTATCTTATGAATTAACCTAAATATTTAATTTTAATCAAACAAAGTAGCTAATTTTTTTAAAAAATATAGGCATGTTGAAAAAGACTAATAAGAGTTGGTTGATATTAGGCATGAGTTTAATGACAATGGAAGGTATGGCACAACAAAAAAACTGGCAATATCCGGTAGCTAAAAAAGTAGATACCATTGATGATTACCATGGCACCCGTATCCCTGATCCCTATCGCTGGCTCGAAGATGACCACAGCGCAGAAACAAAAGCCTGGGTGGACGCTGAAAATAAAGTGACCCGGGAGTACCTCGAAGCCATCCCTTTCCGCCCCGCGGTTAAAAAAAGACTGGAGGAGCTCTGGAACTACCCCAAAAACGGCGCACCGGTTAAACATGGCAATTATTATTACTTCTTTAAAAATGATGGCCTGCAGAACCAGGCCGTCCTGTACCGCAGCACTACCCCCGACGGTACCCCGGAAGTATTTATAGATCCTAACAAACTGTCAGCCTCCGGTACTACCGCCCTGGGAGCCCTCACTTTCTCCAAAGACGGGAAATATGCGGCCTACCTGATCGCCAAAGCGGGGTCCGACTGGCAGGAGGCATATGTAATGGACGTGGCCACCCGCCAGCTGCTGTCGGATAAACTGGAATGGATCAAATTCAGTGGCCTCAGCTGGAGAGGCGATGGCTTCTACTACAGCCGCTACGACAAACCGGACGAACAAAGCAAACTGTCCAAAAAGAACGAATTCCAGAAAGTATATTTTCATAAAATCGGTCAGCCACAGGAACAGGACGAGCTGATTTACGTGGACAAGGAACATCCGCTCCGCAACGCTACTGTCAGCGTAACGGAAGATGAACGTTTCCTCATCCTCTCCACCACGGAAGGCACTTCCGGCAGAGAGCTCTGGTACCGGGATATGCAAAACCCGGCACAGAGGTCCTTCTCCCTGCTGGTGAAAGGTTTCGCGAACGAGCCCTCTGTAATTGACAACGACGGCGGCAAACTGCTGGTGCTTACCAACCATCAGGCGCCTAATTATAAAGTGGTGCTGATCGATCCGGCCAGCCCGGCGGAAGCCAACTGGAAACTGATAGTGCCGGAGAAAAAAGAAGTACTGCAGAATGTAGGCAACGCCGGCGGTAAAATGCTGCTGTCATATCTGAAAGACGCTTCTACCCGCGTATATCAATATGATTACAGCGGCCGCCTCGAACATGAAGTCAAACTGCCGGGCATCGGTACTGCCAGCGGCTTCGATGGCCGGAAAGAAGACCAGGAGCTGTTCGTTACCTATACCTCTTTCGTAGCGCCGCCAACGATTTACCGTTATGATATCAAAACAGGTAAGATGTCCCTGTTCAACAAAGCGGCGGTAAAATTCAATCCGGACGATTATGAAACCAAACAGGTATTTTTCACCAGTAAAGACGGCACCAAAGTGCCGATGTTCCTGTCTTCCAGGAAAGGCATGAAAAATAACGGCAACAACCCCGTGCTGATCTACGGTTACGGTGGTTTTAATATCGCACAAACACCCGCCTTCAGCGTTTCCAACCTGTACTTTATGGAACAGGGCGGCACCTATGCCGTGGTGGCGCTGCGCGGTGGCAGCGAATATGGCGAAGCATGGCATAAAGCCGGTATGAAGGAAAAGAAACAAAATGTGTTCGATGACTTCATCGGCGCAGCAGAATACCTGGTTAAAACCAAATATACCAATCCCGCTAAAATAGCGATCCGCGGCGGTTCCAACGGCGGCCTGCTGATAGGCGCCTGCATGACGCAACGTCCCGATCTCTTTAAAGTGGCGCTGCCGGCAGTAGGAGTAATGGATATGCTGCGCTTCCAGAAATTCACCATCGGCTGGGCCTGGGCAGTGGAATATGGCAGCAGTGACAACGCAGAGGATTTCAAATACCTGGTGAAATACTCACCGCTGCATAACCTGAAACCCGGTGTTGCTTACCCGGCTACGATGATTACAACCGCTGATCATGACGATCGTGTGGTGCCGGCACACTCCTTTAAGTTTGCCGCCACATTGCAGGCCAGCAACGCAGGCCCCAATCCGATGCTGATCCGCATTGAAACACAGGCAGGCCACGGCGCAGGCAAACCTACGTCCAAACTGATCGACGAGGCAACGGACATGTGGTCTTTCACCATGTATAATCTCGGTATGAAACCCTAGATAATTACGAATTACGGATTACGAATTACGAATTGAGGGTTGTCTTATAGAGCGGTTAATTATTGGCCTTTCTATAAAACAGCCCTCAATTCGTAATTCGTAATCCGTAATTCGTAATTGCTTTTTTCTTATCTTTAAAGACAGCGTACTAATATGGCATTATGAAGGTATTAATTACAGGTAGCAATGGACTGTTGGGACAACATCTGATCCCGGTATTCGTCCAAAACAAGACATACGATGTAATAGCCACAGGCAGAGGTACTAACCGTTCCCCTCAACGCGACCATTACATTTACGAAGCGGCAAACCTGCGGGACGCCGGCAGCGTACAGCAGCTGGTCCAGAAACATCAGCCGGACCTGATCATCCACAGCGGCGCCATGTCACAGGTGGACGACTGCGAGAAAAACAAAGATGCCTGCTGGGATACCAACGTAGGCGCTACCCGTTATCTCGTCAATGCGGCAGAAAAAATAAACGCCTCCTTTATCTTCCTCTCTACAGACTTTGTGTTCGATGGCCTTAGTGGCCCGTATGACGAAGAAGCTCCTGTCAATCCCATCAATTATTATGGTACAAGCAAAGCGGCGGCAGAACGACTGGTGCGTAACAGCAAGCTGTCATGGGCCATCGTGCGTACCGTGCTGGTATACGGCGTGTCCAACGATCCGCATCGCAGCAATATGATCACATGGGTGAAAAACAATCTCCAGCAGGGCAAGAAGATCAAAGTGGTAGACGACCAGTGGCGTACGCCTACCCTGTGCCAGGACCTGGCCACAGGATGCCTGCTGCTGGCAGAAAAGAAAGCAACCGGTACGTTCAATATTTCCGGCAGTGAAGTATTGACGCCTTATGATATGGCCCTTAAAACGGCCGAGTATTTTCAGCTGGACACCAGCCTGATTGAAAAGATTAGCTCCAAAAGCCTCGCCCAGCCAGCCGCCCGTCCGGCCAAAACCGGTCTGATCATCGATAAGGCGGTCAGGGAGCTGGGATATCATCCGCATACTTTCGCAGAAGGACTGGACATCGTGGCTGCGGAAATCAAATAAGCGCTAGTATTCCAGGTATGCCTTATTGATACCGAACTTACTCCTGTTTTCCTGCAACTCGCTTGTGGTATCTATCGGTAAAGATCTTACCGGTACGGCTACTTTATAAAGATTATCGCGGCGGTACATCACTACATTCTGTTTCCAGCTTTGCCTTTTTACCGCTTTTTTGGCGGCTGAAAGGCTGTCCTGGAACTCCTCCAGCACAACGAAATACGAAATAGAGTCTGACACAGCAGGCGTTGCCGCCCGGCTGCTGTCGGGAGCAGGCCTATGTTTGGTGCTGTCTATCGTCACTACCGGTGCAGGGATATTGACAGGCGCCTGACGGCCGATATACCACCAGGCGGCCAGTCCGCCAAGCAGGATCACCGCGCCGGCCACGGCCCACCACCATCTGAAAATACTGCCTTCTGTCACGGCCTCGAGCGTGTTTTCCTCTTCAGGGGTCATCACCGGCTCTACGGCCTCCGCGGACGGCGGCACCGGCACCTCGGCCGGCATGGCAGAAGCAGGGGGAATGGCCGGCGGTGCGGACGGAACAGCAGGTTCTTCCCGCTGTATCGGCGCAATGGGAATGTCGGCAGGGTCTACCGGCAGCTCTTCCGGATGGAAATGCAGATTGCCGGCAAAATCGCCCTGTAACTTGCCAATACCGGGCAGTTCCAGCGCCTGCCCGGGCTGCAGGGCCTCCCTGAATTCTTCAATGTACTTTTCCAGCTTCCGCTGCGCTACAGCCGGCACCAGGTTCTCCTTCAGGGCTATCCATTCCAGGCAGGAGCCGTCATCCTGCCACGACTGCGTGAAGACCACCTGGTCCCGCGGCGGCAGCAACGTTTGTGCGCCGGCGTTATACCTGGCCGGAAAGTGCTGGATGGAAAAGGTGCCAATGTGGGGAACAACGCAAATCCGCTGCCTGAACAATACTTCCTGGATATATTGCTGTAGTATCAACATGAAGAGGTGTTTGTGGTTAATATTCCTATGAAATCACAAAGCAGCAAAGCAGCAAATATCATCTTTGCGTCTTTGCTGCTTCGTCTCTTTGCGAGCAACTAAATTAACTCAAAATCAGAACTTCACCATAATTCCGCCTACGATGTTGAAACCATAGGTAGGATAAAGGTACCAGCGCTGATAATGGGAATTGAATATGTTATTGGCGTTCAGCCACAGATTGAAGTTTTTGCCGATATCGTAGGAAGCGCCGGCATTCATGTCCCAGGCGCTGCTCGTTTTGCCGAAATCCTTGTTGGGCAACACGTAATAGCTGCCGCTGAGGGCAAACAGGTCTGCATTCAGGTGCAACTTCTTATTAAACGTGTATTGCAGGAACAGGTCGCCCTGGAAAGGAGGCAGGTGCCAGGGTTTTACTTCAGTGGTCTGCTTGTTATAGTTGTACCAGTCGAAAGTAACCCTTGCCTGGAATTTCTCCTCTTCAATATAACCTACCTCCGCATGCAGCTGGAATGCGCGTAACTGCTCTTCGTTGCGGGTGGTGAAGTATTTGGTGTCTGCTGCGTCGTTCACGAACAGGGGCATATTGTACCACGTAACGGACGCAAACTTCGTGTTGTAGTTGAAATGCCCGCCCAGTGTACCTTTGATACCTGTATACTTTTCTTCTACGCGGGTATTGAGTATACCGTCCACCAGGCCATTGAGGAACGGATTTTTGTTGGCCAGATTACGGTAGGAGTTCTTGTCGAAATACGAAATCCAGCCGCTGCTCAGGATCAGCTTTTTGCGTACCAGGTGTGATTCATTCACGATGTCAGGCAGCAGGTAAAACTTATCGTTGGTCCAGGTGGGATTTACGCCGGCATGCAGCACAAAGCCCGGTTTGATGATGTCTACTGACGGATGGATGGCCACCACATTGTTGTTGATGTTACGGCCGTTGTCCTGTTTGTAGGTAGACAGGTCAAAAACACCTTCTGCTTTGATATAGATATCTTCAAATACCTGCTTGCGCACCGGTATTTTAGCGATGAAAGTATTTTCTGTGCGTTTATAGGAATCGTTGAAGGCGATGAACTTCACCGTAGGCTGGAACTGGAACGCCCAGTCGTTTTGCGGGCGGTTTTTAAGTCCCACCTGCGCGGTCAGCGTGTTAAAGGTCTGTGCCACGTCTTTTTTGTCGTATTTCACGCTGTCGTGGTTATAACCGTAGTAATGAACGGTATTGCGGTCATAACCGATGCTGGCGTCCAGCTGCATGGTGGGCAGGAGGTATGAACCGGAAGCCAGCGCATTGAGGTTGCTGTAGTTCTGGTCGGATATTTCCTTGCCTTGCGAGCTGGTGTAATTGACAAACAGGCCATAATTGTACACGTCTTTGCGGCCACTGCCGAAACCTGCCTGTACATATGGTGTTTTATAGTTGCCGTAACCAAGTTTGATAAAATTGTTCTGCAACATCGACAGGGAGTCTTTGCCCAATGCCAGTGGTTTCAGCGGCGCGGCCTGGTACATGAAATTCAGGTTGAGGGCCGGCACCTGGTATTTCAGTACGGGCCTGCTGGTGTCCACACCGGGCAGAGAAGCGGTCAGGTTCAGTTTATAGGCGTCACGGAGCTTAGGCTGGTTGGTGGAAATGATATCGATCGTTTCCTGTTTCAGCGGCTCCTGTGCCCATGCCTGCTGATGATGAAGGATGCCTGCAAGGCATATGCCTGCTATGGTAAAAGCGCGTTTGCGATGTATGTTGAGAATATTCATGCTGTCGTAATCTTAAAATCTTAAAATTTGAAAATTTAAAAATTCTCAAATGGCTACGGTTTCTTAGGTTTTTTACCAGCTGCTTTTTCTGCTGCTTCTGCCTGGGCGAACTTTTCTTTTGCTTCGGCTTTCAGCTCCGGAATGGGGCAGTTTTCAGCGATGCTCTGGAAAGTGGCCTTGGCGTTGAAGTAGTCCTGCTGACGGAAATACACGTCACCCAGCAGGATATATGATTTAGCCACCCACACATCGTAGGAAGGCGTGTTTTTGATCACATCGAAACCGGCTTTTTCAGCTGCTGCCAGGTCGTTCTGCTGCAGGTAGCAGTCAGCCATATCATAACGGGCTTCCGCACCGGTTTCAGATTTGGTCAGGCCGGCAACGGTTTTGAACTCGGCCAGCGCGTTGGCGTATTGTTTCGCCTGTTTTTGCGCTTTGCCCAGGTAAAAATGTGCGATGATCTGGTCATCGGTGCTGATGTTGGCGGTAGACAGGAGCATTTCGGCATAGTTGCCTACTTCGTCCCAGTGTTTCAGCTGATAGTTGCTGCGCAGCAGGCCACGGGTGGCGGCGAGGCTGTTTTCCTTGCTGGTGGCCAGGTCCTGTAATTGCAGGTAGTAGCTGCGCGCTTTATCATAGTTTTTGGTTTGATAGAAATTGATGTTGGCCGCCTGCAGGGCTGACCGCTCGGCGTACAGGCTGTTATTGCGGGACAACACAAATTCATATGCCGGCAGCGCGTTCGTATAGTCTTTGTTGTTATAGGAACACTCAGCCTTATAGAAATGGGCGGGCAGAATAAACTGGCCGTTGGGATATTTCTGGATATAGCTGTTGAAGGCGGTGATGGCGCCGGAGCAGTCGTTGTTGGTAAAACGCGCTTCTGCGGCGGCATAAGCCAGGGAGTCTTCTGCGGTGGCAGTAACGGTACGGCCACTGGCCTTCAGGAAAGCAAGGTAGTCGTCTGTTTTGCCCTGGCCAACGTAGATGGACTTGATGCTTTGCAACGCTTCGTTGCTTTCCGGTGAACCGGGGAATTTCTCTACTACCTGGCGGTAATAGGAGAGGGCTTTGTTTTCATTGTCTTTGTTATAGTAGCACAGGCCCAGCTTCAGTAAGGCTCTTGGGGCATTGGCGCCGTTAGGTTGTTTCTGCAGTACGTTTTCCAGGTAGGGAATGGCTTCATTGTATTTCTCCTGGGAGAGGTACGTGTTGGCGATTTCCATATCTGTCTGGTTGCCGAAGTCAGAGGTTGGGAATTTGTTGCCCAGTTGTTTCAGCAAGGCCAGTTTATCTGCCTGTTTGCCCTGAAGGCCAAGGATAATGGCTTTCTGGTAAATGGCATAGTCGGCACCGGGATCATTGTTGGTGATGACACGGTCGTACAGCGCGAGCGCTTTCGGGAACTGGCGCAGCATATAATAACAGTCGGCAGCGCGGAGGGTGGCGTCGTTGGCTATCCTCGTGGCATTGGGGCCGCTGGCTTTCTGTGCTGTTTCAAAATGCGGCAGTGCTTCGGCGTATTTGTCCTGTTTGAGGAGGCTGTAGCCGAGGTTATAGCTGGCGGTCTGTGCATTGGCTTCGCCGGATACCGGCGGCGTGCTGCTCAGATAGGCGTTCAGGTTAGTGATCGCTTTGTCCGTTTTATTCTGGCGCAGGGCTATTTCTGCTTTCCAGAACTGGGCCAGCTGCTTGGTCTGTGCGTCGTAAGGGTTATTGATGGCGATGTCCAGGAGGCGGTCGGCTTCTGCCAGCTGCTGGTCGTTGATCAGCTCAGTGGCTCTGCCGTAGGCTATTTTCTGGTACGCTTTCAGTACGGTCGGGTTTTTATCGCCGATCTGCTCGATGGTGGCGAGACCGTCGCGATAGTTGTTGGTATTCATGAAGAGGCTCACGAGTATTTCGCGGGCTTCTTTGTTATAGGCGGACTGCGGGTACGTCTTCACGAACTGTGTCAGTTCATTGAGGGCGGCGTCCTGGTAGCCCAGCTCATAGGAGAGTTTGCCGTAGTTGAAACGGGAAATTTCCTGTTGCTGTGCGTTGGAGCTGTTGTTGGCGCAGAAGGCGAAGGCGTTGCGGGCGTTGGCTTTCTGGCCGGTACGCAGGTAGCAGTCGCCCAGCAGGTACATGGAGTTCTGTCCCAGGGAGTCTTTGGAGCTGCTCAGCTGTTTGAACCCGCTGATGGCCTTGTTCAGGTTACCGGTCTGATAGTAGGAATAAGACAACTGATAAATATCTTCATTGCGTACTTCGTCGGCATTGTCCTGGAATTCCTGTAACAGGGGCAGGGCTTTTTTATAGTCTTTACGTTCGAAGTAAGCTTTGCCGAGCAGCTGTTTCATTTCTGCTTCGTAGTACTGGCCGCCCTGGCGCAGCAGCGGCTCGGTGTACGAGATCAGCTGGTCATGTTTGCCCTGGAAGTAATAGATCTCGGCGATGTAGTAAGGCACAATGTTTTTGTACTTCGGATCTTCCACCACCTTCTGGAAGCTGTTGAGCGCTTCTCCGTACTGATGGTTGTAGTAGGAGATAAAGCCATAGTAGTAATTGGCCGGCACATAGTACTTGCCCTGTATTTCCCGGATGCCGGCAAACAGGGGCTGTGCTTTCTGAAAGTCTTTGACGTTGAAGTAGCAATAGGCCAGTTCAAACTTCGCTTCGGCTATTTCCGCGTTGGAAAGGTTGTCGATGCTGGCTTTTTCGTATAGCGGTATCGCGTCTTTGAACTTGTTCTGGTGGAAATAATATTTGGCCAGCTGGTAGCTTACCAGTTGCTCGCGGGCGTTGTTATTGAATATTTTAAGGTATTCCAGCGCTATTTTTTCCGCATTGTCCTGTCCCAGTTTGAGGGCGCATACAGTGTAATAATAATAGGCGTCGGACTTTACCAGGTCGCGGTTGGTTTCATGGAAATAATCGATGTTGTCGATCGTTTGCTTGAAAAGCTGCATGGATACGCTGTACTTTTCCTGCTGGAAGTACTGTTGTGCATCTTTGAACACTTTTTCCGGATCGGTATAAATACGCGTCTGCTGCGCATGGGCAGCGGGCATCCCTGCGATACCTGCGCCGGCGAAAGTCAGCATGGATAAGTACAGATGTCCTGGAATAAAAACTTTTCTTATGAAATGCATGCTTTAGCTGTTATATCTTGAATTATGCGTTTTAAACGAATTCCTGCCGGAAAATATTTTCCCGTCAGGTATTATCGGAACAGTATCAGGGACACAAACCAGGCAAATATAAAAGTAATATCCTTTCTTTTCGGATCGGTTTTCCAACAATGTGGATAACTCCGGCTGTCTGGAAAAGGCTATTGCGCTATATTGCGGCAAATAATTTTATAGCGCAAAAACCTTACCTGTTATGAGAAAACTATTCTCAACCGGCTACACTGGCGGTGCTGTGAGCTTCTCCATGCTGATATTGCGGCTGATGTTCGGCGGCCTGTTGTTATTGCACGGATGGCCCAAACTGATCAATTTTGCTGCCAAAATGAATTCTTTCCCTGATCCTTTGGGCGTAGGGCATAAATTTTCTTTGGGGATGACCGTTTTTGCAGAAGTTTTCTGTTCTGTTTTACTGATGATGGGATTGCTGACCAGGCTGGCCGCAGTGCCCCTGGTGATCTGCATGTCAGTGATCGTGGGAATGGTACACCGGTCAGACCTGTTGGATTTTAACTTCGATAAGATCGAACTGCCGTTGATGTACCTGACCGGTTTCCTGGTGGTCCTGTTTACCGGGCCAGGTAAGTTTTCCATCGATGGCGCACTGGGCAAATAATCGTGGAGCGGTCTTTGTACGACCAGCTTTTTATATAAAAATCGGAAGCAATCATGTTTAGCAGTATAACGACGATCAGGGTAAGATACGGGGAAACGGACCAGATGGGATATCTCTATTACGGTAACTACGGCCTGTATTACGAAGTAGGCAGGGCGGAAGCCATCAGGGAACTGGGCTTCAGCTATCGTGAACTGGAAGAGCAGGGCGTGATCATGCCGGTAGCGGAACTAAATGTAAAATACCTTCGCCCGGCGTATTATGACGACCTGATAACGGTGAAGACTATATTAAAAGAACTGCCGAAAAGTTCCCGGATACAATTTCATAGTGAACTGTACAACGAAAAAGGGGAGTTGCTCAACGTAGGCGTGACCACACTGGTGTTCATCGATGTGAAAACCAAACAGAAAGCAGGCCTGCCGGAAGCACTGAAAGAACGGCTGGAACCTTTTTTTAAATAATTACGAATGGCGGATGATCATGTTTGATGTCCGCCATTTGACATTTCTGCAACTATGAGCAAAATAACCGCCAGCATCATTACCATTGGTGATGAACTGCTGATAGGACAAACGATTGATACCAATTCCGCCTGGATGGCACAGGAACTCAATGCATTAGGTATCTGGGTACATCGGCGTTTAGCCATTGGCGATGTACGGGAAGACATCCTGTCCAACCTCGCCAAAGAAGCTGAACTGTCTGATATCGTACTGATTACCGGAGGATTGGGGCCTACGGCCGATGATATCACCAAACCCACGCTCTGCGAATACTTCCAGACCCGGCTGGTGCAGGATGCAGCCACACTGCAGCGGGTGCTGCACATCTTCGAAAGCCGCGGCCTGCCGATACTGGAACGTAATGTGGCCCAGGCCCTGGTGCCTGAGTCCTGTACAGTGATTGCCAACGAGAGAGGCACCGCCCCCGGCATGTGGTTCGAAAAAGACGGGAAGATCTATGTGTCTATGCCCGGTGTGCCGCACGAAATGAAAGGCATCATGGAAAGTTACGTGCTGCCTCAGCTGGCGGCACATTTTAATACCCCTGCGGTAGTACACCGTACGCTGATCACCTCCGGTATGGGGGAATCATTTGTAGCGGAAAGGCTGATAGCTTTTGAAGCAAAACTGCCGCCACATATCAAACTGGCTTACCTGCCCAGCTATAGCCTGCTGAAACTGCGACTTACCGCCTTCGGTGCGGACAAAGTGACCTCCGCAGCTGAACTGACAGGCTATTTCCATGAACTGATGGCGTTATTGCCGGATATCACCGTCACTGATCAGGACATCAGCATCGGAGAGGTGCTGGGGCAGCTGCTGAAAGAAAGAGGAAAGACGGTAGGCACCGCTGAAAGCTGTACCGGTGGACAAATATCCACCTGGATCACAGCTGTTCCCGGTAGTTCCGCCTATTATAAAGGCAGCGCCATTACCTACGCCAATGAGATGAAAATGAAGCTGTTGGGTGTAAAAGCAGAGACATTGCAGACCTATGGTGCGGTAAGTGAGGAAACCGTGAAGGAAATGCTGGCCGGCGCCCTGCAACTGCTGGAAACAGATTATGCCATAGCCGTATCCGGTATCATGGGGCCCGACGGCGGCACCCCGGAAAAGCCGGTCGGCACCGTATGGGTGGCCGTTGGCAGCCGGGAGAAAATGACAGCCATCAAGTACCATCTGCGGTATGACCGGGAACGGAATACCCAGATGACCGCCGTGTATGCGATGAACGAGCTGCGTAAGCTCATTTTGGAATAAGCCGCAGCACTGACTGACTGAATTGATACAATTCCCTTATTTTTGTCCACACTAAAGCTAAAAACAATCTTATGGCCATTGTAGAATTGGTAATGCCAAAAATGGGAGAAAGCATCATGGAAGCCACCATTTTGCGTTGGCATAAAAAGACGGGCGATCACGTAAAAGTGGATGAAACCGTGTTGGAAATTGCTACGGACAAAGTGGACAGCGAAGTCCCCTCGATTGCAGAAGGGGTGATCGCCGAAGTACTCTTCAAGGAAAACGATGTGGTACCGGTGGGCACTGTGATAGCCCGTATCAATACCAATGCCGATGCAGCGGCCAATACTGCACCTGTACCTGAAACACCGGTAGCGGCCTCAGAGCCTAAGTTTACCGCTGCCGCCGTACCATCTGCTGCACCCGTTGCAGCTGCGGCCGCCCCTACACCTGCTGCCGGCGGCGCCAGATTCTATTCCCCGCTCGTGCTCACCATTGCGCAACAGGAAGGCGTTAGCTTCGCCGACCTGGAGAGGATTCCCGGTTCCGGCAGCGATGGCCGCGTGACCAAAAAGGATATCCTGCAATATGTGGCAGACCGTAAGGAAGGCAAGGTAGTCCCCGACGTAACACCTGTTGCGGAAACTGCTGCCACTCCTGCTACCGCTGTACGTAACACGCCGGCAGTAACCACTACCGTTGCTTCCCCTACCTATAACGGCAACGTGGAAATCGTGGAAATGGACCGCATGCGCAAACTGATCGCCAACCATATGGTGATGAGCAAACAAACCAGCCCGCACGTGACCAGCTTCGCAGAAGCCGATGTGACCAACATGGTGAAATGGCGCGATCGCATGAAAGGTGAATTCGAAAAAAGAGAAGGCGAAAAACTCACGTTCACACCACTGTTCATAGAAGCCATCGTGAAATGTATCAAACGTTTCCCGCTGATCAACTGCTCCCTCGACGGTGATAAAATCATTATCAAAAAAGATATTAATATCGGTATGGCCACGGCCTTACCTTCCGGTAACCTGATCGTGCCCGTGATTAAAAACGCAGACATGCTCAACCTGACTGGCCTCAGCAAACAGGTCAACGGCCTGGCCAATGCTGCCCGTCAGAACAAACTGAAACCGGAAGACACGCAGTCCGGTACCTTCACCCTCACCAACGTTGGCACTTTCGGCAGCCTGATGGGAACCCCCATCATCAATCAGCCGCAGGTGGCCATCCTGGCTGTCGGCGCTATCAAAAAACGCCCCGTGGTCGTGGAAACCGAACAGGGCGACTCTATCGCTATCCGCCATATGATGTACCTGTCCATGTCCTACGATCACCGTATCGTGGATGGCTCCCTGGGCGCTACTTTCCTGACTGCTGTGGCCCAGGAACTCGAAAATTTCGATCCCAAACGGACCATTTAGGGATTTTTGATTTACGATTTTAGAATTTCTTAAATCATCTGAGCAAATATAAAATAGAAGACGGGCGCGATATTATCGCGCCCGTCTTCTATTTTATACCTTACTTTAATCATTCGCTTAGATGGTCCACGAAATTCCAAAATCGTAAATCAAAAAATTCCCAAATAAAAAGAGGCGCTCGTGAAAGCGCCTCTTCAATTCCTTTGTGCCCGAATAAGGGATTAGTAACGACGGTCACGGGAGCCATATCCTCCTCCGCCACCACGATTACCACCACCTTTGAAATTATTATTCGGCTGTTTAGGTCTTGCTTCGTTTACCATTAATTGCTTGCCTTCTATCTCGCTGCCGTTTAAACTATCCATAGCCTTGGCTCCTTCTTCCTGATTAGGCATTTCCACAAAACCGAAACCACGAGAGCGGCCTGTTTCATGGTCTTTGATAACCTTAGCGGAGGTAACCTCTCCATAATCGCTGAAAATCTGATGGAGATCCTCATCGGTCAACCTATAGTGCAGGTTGGCTACGTAAATGTTCATGATAACTGAAATTAAAAAAATGAAAAATAATATACTGAAGTTATGAAATAAACATCAATAAAGTGGTGAAGGTTAAAAAATATTTCCGGCGGGTACCTGCCAGTTATTGCTTAATCATGCTGAAACCCTTTACAGTAAAGCATGTACGGCATTTTTATTTTGTAGGAATAGTTTGCGGTTTATCATAGAATAATGTTATTTATTGTTTTTATTTTTCATATGAATGAGGCACTGAATCATGTTCGCCACCCCTTTTTATGCCAGTCATTTCGGTTGACTGGACCGCGGTTTTACTGCTTTACGCTGCTTTTTGTTGTTTTGGCCGCTTTTGCCCGTTCCACCGCACCGGGATAAATTGACGATGCGGTGGCCGGATAAAACGGCATGGCATATGTATGACATTCGCGATAGACAAAGCCGCATCGGGAAGTGCGGCGGAAGAGCCTTGTGTTTTGTCCTCTTTTTTTCGTAAATTAATAGTAACCGTTAAATTCACTTTTTTATGGGAACAACGCTGAGCGAAACCTGGTTTGCGGATGGCTATATTGATTTTGAACTGAAGAAATACACCCTGTTGTCCTACCTGCAGGAGATCCACCGGGCCTTTAACCAAAACAAGCTATATCCCCAGCTGGCTGATATCATCTACCATTTTAACAATCTCCGGGCTTTCAGGGAAAACAAACAACTGATGGAACAACAGTTCCCCAAACGGTTGACCGGCATCGACCTGGAGAAACTGATGCTGCTGTACGAAAAAGTAAGTGAAGATGATGAGCTGATGCAGGAACTGGAAGAAATCATCGGATACGCCCTGTCTGCTATGAACGACACGATCCGCGACGGAACGGAGATTTACGAGTTTGTGCAGGACAAACTGCGGATTTCACCAGTGGGGCTGGTGCCGCTGGAAAATACATCGGGTTACCTGCTGCTGTGTGACGGGCGTTACAGCGATACGCTGGTATACAGCTATCATCTAACCATTTTTGAACGGCATGATGAACAGTACCGGGGCATCCGTACGGAATACCTGGAAGCGTACACAAAAGACCTGGTACACACTTGCGAGCACATCAAAACAATCCTGCTCAGGAAAAATAAGGCGTCTAACCCGGCGGTATATTGTGTGGAAACGCCCCTGGTATTGCCGGTCAACGAGACGCTGCTGCCGGTCGCAAAACGCAGCCTGGTGCGGTATATAGCCCTTAACGCAGCCTGATGTCTGATCAGTTGAGCGGAGGGGTGGCCGTGGCGGCGCCGTCAAACTGTACTTCAAGGGTATGGTCTTTCAGGAAGGGGGCGTAATACTGCTCCATTACCTTCCGGATCTTGTCTTTGGATTGCTGTATGTACAATTGGTTATTTTCCAGCTGGCTGCGGGATGTCTGGTACAGCTTTTTCTGCACGGCAGTATAGGTTTCGTCGTCCTGGAAGAGGAGCCAGCCCTTGCGGTTGGCCGTTTCCATTTTGTCTACTTTCAGCTCGTAGCTCATTAGCTTAGGCGCCGGCAAGTGAACAATGATCTTTTTATTGCTGACTTCCACCTTAAAATGTTTTTCGTCGATATTCACCCCGTATTTTGCCTGATAGGGGATAGTGACCCATACGGTGTTTTCCAGGAAAGCCTTCTTCAGATTATCGCTCCACCCGCCGCTGTCTTCAATGTTACTGCGTTTGATGCTGGCGGAGCCTTGTACGTCCAGGCTGGCCAGTTCGGCGATTTCCTTTACAATAGTGCTGTTGGAGATCACCTGCTCGCTGACATTGGAGGAACCAAAACGTTTGCCCAGCCAGAAAAGCAGCACGGCCAGTAGCAGAAAAGCAACAATATAGAGGATCTTCTTCATGAGGATGGTTTGATAAAAACAGGCAATATCTTACCTGGTCCGGCTGTAAATTAATAAAAAGCCGGAGTATAATGTGCGTTTAATCGTTAACGTTAGATTACCGGGTAAGGCTGTCAATCAGCGATGCATGTTGTGGATAGGCAGCCTGTAAGGTGGCCTTGTCTGCCAGCTCAAAATCGGCGAAGTCGAAGCCGGGTGCTACGGTACAGCCGGTGAGCGCATATCCGCCGGGCACTTCCACGCGGGAGGCAAACCAGTTGCCTGCGCAGATGATCACCTGCAGGCTCTCGCCGTTTTGAATATCCCGCCCCAGCTTGTGTGCCCGGAGCTGCCCGCCCGGCTCAATCTCATAGATGGTAAGGGTTTGGCCGTCATAGAAGTGCCAGATCTCATCAGCGGCAATGCGGTGAAAAGCGGAAAACTGTCCTTCTTCCAGTAAAAAATATATACAGGTAGACGCGTTCCGGTTGCCACCCATGCCGGCCGGCAGGGTGCTCATGTCCAGCATCCACTCAGAACGGTATGTTTCGAGAAAGGCGCCGCCTTCCACGTGTGGTTGTAATTTTAATTGATCTCGCCAGTGGGCTGCGGAATATTGCATATAGCACCAGATTATCGGGGTAATATAATAAAAAGAATAGTTGTCGGACTGTTATTTCGTATAAGCGTTCGGGTTATGACGCTGCATAAACTTTTCCGGATTAGGCACTTCTGTGAAGCCGAACTGCCGGTATAATTCGTGTGCATCCTGTGTTACCAGCAGCCATCTCCGCAGGGTTTGCAGCTCGGGGTGCTCCAGTATGGCGCGCATCAGCAGTTTGGAAAGACCTTTGCCGCGGTAGGCAGGTACCACAAACACATCGGCCAGGTAGGCGAAAGAAGCCAGATCGGTGATCAGCCTGGCAAATCCTATCTGCCGGTCGCGATAGTATAATCCAAAACATAAAGATCCTGCCAGTGTTTTTTCCACAACACTGACAGGAATATCTTTTGCCCAGTATGATTCTTTTGCCAGGAAATCGTGTATAACACTGATGTCCAGCCTTGATTTGTCAGTTGAAACAGTATAGTCTCCGTCTTTAACGAGGTAAATGGTAGTTGCCATAGTCAGTAACATTGAGCGTTACTAAATGTAGGCAATTTTTTCTAACTCGCTACTGCCACCTGTTGCATGGCCGGTGCCGGCATATGCGCGATAGTGGCCGGCGCATTATACCAGGACGGCATTTCGCCGTTGAACTGCAAATGGTCCTGTATGAACATCGCCAGGTTATAATAGGCCGTGGCCGGCATCTGCCACTGCGCCATATCTGTTTGCTGCAACGCATTCCGGAAACGGACCATGCGGGCAAATAGCTGTGGCGGCATGCCTATTACCCGGTTGAACAACCGCTCCAGCGTGGGACGGGACAACTGAAACGCCTTCGCCAGTTCTTCCACGCTCACATTGCCCTGACGGGCCAGGAGGTAATCGGCCATCTCGTCTGCCTGCTTCAGGCAGGGCGCATCACTTTGCAATACCTGTTGAAATGTCTCGTTCAGCACAGCGGTGATCTCCTGCGGGTCGCGAAGCTGCTGAAGGCGGTTTCCCAGCTGTGACCAAACTGCGTTCTCATGCAGGTCCAGGTTGCGGTAGTAATTGGTGAAAGACTCACCGTCAATGCCCAGCATACGGTAGCAGCCATAGGCGTTCAGTTGCACGACTGTCATCCGCACCGGGCCGCTCACCTGCAGCTGACAGGCGCTGGTAAAATGACCGGTCACGGCATGAGAAGGCAGCGTAAAGGCCGCATGGTCTGCCGGCTTTATCACCGCTGTCCCTTCCGGGATAAATACCATGTACTGGTCGCCCAGCGTAAATAAATGCTGCGGTAACTGTATCTGGCCGCGGGAATCATCTTCCCAGTAATAAAATTGTTTAACGAACGGACGCAAAGCATCTCCGGGATGACAGATATGGAAGTTCATAGGTACTAAAATGTGGTGTTAGTGGATATCGCTATCGCTGCAAATCACACCATACGCTAAAGTGGCGATTATTCATTGTAAATATATGTTTTTTGTTAAATATTATGAATTTTTTGATGTCTGAATTTGGAGATTCAGGGAGCTGTAAGCGAAAAAAAGACCGAAGCGATTGGTATTTAATCGCTTCGGTCTTTATCTCTGTGATCCACGGAAATCAAAAAATCCGTCAATCAAAAAATCCTTGAATTATTTCACGTCAAAGCCCCAGTTAATGCCTTTCTCCGTGGCAGGAACACCGGACTCGAGCCACTGTGGCGCAGGAGCGCCTTTCAGGAAGTGGTCGAAGAACTGTTGCTCGCGGCGCTGGATGTCTTTACGGTTCTGGCGTTGTACGAGGTTATGCGCTTCGTTGTTGTAGTTCAGCAGCCATACAGGTTTGCCAAGGCGGCGTAAGCCGGTGAACATTTCAATGCCCTGGTACCAGGGAACGGCGCCGTCGGCATCGTTGGCCATAATGGCAACAGGCGTATTTACTTTCGGAAGATTAAACAGCGGAGAGTTCTGTATGTACAGCTCCGGTTTGTCCCACAGGGTGGCGCCGATGCGGCTCTGGGAATGTTCGTATTGGAATTGGCGGTTCATACCGCTTTCCCAACGTATGCCGCCATAGGCGCTGGTCATATTGGCTACCGGCGCTCCGGCCCATGCCGCCTTAAAAAGGTTGGTCTGCGTGATCAGGAAAGCTACCTGGTAGCCACCCCAGCTCTGACCCTGTATCCCCATGTTTTTGCCGTCTACCCATGGTTGTTTGGCAAGATCTTCGGCCGCGCTCACGATATAATCGTAGGCGCTTTTGCCCGGGTAACCGTTTTCATACGTGATATCCGGTGCAAACACCAGGTAACCACGGCTGACAAAGAAGGAGATGTTCAGCCGGGATGGCGTAGGCGCGGGTGCCTGATAGCTATAGAGGCCATCGGTCAGTTTCTCGTAGAAATAGAAAATAACCGGGTATTTTTTGTTGGGGTCGAAGTCTTCCGGTTTATAGAGGATACCTTCTGACTGCTTGCCGGTGAAGGTGGTCCACTTATACAGGGAGGCGGTGCCCCAGTTGTACTCCTGCTGTTGCGGGTTGGTATTGCTGATTTTCACCGCTTTGTTCAGTTCGCCGGTATATACATTGGGCGATTCTGTATAACTGGCACGGGTATACGTATATGCGTTGGCGTCTTTCGCTTTCACCAGGTCCAGGTAGCTGTTGGGGCCCAGTACCAGCTGTTGCGGCCTGCGCAGCTTTTCATTTTTTGCCTGTAATTGCAGGGAGTAGAAACCGTTGTATTTGCTGCTGTCCTGGAAGGCACTGAGCACCAGCAGGTCGCCGGGATTGTAAAACTTCTGTTCTTCGTCCAGCTTCAGGACGCGGAAACGGGTTTTCTCCTGGCGGCCTTTGCCAAAGGTGATCATGGCAGGTGCTTTTTTGCCGGTGGGATCTACTTCCCAGATATCGTAACGGTCATAGAGGTATACAAACTTGTCGTTGTTGAGCCATCCTGCAATGCCGTATGGTTCCGGTACGTCGGGATGGTCATCTTCTTCATCAAACAGTTTGGTCGGAATGTTTTTGGTGATGTTGACTACGGTGCCGGTGGCATTATGATAGGTGGAATATTGTTTGTCCACCAGGTCGTACCACAGGATATACTGGCCATTGGGAGAGATGGAATAGAAGCCATCCAGTTTCTCTTTGATTTTTTTGCGGGAACCATCTTCCAGGTTGATCAGATAGCCTGTTTTGAGGGTACGGCCTATCCATTGCAGCTGAATGCGGTCGCCTTTATCGGTGTAACCGAGGGCGTAGCGGCCATTGCCTTCTGCGGGGATGACCACGTTCTCCAGGTCCTGATCGCCCAGCTGGAGGATACGTTTGGAGCCGGGATAATATATGGCAGCATAGTTCCTTTTCAGTTCCTTGTCTGCGTTTTTGAGCTGCATGGGTTGCAGGTAGTCATCTTTATAGTTCCAGATATCTACTTTGGCCACTTCAAAATCCACGATGCTGGTATCTTTTACCGGCAGGATGGGAGCGGTGCCAAAGAACAGGCGTTGCCCGTCTTTGCTGAACCAGATCAGGCTGTTGGAGCTGATGGTCCAGCGGGAGGGAATGCCGCTGCTGTTTTTATCGGCTGCGGTAATGGCGCTGTCCTGTCCGGGTTTATAATAAAACAGCTGGTAGAACTGCTGGAGGGATTTAGCGCTGTCGCGTGTACCGAAATAGGCGGCCTGTTCTCCCTTGTCATCGAAGGCGAATTGTTTGTAATCGCCATAGCCGCGGCTGAGCGTATCTGCCTTGCGGTTGGCGGTATGCCACAGCAGTACGCCGGAGCGGGACAGGGAGTCTTTTTTCTCCGAAGTGATTTCTATCAGAAGGTTATTACCTGGTTTGCTGAACACATATTCCGCCACGTTTTTAACGGAGTCCTGGCTGCCGTCTTTCAGTTGACGGATGACGAGGGTACCATTTTCATTTTTATCGCTGCTGCTTTTATCATCATCAGCACGGTCGTCATCGGCAGTTTTGGTAGTGGTTTTGCCTTTGGCTTTTGCGCTGTCGGCGGCTGGTTTTTCTACCAGGTATGCGAGCCATCCGCTGCCTTTGGCGGGTGTTTTAAAGGATTTGATGCCTGGGAGTTTCTGAAGGTCGCCGGTGGCGAGGGTAACGATGCCCATGGAATCTTTCGGCATTTCAGCCGGTTTTTTCTTTTTGATGCGGGCTTCGCGGGTGTCTTTAAACAGCGGTTTAATGCTGAATATCACATGCCGGGAATCGTTGGTGATCACCGGGCTGCTGCCACGGGCAATGGTCCGGGACTGGCCTGTTTTACGGTCATAGATGACCAGGGAACCGTCTCCTTCCTGCAGGGCGACGGTATACACCACCCATTGTCCATCGTTGCTGATCAGTTTAGTGCCGATATTTTGCCAGCTGTCGTACACGGAGTGGTCCAGCGGCTTTTTGGCAGGTTGTTGGGCATAAGCAAAAGAGGCCCCTAGCAGGGGAAGGGCCAGTAACATATTTCTCATGGTCACAAAGTATAAATTTTTTGGGCAAAAGTGCCAAAGACTTTTACCAGCGGCGGGCGGCAGGCATAGAACGCAAAAGCCCCCTGACCAATGGCTGGCCAGGGGGCTTTCGCGTTTTTGTTGTTTCGATTTATCTCATATGCAGATCACACGATAGAGGAAATTACCAGCCCGGGTTCTGGGTCAGCCTTCCTGCAGGATAGAGGGAAATCTGTCCGCTGGGGATAGGCTGAAGGTAGTTTTTCGGGTCGGAGAACACACGGGACACGGTAGGGGCATATACCAGGATATAGCCGTTGGCATCGCGGTCAAGCGTTTGTCCGGCCGGAGGAGGCGGCACTTTGGCGCCTTTGGCGATGTCGGGGTTGGTAGTTGTGTTCAGGTTAGCGCCTAAAGACCAGCGCATCAGGTCATGATACCGGAAACCGTCCAGCATCAGTTCCACCCTTCTTTCTCTTCTTACTTCCCAGATCAGGGGGGAAACATTGATTTTATTGGCCGGGTCACTGAATGCGGTACCATTCACACCTACCTGCTGTTCAGAGCCGAGGTATTGCAGCGGGGCCACACCGGCCCTTGCACGCAGTTTGTTCACGGATTTGTCCAGGTCAGCCTGGCTGAAGGTATATTTACCCATGTTGTTCAGTTCGGCGGCGGCTTCTGCGTAGTTGAGCAGCACTTCTGCCAGCCAGAACAGCGGAGCGTCGGTATCGTTGTAAGGCGCTACCACGTTGGCTACCAGCGGGTTCAGGAATTTAGCCGGACGATAGCCGGTGCTGCTTTGTCTGCCAGCCACCAGGTTGGTTTTGTAGCACAACACGGTGTCGATGGATTGCAGCAGGCGTTTGTCCCTGTTGGCCCGGGTATTCTGAATGTTGTCATCGCCTTTATAGAGCGGGGACAGGCTGATAGGCAGCCCGTCGGTGCAAACGAAAGACTCGATCGCGTTTTTGTTGATGCCAGACATGGTGGTACTGCTGGTCAGGTAGCCGATCAGGGAGTGAGTCAGGTAGCTGGGCAGATATTTTTTGTACAACAACACTTCCTTGCTGGTAGACAGGTCGATGGAGTTGTATGTGGTGGTGTAGTCTGTATTCAACACATACGGACCGGCGATCAGCTTTTCAGCGGCATCTTTGGCAGCCAGCAGGAACTTGTCGGCGCCTTGCAGTCCCACGGCGGTGTGGTATTTACGCCAGGTACCTTCGTACAGGCATATGCGTGACTTCAGTGCCAGCGCAATGTACTGGTTGATGGTATTGTCCTGGTCTTTTACCCGGAGGTTGGTGATAGCGAAATCCAGATCGTTGAGGACACTGTCCATCACCTGGGTGCGGGGATCGCGGCCTTTGTAGATATAGTTGCTGTCGCTGATGTCCATGGAATGTCCCAGCCAGGGAACATCGCCAAATTCTCTCACCAGGTTGTAGTAGGCCAGTGCACGGAAAAAACGGGCCACGCCTTTCCAGTGGTTTTTGGCTTCATCGGCCATCTGTACGCGGTCAGCCCTTTCCAGCAGAATATTGGCTTTACGCACGTAAGAGAAGTCCCATTTGGAATTGCTGGTGGGTATGTTGATGGTCAGCGGCTGGATGGTGGGCGCTGCCTGGTCATCAGACAGGGTGGTGAAGTAAAAATCACCGGTGCCGTTGCCATTGCCATATCCCGGGAACATCTCATAAAAAGACCAGCAATAAACGCGGACGTTGTCTTCTGTCCGCCAGAAATTATTGTCGTCAAAGGTGTCTGGCAGTCCTTTGTCAACATATTTCTTGCAACCTACTGTTGCAATGATCATCAATAATATAACGGGTATATATATACGCTTTGTCATGTGCTGCTGTTTTAGAAGTTTACCTGTAATCCGAAGGACCACGTTTTCTGGAACGGCCAGGTCCTGCCATAGATATTGCCTTCGCCGGTAGTGATTTCCGGATCGATGGGAACGCCTACGTTGGAGATAGTGGCAATATTCTGGGCGCTGGCGTATACACGTACTTTCTGCAGGTGGGCACGTTTGATCAGTGCGTCCGGCAGGGTATATCCCAGCGTGATGTTTTTCAGGCGCAGATATGCCAGGTTAAGCAGGTATTTGGATTGTGGGTAGAAGTTGTTGCCACCGGCGGCAGCGGTCAGACCCTGAACTTTACCGTTGGCATTGTTGGGATATGGGTTCGGGTATTTGGCGTTTGGATTGCTTTCTGTCCAGAAGTCCAGCTGGTGATCATACAGGATGTCGCCGGCGCGGTACAGCGGGATGGCGAGGTCACCGAGGCCCCAGTAGTTCTGTTTTCCTACACCCTGGAACAATACATCGAAATCGAACTGTTTGAAGGTAGTACCCAGTCTTACGCTGTATTGATAGCGGGGGAGGGCGTTACCGATACGTTTCAGGTCACCGTGGTCGTTCAGGGAGCCTTTGCCGCCGTCAATCACGCCGCTGCCGTCCAGGTCCTTGTATTTGATATCGCCGGGACCGAATTTAAAGGTACCGTCAGTCAGCTTGGACTGGTCGGGCAGCTTGGTCATATCGTCATCTTTGGTGAAATAACGGTCTGTTTCAAAGCCCCAGATCTCGCCCAGTTGTTTGCCGACATAGTTTTGGGTCAGCAGCATGGACGGGTTGTCCCACTGTGTAACAAATGTTTTGCTGTCCCAGAAGCTCAGTGTACCATATATGGTCCAGTCTTTTTTCAGCGGATAGTTCGCGTCAATGGAGATTTCGTAACCGCGGGTACGCAGTGCGCCATTGTTTACCATTGGGGCGGCAGCACCGAAAGCGGAAGGAACGGCTTTGCTGGTAAGCATATCAGAGGTATTACGCTCGTACCAGTCAAAGGTCACATTGATGTTATTGTTGAACAGGCTGATGTCTGTACCAAAGTCCAGTGTACGCACAGTTTCCCAGGTGAGGGATTTGGTTACTGCGGTAGGTGCGGCAACGCCTGGTGCATTGTTATTGCCTACCACCCAGTTTACAGTGCTGGTTGGCATGAACGGAATATAGTATACGCCGCCCAGGTCCTGGTTGCCCAGGGTACCATAAGAGGCACGGATCTTCATGTCAGACAGGATATTGCGGACCGGCTGGAAGAAAGACTCCTGGCTGATGCGGTAACCTGCGGACGCAGATGGAAAAAATGCCCAGCGGTCAGCAGGAGGGAAGGAAGAAGCGCCGTCATAACGACCGTTCAGCTCCAGTAACCATTTGTCTTTGTAGTTATAGTTCACCCTGCCGAAGAAACCTGCATAGGCGCGCGCAAGATGGAAACCGCTGGTGGACATGTCACCTACAGCCAGGTTGAATTCCGGTTTGGACTGGTCCAGTGGCGTCAGGCGGGATGCATTTACACCAACGGTGTCAGCATCTTCCGCATTGGCGCCCACCATTACTTTGATGGCGTGGTCTTTACTCAGCTTCTTATCGTAGGTGGCGTAGATGTTGAAAGTATTTACTTTATAACGGTTGGCGCGGTAGCCCATCTTGTTGTCGCTGGTACCGGCGGCCAGGTCTTTCAATGGCATAGTGGATTGCCAGAAGTCCCACAGCATTACCTTTCCGCCTACTTCATGACGCATGATGTTGTCGCGGCCAATAGTATAATCAGCACGTACGTTCAGGTCTTTGGTGAGTTTCAGGGTAGCGCCCAGGTTTACACGAGTGTAGTTGTCCACAACATCGTTGGTCGGAGCGTTGGCTAAATAGCCGGGAGTATGGCGGAAGTAGTTGCCCTGGTAGGTGCCGTACGGGAAGTACGCGCCCCAGCGCCACATGTATTGAAAATAGTTCTGGTATTGGTAAGGGTAGTCGTACTCGAAGTTACGGTACATCATTTTCAGGTCCAGGTCCAGCCAGTTGGTCACAGAGGCATTTACGGCGCCGGTGATGTTGTATTTCTTCACCTGGTCAGGATTGAGCTTCATCACGCCTCCGGTGTTGTTGTAGCCGGCAGACAGGAAGTAGGATACTTTTTCGCTGCCGCCCTGTACGCTCAGGTTGTGTACCTGTTGCGGGGACCATTTTCTGAGCATGATATCTTTAACGTCCCATACGCGGTAGAAATAAGCCGGGCTGCTGCCGGTAGGCAGGTCAAAATCTTCGCCGGGCACCATTTCGTTGCTTTTGCGGTTGTTGGCATATTTGTCCTGCCAGTTTTTGATGCCGTCGCGCAGTTTGCTCAGTTGCATACCAAACAGTTCAGGAGAGGTAGCACCAGTACGTTTGGCGGCGTTGATCAGTCCTGTCAGTTCCTGTACGGGATCAGCGAAATCAGGCAGACTGGTGGGGGAGTTCCAGCCAAAGTTGTTGGAGTAGGTAACTCTTGTCGGCATGTTACGAACACCTGATTTTGTTTTGATGAGCACCACACCAAAAGCGGCGCGGGCGCCATAGATGGAGGTGGAAGCCGCATCTTTCAACACGGAAACGCTTTCGATGTCTTCCGGATTGATCATGGTGAGGTCCGGTGTTTCCACGTTGTCTACCAGGATCAGCGGGCGGTTGCTGCCGTTAACGGAGCCCATGCCGCGGATGTTGATAGAAGGGCCGGCTGTTAAACCGCCGTTGGAATACTGGATGTTGAGGCCCGGAGAGATACCCTGCAGTGCTTTGGAGGGGTCGGTGATAGGGCGCCCCTGCATGGTTTTGCTGATATCTACGGTGTTAACAGCACCGGTGAGGTTGGCTTTTTTCTGGGTGCCATAACCTACCACGACTACCTGTTCCAGGGAACGTTCATCGGGCGACAGCAGGATGCGCAGGGCATTTTTGCCTACCGGTACGTCCTGCGGCTGATAGCCGATAAAGGTAACATGTACTACCACCGTGCCGGCAGGTGCGTCCAGTCTGAACTTCCCGTCCGGATCGGTCACGGTACCTTTTTTACCGGCGGTTATCGTAGCCCCGATAATGGGTTGCTGGCTGCTCTTATCCAGTACAGTGCCCGTAATGATATTTTGGGCCCATGAACTCGCATAAACCAGCAAAAAAATGAAAGTGAAAAGTAGCCTTTTCTTCATGTTTTTAGATTTAGATGTTGGCTGTTTTAAAAGTTTTTAGTTCTAACGTGTTGGAATACAGATAATTAAACTATTTTCTACAATCGGTTACTGTTTACAGAAAGAACGCAGTTTCTCACTCAGGTACACGGGAATCTTGCATTTATTTGCGTTTTAGTGCATGAAAGTAGCATAAAATTTCTTGAAAAAAAGGCAAATTACAGGAAAATGCGTTTATTTAATGTGAAATATTGCTAAAACACGCATAATCAATTTGGATTAGATTTTTCTACATTTGTGAACAAGCAAAAAATTCCCCACAGCATGTTGAAAGAAGAGCGCCAGGCGTTTATTATGAAGCAGATCAACCTGCACAACAAAGTTCTTTCCACCGATATCAGCGCCATGCTCAGTATTTCTGAAGATACCGTCCGAAGAGACCTGAAAGAGATGGCGGAAGAAGGCAAAGTATTGAAAGTGCATGGCGGCGCCATCGGCCGTTCTTTCCACTATCCGTTCGATGAAGGAAACTCCGTTTATGCACAGGCCGCAAAAAAGCAAATAGCGGAAAAGACACTGAAACTGCTGAAAAACGATATGGTCATCCTCACCGGTGGAGGCACCACGATGATAGAATTGGCAAAAGCGATACCGGTCAACCTGCGGGCCACGTTTTTTACCATCAGCCCCCTCGTGGCGCTGCAACTGGTAGAACATCCCAACCTGACCGTTATCACCATCGGCGGCCAGTTGTCCCGCAGTTCACATATTCATATAGGCGCCAGCGTTATCAACCAGCTGGCAGAGATAAAAGTGGACCTGTGCCTGCTGGGCGCCAACGGCTTCTCCATACAGGACGGCATGACGGAATCAGACTGGGAAGTGGTACAGGTGAAAAGGGCCATGTTAAGGGCTTCCAAGAAAATGGCCATCCTGAGCATCGCGGAAAAACTGAACTCTTCCCAACGCATGAAAGTGTGTGATCTCAACCAGATCAACTACCTCATCACAGAACTGGAGCCAGACAATCATTTTCTGGACGCCTATCAGCACCTGGACCTGGAATTGTTTTAACCTGCCATCACTCTGCCGGTCTTATGCTGCCAGGTAACCCGCGCCATTTGCAGGGCTACAGACAATACAATACAGGCCAGGCCTGCGTAGAAAGCGTTGTTGAGGTGCTTGTTCTCATGAAAAAGGATAAAAGCCAGCACAATACTGTACACCGGCTCCAGGTTAAAGCAGAGATTAACGGTGAAGGGTGAGATCTTTTTCAGCGCGTTCATGCTCAGGGTATACATACAAATGGTGCATAACCAGGCCAGCACCAACAGGTACATCAGGTCGGAAAAGCCCGGTATCACAGAGCTGACAGGGAAAAAATGCAGGTAAAAAGGCAGTGCCAGGGAGAGCACCACAAGGCCGGTGGATAATTCGTAAAAGGTAATGGTATTGGTATCAAAACGTTTGACCAGGCGTTTGTTGTACACGGTAAACAGCGCGGCAAACATCGCGGAAATAATGCCCAGCACAATACCGGTGCGGTATTGGGTGTCAAAATGAAAAATCAGCAGAATGCCGAAAAGCGTCAGCATAGAGAGCAACATTTCCGCCACGTCAAAACGGCGCCGGTTGATCAGCGGATCAAAAACAGCGGTAAAGAGGCTGGTGAGCGAGAAACAAATCACCCCGATAGATACATTGGAATATTTAATACTGCCATAAAAGAAAAGCCAGTGTAGGGCTACCACCACACCGGTAGCGCCTATCGGCACAATATCTTTCCAGGGAAGTTTGCGGAAGGTGCCCTGTAAACGGAACAGGACATACATGGTAACAGCAGTGATGAGCAACCGGTACCATACCAGTAATCCTTCATTAAGGGATATCAGCTTGCCTAAAATGCCCGTGAATCCTGCAAGAAATACAGAAAGGTGCAGCTGTAAAAACGCTTTTTTCATACACACTCAGTTCGGACCCGAAAAATCGTGGCCCGCTATTCAAAATTCAGATATTTGGGTATCGCGGTGCGAAGGTAAATACCCAAATATCCAAATACGCCAACTATCAGATTAATTAATTGGTAACTCTTTTTTTATAGTTACGGAAAAGGCTCTGCCATTGAATTTTTAATACGCCCAGCACACCTTCCTTCACAATGCCTTTACTCATTTTGGAATACCCTTCGCGACGGTCTTTGAACGTGATGGGGACCTCGGCGATGGTAAAGCCCAGTTTCCAGGCGGTAAATTTCATTTCTATCTGGAAGGCATACCCTACAAACTGGATCTGGTCGAGATTGATGGCTTCCAGTACGGTATTGCGGTAACATACAAAACCGGCAGTGGGATCCTTCACCGGCATCCAGGTGATCATGCCTACATAGATGGAAGCGCCGTAAGAGAGTACGGCCCTGTCCCATGGCCAGTTTTCGGTTTTCCCGCCTTTTACATAGCGGGAGCCTACTGCCACGTCTGCACCACCTTTGGCGCAGGCATCGTACAGGCGTACCAGGTCTTTGGGGTTATGGGAAAAATCGGCATCCATTTCAAAGATATACTGGTAGTTTCTGGCCAGTGCCCATTTGAAACCGTGGATGTAGGCAGTGCCCAGCCCCTGTTTACCGGAACGCTCTTCCAGGAACAGTTGTCCGGGATGTTCGTTTTGCAGTGATTTTACAATATTGCCTGTACCGTCAGGAGAACCATCGTCCACAATCAGGATATGGAAATTCTGCTGTAAGGAAAATACAGCGTCAATGATGTTACGGATATTGTCCTTCTCATTGTACGTAGGAATAATGACAAGCTTTTCCAATTCAGCCGATGAAGTTTTGTGTACTGCGAAAATAATTCAATTACGACGCAAGATACCTTGTTCCTGAAAAATATTACAGTTTTTTTAACATCATATTGTGATAGATTTCTGACAGTTTCTGCTTGGTATTGAGCGGAAAATCAGCTTTCATCATCCAGTCATAGTATTGAGGCTCAGCCTTCAGCACCTCTTTTACAGGGCGTCCTTTGTATTTGCCGAAGTTGAATACTTCCTGTCCTCCCTGCATCACAATACGGCGGGCGAAGTCGATATATTCTTCCTCTTTGGTGAAGTCTGCCAGTCCGTCGATGTCCTGTTGCAGGTTTTCGTAACGGCCGAGCTGGGCTTCCAGTATCTCGTAAGTGGCCAGCGCGTCTGCTTCGGCGCTGTGTGCATTCTCCAGCTGTTTGTCACAGTAGAATTTATAGGCGGCGGCCAGCGTTCTTTTTTCCATGAGGTGGAAAATACGCTGTACGTCCACAAAGCGGCGTTTAGACACGTCAAACTCCATACCGGTGCGGAGGAATTCTTCCACCAGCAGGGGGATATCGAAGCGGTTGCTGTTATAGCCTGCCAGGTCACAGTTTTCGAGGAACATCTTCAGTTCGTTGGCCGCCTGTTTGAAGGTAGGGGCGTCTTTCACGTCTTCGTCCTTAATACCATGGATGGCGGTAGATCCGGCCGGGATAGGCATTCCGGGGTTGATGCGTTTTACTTTTGACTGGGTGGTTTTATCAGGAAATACTTTGATAATAGCGATTTCAATGATACGGTCTGTGGCCACGTTCGTACCCGTCGTTTCCAGATCAATTACGGCCAATGGCCTTTTGAGGAGCAAAGAAGGCATTATATTTTGAAATTTAGATATTTAGAGATTTTTTGATTTGCGCAAAGGTAGCGTATTATTTGTGTAGCAGCTGCTTTAATGACGGGAAATCCAGACCGTCGTAGGTGCCGGAGCTCATCAACAGGAGATTGGCCTGGTGATAGTCCTGTGCCTGGAGGAAGGCTTCCAGTTGTGCGCGGTCGCTGAACACATGGAGGTCGCTGCGTCCGAACTTTTCGCGTACCAGCGCGGGTTCCAGGTCTGGCATGCGTTTGATTTCCAGCGCATGTTTGCTGTAGTATACGGCAGCCACATCAGCAGGGTCCATGGCGCCTTCGTATTGAGACAGGAAGCTGGCATTCAGGCTGCTATAGGTATGCAACTCCAGCACGGCGATAAGCCGGCGGTTGGGAAACTGTTGCCGGGTGGCTTCCATGGTGGCTTTCACTTTGGAAGGGGCATGGGCAAAGTCGCGGTAGATAACACTGTCCTCACTTTTGGCCACCAGCTCCAGCCTTTTGGCGGCGCCTTTGAAAGAGGCGATGGCGGCCAGGAATTCCTCATCAGAGAGCCCCAGCTCGTTGCACACCAGTTTGGCGGCGTGCATGTTAAGCAGGTTGTGTTCTCCGAATACAGCGAGGTCGGCAAACCCTTCGTCAAAGAACACGCGGGTAACGCCGTCCCGGATCATATGGATAGGGGTGGTGTAGGGCACCAGTTTCAGGTGACGGCCCTCGGCGGCCACCAGGCTGTTGAGCTCCGTATCTGAACTATTGTAGATCAGTGCGCTGCCGGGTTCCATCTGCCGGATAAAAAGGGCAAACTGTTCTTTATAAATATCGTAAGTGGGAAATACGTTGATATGGTCCCACGCAATGCCGGTCAATACAGCGATCTGCGGGTGGAGGAAAAGGAACTTGGGCCTTTTCTCGATCACGGAAGCCGGGTATTCATCGGCTTCGCAGACGATGAGCGGCGCGTCAGTCACGTTCACGGACTGGTTAAAACCTTCCAGTTTGGCGCCTACGAGGTAATCAAACCGGCGTTGGTTGTATTGCAATACATGCATGATCATGGCCGTGGTGGTGGTTTTACCATGACTACCGCCAACGGCTACCCGTGTTTTATTTTTACTTTCCTGGTAGATATATTCCGGGAAGGAGTAGATGTTGAGTTTCAGTTCGCGGGCCCGGACCAGTTCGGGATTGTCTTCCCGGGCATGCATGCCGAGGATGACCGCATCGATGCCAGGCGTAACGCGGGCGGGGTCCCAGCCGATGCTGTCCGGTAAAATGCCTGCCTGGCGCAGGTTAGACAGTGCCGGTTCAAATATTTCGTCATCACTGCCGGTTACTTCATAACCTTTTTGTTTGAGTGCAATGGCCAGCTGGTGCATCACACTTCCACCTATTGCGATAAAATGTACCTTCATACCTATTGGGTTATTTGGATATTTGGCTATTTTGTTATTGGTTTTGGGCGCAAAGTCCGCAAATCCAATAACAAAATTTTAAAATTTTCAAATATCCAAATTTAATATGTATCGTTGTTTTTTTTAATGCATTAATTATATTTGCAAAATAACGTTACAAAAGACGATTAAAAAAGTTGTCGTTATCATAAATCCCTATGAAATTTCGTTTACCAATTAAATTTTCTCCCATGAAATCGTATGTAAGAATTTTGGGCTGCGCCGGTATGATTTGTATCTTTGCAGCTTTCTTAACGTCCTGCGCAAGCCGCCAGAAACTGGGATGTCCGATGAGAGGAATGGCTAAGGCCCCTGCAGCGACGCATAATAAAATGAGCTAATAACAATGAATTGGAAAACGTTAACCAGTGAGGAACAGCTGCTGGAGATCAACGAGGCGTCAGCACAGCAGCCGGTAGTTATTTTTAAGCACAGCACGCGGTGTTCTATCAGCGCCATGGCCAAGTCCCGGTTGGAACGTGCGGCAGCTCCGGAAGGGTTAACGTTTTATTACCTGGACCTTCTGGCCCACCGTGACCTGTCCGGTAGCATAGCGCATCAGTACAAGGTCCCCCATGAATCTCCCCAGGTCCTGCTCATCCGTAACGGCGCCTGTATCTATGATGAAAGCCACAACGGCATCAGCATGGACGAGATTGCCGACCACCTGAACGGATAATAAACTAGCTTTGTGCTATATCAGAGTATAGCACCATGAAACATCGTATAGTAGTAGCAGTTACCGGCGCCAGCGGGTCTATCTACGCCAGGCAGTTGCTGAACAAGCTGCATGCCGCGGCCGACCAGCTCGATGAGGTAGCCGTTGTCATGACCGAGAACGCCAAAACCGTTTGGCAGACAGAACTGAAGAATGAAGATTACCGCGAGCTGCCCTTCCGTTTTTATTCACAGCAGGACTTCCACGCACCTTTTGCTTCCGGCTCCGGGAGATTTAATACCATGATCATCTGCCCCTGTTCCATGGGCACACTGGGACGTATCGCCACCGGCATCTCCAACGACCTGATCACCCGCGCGGCCGATGTGGTCCTGAAAGAAAGACGTAAACTGATCTGTGTGGTCAGGGAAACGCCCTATAATCTCATGCATATCCGTAACATGGAGACGGTTGTTCTGGCCGGCGGCATCATCTGCCCCGCCACACCATCGTATTACAGCCTGCCTGCCACCATCGAAGATGTGGCCGCTACGGTGGTAGACCGTATCATTGACCTGGCCGGCGTGGAACAGCAAACTTTCCGCTGGGGCAGTGACAATAAATAATACACCGGATTAATTATCTTCGTCGTTCATCAATTTACTTTCATCAACATCATGAAGATAGCCATCATCAACGGGCCTAATCTCAACCTGCTGGGCAAGCGGGAACCAGGCATCTACGGCAACGAGTCTTTCGAGGATTATTTCCAGCAGCTGCAAAAAGCCTTTCCGGCAGTGGAATTCAGCTATTTCCAGCACAATGTGGAAGGGGAGATCATCAACTATCTTCACCAGACCGGCTTTTCCCATGATGGCATCCTGCTTAACGCCGGCGGCTATACGCATACTTCGGTAGCCATCCGTGATGCTATCGCGGCCATTAAAACACCGGTGATCGAGATTCATATCAGCAATGTGTACGCCCGGGAAGAATTCCGGCATACCTCCCTCATCGCACCTAAATGCGTGGGCTCCATCTGCGGCCTCGGCATGAAGGGATACCGCCTGGGAGTGGAATATTTTGTTTCCCAGGGCTAAAGCCCCGGGCTTCTTAAAATGACTTTTTATTATGTAGACTGACAATGGCCCGGGATCATCTCCCGGGCCATTTTGTTTTTAGCAATACCTTGGGTTATCCCTGTACCATTCCAAATGGCCGCTGATAAGCCAGTCCAGCCGGAGGGCATAGTCAGCCACAGCTTCCCGGTGTTCTCCGAAATCCGGCCAGTCGTTGCACAACTGCCGGTACGCTGCCACTTGCTCTGCCCGCATATGCATCGCTATGCGGTAGGCCTCTTCCTGCGGACAATCATGCTCGTGTTGTATAACAGCTACCAGGTTCATGGCTTCCTGGCTGCGTTTTTCCTTGTCAAACGACAGCAGGTCGTTATCCCATGTAGTAAGTCGGCTGACAAAAAATCTGCGCTGCTGAATGGCCGGATGGCTGAACACTTCGGAAGGAAGCATAAAGCCGGAGATGACCTCTGCCAGGTCCAGGAAAGGATAGGCAGCGCCTAACTTCTCCCGCAGGTCGAGGTATTCCGCCAGGGAGGGATAGGTAAGATCGTGTTTGTAGCTGTATTGCTTTTCAAGCAGCTGCCCTTCAAAAAAGTAATGCCAGCTTGCCATGTAGCGTGTCATCCATGCCTGGGGCAAGGTGTGGCAGGCCAGTTCCTCATATACGATGGCAAACTGTTGAAACATGGCGTCTTCCTCCGGATAGGAAGGACTGCCGCGCAATATGGCTGTCAGCCGGTCGTGCGCGCCCTTTAGCTGAGGCAGAGGCCAGCGGGCGCAAACATCATCAAAAATAAATATCCACGTGAGCAGACGTGCCAGTGGAATCAGCTGCGGAAACGGACTGTCAGGGTACCAGAGCGCGGTCAACCGGCCAAAACCGGCTGCTTTGAATTGTTTGCGCGCATCCGTTGAAAGTGAAGTGTAGGAATCTATGAACGCGTGTACCGCTTTTTCAATCAGGGCATGGTCAGGATGGGTCCTTGAGGGAAAAGGATACTGCAGTTCAGCTAATAATGACTGCATAGTTAAAAGGTTTTCATAAAGACTAAATATAGTGGTTACTGCTGCAAAAAGAAAGTGGCCTGGCGTAAAAAAGTTGCATATGTCTCTGAAAATTAGTTTCTTGCGGGCACTCGAAAAAAATAACCAAATCACCGATAATTCAATAACCAGATATCTATTAACCTCTATCACAAAACCATTACTATGAAAAACACCTTGTTGAGCGGCAAACTGCTCGTTTGTCTGTGTTTCGCCGCCCTTTTCTTTTCGGCCTGTAGCAAGAAGGACGACCCCGCGCCTCCGGTCCCGGTGTACAACATGGACACGCTGTACGCACGTGCCGTAGCTGATGCCACGGTGGCCGACAGCAGCGAAATTTCCAACGCTTTGTGGCCTATCACGGCAGACAACACCAACCTGCAATGGAAAACTGTCAATGGCCAAAACTATGTGCTGATGGCCACTTTCATGCGTTTCCCCTCCAGCTATCCGGAAGGTGATTCCATCACCAACACCTGGGGCGAAGCCTGGCTGTTTATCCCCAAACAGATGAAAACCCGCATCGGGCAGGATTTTAAACCAGGATCGGACACGGTGCAGCGGGTATGTCAACTGTTAGGCCTGCCACCAGTGAATGCCAAAAGCAACACCCACATTGCCGAGGTATGGGTGAAAGCAGAGCGGCTGTACCGCCCCGCGGGCAATCCGGCCATCAATACTACCACTACCGGCTATACGCTGGTCAACGGCGTATCTGCCGATTATACCACCTGGTTTAACAACTACATCATTTTTGCCTATTACCGTCCGCTGATCGCTGCTACGGATTATCATTATCCGTGGACGCGTATGGGTTATACCTATGATTGGGCGCCGGGAGCCAGCAAGGTAGGATTGAGCGAGTACGTGGAATTGCCTTCTTCAGGCATGTGGGTGGAAAAAGTACGCCGGGTGGCGGATTATTTCCGTTAATCAATTACGAATTACAAATTACGAATTACGAATTACGAATTGAGGGCTTTCCTATAGAGCGGCCATTAAATGACCTTTCCATAAAAGATCCCTCAATTCGTAATTCGTAATTTGTAATTCGTAATTGAATTACAGGTATTTAAAGTTCGTTTTCGGCGTGATCTGCAGCAATGTCTGGTAGATCAGCTGAATGGTATTTTCGATGTCATCGCGTTTTACCATTTCCACGGTAGTATGCATATAGCGCAGCGGTAAGCTGATAAGCGCTGATGGCGTACCGTCATTGGAATAGGCAAAAGCGTCGGTATCTGTACCGGTGGCACGGCTTACGGCGTGCAGCTGGTAAGGGATATCGTTCTTTTTAGCGGTCTTGATGATCAGATCGCGCAGGATGTTGTGCACCGCAGGACCGTAGGTGATGCTGGGGCCGCCGCCACACTTGATTTCCCCTTCTATGTTTTTATTGATCATCGGGGTGGTGGTGTCGTGGGTAACGTCGGTAATGATGGCCACGTCCGGTTTAATACGTTTGGCGATCATTTCAGCGCCGCGCAGGCCAACTTCTTCCTGTACCGCGTTCACGATATAGAGGCCGAAAGGCAGTTCTTGTTTTTTCTCTTTCAGCAGGCGGGCCACTTCCGCGATCATGAAACCGCCGATACGGTTGTCGATAGCGCGGCAGATGAAGTAGTCGTAGTTCAGTTCATCAAAACCATCGTTAAAGGTGCAAACGCAGCCTACATGGATGCCCAGGTCTTCCACTTCCTTGCGGGAACGTGCGCCGCAATCCAGGAAGATGTTCTCCACTTTGGGCTGTGGCTCTTTGCCATCGCCGCTGCGCAGGCGGGTGTGAATGGCTGGCCAGCCGAATACGGCTTTTACAATGCCTTTTTCTGTATGGATGTTCACGCGCATAGACGGTGCAATCTGCTGATCGGAGCCACCATTACGGATCACATAGATCAATCCTTCCGGAGAGATATAGTTGACAAACCAGGAAATTTCATCTGCATGGGCTTCAATCACCACCTTAAAAGGGGCTTTGGGATTGATGATGCCTACTACAGAGCCATAGGCGTCTACCTGATGTTCGTCAATATATGGTGTCAGATATTTAAGCCACAGCTTTTGTCCTTCTTTCTCAAAACCGGTGGGAGAGGGATTATTCAGGTAGTCTTTAAGGAATGCCAGTGATTCCTTCGTGAGTATGGATTTCTGTTTTTTGGACATAATAGTATAGCTTTTTGAGACCGGACAAATGTAGCAAATTACCCATTATGACAAATGCTTCTTCAGGGGAACAGGCTGACCAGTATCAGATGGAGGAGTGCCGACAGTGCCATGAGGCCGTCCAGTCCGAAGTAGAACAGGTAGTCGGACGGATCATGATGCGCTTTCTTTGTCAGCAGGCCGGTAACGGCCACAGGTGCCAGCAGCGTGCATATCACCGGAATGGTGGTATAGTAGCCCAGCATGACGGCGCTCAGGGCAGACAACAGCAGGGTGATATAGTACAGCCGGTTGAGGCTTTTGTAATCCAGGTAAGTGATCAGGCTGCGGATACCTTCTTTTTTGTCTGACTCCACATCACGGAAGTCGAACAGGATGCAGATCGCATATATCAGCAGGAAGCGGTGCAGCGTAAACAGCATCAGGGGCCAGGACAGGCCCTGGTTGGCCACAAAGGCCGGCAGCAGGGTGGTAACGTAGGTCCATACGGCGGTAAGAAACAGTGTTTTGCCGATGGCTATCCGGCGCAGCCAGGTGAAGGGCTTATAAGGCACTTTAGGAGCGGAGTAGAGAAAGGTAAGGACTGCGGCGCCGCTAAGTACCAGCCAGTGGTTGCGCAACGGCCAGAAGTAGAACAGTGCGCCGGCCAGGCCAACGCCGCAGAGCATGAGCATCAGGTCCCGGTAACGGTCCACCCATTGCAGCCTTTCTGAAGAAGAATAGGAGCCGGGTGTCAGGTACCAGTGAAAATTGTAGCTGCAGATAGTGGAGAAGAAGACGAACAGGTAAAAGGTCAGTTGCGGGTATTGAAGCCCCAGCAGCTGATTGGTCTGCCATATCATCAGCAGGGCGCATAAGGCAATGAAGACCGATGTAAAGAGGATGAAATTAAAAATGGACCTTAACACCATCAATTACGAATTACAAATGACGAATTACGAATTAAGGGGACTACTATTACGCTCCAATTCGTAATTCGTCATTTGTAATTCGTAATTGACTACAAAGGTATGTTACCGTGTTTTTTTCTCGGCATGTTGACCACTTTATTTTCTAGCATTTTGAAACCCTTGATGAGTTTGGCGCGGGCCTGTTCCGGCATGATGACTTCGTCGATATATCCTTTTTCCGCTGCCAGGTAAGGGTTGGCAAATCTTTCGGTATAATCGGCCACCAGTTCGTTGGTACGCACTTCAGGGTCCGGAGCCGTATCTATTTCTTTTTTGTAGATGATTTCCACAGCGCCCTTAGCGCCCATCACGGCTATTTCCGCCTGCGGGAAAGCGTAGTTGAGGTCGGCGCCGATATGTTTGGAGTTCATCACGCAATAGGCGCCGCCGTAGGCTTTGCGGGTGGTGACGGTGATCTTGGGCACGGTGGCTTCGCAGAGCGCGTACAGCAGTTTTGCGCCGTTAGTGATGATACCGTTCCATTCCTGGTCGGTGCCGGGCAGGAAGCCGGGCACATCTACCAGTACCAGCAGCGGCACATTGAAGGCGTCGCAGAAGCGGGTAAAGCGGGCGCCTTTTACGGAGGCGTGGATATCGAGCACGCCGGCCAGTACGGCAGGCTGATTGGCCACAATACCGATGCTTCTGCCGCCGATGCGGGCGAAACCGACGATGATATTGTCTGCAAAGTCCTTGTGTACTTCAAAGAAGCTGTCGGCATCTGTCAGATGGGCGATCACTTCTTTCATATCATAAGGCTGGTTGGGGCTGGCGGGGATCAGCGTGTTGAGGGCTTCCCGCAGCTCGTTGCCCGGTTCATACGGATATACCGGTGCTGTTTCCTCGCAGTTTTGCGGGATATAGCTCAGCAGTGTTTTGATGTTTTGGATGCATTCCACCTCGTTGGCGCAGGCAAAGTGGGTAACGCCGCTTTTGGTGGCATGCGTTTGTGCGCCGCCCAGTTCTTCGGAGGTCACTTCTTCATGGGTCACCGTTTTCACCACGTTAGGACCGGTCACGAACATGTAGGACGTGTTTTCCACCATCATAATAAAATCGGTGATAGCGGGGGAATATACGGCGCCACCGGCACAGGGGCCCATGATGGCGGATATCTGGGGAATAACGCCGGAAGCGCGGGTGTTGCGGTAGAAGATATCGGCATAACCGCCGAGGCTTACCACTCCTTCCTGGATACGGGCGCCGCCACTGTCGTTCAGGCCCACTACCGGGGCGCCGTTCTGCATGGCGAGGTCCATGATCTTGCATATTTTGCGGGCATGTGGTTCAGAGAGACTGCCGCCATATACCGTGAAATCCTGTGAAAAGACATAAGTGAGCCTGCCGTTGATGGTGCCATAGCCGGTCACAACGCCGTCGCCGGGAAACTGTTCCTGGTCGGTGGTGATGCCGCGGTTACGGTTATGTACCAACATGTCCAGTTCTTCAAAAGAGCCTTCATCCATCAGCAGCTGAAGCCTTTCACGGGCGGTCAGCTTACCTTTTTTATGCTGGGAAGCGATCCTTACTTCTCCACCACCTAACATGGCCTCTTTAATCTTCGACTGTAATTCCTCTATCTTGTTCATATGCGGAAAATGAGTGATAAATCTGTTGCAAAAAATAAAGGATTCCTTTTAAGGAATCCCTGTGGTTGTAAATGTAATGTTTTTGAAAGATTATCTGTTCCGGCGGAACGGAAATTTTGGTGTGGCGACGGTGTCGCTGATATTACCGGAATTGTCCCGCAGAAAAACGACATAGTGTGCACTGTCACCGGGAGCGGGGTTGTAGGCAGCTGCAAAATCAATCTCCCCGAAAGGCATAATGACATCCGCTTTTACGCTGTTGCCCCTGTTTTGCCCGATTTTAGGCATTTTAAAGAATGTCCAGATGGTATCTTTGGTGATGGCTTGTTCGCTGTCTTTGAGCATGCCAACGGCAATGCTGTCTTCAATATCTCCGTCCCCGTCCTCTACCCGCATGGTGAGAATGAACTGTTTGGTGTCCGGGGTGATGCTGTCTGGTTGATAGCTTTTAAAGTATAGCAATGGTTTGGAGCCGATCTTATCTTTTTTACAAGCATAGAGCAAACCCGCGGCCAGGAGCAAATAGAGAAATTTCTTCATAAAACAAACCTACATTAATTTAGGAAATATACAAATATTCGGTTATCTCTGTCTCTCCAACGAAAAACGTTTTTTTCCCAACATTTGTTACTTGCTGGCTAAATTTATTCTTCTCCCTACCTTTGTGGTCTTTAAAGACCGATATACATGCGCGTAGTTTCGCCCGATTATATATTTTCCCTGAAGCCAGATGAACTGGAAACCGCTGCCCTGGAGCTGTTTAACTATCAGTACCAGGAGAATGCCCTTTACAGGGCTTATACCGATGCCCTGCGGATACAGCCCCGCCAGGTAGACAGTATCCTGAAGATACCTTATCTGCCCATTCAGTTTTTTAAGTCGCACCAGGTGGTGTGCGGACAGTTTGAGCCGGAGCTGGTATTTGAAAGCAGCGGTACTACCCAGACGGTCAACAGCCGGCATCTGGTGAAAGACGCTGCGGTATATACCCGCAGCTTTATGACGGCTTTTGAACAGTTCTATGGCCCGGTGACCGACTACGTGGTGGTGGGACTGCTGCCTTCCTACCTGGAACGGCAACACTCTTCGCTGGTATGTATGGTGCAGGAGATGATCGTCCGCAGCGGCCATGAAGAAAGCGGCTTTTACCTGTATGAGCACGATAAGCTGCATCAGCAGCTACAGTGGCTGGAAGCGCGGCAACAGAAAGTGCTGTTGATCGGCGTTACTTTCGGCCTGCTCGATTTTGCTGAGAAATACACCCTGCGGCTGCAGCATACCATCGTTATGGAAACAGGCGGCATGAAAGGCCGCCGGGAAGAGTGGACCCGCGACGAAGTACATGCTTTCCTGAAAGAAAGGTTAGGCGTGACCGTAGTACATGCGGAATACGGCATGACTGAGCTGCTGTCGCAGGCATATTCCCGCGGCCAGGGCTACTTTGAAACCCCAGCCTGGATGAAAGTACTGCTGCGCGATGAGAACGACCCGTTTCAGCTTTCCGCCGGCAAAGGTTCCGGCGTTATGAACGTCATTGACCTGGCCAATATCTATTCCTGCGCGTTCATTGCCACCGAAGATATCGGGAAAATACACGCCGATGGCCGTTTTGAGGTGCTGGGACGCCTCGATAATTCAGCCCTGCGCGGTTGCAGCCTGATGGTCAGCTAGGGAAATTACGAATTACGAATTACGAATTACGAATTGAGGGCTGTTTTATGGAACGGTTATTTAGTAGCCGCTCTATCAGGCAGCCCTCAATTCGTAATTCGTAATTCGTAATTCGTAATTGAAAAATGGTAACATATATCATTGTTTGACAGTTGTACCGGAAGGAGCTTTGACAGACATAAATTCCTTTTATGATTGTCAACTTTTTCCACCGGCTGATATTACCGGCAGTCTGTATGACACTGGTCATTTCGGCCTGCAGCCCTTCCCCGTCTTCATCAGCGGAACAAAACAAAAACATCGTGCGGCGTTATTTCGGCGAAGCCTGGGACCAGGGTAAGCTGGAAGCGCTGGACAGCCTGCTGGCACCGCAGTACATCAATCACACGCCCAGCACGCCTGACCCGCCACGTGGACCGGGCGGGCTAAAACCCATCATCGCCGCTTTCCGGCGGGCTTTCCCTGATTTGCATTTTGAAATAAAAGACCTTATAGCCAGCGACAGTATAGTGGTAGCGCGGGTGGTGATGACCGGCACCCAGCAGGACAGCCTTTTTCAGCTGCCACCTACCGGCAAAAAAATGGCGGTGAACCAGATCAATATCGAGAAAATCGTCCATGGCCGGATTGTGGAACACTGGCGGGTAACCGACGAGCTGTCCCTGATGCGGCAGCTGGGTTTTGTGCCCTGATGCGCGAACGCTAAAAAAGTGTAACTATGCAGTAATGAATGCTTATTGGCCATGCATCCGTTACTGCTTCATAATTTCAGCCGGCATATCGTTCTGTCGGACGAGGAAACAGCCTCGCTGCCTGCTTATTTCCGGCACCGGAAGCTGCGCAGGAAAGAAATGTTGCTGGAAGAAGGGGAAGTGTGCCGGTCAGAAAACTTTGTGATAAAAGGCGCGCTGCGCCAATACGAGACAGATGAAGAAGGCCGGGAACATGTAATCCAGTTTGCCTTTGAAGACTGGTGGATTTCGGACCCCTACAGTATGCATACCGGCACCCCTTCCATATACCATATCGATGCGCTGGAAGACAGCGAGGTATTACAGCTGGACCTGGACAGCCAGGAGCGGTTGTTTGCTGATTTGCCTCAAATGAATATTTATTGGCGCCTGATCATGCAGCAGGCGTTTATAGCCCTGCAACGCCGGGTGTTGTTTCTGCAGAAGCCGCTGGAGGAGCGTTATCAGGAGTTTCTGCGTACCTATGCCTGGTTTGAGCAGCGTATTCCGCAGCACCAGGTGGCCGCTTACCTGGGCACCTCCCGGGAATCGCTGAGCCGTGTCAGGAACACGGTGCTGAAAAAATAACCTATTCAGGGCTGTTGGCAGCCATTTTCAGCAGTGCCGGCAGTTTGGCCGGATCATACATAATATTGGCGAGGGCCGTCATATACGGAAAAGAATAGTGGTCCATGCCGAATTTGTTCAGCAGGTAAACGTCCAGTTGTTCCGGAGCGGTATGGCCCTGGATATAATCGCCTACATAGAAAAGAAACCGTTGTCTTTCTTTTTCAAACAGCAGCACCAGCGCTACTTTGTCTTTCAGCTGGTGATGAAGCGGGTTCCGGAATATTTTCAGTGCCTGTGCATAATGCGCGGTGGTAAGTGGTTCCGGCGGATTAGGCAGCAGCTGGGTGCAGAAATAGTCCACTGCCAGGTCGTCGAAGTAGCTGACGCCATTGTCTTCACCCGGGTCATTATGCCAGGTGGCCCATTGGAGGAGATCTTCGGGAGTACTGTTGCCGGACAGCAGCGCTTCCAGCTGGTGGATGACACCTTCACGGGTAGGGGTAGAGTCGGTAGCCTGTGTAATCGCGCCCACTATTTGCTGATAGTAGTCTTCGTGCATGGCCGACGCGGTCCTCAGTAAAAGGCGGGTAACATCTTCGCCTGACCCCTCCAGGTCGGCTGGTTGTAGGTTTATTTCTCCGTACAGGTCCTGTAATACTTCCTGTTTAGTTTTAGTTCCGCGCAAGTAAGCCTTCAGCAAACCAATAAAATAAACAGAGGTTACAGGGGGCATCTTATCTTTCATGGGCCTTTTTTAATCGCGCAATTGCGTTCAGACCAAAAATAGGATAAATTAGATAACAATTATTTGCCTGCTCCGGAAAACTAAAACATTTAATTTTCCGTAAGCTTTCTACAGGCAAACGTAAAAGTGGCACGTCCCCATAAAACTGGTGCAGTAATTGAGGAGTACTTTTCACGATTCATACCATCTTTATCTATACGGCAAGGCTATACGAACCGGCCATGGTACAGGCCGGCACAGGCATTTTTTAACAGCACACCCCCTTTTCGGATAACGGAAGCTTGTTTACAGTTGTTTTTAATCCCTTCAACTTTTTCACTCAGTTTTAAAAATTCACGAAAAATGGAAAACAAATCAATCAGCAAAAAAGTGCTCTTTTCCGGCTCTCTTGTAGCCAGTGCTATCCTGGGCCTGACTGCCCTGCAAACAAATGCCAACCCGGCCAGCTACACCAGCCTGGGTTCCGGCGCCGCTGTCAGAAGTGTGTTGACCGGCACCGCTTCGGCTGTTAACACTGTAGAGCTGGCCTGCTCCAAGGACTCCTCTGCCGCCAAATCCAAAGAACACAAGTGTTCCCAGGGCAAATGCGCTGAAGGCAAATGTGCAGGCGCCCCCAAAAAAGGCAAAAAAGCTGGTGGCAAACACAAATCCGATTCGACCAAATCCGGTCGCTGATCTTTCCCCGGGGAAAGGCCGGAACAAAGCAGTACCGGCCTTTCTGTTTACCTGTCATCACAAACGTAGGACCATGGTAGGACTAGGCTTTCGCCGCGAATTTGCGGAAGAAATGATCAGTGGAGAGCTGATCACACCCGACTTTATTGAGTTTGCGCCGGAGAACTGGATGAACATCGGCGGTTACTGGAAAAAAATGCTGCACCGTGTGTTGGAAAAGTACCCGGTATTGTGCCACGGGCTTTCATTGTCACTCGGCAGCCCTGAAGAACCGGACAAAGATTTCCTCCGCTACGTGAAATCCTTCCTGGAAGAATATCAGGTACGTATTTATTCTGAACACCTGAGTTATTCCAAATGTGACAACGCCCATCTGTACGACCTGCTGCCCATGCCTTTCCGCATGGATGCCGCGCGGCATATGGCCTCCCGCATCCAACAGGTACAGGACTATCTGCAGCGGCCGCTGGCTATGGAAATCATTTCCTACTACACGCCGGTGGCACCGGAGATGAGCGAAGCCGACTTTATCAATGAAGTGGTGCGGCGTTCCGGCTGCCAGCTGTTGCTGGACGTGAACAACATTTATGTCAACGCCTTCAACCATCAGTACGATGCCAGGGCTTTCATTGCACAGCTGCCGCTGGACAAGGTGGCCTATATCCATATGGCGGGGCATGAGCAGGTATCTCCTGATATGATCCTTGATACCCACGGGCATCCGATTGCTGATCCGGTATATGAACTGTTTGAATGGACCATCCGGCAGATAAAGCCGGTACCGGTGTTGCTGGAGCGTGATTTTAATATCCCGCAGATGCAGGAACTGCAGGAAGAGCTGGCGCGATTAAAATCTATCTGTCATCAACAATGGAAACACCATGAGCTCGTTGCCTGACAGCCGCCGGTTACAGCAGCGGTTTACCCAACATCTCCGTACCGGTGTGCGAACGACCATCCCCGGGGTGGCCCCGGACAGGCTGGCGCACTACCGCCACGCTATCTTCCATATGGTGAAAGATACTATGGAAAGCGCCTATCCGGTCACCTGCGCCAATATCCCGGCGCGGAAATGGGACCGTATGGTCCGGAACTTTTTCGCCCATCATGCCTGTACTTCCAACCAGGTGTGGAAGCTCCCCCTGGAGTTTTACACCTATGCGGTGGAGAATAACTGGGACGAAGTGTACGACATCCCTTATCTGAGCGACCTGCTGGCTTTTGAATGGGCAGAGATTGAAGTGTTTAATATGGAAGATATTGCCCCCGCTGCTTTCACTGCTGCCGGCAGCTGGCTGGAAACCCCGCTGGTACTGAACCCTGAGTACCGGTTATTATCTTTCAAATACCCCGTTCACCGGGAAGCCAAACGCGCACGGCTCTTAAAGGAGCAGGGCGCCTGGTTTGTGTTGCTGCACCGGGAGCCGGTCAGCGGCCATGTACAGTTTACGGGCTTGTCGCCGTGGCTGGCTTTTGTAACAGAGCAACTTGCGGCAGGTATAACGGTGAAGGATATACTGGAATATGCGCCACAACTTGGGATAACGGTAACGGATACACTGGAAAATGATACTATCGCTTTTTTAACTGACATGCAACGCCAACAGTTTGTGTTGGGCTTTCAACCCTGAAAAACATGCGCGCTTACGCTGCTTATGCACGCCGGCTATCGGCGCTTCGGGACATTCCGCTGCTTTTGCTCCGGCTGGTGCTGGCTTATGGCTATTACCACCCTGCGCGATTGAAATGGCAGGATATTCATGGTATCGGCGACTGGTTTGGCCAGCTGCACATTCCGGCGCCTTATGTCAGCGCCTATGTGGTGGCCATTACTGAGTCGGCAGGCGTGGTCCTGCTTACACTGGGCCTTTGGGTGCGGTATATCACCCTGCCACTGATGTTCAGTATGGTGGTGGCCATCATCACTGTACATTGGGCCAACGGCTTTGAGGCCGGTGATAATGGCTTTGAAATTCCACTCTATTATATCCTCATGTTGTTTACCCTGCTGGTGTACGGCAGTGGCAGAACCGGGCTGGACGCATTCCTGGAACGCTCCCGTTAGTCCTGGTCTTGCAGGTGCAGGGCGAAACCGCTTTTGCCTGTGGTAAAATGAGACTTCAGTACTTCATTTTCATCATAGTCCTGTTTGCCCATCCGGTAACGGATAGGAGCAGTGTAAGGGATGCTGACCAGCCGCTGTTCCAGGTCTTGCACAATGGCAGTATACCGTTCGTCTGATACGTGGTTGGCGCTGTAGACTACAAACGGTGGCAGTGGGGCTGCGCCTGCATACCAGAATACCCCATGATGCACCGGGAACAGGAGGTCAATAATATCACCGTGGATACCTTGTGGGCCGAGCGGTGCTGCAGCAGCGCCAGCGGTGATCATCAACATCACTTTTTTGTCTTTAAGGGTACCGTTGCCATAGCGGCCGCCGGTGCCGTAGCCGAAGCCATTGGTAAAAGTGCGGTCTATCCAGCCTTTGAGGATAGCCGGCATGCCGAACCACCATAACGGAAACTGTAACAGGATCACATCAGCCCATTTTATTTTTTCCTGCTCCGCGGTAATATCCGGTGATTGCTGGTTTTCCAGGAAGGCCTTTTTTGAAATGGTGTTATAAATAAGTCTTTCATCGGCAGGAAGCGCCGGAAAGTCCTGCCGGCCTGCCTCCGCCTTCCATTGCTGTTGGTAGAGGTCTGTTACTGCAACTTCATGGCCATGGCGCTGTAATATCTCTACCGCAGCGTTTTTCAGGGAGGCGTTCAGGGAACGGGGCTCCGGGTGTGCTAGTACAATCAATACTTTCATTTGTTGATGATTTGCCGTTAGGTTAATTTTGATGACGTAAAATTGTACAATTTGGTTGGTTGTTTCATTGTACTTTTTTTCTGTTTTTTTGTAATAAACCGACGGATATCATGGCAAAAGAAAACATTCATCAGCCCTTTGAGATAGTGGAGATTATAACAGAGGAGTGTCCGCAGGTGGAGCACGGGCATAATTTTTTTGAGTTGATATATATCGTGGAAGGCAGCGGGCAGCAATTTATCAACAACAACCAGTTTCCTTACCGCAAAGGGTATTTGTTCCTGGTGACACCAGAAGACAAACATCTGCTGGAAGTAGCGGAAAGGACACATTTTTTCTTTCTCCGGTTTAACAAGATATATCTGCAAAACCAGGATACCGCGCTGTTATACACACAGGAGTGGACGCACCGGATGGAATTTATTCTCGAACATGCCAGTCACCGGCCGGGCTGTATTGTATACCATGAGCCGGACAAGCAGCTGTTACCTGCCCTGGTGGCGGGGCTGATGCAGGAGCAGGCAGGTAAACCTTTATACCACAGCGAAGTAGTAAGGCAGTTGGTCAATACCATTATCACTTTGGTGGCCCGTAATATAGCCATGAAGCTGCCTGCGCAGATAGGCGACCATACGGCTACGCCTGTACTGGACATCATCGATTATATACAGGAACATATTTATTCACCGCAGGCTTTAAGGGCGGCTGTCATCGCCAAACATTTTCATATATCGCTAAGTTACCTGGGGCGTTATTTTAAAAAGCATACGGGAGAAAACCTGCAGGATTACATCATGCGTTATAAGCTGAAGCTGGTGGAGACCCGTTTAAAACACAGCGATCGCCGTATCAACGAGATTGCCGCGGAGCTGAGTTTCACAGATGAAAGCCATCTTACACGATTGTTCAGGAAACACCGTGGAATTAATCCATCTGCTTTCCGTAAACAATTTATGCTTCGCTGATCAGCTGGCTATCGGAAAGGAATAATTGCCGAGGCTGCAATCATGGAACTGTTGCATGATCTCTAATCCTTCTTCATAGGTGTCCGGTTTGATCACGAAGGCCTCCGCTCCGAGGTCGATGCATTGTTGTTTCTGAATCTCATTCAGAAAAGTAGAATAGATAATAACCCGGATAGGATGATAACGCGGATGTTGTTTGAGCAGCTCCAGTGTCTGCGTGCCCGTGAGACGGGGCATATTCAGGTCCAGAATGATAAGGGAGGGGAGAGGCTTCTCCAACAAAGTGTCCAGGTATTCCAGGGCCGTTACGCCGTCCTGGACAAAATGGATGTGTTCAGTAAAAGCAAGCTCTTTACACATCATTTCCATGATAAATACATCTTCGGGGTCATCGTCGGCTATGAGAATCTGCGGATACGTCTGCATGTTGTGACAAAAGTTTGTTAAAATCTCTCTGCAAAGCGGATGCCTTTCCTGTTGGACGGTGTTTGGAAGGAATTAAGCAGCGGGTTTGTCCGTACCCGGCAACAAAATGAGGAAGAATATCAGCGGCCTCGAAGAGCAATGAGGGTATCCCTGCGGGTACCCAGCCACCACAGTGCCTGAAGTATCATCAGGTTTTGGGAAGGGCTGCCGAAGGTATGCGATAACGTTTGTTGGGTACCGTGTTCATAGTCCATATCGTTATGGCCCATATTGAAGTATACCATTCTGTATTTGCGGTTGGTCCATACAACCGGGTAGTCCCCGCTATGCCATATCTCACTGGCTTTAGGGCCGGTACCCAGGGGGAAACTGCTGCTGTCAATGGATGCCAGCACCGTGATATCCTTGTTTTGCCGAAGGTGCCCGCTCCAACGGTACCACTCGTTAGGCGCCGCCTGGAACTGCGCCGGAAGGCCGCGGGTGGCCGGATGCCGGCGGTTTTCCACACGCAATACCGCCGTAGTGGGCCGCCAGGTATTGCTAACGTAGGAACCGGAGCCGAGGAAAGTGTAATGGTACCAATTCCAGTTTTGTGGTACGGCAGAAGGCGTTAGTGCAAAGGCGGCGAAATGGAAGCCTATCCAGGCGCCGCCGTTTTCCATATAATGTTGAAAAGCTTTCCGCTGGGCTGGCTTTTCAGGCCTGGTGTCGAGGAACAATACTACCTGGTAGCGGGAGAGAAAATGATGGTTCAGGTTTTGCCAGTTGCTGGTAGTATCATAAGTGAAATGATAACGGGCGCCCATCTCCGGAAACCACTGGTTGGCCTCCCGGACGAAGCTGATATGAGCCGCATCTTCGGCTGCCGTGAAAAAGGCGATGACCCTGAAGGCTGGTTGTTGTGCATAACTGTAGCAGCAGCACAACAACGAGCCTGATAACAGATAGCTGATAGCGCGGAGTTTCATGTATACAAAATACAACGCTATTGTTAATATTTTTCAATATTACCAGGGTATCTCCTGCCATTGATGGGTAAAGAACCGGTTGGTAGGAACGTCTTCCAGTGCGGCTTGCACAATAATCCTGGCCCCTTCCGGTATCTCAAGAAAAGCGGCAGCCGTGCCCATATCGGTTTTTACCCACCCCGGGCTGACAGTATAGGCGCGTACGTTGGTGTTACGGAGGGCTTCCTGTAAATACACTGTCAGCAGGTTGACCATCGTTTTAGAGCTGTTGTAGGCGAATTTTTTAACGTGATAAATGGGGGAAGAAGTGTCGGCCTGCAGCTGAATGCTGCCCAGTTCGCTGCTCAGATTGATAATGCGTCCAGCGGGACTTTGCTGCAGCAGGGGAAACAGGGCTTGTGTGAGCTGCAGTGTGCCCCATACGTTTACATCAAAGACGGCTTTGATGTCTGCTATATTTGAATGCATGATGGTATTGCTTATTCGCTCCTTCGGTAAAGCGGTACCCGCTACATGTGTAATCGCTGCATTGTTGATCAGTATATCGAGGTGGCCGTATTGTTGTGTCACCTGGTCGGCAGCGGCTGCAACCTGTTCAGGACAGGCAATGTCCAGGGGGAGGAAACTGATATGAGCGGAAACTTCCCGGAGTTGCTGTACGGCAGCCTGGCCTTTCGCCGCATCGCGGCAGGAGAGGATAACCCGTACATTTTTTTTGAGCAACTGGCGCGCGGTTTCCAGTCCGATGCCGCGATTGGCGCCGGTAATAAGTGCGGTTAATGTTGTCATGATAATAGCAGTTTTACTATTGCAAAATTCTTTTGATGTCGGCCTGCATTAATTGTCCCGGGGCAATTAATACAGGCTCAATTTTGCATACGGCGGCGCATCCTGCTAAGGGAAGAAGGAGTGACACCGATAAAAGAGGCGAGGTATTTAAGCGGTACCCGTTGTATATAGGCAGCGTGGTTTAGCAGCCGGTTATATCTTTCCTGTGGGCTGTCGAGCAACAGGGACGTGGCCCTGCACATGGTGCCGACCAGTACTTCTTCCATCAGTTTACGGCCGAATGCTTCAAAGCCGGGAATAGTGCGGTAGAGCACCTGTAACTCGTCATAGGAAATACTGGCCATGACTGAATTTTCCAGGGCCTGCAGATAATAGCGGCTAGGCTGCCTGGTGAGAAAACTGGCAGGCTCCATGACAAGCGTGTCTTCAAATACAAGCCAGGTAGTGGTCTCATCTCCTGTGTCGTCTATAGCGTAGAGCCTGAACAGCCCTTTTATGGCTACCGAAAGCATATCGCATAGCTGAGCTCTTCTCAGGAGGACTGTATTGGCCGGCACCTCCCTGAAAGCGAAATGCCGGAGCACGGCTTCAAGGTCTTTATCAGACAAGTCACAGTAATAAGTGATAAAGTCTGTTAGTATTTTTCGTTGGTCCATTGTGGTGAAAATTAAGCATTTTCAAACTGGCACTACCTTTGTCTTTATCATGATAAAATCACGCGATCATGAAAAAGCTATCATTTCTTGCTTTATTGATTATCAGTGTGTTAGCGTTTAGCAGGCCATTGGAGGCCCAGGTGCGACTCAATGTCAATGTGAATATAGGCAACCAGCCGGTATGGGGGCCGGTAGGTTATGATTATGCGCAATATTATTATTTCCCGGACATTGATGTGTACTATGATATTCCCCGGCGTCAGTATGTTTATTTGAATGGCAACAGCTGGCGGTTCTCGCCCACTTTGCCAACCAGATACCATTTTGATGTGTACAGGGGGTATAAGGTAGTGATCAATGATGCTCAGCCCTGGCTGCACCCTGACGTGTACCGTGGCCGTTATGCCCGTTACAAGGGACCGGGCTGGTATGGCAAGCAGGATATCATCCGCGACAGCAGGGACAGCAAATACTATGTGGTAAAAGGGCATCCGATGTATGGCAAAGGAAACAATGGCAACGGCAATGGCAATGGATGGAAAAATGACGATGAGAGGGGCCGTGACAACGGAAATGGTAATGGCAATGGTAACAGAGGCCGTGGTAACGGCAATGGCCATGGGCGGGGCCACGACTAAATAAACAAATAGTCAGACAAACATAAAATAATTAGAACGGATCCATCGTGAGAATTGGATAAATGGCCGGTCAGAAGCTACCCCCCGGAAGCTTTACCGGCCATTCCTGTTTTTACAGCTGGCAGTTGTTGCCGGTCAGTGCTTTTTTATAGGTATACAGGCCTGTCTTCGCTAACGCAGCGGTGGCTGGCCCTGATAATATTCAATTTTGGAGAGGAACATCTGCGCCATTTTTTCGCCGCGCCAGCAGGCTTCTTCCGCTTTGGCGCCTTCAAAGAGGCCGTTGACCGTTGCGTGGAACAGCTGTAGCCAGCGGTTGAAATGGAGACTGTTGACCGGCATGGTGGCGTGCGGATGGAAAGGCGCACCATGATAGGTGTGGCTGTCCAGCAGTACCGTGTCCCAGAAACGGTACATCTTTTCCAGGTGCTCCGGCCAGCGGTCTTGTATGAGATGGTTGAAGATAGGCCCCAGCAGTTCGTCTTCGCGGACCGTCCCATAAAAACTGTCTACCATGAGTTGTATATCGGCAAGTGAGGAGATGTCTCTCTTTGTTTTCATATAAATAAATACATTTTTGTCCTTAATTAGAAGCCCACGTTAGCGGCTGTCCTAAGGATGCAGGACAAAAGTAAGTATTCTTCCTATAATAAAGGATGAAAATATCTTTTATTTAGGTAAAAAAAAACGGCATCCGCTGTGGACGCCGTTTTTTCAGCATATTATTGTTTTTTCAGCGCGAAGTTGCCGGCGGCATCTTTTTCCAGGCTATAGCCTTTACTGAGTTCCAGCTTCCAGCCCTGGCCGGTGATCAGCTGGTCTGTGAAAGTGGCAGGCAGGCCGATATTCACCTTGTCCCATTTTGCGCTCAGGAGCGCTCCTTCGGTAACGGTGAGAATGCCCCAGGTGTCGGATATGCGCATGGTAGGGTATACGGTGCCGTAGTCGTCTATGGGTATAATATTGCTCGGATTGAAGGAGATGTTCATTTTCTCAAACCGCAGTTCAGTGTGTGGTTGTGTAATGAACAGCTTCGTATAGGCGGCAATTTGTTCCTGTATTTTCTTTTCCCTGGCAGTTTCTTCCAGCGTAATGGCATCGCCGTTGTACTCCCGTGCATAGGTGGCGGCAGCGGTTTTTACGTCGGCAGGAATGGATAACCTAAACGCCTGTACGAGAAATGGCGTCAGCTTTGAATCGCTGTTCAGCTGCCGGTTCCATCCCGGTTTCAGCTGGGACAGCATGTAACCGTACATGGGGATGGTCTGGTACGCGAACGACCGTACGAAAGTGGCATTGTAATGCAGGAAGTTGTACAGGTTTTTATCGAAATGTTTGATGGCCGCGGCTTTGTCGCGGTTGCAGATCATCATGCCGGTGAATTCTGCAATGCCTTCGTTCATCTCGAGTGCATTTTCCGTAGTGTCTGCGCCGGGATACAGTGCATAACGGCAATGGCGGAACGTCATCGCATGCAACAGATGCTCCTGCCTGGCGGCGGGAGACGTAGCCGCAATAGCCTGTTGTAAGGCAGCCAGCTCCAGCTTCAGGAAAATGCGCCCGTCTTTTTTATCAAGATGGTTGTTGGCCGGATTCGTGAGCCTGAAATGCAGCGTGGGTTGCGACCGGTGAAACAATTCGTGGGCGATCAGGTTGACCCGTTCGTCACGGTCGGTGGGCAGAGGCAACTCAATCATGGCCCAGTTGCGTCCTTCCCACTGAGTGGCGGTGTTGGCGGTATTAATCTTGGCGGGCAGTTTCCCGACATAGATATCACCCTGCTTTTGCAGATGGCCGGAGCTGTCAGGCATATTGGCGTACAGTTCCCGGGTGGCCGGGTTCACAAGCAGCATCGGTCCGTAGAGGTTGATGCCCCAAAGGCGTTGTTGTTTTTTGGTCACGGTGGCAGCTTCCTGAAAGGTACGCTGCGCCAGTGTGGCAACGGTATCGGATTGCTGGCATAAGGCTTCGCCGGCGGTGCAGCCTAACAACAGGCCGGCTAGGAGAAAATTTTTCATGTTTCGTTCGTTAAATAAAATGAGGACGGTTGCAGGTATATAAAAGAAAGGCGTAACGATGCGGTGTAATTTACATTAAAACAATGATACCGTGACGGAGAAAAACTGCGGGACGATGATTGGTCCCGCAGTCTGCAAATGTTTGAATATCAGTTAGTGCAGATAGCCGCCTTTTTGCAGGACATCGGCCCATACCGCATACCCTTCTGGTTTGAGGTGAAGCCCGTCCATCGTGAGTTCCGCCCTGAGATGTTTGTCTGCGTCGAGAAAATGCGGATAGAGATCGATGATGGTAACGTGGCTGCCTTTCAGTTGCCTGATTTGTTCATTCAGCCAAAGGATGTGTTCATCCTTACCATAGTGGTTTTTGAATTTGTTGAAAGCCGCATTCACCGGCAACAAGGTATAAAAATAGATCTGTGTTTTCCTGGAGCCTTTGCGGATACGGCTGATAATGGTTTTGTAGTTACGGAGAATGACGCTGTCAGGAATATTCCGGGATACGTCATTGATGCCTATAAGGACGAATATTTTAGCGGGCTTGCCGGCAATTACTTCGTTGAGCCGTTCCAGTACCCCGAAGGTGATATCTCCTGAAATGCCTCTGTTGACCGCATTGGGGAGCGACAACAGCTTGCCCCAGTCGGTGCCGGCGGTGATGCTGTTGCCCAGGAACACGAAATTTTTCCGGGTGATTTTTTCCGTATTGAACTTCGCCACCAGTTCCTTGTATTTTCCGGGGCGATGGGTACTGTCCCACGCCGGGGCCTGTGCCTGTACGTTACCGGTATAAAGGGCGATGCCCAGTAAGGCTCCGGTGAGCCATTTGCAGCATGTGTTGATCATGTAATAATAGCGATTCAGTTTTTATGTTATTGGTTGACGACCATGGCGGGAGCACCATTGAGCCGGCAGCGGTTTGTTTCAAAGCCGGTGACGTCGTTCAGCAGGAAAGTGGGTCTGGCATCGGGTTCCTGCGTTTGCACCTGTACGTCGTCGAAGGAAATATTTTTCGCATGCCGCACATAAAACGCGGCTGCCGGCAGGATGGTGCCAAACATCCGGTTTTCCGGATAGGCGGATGCATTTTCCGGAACAGCAGTAGCATAGCCGGTTGGCGTGCCGCCAGGCGCAATGATACGCACATGGCTGATGGTCACATTTTCCACCGGGTGGCCGGGGATACCGGAGATGCAGGAGCTGAGCCGGCTGGCGCTGCGCGCGATAATATTACTGATGATGACGTTCTTCAGGGTGCTGACGGTATTGCTGGGACCTTTCTTCCGGTCGCCGAGGCGAATGAAAACGGGTGTTTGGATGTCCTGCATGGAAACGCCTGAGATAATGACCTGGTCCATGCTGCCGCCATCCACTACTTCCAGCGCAATACCGGCGATAACGCTGGTGTCGTTGGTGATGCCCATCCATGGAAAACTTTTCTTCCAGTGGCGGCGGTTTTCTTCGGATGCTTTATGAATAACGATATTATTGACGGTGATATTTTTAAAGCCGCTGAAGGAGCCGGTACCAAATTTAAGTGCGTTGCAGTTACTGCGCAGGAGGCAGTTGCTGATGGTAATGTTTTCGCAGGAGGCGTTGATATCGCTTTTGAGGCAGAGGGCATCATCATCGGTATCGATGTTGCAGTCGGAAATGATGACGTTGGAGCTGCCGCTGATGTCGATGCCGTCGTTGTTGAAGTTGCCGTGGCTGTAGACTTTCAGGCCGCGGAGGCTGACATCGTTGCAGCCTTCGTATTTCTGCACCCAGTAGGCAGCGTTGCGGATATGCAGGTCTTTGACCTCAATATGCTGACAGTGATCGAAATGCAGCAGCATAGGGCGGATGGCGCCGGTTTTACTATCATCGCCCAGCTGGAAAGCGGCATGATCGCCCTGGCCGTTGATGGTGCCTTCGCCGCAGAGGATGATATTGGATGCGCCGGCGGCGTAGAGGAGCGCCGGAGCGCCGCCCCTGGCGGGCTTAGGATAAAGGGCCATATCAGCGATGCCGGTGAGGACAGCACCATACTCCAGGTAAACGCGGATGTCAGACGACAGTGTGAGCGGTCCGGTGAGGTAGTTGCCTGCCGGGATGATGACCGTACCCTGGCGACAGTCGCGGATGGCCTGTTGAATGATGGCGGTGTTGTCTGTATGGCCATCTCCCTTGGCGCCCCGGCCTGCGATATTGATGGTGCCTGCAAAGGCGGAGCAGAGCCAGGTGACGGCCACTAGTATCAGAATGCCTGTTTTCATAACGGAATTTTTATTTTATCTGGATGGTAAGAACCATCCGATAAAAATAAAAAAACGTGTTATAAAATGTATGTCTTCATAACATCAGTTTCGCAGGTGCTTGATGACAGCCAGTTGTTCTTCGAGATATTGAAGGGAAAGCCCGAAAGCATGCATCCATTGCTGGCGCAGTTTCTCCCAGTGGGGGAAATGCCGGCTGGTATGATCTGTGCCATTGATCGCATCCAGGTAGAGGGAGGCTTCCATAGCGGCCTGCTGATCAAAATGAAGCTCGGGCCTTTTCAGGTAGTAGTGGAGATATTTGTCTAGGTAGGTGACACTTTTGTTGCTGTTGAAGCTGGCCAGTACCAGGGTGTACATGCTGCCCACGCAACTCAGTTCGCTTTTCAGGAAAAGTGTGCCGATCATATCTTCCAGGTCGGTGTATTGGTTCACCGCGGCAAAATAAGCGCCTACTTTCCTTGTCTGCCAATTGGCGTCACCCAGTAATAAAGTTGTCAAGTCGTGTGTAATCAATGATTTAACCTGGTAGAAAGGCTCAATCCATTCATCATTCCCTGAACCGACATTCATATAGTAAGGTTTCACCCATTGCTGGAGGATGGAGGCGGGCAACTCAAAGCCATTTTCGTGTGAAGTAAGGCTGGCAAAGGGTGACAGGTGTCTGATAATAGCTCCGGCCGCGTGCAGGTCGGTCACTTTCTGCAAGTCATTCATGGTATAGGATAGCTTAATTGAGGGTAATTTACACGTAATGAACTAAAATAACAAATGGCAACATGACGCTATTTTCCGTAAATTCACGGTCACCCCTATACGATGCGTCATGAAAGAACCTGTTGTGATGGAATCCGCCTGGGCCCGGGATCTGTATTGGGCCAACAAACTTGTTTCCTGGATATTATTATTATCGCCAGCCACAATTGTCTTGTTGATTGCCTTGTTTGAAGGCGATGCTGAAGACGTGGTGATTTTTTTATTGCTGTTGACGGGCGTCTGTGCCGCTGCTGTTGTCTGCAGCTTTACCACAGTGCTGAGCATAGAAGGTGACCGGCTGAAGGTGGAATATGTGCAGTATTTCCGTCGGCGGAACCGTTATTTTAGTATAGCCGGCACCGTAATGGAGGTCCGGAAGTATGACGGCATCAAGGGAAAAGGGCTACGGGAAACACCTCCTCATTATTGGCTGCAAATTGTGCAAAACGGGGAGCTGAAATGGCACCTGGACAGCCGCAGAGGGTTTCAGCTGGAAAAAATGCTCCGTTTTGTACAGGCTTTCGCAGTTGCCCGTGCAAGCAGCTGAGGCTGCTTTGTCTGTTGACCGCCCGAAATCGTCCACATGTCAAATATCTTTTACCATGGCCCTGTCAACGGGTAGGTTTGTGTAAAATTGATATTTATGCAAACCTCTTCCCGACAAACTTACCTGGACTGGCTGCGGATCATTGCCATTGCCGCAGTGTTGTTTTTCCATTCCGCGATGCCTTATGTGGCTTACTGGGAATGGCATATCAAAAATAACGCTACCAGCCATGTTTTACTGGAAATGAATGATTTTCTGCACCGGTTCCGGATGCCGCTGTTGTTTTTTATCTCCGGGACGGTGAGTTATTATATGTTACAAAGCCGCAGCGGCAGTGGTTTTCTGGGTCTGCGCTTCCGCCGGTTGTTTGTGCCGCTGCTGCTGGGTATGTTGGTGATCGTTCCGCCGCAGGTGTACCTGGAGCGGGTCACACAGGGCTATCAGGGCAATTTCTGGCATTTTTATGCGGAGATGTTCCGTACCGGCGCCTATCCTAAAGGCAATATCAGCTGGCATCATCTCTGGTTCATCTGTTACCTGCTGGTATATGACATCCTCTGTGCGCCCTTGTTTGTGTGGTGGTCATCTCCCGCAGGGAAAAAATGGCTGCAAAAACTGAATACGCTGGCCACTGGTAAACGGATATACCTGCTGATAGTGCCCAGCGTGATCTGTCATGCTTTCCTGGCCCGTATGTACGGGGAAACCAATGACCTGGTCCATGACTATGCCTATTTCCCTTACTGGCTGCTTTACCTGGTGGCGGGTTTTGTGTGCATCGCCAACCCCTTGCTGATGGACAGCCTGGAGCGGAACCGCCGCAGCTCCTTTGCGGTGGCTTTTGTCAGTATTGTCGCCATCAATTATTTCCGCTGGAACAGCCTGGAGCCGGCGCATGGCTGGCATGGACCGGCAGGCTGGTGTTACACCGCACTGGCGGTTGTCAGCGCCTGGATGTGGGTATTTACCGCGGTAGGATATGGCAAACGGTACCTGAACCGGAAGAGCAGGGTGCTGGGGTATGCCAACGAGGCGGTGTATCCGTTTTACATTCTGCACCAGACGGTGATTGTGATATTGACTTACTATCTGGCCCCCTTGCACGAGGATATCGGGCTGAAATATATTTTTACCGTAGTGGTCACTTTCATGATAAGTATGAGTATCTTCCATCTGTTTATTCGTCCTTATGCGCCGATGCGCTTTCTGTTCGGGATGAAGCCGGCAGCGCGCCGGCAGCCTGTGGCAGAAACAGTGGATAACCTTTCTTTACAACCACAGACAGTACCAGCGACATGAAGTTTTTCATGAAATATATATTCCCCGCGTTATATGGGCTACTGGCGTACTTTACGATCCGCCTGCTGACAGACAGCGTTACCGGCATGGCCTTCTGGCAGCGGTCGTGGGGGCTGAACGGGATGGAAATGGCATTCAGCATCTGCATGGGATACATGTTCATATGGGCTTACAACCGGTTGATGGCCTACTATGACCAACGGTGGCAGGATAACTTTTCCACCAGGCGCATCGCGAAGGAGCTATTGGGCGTGTTCCTGCTCAACCTGGTGGTGCAGAACATCTTCCTGACACCCTTGGTGGCGTTGACAGACAACGGCCTGCAATGGTATGACCTGGTTGATATTAACACGGTCCCGTTGCTTTATGCCCTGATTTATTACGGAATAAGAAGAAGCAGTGCCTATCTACAGGCGTATATTCAAAATAAACTGCAATTGGAAAAAATCACCAATGATAAACTGGACACGGAATTAAAATTCCTGCGGGCACAGTATCATCCGCATTTCCTGTTTAATGCGCTGAACACGATTTATTTCCAGATGGACGATGATGTGGTGGCCGCCAAAAAAACAGTGGAACAGTTTGCGGACCTTTTGCGTTATCAGTTGTATGATCAGCAGGAGATGGTGGGCATCAGCCAGGAGATACAATACATGCAACGTTTCATTGACCTGCAGAAAATACGTTCCTCGCCCCGCCTGCGGCTGCAGCTGTATTTTGACGAGCAGCTGCAGGACGAAAAAGTATATCCGCTGCTGTTTCTGCCACTGGTGGAAAATGCTTTTAAATATATTGGCGGTGATTATCTGCTGCAACTGGAACTACGCAAGCAGGACGGAGATATTTGGTTTCACATCCATAATTCCATTCCGCTTGTGGCGCCGGAGATCGACGGGCTGGCGATCGAACGGGAAAAGGGAATAGGGCTGGAGAACCTGCAACGGCGGCTGGAGCTGCTGTACCCGGGCAGGCATCAGTTTTCCGCGGGAATAAAAGAACACGAATTTGTGGCAGCATTAAAACTCACTTTACAGACATGAACCCGGTAACTATACGTTGTGTGATCACAGACGATGAACCGCTTGCCGCCAAAGGCATCATGGGATATGCCGCGCGAACAGGCTTCCTGGAGGTTGTAGCGGTTTGCGAAGATGCGGTGCAGTTAAACACCGTGTTGAAGCAACAGCCGGTAGACCTGCTGCTGCTGGATATTGAAATGCCTTACATTTCCGGTATTGAGTTTCTGAAGAATTATCCGCAGCCACCGAAGGTGATTTTTACCACCGCCTATGAACGTTATGCCATGCAGGGTTTTGAGCTGGACGTGCTGGACTATCTGCTGAAACCGATCTCTTTTGAGCGTTTCCTGAAAGCGGCGAACAAAGCCTACGATTATTTCGCAGCGCAGCAGACAAGTGTGTCTCCCTACTTTTTCATCAGGTCAGACAAAAAACTGGAGAAGGTACAGTACCAGGATATTTTGTTTGTAGAAGCGCTGGAAAACTACGTGGCCGTATATACGACAGACAGAAAAATTCTGACCCATGCCACCCTCAAATCGGTGGTGGAGATGCTGCCGGCACAGCAGTTTATTCAGCCGCATAAATCGTATGTTGTCAACATACAACATATCGGGGCTATCGAAGGAAATATCCTGCACGTAGCGTCTTTCCAGGTGCCTATGAGCAAGTACCAGAAAGAGGAGGTACTGGAAAAAATTGTTAATAACCGCCTGCTCCGTAAATAAACAGCCCGATGACAGACCTTGTTACAACTGGCATCCCAATTGAGGCTTTTTTAAAAAACCGTGATTATGAAAAAGCTTTGTATTCCTGTGCTGGCTATAGCGCTGATGGCCTGCGGCCAGCAGCATAAACCGGAACAGGCAGAGGGCCGTGACAGTACCGCCGCCGCTACGCACGAAAAAGGCGGGGAGCCGGCGGATGAGCGAAGTTTCCTTAGTCATATGGCCGCGTCTGATCTGAAAGAAATCAAGCTGGGCGAACTGGCTGCCCAGAAAGCCAAAGACCCCAGGGTGAAAAAATTCGGTGCCGATATTGTGAAGGAACGGACAGCTTCCACCTTGCTGTTGCAGGAGATCGCCCGTCAGGAGGGTTCCACACTGGCGCCGCAGCTGAGCCGTGATGACCAGGATGAGATTGGGTTGCTGCGTGACCGCGATAACATGGACCGGGCTTATATTACACGGATGGTGAAAGAACAGAAACGGACAGCTGAAAGACTGGCCCAATATTCCAATGCAAAAGATACAGCCATCAGTTCTTATGTCAGGAGAACTTTGCCAATTGTAAATGCGCGTTATGATGAGGCTAACAAGATCCTCGAAGATATGCGCAAACAGATGAATAACCGTGACATCTCGCATGATTGATTTTAATCCGGCTATCCAGCGGTTTGCCAGTCCTTTACCTGAATAAGTTGATTATTTGATTTTTGTACCGAGATAACTCCTGCCTTCTGCGAGATGATTGATCGCGTCTGCCATGCGTTGTATCCTGGCATCGGGCACACTTACCTCCATCAGCCATTGCAGGCATTTTTCCTGATCGGCAGGTGGCATGGCCTGGAAGTTGCGCAGCGCGGCGGGTTCGTCGCGGAGGCATTCCATAAAGTCGCCGGGAATGATTTCTTTGGTTTGTTGCCCGGCCGGATATAGTATCAACCTGACGCGGTCGCCGGCTTCTTTCTTTATTTGTTTGCGGATGGCGGCTTTTACGGGCAACATCATGACGCCTTTTTTAAAAGGCATCAGGTTGCAGGGAGGCAGCTCATACTGATCAATGAAGCCGTGTACTTTGCGCATACCGAAGTAGCCCTGTTGGCCTTTGGGCACGTCGGGAAGGCGGATGAAAGTCCATCCGCCTTTGCCGTCGAAGCGTTCGAGTAAAAGTTCCTGGTCGATCAGTGGTGTCTCCATAGCTGACAATGGCCACCAAGATAGCTAATTTTATTGCAGGAAGTACAGTGCGATGCGGTTGAAATCTTCCGCCAGTTCCACATTGGACAGGTGTACGGCGGGCAGCATGACCAGCTGTGCGTCCGGAATGGATTCTGCGAGGTAGACGCTGTGTTCCGGTAAGGTAACGGTGTCGTTGTCTCCTCCGATGACCAGTGTACGGTGGGTAATTAACGGGGCTGTGTTACGAAGATCGCTATCGCGTACGGCGGCGAAAGAGCCTGCCAGCCCGGTGGGGGACATGGCCAGTATCACTTCCCGGAAAGGCTGTATGCGGGCGTCATTGGCGGAGATCAGTTTTTCGGGGAACCAGTTGCGGATGAACATCTGTGCAAATGGCGCCATGTCGGCATGCTCCCGGAGGGATTTGATATTGTTGTTGAAGCCGTCCTGCGGGCCGAGATGCGCGGCCGTATGGGCCAGTATCAGTTTGTCTATTCTTTCCGGCATATGAATGGCGATGTACTGGGCGATAAAGCCGCCAAGCGACAGGCCGATGAAATGAACACGGTCGAAGCCGAGGTGGTCCAGCAGTTCAATAACGTCTATGGACATACGGTTTATTGAATAGTCGCCGGCCGGTGAACCGGAAGCACCGTTGCCCCTGGTGTCGAAACGTAAAACTCTGAAATGCGGCGTGAATGCGGCTATCTGCGCATCCCACATGTGATAGTCCGTAGCAATGGAATTAGACAGTACCACCACTGGTTTATCTTCCTCGCCGTCCAGCTGCCAGGCAATGCGTACCCCGTCGGCAGTGGTGAAATATTGTTGTTGGCCTGTGATGATCGCTGTGGCGGTGATGTTATTGTTGTTCATGTTGATATCGTTTTTTGTTTTATTGACAAGTCAAAATTAGGAAGGGCGGCGCTGGTGGCGGAGGTATATACCCGGGTTTATTCTGTATATTTACAGGTATGGAAAAATTACTGTACCGGCCGTTCGATTTACAGGTGTCAGCAGAAGAGCAGTGGGAGAAACTACCACTGGTATATCACTTTTTTGAGATCGTGCATATACTGGAAGGCAGCGGTTCCCGCGAGGTGAACAGGAACAAACTGACTTTTTCCCAGGGTGATACCTTCCTTTTTACGCCCCTGGATTGCCGGGGATTTCACAGCGAAACACCGACACGTTTCTGTTCGATCCGTTTCTCTGAGATATTTATCTCCCAGTATAAACAGGCACAGGACCAGGAGCGTGCGCTCCGGTGGCTGAAACAACTGGAGCACATATTCTTTCAGCACAACCGCTTTCAGTGTATACAGATCACCGATCCGGCAGACCACCGTATTATCGGGCAGCTGATACACAGCATGATTGAAGAACATGAGCAGCAGAAGGAACACTACCAGGAGAATATGCAACATTTTATCTCGCTGTTGCTCAACATACTGGCCCGCAATGTGGCCGACAGCAGCCGGGAAAGTTCCCGCCATGAGACCGAAGAACCACTGATCAACAGCATGCTGGTACATATACATACGCATATCGGGGAACCGGATAAATTAAAAATGGATTACCTGGCCGCCAGTTTCCATCTTTCCGGCAACTATGTGAGCGAATATTTTAAGAAGTTTACCGGTGTGGGACTGCAACAGTATATCAGCCAGTACCGGATTAAGCTGGTAGAACAGCGGCTGCTCAACAGTGCGCTGACGATAGGCCAGATCGCTGACGAGTTCGGGTTCACCGATGAAAGCCATCTTAACAGGGTGTTCAGAAAGCATCATGGCGTGAGCCCTACCGTGTTCCGTAAACCGGCGGTGAAAGGACAGGTCGCATGAACAGTGAAGGCTAAGTCAATAGCAGTTTTAAAGAAGGGATAATGCCTGAAAATGCTATCATTCCTTTTGCCTATTGAGATATTTGTATTTTGCAAGGAAAATAGAAAAGAAGATGTCTGTTGACCGTAACCTGTATAATATTCCTTCGTCGCTTGCTGTGGCTGATATCATTCACCAGGTGGAATCTGACCCTAATGAAGTGCCCTGGGTGCAAGGGGTTCCCAGGAAAGAACAAATCCACATTGAAGATTATGATTCGCAGTGGCCTGTATTGTTTGAAGAGCTGAAAGTTGCGGTGCAACAGGCCCTCGGCACAACAGCCCTGCATATAGAGCATGTTGGTTCCACCGCGGTGGCACAGCTTCCGGCCAAACCGGTGATAGATATAGACGTGACCGTAGCTGATGCTTCGAGAGAAGAGGCGTATGTTCCTGCCCTTGAAACACTGGGCTACCGGCTGGAAGTCAGAGAGCCCTCGTGGTACCAGCATCGTATGCTCAGGCTGGAAAACCCGCGGGTGAACCTGCATGTTTTCAGTCCTGATTGCCCCGAAGCCATCCGGCATATCCTGTTCCGTAACTGGCTCCGGGAACATGCGGAGGACCGTGACCGTTATGCTGCCATCAAATATGAAGCGGCCCGGGGTGTGGAGAATGCAGGCGCTTACAATGTTAAAAAAAATGCTGTGGTGAAAGCGATCTATGAACGCATGTTCACAGCATTGGGATTGGTGGAATAGTTTTTTCTGTTGAACTATTTCAGGACCACTACACTATTCCTGGCTATCATCTTTTTGCAGACGACTGAAAAACAGGCAGGCCATAAGCATAAATGCCGGTACAAATAATGGTTTCATGTCGTTTAACGTTGCGGTGGGACGGTGCTATCCCGTTGCGGTGCCTAGATAAGAATAGGTGATATAACGGCCGGCCATATATGAAATTCCCTTAAATTCGGTCTATATCTTAAACCAACACACAACTAGTTATGAAGAAACTCCTCTTGTTAGCCTCCTGGTTACCTTTAATGGCTGTAGCACAGGATAAGGGCATGCATTTCGAGCACGGCACCAGCTGGGCTGAAGTAAAAGCCAAAGCAAAAGCAGAGAACAAGTACATTTTTGTGGACTGTTACACCACCTGGTGCGGTCCCTGCAAGTACATGTCTGCCAACATTTTCCCCCAGGAGTCGGTGGGCAACTTTATGAATGCCCGGTACATCAATGTAAAGGTACAGATGGACCAAACGGACAAAGACGGTGAAGATGTAAAAAAATGGTATACTGACGCCCGGCAGATAGAAAAGGATTACAGCATACGCGCTTATCCTACTTTCCTGGTGTTTGGACCGGACGGGCAGATCGTAGACCGCCAGGTAGGCGGTGCTGACGCGGAGCAGTTCATCGAAAGATGTGCCGCTTCCCTGGAGCCGGCCAAACAATACTATCCGCAGCTGGCTAAATACCAGGGTGGCCAGAGAGATACCGCTTTTCTGCGTAAGCTGGCTTACCTGGCGCTGGAAAAATATGATCAGGCCAATGCCAATGCGGTGGCCAAAGATTATCTCAGTCAACAAAAAGACCTCTATACACCTGTCAATATCAACTTTGTGAGCAAATTCACCCAAAGCTCCAAAGATCCGGGTTTTGATATGTTCCTGCATCATGCGGACAAAGTGAACAAGGTGCTGGGCGCTGGCAAAGCAGAAGAGAAAGTACTGGCGATTGCGGCCAACGAAGAAGTATATCCCCGTCTGCGCACCAAAGACAACACTGCGCCGGACTGGGCCGGCATTGAAAAAGATGTGAAAGCCAAATACCCTGCTATCGCAGAAGAGCTGATACTGAAATCCAAAGTCAGGTACTACGTATTTACCAAAGATGCAGACCACGCTGTGACCAGCATCGTGGCCTATATGAAAAAATACGGCCACAAAGCAGATCCACAGTCACTGAACGAATATGCCTGGACCATCTTCGAAAAATGCAATGACGCCAAATGCATAGAAGAGGCGTTGGAATGGAGCAAACGTTCTTTCAAAGACAATGAGATCCCTGCTTTTATGGACACTTATGCCAACCTGCTGTATAAAGCCGGTAAAAAGTCGGATGCCCTGGTATGGGAAGAAAAAGCCATGAACAAGGCTGACGGCGACGAGAAAAAGAACTATGAATCTACCCTTGAAAAAATGAAAAAAGGGGAGAAATACTGGGACTGATCCTCGTAACCCGAAAAGTCTTTAATGATAAAGGCGTGCCTGAACTACAGGCACGCCTTTATGTTTTATGTACATCCTCTCTCCGGAAATGCGGTTGCAGTCATAAGTAGTAGTTTCAGTGAAGCAGCACGAAGATTTTATAGATTCCACGGACCTGAAAAACCTTTAACCCAAAATCCATATACATGAGAAAACAATTCCTGATGATCACCCTCGCCGGTTGCGCTATTGCCAGCTCCTGCGAAAAGAAGGACACTGCCGGTAATCCGGACCATCCGTCCAATGCTAAAACCACCCGTATATCGTTCACCGTTACAGACGTTGTTACCGGTTTTGCCGTCCCGGATGCTGCCATTACGGTGAAAGCGCCTGATGGAAAAGAAAGCCGGCTGACAGCCGGAAAAAATGGTGAGGTATCCTTCCCGGCCACCAACGGGAAATTCACTTTCGTGATAAGCGGGCAGGGATATAACCAACTGGAAACCTATTTCTCCGCCGGTGAAGATTCCGTTATCCGCGCGCAGGTCCACCTGGACCCTCAGGTGAATACCGCTGCTGCGAGGAACACGGAAAATGCCAATACCGTCACCATCAGCGGATATTTGAGCGATGCTACCGCCCATGCGCCCCTGGCGGATGTGGCGCTGGACCTGGGCGGCCATACGGCCAGAACAGACAGCAGGGGCTATTTCAGCACCACTTTCCCTGTTGAAGCGCCTGCGGCCGATCTGTCTGTAAAACCCGCAACCATCACCCTCAGTGCTGCCAGGCCAGGGTACGTTACACATGTATTGAAGAATTTCTACCTTATACCCGGCGCCTATACGTTTAAGATCGCGCTCCGTGATGCCGGAGCACAGGCCGCGCAGGCTGATGGCAGGACCGGCAACGAAGAGGTGGAATACCTGAGCCAGGGAATGCTGGACAGAACAGCCGGCGATGCACAACAGCGCGAAGCGTTGGCTGTCGCTGCAGAACGTAGCATGGCGGCCAACGGAAAGGCAGCTGCTGCATTGAGCCTGCCTGCCAGTATCCGCGTAGGGCTCAACTGCTCCTGCCTTACCTGTAGCAGCGTACAGGTCATGAGCCTGGAATCCTATACCGGAACAGGACTTGACAACGAGTGGATTTCCAGCTGGAAAGCCGCTTCCCTGCAGGCGGGCGCGGTAGCTTACCGCTCTTACGGCGCATGGCATGTGCTGCATCCGATAAAAAGCAACTATGATATCTCCAGTACCACCTGCTCACAGGTATGGGGCAGCCAGACCGCTTCGTCCTGCATCAATGCAGCCAGTGCTACCGCAGGTGTCTACCTGTCACAGAACGGCGCTATTTTCAGGTCAGAGTATTCCGCTGAAAACAACAATGCCGGCTGTGGCGACGGATATAGCGGCACCGGCAGTTCATGGCCCTGCATCTCTGATGCCCGTTGCGCCGGACGCGCCACCAGCGGCCATGGCAGAGGCATGTGCCAGTGGGGCTCCAGCTTCTGGGCCAGTGATAAAGATTATCGCTGGATACTGAACCATTACTATAATCCTGGTGGGGTAGTAGTGCAGTAATACCGGTGGCCACCCGGAGATGCCGTTATTACTGTTTCTCCGGGTGTCTCCAACCGTGGCTATGAATTTTGATATTTTTACGATAGTATTGTAAATCTTTCGCTTAACAAAGCTATCGAGTATGCCTATGGGTCATTCAGTACAACTATTCAAGTGGCTGCCGGGAAATAATTTCAAGTCATTGTTTTGTATGGTATGCGGATGCCTGTGGTTTAGCATGCTTACCGCACAAAAAGGCATAGATACGGCTTATGCCGCACAAATTGGAGATTTCCGGCAATGGATAACTATGAAGGGAGATAATCGTAATGCACCATTGTTATTGTGGTTGCACGGAGGACCGGGAGCTTCTGCCATTTCCTACGCCGACAGGTTTACCAATAAACTTCGCAAGCACTTTATCGTTGTGCAATGGGACCAGCGAGGAACAGGGAAAACAGCGACGCTAAGCCCTGACGCTCCACTCTTATTGGCTGCCATACACGAAGATGTACAGAAAGTCATCATACATCTCCTGCAACACTATAACCGGAAAAAACTGTTTCTGGCCGGTAATTCCTGGGGAGGATACCTTGCTATACAGGCAGCGGACAAAGCTCCCGGACTGATTTATGCCTGTATCCTGATCAGCCCGGGTATTGCCATGGGAGAAAGCGAAAAATTGTCTCTCCGGTTTGTGACATCAGAAGCGCAGAAAAGAGATGATCAGAAAGCGCAGACCGAAATAGCATCTATCCATTATCCATTTGAGCGGGAAGAAGATATTTTCCTGCTGCGGAAATGGATGTTCACCTATCATGGACAGAAAGTTTACAAAGCCCTTCCTCCGCAAGAAGAATATTTGAAACTGGCAAGGCCCTGGATGAGTGTTATTAAGCAGTATAATGACTTCAACCCGATAACAGAAATAAAGGAAATCAAATGCCCTTTATATTTTCTGCTGGGCAAAGATGATTATATCACACATCCGGAAGTGGCCGAACAGTTCTATAACAGCGTTACAGCTCCCAAAAAAAAGCTGTACTGGTATAACGCCGGTCACATGATCACACTACAACAACCGGGAAAGATGCAAAACACTATTATAGAAGAAATTCTTCCCGCCGCCGCAAACTAATCCCTTTTATGACAGTATTCAGGATTGATCAGCAATTCCTGTTTGTATGCAGCTTAAATCTGGTTCAGGAAATTACTCAATGACTGCTCCGTTTGCAGGCCGATTTTTTTTCTGATCCTGTACCGGCTTACTTCCACACCCCGGACGGTAATATTAAGCAGCTGGGAGACCTCCTTGGTGGTTAAATTCAGCTTGATGTAGGTACACATCTTCAGATCGGTATTGGTGAGCTGCGGGTATTGTTTTTTCAGTTTGTTCAGGAAACCATCATTGAGTTCGTCAAAATGTGCGGCAAATGCATCCCAGTTGGCATTGATCTTCTCCGTGTCCCTGATCAGGTCAGTGATGCTTTTGATATCGTGGTCATTGTTCGTTTCCTGGGTAAGGCGGGACACTTTCTCCTTTATCTTGGTGAGGGTGTCGGCTTTTTCCATCAGGTGCATACTGGTATTGGCCAGTTCTTTTTTCTTCAGCAGGATCTCCTGTGCTAATTTTTCATTCTGAAGTTTGATGATTTCCTTTTCGTTTTTCTCCAGCTCCAGGTGGTGGATGTATTTCAGTCTTTTTTGCTCTTCCTCGAACTTTTGCTGTTGTACCAGTAATTTATGCTGCTGGTGTCTTTGTATCAGCCATATCAGGCCGGCGAAGAGGGACAGGTAGCCCAGTATGGCCCAGACGGTTTTGTACCAGGGCGCTCTGATCACAAAGCTGTAGGTCGCTACAGCAGATTCATTGTGTTGGTTGTCGCGGGCTTTGATTTTGAAGATATATTTTCCGTTTGACAGGTTTGTATAATCTTTTTCCGTTTTAGTGTCCCAGGCCGACCAGTCGCTGTCATAGCCTTCCAGTTGGTAGCTGTACTCAATGCTTTTGCGGGACTCGTAGGAGGGGGAACTGTATTCAAAATGAAAGGCATTAAAGGCAGCGGGCAATGAGGGGAGTTCCCCGTCGCCAACATGATGATAACCGCCAAAGATGGTACTATCAGCTTTGCCGGTACATTTTACCATACCTAAACGAATGGTAACATTGGGTTTCGCTGCCGCATATCTTTTGTAATCCAGGTGTATCAGGCCTTTTTCATAACCAATGAATACGTTTTCCCGGTTATAGATATATATGTTTTCAAACTTCGGAAGAAGTTGTCCGGTCAGTTCGGGGAAGTAGATAACATTTGGGTTGCTGGTGGCATCGGCAGGGAAAAAATGGATGACCCCTGTTCCTTTTTCGTTGCTAAACCAGATGTTGCCTTCTTTGTCTTCTGTCAGGTAGTGTATTTTTATGTTGCCCAACACCGCAGCGAGGAACGCCGAAGGGGAAAACCGGTTTGTCTGTGGATTAAATTCATAGAGGCCGTGGGCGGTGGCGAAGAGGATCCGGTTTTTTATCTTGAAGACGAAGTTATTTAACGCAGAAGGCAGCCCGTCGTTGGATGTGTACAGCCGGGACGTGTATTTTTTCTTGTCTTGTGATAAGCTGAAGCGATAAATGCCGCGGTAGGGGTGAGATGCCCAGATGTCTCCGTTGTTGTCCAGGGCCATAAAGCGGTAGGAATCGGGCAGGCCGTCCATTTTGCCTTCGTCTTTAAAGTTATCGCTTTCATAGCGGAGCCGTTTCAGGCCGTTGTAGGTGCCTACAACGATATCCTGTGCCGGATATACGGAAGACAGTGGCAGAAAATACCAGCTGCCGGTGCCACCGGAAAGGAGATGGGCTTCGGTGCCCTGTACGTCATAACTGCCGATGTCATTGCCCAACAGCAGGTGCCCGTTGATGTCATGGAGGTTCCAGGCTTCGCGGTTCTCTGTGTTTTTGACGAGCGAGAAATCATCTTTTGTTACACGCACTTCACTATTGCCGGGCAAGGGCGCGCTGTATAACCCGTTGGAAGTACCCACATACAGCCGGTTATGGAATATCCGTGTGGAATATCCGGGCAGGTTGTTGGCTTTGCCGATCTGAAGGTACCTCATGGCGGAGTTGTAATTGATATAACTGATCCCGCTGTTTAATCCGGTCCACAGGTTACTGTTGGCGTCCACGAAAATGCTCAATGCATTGTTGTTTTGAAGCCCCTGTCCATCAGAAAAGCTCTGCCATTCATTATTTTTTATGTTGACTACCAGGCATCCGCCGGAGGAAGTGGCCATGGCAAATTCGGCGTCGTTGATTTTAGCGGTGGTGTTGATATATAAATTATTATGCCCGGTAAAATTTTGTGTGGTGATGGTATTATCATGCAATAAAAAGATACCGTTGGTCCTCGTCACAATGAAAACACTGTCTTTTCCGACAGGCACCATACCGGCAATAAGCACGCCCGCCAGCTTTTTACTCTCCGGCAGTGGCGTCCACTGGCCTTCGTTCAATTGCATCAGTCCTGCCACCCGGTCTGACGCGTAGATCCGGTCGCCGGCGCGGGCCATGAACAGCCATTGGGAACCGGACAGATGTACCCGGACGGATTGACCGTTGTATTCGAAGATGCGGTCGTCGGCCTGGAAAAAGATCCGGTTGCCCATCATGGCAATATGCCATACATCGGCGAACCTGGTATGCTGTTCCGGAATTTTGTTTTTTAAAGAGGTATATGTCAATATGCCATTCGGGCCGGGGGAGAAGTACCCTATTTCGTCTTGTCCTCCGACATAGATTTTCCCGTCATCGCTGATAGCCAGGGACCATATCACGGTATTGTTGGGCAGCGGGTATAATTTCCAGTGACTGCCGTCGAAACTTAGCAGTCCTTCATTGTTGGCAAAATACATGACCCCTTGCTTGTCCTGTGCAATGTCCCAGTTCTGGCTGCCGCCGTGATAATCGAATTTGGTGTAGTTGACCACTGCGGGAATACCTGTTCCGTTTTGGGCGTGTACAGCATGGCAGTATGTTGACAACAGCCCGAAGAAAAACAGCATATTAAGCAAGGTCCTCGTCATATTTCAGGTTCCACCGGTTGATGTAGTAGTATTGTAGTAGTGTCTTTTGCCATAAAAGTAGAGAATTACGGGATAAGACGTAGTAATGAAGTAGCGTTTTATTAACTTTTTCTGACAGGCTGACCTACTTTTGTTTTTCCACGATCCACTTATTCAGGAACGAGCCAAAAACTAAATTTTACGTATGAAAAAAAAGTTCTTTAGAATTTTTATCTTCTTTGTGCTTTCCATTATCGCCCATTTTAACACCAATGCCCAAAACAAAATCTTAAAAGGTACTGTGACGGATGACAAAAATGCAGCTGTCATCGGGGCTTCCATAGGCGTGAAAGGTACGGTTATCGGTACCTCCAGCAATGAAGCAGGAGCTTTTACCCTTTCTGTGCCTCCCGGGGCAGACTCCATTGTTGTGTCGATGGTAGGTTTTAAGCGCCAGGTGGTCGCTATCACCGGTACTACTTTACATATTCAGCTGGAATCTTCCAGCACCGGGCTGGAAGAAGTAGTGGTAGTAGGTTATGGTACGCAGAAGAAGGCCGACCTCACCGCACCGATCACCACCGTGAATACGGAAAACATGCTGAAGCGGACTACCGCTTCACCTATGGAGGCGCTGCAGGGAAGCGTCCCCGGCGTGCAGGTAGTCACCAGCGGCGCCCCGGGCAGTTCCCCGAACGTCCGTATCAGAGGGGTGGGATCATTTAATAATGAAAATCCATTATATGTGGTGGACGGCATGTTTGTCAATGACATCAGCTTTCTTAATCCCAACGATATTGCTGACATGTCCATTCTCAAAGATGCGTCCGGTGCAGCCATCTATGGGGTGCGTGCGGCCAACGGCGTGGTGTTGATCACCACCAAAAAAGGAAAAACCAATATGAAGACCCGCGTGACCTACAATGGCTATGTAGGTGTGCAGAAACCGACGCATGTCCTGAAAATGGCCAACGGTCAGCAATACACGGCATTTTCCCTGCAAAGAGGTTCCGTTGCGGACACCGGCACAGTGCTGTTGTCTTCCCAGAAATACGGGGGTAGTGGCCTGAATCCCACCACCAGCACCGACTGGTACGATGTGATACTAAGAAAAAGCGCTCTGCTGACAAACCATGGAATTGATATCCAGGGAGGAAGTGACAAGATAACTTATTCCATGGGGCTCAACTATACTTATCAGGATGGTATCCTGAATGCGCTGAACAACTTCAAAAGATATAACGGACGGCTCCAGCTGGAAGCCCGGGCATTCCCCTGGCTGAAGGTGGGCTTCTCTGCTATCTTTAATAATTCGGTCACCTACAGTCCCAACAGCTCCGCATTCCTGGACGCCTATACGGCCTCCCCGTTGTTCCCGGTGTATGACAGCACCAACGTGAACGCCTTCCCGGTAAAATTCACCGCCCCTTCGGTGATCGGAAGATCTGATGATAAAAACCCGATGGCCTCCGCCTATTATAATTATGACCGGTCAAAAGCATTCCAGGTGCTACCGACCATATATGCAGAAGCAGGTTTCTGGGAAAATAAAATCACTTTCCGGTCGCAGTTAAGCCAGATATACGGTTCCTTACTGGGAACAAAATACAGGCCTGTGATGAACCTCGGCCCCGGCGCCGGTTCTACGGTATCTCACCTGACATCCATCCAGGAGCGGACCACCAATTATATATTGGACAACCTGCTGACCTATAAGGACAGCAAAGGGCTGCACCACTGGAGCGTACTGCTGGGACAATCAACCAGGGAAGAGCGCTGGCGCCAGACACGGACAGAAGCAGACAATGTGCCTAACGTGGAAGAGTCCTGGTACGCCGGCCAGGGTACCCCCAGCGCTGCCTACTACGGAGAGAATGGCACCCGCAATGCAGGTCTGTCCTATTTTACCCGCGCTACCTACGACTTTGACAATAAATACCTGCTGACCGCCACCTTCCGCGCAGACGGCAGTTCCAAGTACCAGACCAAATGGGGATACTTCCCGTCTGTAGGCCTGGGATGGGTTCTCAGCAAAGAAGCATTTATGAAGGACCAGCGCATCTTCGATTTCTTAAAACTCAGAGGCAGCTGGGGCCAGCTGGGTAATGACGGTGTAAATGCCAACGCGGGCTATGCGATCGTTAAAACCGGTAACAGCACTTCCGCGGTATTCGGCAGCACCGGCGGCGCCAACGGGGAGTATGTGCCGGGCTATTCTGTGAACCGGTTCTTTACAGACATCAGCTGGGAAGTGGTGACAGAGTGGGATGGTGGCGTTGACTTTGAAATGTTCAAAGGGAAATTAAGCGGCTCTGTCGACTATTACAACAGAAAAACCACTAAAGCTGCCTTCTATCGTCCATTCCCCTTTACTTACACCACTATTTACGGCAACTGGGCTGATATGCAGAACAGTGGCTGGGACTTCGCCCTGAACTGGAAAGACAAAATAGGTCAGGTAGGTTATTCCATTGGCGCCAATCTGTCGACCTTAAAAAACAAGGTCACCAATTTAGGAACGCTCCCCAGCTCTACCAGCGGCTTCCCTGAGTGGACCGCAGAGTTTCCCAATCGTATATTGGTAGGTGAACCGATCAACTATTTCTACGGATACGAATTTACCGGAGTTTACCAAACACAACAGGAGATTAATAATGACCCTGTAGCTGTCCATTATAATCAGACATCTTCGTCGCCTATCCTTCCCGGTTTCCCTAAATATAAAGACCAGAACGGCGACGGTGTGCTGGATGACAAAGACCGTATCAACATGGGAAGCTATCTTCCTAAAATGACCTATGGTTTCAACATCGGGCTTACCTATAAGCAGTTCGATTTCAGCATCGCTTTCCAGGGCGTGTCCGGAAACAAAATATTCAACCTGAACAGGGGAAGGCTTTACAAAGCGTCCACCTCGCTGAACCTGGATGAAAAATTTGCCAGCAGCCTGTGGACCGGCCCGGGTTCTACCAACGCCTACCCTTCTGCGTACGCACTGGGACAGGGCTGGTTTAAAGTCAGCAATTCCTTTTTCGTAGAAAGCGGCGCTTACCTGCGTATCCAGAATATCCAGCTGGGTTACAATTTTAATGTGGGCAAAAAATCCCCTGTTGGAATGAGAGTGTTTGCCACCGCTGACAGGCCGTTCCTGTTTACCCGGTACAATGGTTTCACGCCTGAAGTAGGCACCAATACCAGCGGCGGTTACCCGGTGTCAGGTTATGACGCGAACGTTTATCCCGTTTCCTCCACTTACAGCTTAGGTGTCAGGGCTACTTTCTAAGGATGTCTCCCGTGAACGGATAAACGAAAATGTTTCCTGTAACAGCAAACAAAAAAGAAAACATGAAAAGCTATATATCGATCTTTTTTCTGATCATACTTGTATCTACGGGCTGTTCCAAGTTTTTAGACCGCCCGCTGGAAAATCAGCCACAGGCTACCAATATCGACTATACGGATTTATCGCTGATGTACCAGCCGGTGTCTGGTGTGTACAGAACAGCTGCCAGTGGCACCTTTGCCAAATGGATCAGTGTCGCCATCCGTTCCTCGCACAGTGATGACGTAGCGCCGGGCAATGATGACGCCGGACAGAACGCCATCCATAATTTTCAGAGTGATGTGACCGTAAAAAGCTACTGGGGCATCAACGACATGTGGATCAGCATGTATTCTGTAGTATTGGGCGCCAACAGCGCGCTGGCCGAATTGGATAAATTCGGAAAGAACATCCCGGCCAACGATGCGGACAAGATGAAACTGCTGGCAAAATATCAGGCGGAAGTCCGCTTTTACAGAGCGCTGGCCCATTTCTGGCTTTGCAGGACCTACGGCGCCGTCCCTATTCTTGGCATAGAAAGCAACGACCCTACCACCCTGGGCGCTGCCACCAAAAGCACCGTGGAAGAAGTGAAAAAACATGTTATTGCTGAAATGGATTTTTGTATTGCCAACCTGGAAGACGCCCGTCCCAATGCGGCCACCCACATCGGCGCCGTGACCAAATACACCGCGCTGATGTTAAAGGCGAAAGCGGCCATGGACCTGGCCGGCAATAACAACGGTAGCCCTTACTGGGACGTGGTGCTGGATTGCACCAACCAGATCGTTAACAGCGGTAAGTTCTCACTCTTTAATGATTATTACCAGCTGTTTAAAAAGCCCGGTAAGTTATGTGATGAATCCATCCTGGAACTGCAATATTCCGACTTCGGAAAGTCTACCGGTGATATCGTTATCTCCGGTGGCCCCGGTGAAGAATGGGGCAACTTCTTTTTCTTCCAGGGCCCGGAAAACACCTACAGTCCTGTCATTACCGGTCCGGGTTGGATGGTGCCCACGCAAAAGGCAGTGGATTTCCTGACTTCACGTAACGACAGTATCCGCCTGAAAACAACGATCCAGTACTGCGGTGTCAACGGAGTTCCCGGCACTTATTCGGTTACACCTGATGGTGATACCATTTCAGGCAACGCTTCCAGGAAGAAATACTTTAACGGAAAAGCCTATTCTCCCCGCTCACAAATGACGCCTGACAGGATAGATTATTATGGCGCAAATAATAACGTTCGTATCATGCGTTATGCAGAAGTGCTGCTCATGAATGCGGAAGCCAAAATCCGTAAGGGACAGAGCGGCGATGCAGCAGTGAACCAGGTGAGGAACCGCGTGAAGCTGGCATCACTTTCCAATGTAACATTGCAGCAGGTGCTGGACGAACGCCATGCAGAACTGATTTGCGAATGGTGGGGTGAAAGGTTCAACGACCTGGTGAGAACAGACCAGGCCGCAACGGTGCTGCCAGGTTTTGTAAAGGGACAAAGTGAGTTCATTCCCATCCCGCAGGCACAGGAAGATGTAAACCCAAGACTCAAATAAATCAGACAGACATTTAAGCAGATGAAAAAAAGTATTTATGGTCTTTTAGTGATAGTGGCGGGATGCTGCTATATGGCCACAGCACAGGCGCAGTCGGTTAAACGGCATAAGAAATGGAAATTGACCTGGAGTGATGAATTTAACTACACCGGGCTGCCGGACAGCACCAAATGGGGATATCAAACGGGTAAGTCAGGCTGGGGAAATAACGAGCTGCAGTTTTATACCGCCGCAGATACCAATAACGCCAAAGTGGAGAATGGCAACCTGTACATCACCGCCAGGAATTCCGGCAGCGGCGATCATCAATACACTTCAGCGAGGATGACCACCCAACATAAAGGGGACTGGAAATATGGCAAGCTGGAGGTGAAGGCCAAACTCCCCAAAGGAAGAGGGCTGTGGCCTGCCATCTGGATGTTGCCTACAGGAAATGAGTATGGCGGATGGCCGGAGAGCGGCGAGATAGATGTAATGGAACATGTAGGATATATGAAGGACAGTATCTTCGGTAGCCTGCACAGCAAAACCTACAATCATATCATCGGCACACAGAAAACAAAGGGCATCTTCATTAAAAATCCTTATGATAAATTTCATGTGTACGCTGTTGAATGGACACCGGACCATATCACCTTCCTGCTCGACGGGAAGGTGTATTACCAGGTGGCCAATGAACACAAAGGCCATGAGGGATGGCCTTTTGATAAAAAGTTCTACCTGTTGCTGAACGTGGCTGTTGGCGGTAACTGGGGAGGTAAGGAAGGTGTGGACGAGACAGTGTTCCCGGCTGCGATGCAGATAGATTATGTAAGAATGTATGACATGGCGGACCAGTGATTAAGCAGTTTCTTGCAGCGGCTTAGCTGAGTGTTGCAGAAAAAGGCCAGGATAGTTATATTGGGCTGCGAACAAATACAATTACTAACATCTTTAAGTAAACCTCCCACACATGAAACAGGTAAAAGTTGCCTTATTAGGCGCCGGATTTATTGCTGATATTCACATGGAAAGTTATGCCCGGTTTGTGCCGGAAGCGGAAATAGTGGCGGTTTATGCGCGTAATGCCGAAAAAGCCGGTGCCTTTGCTGCCAAACATCATATCGCGCAGCACTTCTCTTCTATCGATGAGCTGATCAACAATGCCGACTTTGATGTGGTGGATATCTGTCTCCCTAACTTCCTGCATAAGGAAGCCACCTTAAAGGCCGCTGCCGCGGGGAAACACATTATTATAGAAAAACCGCTGGCTGTTACACTGGAAGAAGCCGATGAAATGATCGCTGCCTGCGAAAAGGCCAACGTGAAACTGATGTATGCGGAAGAACTTTGTTTTGCGCCCAAATATGAACGCGCCCGTGCATTGGTGGAAGAAGGCGCTGTAGGGGAGATTTATATGTTAAAACAGTCGGAGAAACATTCCGGCCCGCATTCCGACTGGTTTTACGATGTAAATCAGTCTGGCGGCGGCGTATTGATGGACATGGGGTGCCATGGCATCGCCTGGTTCCGGTGGATGCTGAAAAACAATAAGGCGGTGAGCGTGATGGCATCTATGAAAACAGTGCTCCATAAAGAACGAACAAAAGGAGAAGACAATTCTGTTGTGATCATAGAATTTGAAAACGGCGTCACCGGTGTAGTGGAAAACTCCTGGGCCAAACACGGCGGCATGGACGACCGCAGCGAAATTTACGGAACAGGGGGCGTGGCCTATGCCGATTTGTTCGTGGGCAATTCGGTATTGGCGTATAGCCGCAACGGTTATGGCTATGCCATGGAGAAAACAGATACCACGGTGGGCTGGAGCTTCTGTATTTTTGAAGAAGCGTTTAACCAGGGATACCCGCAGGAACTGAAGCACTTTATTGATTGCGTGTTACACGACCGCGAACCGCTGGTGACCGGAAAAGACGGCCGGGCCGTACTGGAAATTATCTATGCCGCCTATGCTTCTGCCGGGGAAGGCAAAAAAATCATGCTTCCGTTTGACCAGCGGGTGGAGAAGCCTATCGACTTGTGGCTGAAACCATCTCCCAAATCATAAAAACAAAAATATGGAAATAAGGATTTATCCTACATATGACGACCTTTCTGCGAAGGCGGCGGAACAACTGTTGCTGTTGATGGCCGGTTATGATAAGCCGTTGCTATGTCCCGCCTCCGGCGATACGCCGGCAGGATTGTACAAAGTATTGTCAGAGAGATACCAGGAGAGGAAAGAAGACATGTCTGCCTGGAGTTTTGTGGGGCTGGACGAGTGGGTGGGCCTCAACGGCAGTGATGAAGGAAGTTGCCGGTATTTCATTGACAAGACGTTGTTTCGTCCGTTGCAGGTGACCAGCGAACGTATTTGTTTTTTTGACGGTCGTTCTGCTAACCTGTCCAAAGAATGCGTTGACGCGGAACAATTTATCAGTGAGCGGAACGGCATAGACGTAGCTGTCCTGGGGGTGGGCATGAACGGGCATATTGCCATGAACGAGCCCGGATGTTCAGTGGACGGCCGGGCACAGATTGTAACGCTGCATCCTGTGACAAAACTGGTGGGGCAGAAATATTTTACGCAACACCTCGAGCTGGAAGAAGGGATCACTTTGGGAATGGGCACCCTGATGGAAAGTAAACATATCATTTTGATCGTGAGCGGTAAACACAAATCCAGGATTGTACGGAAGATGCTGGGAGAGCCGGCTACAAATGAGCTGCCTGCGAGCCTGCTGTTGCGTCACCCGTCGGTGACTGTTTTTTTGGATGAAGATGCTGCTTCCGGTCTGTCAAATCAGGATTTACATGGAGATAATAGGAATTGACCTCGGCGGCACCAACTTACGCGCCGGCGTTGTAAGGGACGGCGTTCTTCAGCCGGTTGTTTCGCGGCCGCTGAAGGCCCGGGGAAGCCGCCTTGAAGTGACAGAACAGATTTTCGGGATAATAGATGAAATGATAGATGACGATACAACAGCCATTGGCATTGGTGTGCCGGGGCTGGTGGACCCTGTCAGCAGGATATTGTACGACGTGGTGAATATCCCGGCTATCAATGAAACAGACCTCCGTGGGATATTGGAACAACGGTACCGCCTACCCGTAAAAATAGAAAACGATGCCAATTGTTTTGCCCTGGGAGAGTACCATTTCGGCGTTGCGCAGCCTTACAGATCTGTTGTCGGGTTGACGATAGGGACCGGACTGGGCGCAGGGATTATCAATAATGGCAGATTGCTGGCCGGAAAACACGGAGGGGCGGGAGAATTCGGGATGATCAGTTATCTCGACAAAAATATGGAGTACTATGTCAGCGGCCGTTTTTTTGAGCATGTGTACAAGACGCAGGGGGAGATAGTTTACAGAAGGGCGGTGGAGGGAGATATTGAAGCGTCTTATATGTATGATGATTTTGGCAGGCATCTGGGAGAAGCCATTAAACTGGTCCTCTATGTATTGGATACGGAGTGTATTGTTATTGGCGGTGCGCTAAAAGCGGCATTTTCCTTTTATGCCAGAAGCATGTGGGAAACGGTGCGTGGCTTTGCCTTTCAGCGTTCTGTGCCCGAGCTGAAAATAGCAGCGTCTGTCCTGCCGGGCAGCAATGTGTTGGGCGCAGCGGCCCTGCATCTGTCGCCACGGACGAATAGCCGGGTTAATAACTAAATAAATTTTTGTGTATGGCCGATAATAAAAATACAGCCGCACATTTTGATGCTATTGTGGTAGGCAGTGGTATCAGCGGAGGATGGGCAGCCAAGGAACTGTGTGAAAAAGGGCTCAAAACACTGGTGTTGGAGCGTGGCAGAAATGTAGAGCATGTAAAGGATTATCCTACTGCCAACACCCCGGTTTGGGATTTTAAATACCGTGGCGCGGTGCCAAAAGCGGTACGGGACGCCAATCCCTTCATCAGCAGGGCTGCCGGATATGACGACAGTACCGCCCACTTCTTCGTAAAAGACGCGGACCATCCTTACATCCAGGAGAAACCTTTTGAATGGATACGCGGGTACCAGGTAGGCGGGAAATCACTAACATGGGGAAGAGCGTGTGCCCGTTGGAGTGAGATGGACTTCACAGCTCCGCATCGCTATGGGTACGGAATTGAATGGCCCATTGGGTATAAAGACATCGCGCCGTGGTACAGCCATGTGGAGAAATTCATTGGTGTTTGCGGCAACAGGGAAGGGATAGATACCATGCCGGACGGTGAGTTCCTGCCAGCGTTTGAATTGAATTGCGTAGAGCAGCATTTGAAAGATGTGGTGGCCGAAAAGTTCAATCGTCATTATGTGTCCGGCAGATGGGCACAGGTGACACAGCCGCAGGATATCCATAAAGAACAACACCGGCAGTGCCTGAGCCGCAACCTTTGTATGCGCGGGTGCCCGTTTGGCGGCTACTTTAGCTCCAATGCCTCCACATTGCCATGGGCGGAAAAAACGGGTAATCTGACAATACGGCCTTTCTCCGTGGTACATTCAGTCATCTATGATGAGCAGTCCGGCAAAGCTACCGGCGTAAAGGTAATCGATGCGCAGACAAAAGAGGAGGTTATCTACCACGCAAAAATTATTTTCCTCAATGCATCGGCCTTAAATACCAATCTCATTTTACTGAATTCCATTTCCAAACGTTTTCCGAACGGATTGGGCAATGACAACGGGCTGCTGGGAAAATATATCTGTTTCCATAACTACAGGGCGGGCATGAGCGGAGACTTTGACGGTTTTGAGGATAAATATTACAAAGTGTCGAAACCAGCGGAATGTATTATCCCCAACTTCAGAAATGTTTATCAGCAGGATACTGATTTCGTAGGCGGATATGTGATTTTCAGCGCCGCCTACCGTGAGAAACGCTATGACTCTCCGGGGATAGGGGCCGCGTTTAAGGAAGCAGTCAGTCAGCCGGGGAAATGGGGCGCGTATATGTATATGCAGGGAGAAACCATTCCCAAAGAAAGTAACCATGTCCGGCTGAGCAAAGACCAAAAAGACCAATGGGGCATTCCTTTACTGATCACCGCAGTGGACTATGATGAGAACGATGATAAAATGGTAAAAGATTTTATTGAACAGGGAAAGGCAATGCTGACAGCTGCCGGCGCAAAGAACATTACGGTGACGGATAATCATCAGCCGCCGGGACTGGACATACACGAGATGGGAGGCGTACGCATGGGCAAAGATCCCGCTACTTCCCTGCTGAATGAATGGAACCAGCTGCATCATTGTAAGAATGTGTTTGTAACGGATGGTGCCTGCATGACCAGTACCGGCAACCAGAGCCCATCCATTCTGTATATGTCGTTAACCGCCAGGGCGGCTAGTTATGCGGTGGAGCAATTGAAAAAGGGAGCGTTGTGAGGGAGTTTTATTTCATACCTTCACGGCATGGATGCGCTGCTAAAAAAGACGTCTTATCTGCCACCTCTGCCGCTACGCCCGTACATTGACCGTTTCTGGACCTGTGAAGGCACCACCCCGGCTTATGCCACGCCCACCATGGCGATGGGCACCGGCGCGGAAATGATCTTCCAGCTGAAAGCACCGATGACACTGGTGTCCAAAGATAATGTCTTTAACACACCGCCTTTGCAGGCTATCTATTGTATCCGCCACCAGCATTACAAAACGATGGTCAACCATGAACATTTCTTTATCGCGGTCCGGTTTAAAGCCGGTGCTGTCAGGCATTTTTGTCCTGCTGCTGTAGCGGATGTGGTGGAGTGTTTTCCGGATATCAATGTGCTTTATGGAGATGAAGGCAAAAGGTTGACAGAAAAACTGCGCCATAATGCGGGTTTGCCGCAGCAGCTGGCGCTGATCAGCGACTTTCTGTTGGGACTTCTCGGTAAGTATCACCGGCCGCAGTTGCTGGTAGATGAGGCGGTAAAGCGGTTGTACTACGACCGCGACATCCCCGACCTGGTGTCTTTCAGTGCCAGCCTGGGAAGCAGCTATCGCCAGTTTGAACGGCTGTTTACCCATTATATGGGTGTGACGCCCAAATCATTTATACAGACAGCTCGACTAAACAATACGCTGAAATACCTGCTGTTCCGGCAGATCAGCGACTACCTTCCGGTCGCATTTGATTTCGGGTATTATGACCAGTCCCATTTTATAAAGGCCTGCAGGAAATTTTTCGGCGATAAGCCCCGTGCCATTTTATCTCCTGCAAGCCATGATCAACACTTCTACTTGTCCTCTTTCAGTGCATCAGGTTCGGAGGAGAGAAAATAGACCTTCAGGTCCTTTGATTTCCATCCTTCCAGTTTTTTTATGAATTCAGCCAGGTAAGGCTGTGCGAAATGATATTTAAGGCCGGCCTGGTCGCGGTAATGTTCAATCAATGTAAATGCACCCGGCTCCGTTGGTTCAGGATACCAGGTATATTCCATACAACCTGTTTCCTTCCTGGTTAATATGGCCAGTGTTTCCAGTGCCTGGCTGAATGCAGCGGCTGATTCAGGCCGGATATACAGTTTAGCGATAACGAATTTTTCTGTAGCGGTATTCATCGTGTATAATTTGTTGGCAGCCGGTATGGTCCTGCCTTCAGATGCTTGTTTGTCCGGATTGTTCAACGGACGGCTGAAGGCGGGAATTGACAATGTCAGGCAGGCAAGCTGCCAAAGGAAAGTCCTGGTGCGGTTCATAACAAAAGGTGATTAGATTGAATGATACCGTAAAACTAGGCCTCCCGGCGATGGTAAAATTGTATAAATCTGCCAACCTTCTTTGATTTCACTTCAATATGGCAACTTTCCTTTTCAACCCCCGATTTGGCAGTTTGGACCAGATAACAAAAAAAGTGCGCCTCCGAATAGGATAAGTTTGCATTATGCTGTTTTAGTTACCCTTTAAAACTAAAAAGATGATTAAAGTATTAGTGCTGGCATGTATTGCATTGATATGCCTGGCCATTACCGTCAGGGCACAGCGATCAGGCAGGTTGCACAAGGCTTCTGCAGGTGTCCTTATTCAGGCTTTTAAGGTGTCCAGCGTGGATGCCTCGGACAGGAGCGGGTTGTTGGAAGCAACGGAGTCATTAGGCAGGGAAATACGAATGACCATTATGGACAATACGCTGAGGCTGGATATAGCCGAGGAGGACAAGCCGTATATCTTCAGGAAGTTATCAGATACTACTTACTATCTGACAGACAACTATCTTACCTACAGGCTGTCATTGGCCAGAGTTCCGGGAATGAGCAGTTTCATTCTGGTAAAGTACAACAGGAAAGGAAATGGGGCCGCATGGCAAAGTTTAACGGCCAGGAAGATGTAGCGGGAAGGTATTCCCTTTAACACAAGTTTAACACCCCTCTCCCAAACACCAATAGGAAGATCCGTCCCCCTGCTGTTTTATAGTCATACACGGCGGTTATTTCCGACCGATATTTCACTCACTTGACTAAAAAACAGTTTTTATGAAGTACAGGGTATTTTTTGCAGCCATCATGGCAACAGCAGTAACAATGACAACCGTGACCGGGGCCATGGCGCAGCAAGCACCATCCAAAGAGCAACGCAAACAGGCCGGCGATACCGCCCGGAAAGATAACAGGCATGCAGTAGTGCCCGTGGGCAAAGGCGGCGCTAAAGCAGATACAGCGCGTAAACCGGTTAGAAAACATTAAGGTGGCACCTGCTGTATAACAGCAGCTTGATATGGTTTTGTGCACCACGTGGTCTCCTGCTTCAGCGGGGGACCATTTCTACATGGCGGATGGTGCCCCGCCGAAAAGAAACAAAAAATTAATGATGGACGCATAGGGGGATACACCGGTCAGCGGCGTTTTGAGTATACTAACGAGCGGAGGCCACCGGGGACCAGTTCGGGATCTCCTCCATAGCCATATCAGAAGTACTGTATTATATTTTGTAAAACTTATTGCTTGTGCGTGAAGACGGTCTCTATAAACAGTTTCGGCTGGGATTCGAAAAATTTTATAACCCGCTTTGCATCTACGCCAATAGTTTCGTAAAGGAACCAAGCGTCTGCGAAGACATTGTACAGGAAGTGTTTATCAGGATCTGGGAAACACGGAAAGACCTGGTACAGTCCGACAACCTGAGGTTTTATCTGTTTACGGCTGTACGTAATAATTGCCTTACTCATCTCAACAGAGAGCAACGGATGACCGTATACAGTCTTTCAGACATTGATCTGGAAGATGATGATACCGTTGATATCATGCCTTCTGTTGATGATACATTGAACTACCACGCCTTGCTGGGGCAGGGAATAGAACAACTTCCTCCCAAATGCAAAGAGGTGTTTCTGCTTTGTCGCCTGGGGGAACTGAGCAATCAACAGGCGGCCGACAGCCTCGGTATTTCTGTTAAAACAGTCAACAACCAATTATGGAAAGCATTAAAGATGCTCAGGGCTTTTGTGAAGAATACAGGTATGGGGCTGTTATTTTTTTTATGAACAGCATAGGAAAATACGATACGATTTTGTTTTCTAAGTAGGAGAGGAAAAAAGATGGAACTACCTGACAACATAAAAGCAATTATTATAAACAGGCTTCGGGGAGTGATCTCACCGGAAGAAGCGGCGACGCTTGAAGAATGGCAGCAGCAACATGCTGTAGACGATGAAGCGCTGGACCATTATCATAGAATATGGACGGAAAGCAGCAGCACGGTACGCCAGCCGCACTTCGATACGGCGAAAGGCTGGCAGCGTGTGGACCAGCGCCTGAAAGACACCGGTATTGTTGAACCCGGAGAAGTCCGCACGGCCGGCTTAAGGAGATACTGGGGCCTGGCCGCTGCCGCAGCTGCGGCGATAGTCATCATGATTGCCGGCTACTGGATGTTCTTTCAGCCAACAACACAACAACAGATCACCTGGTCTAAAGTGGTTACTGCTGATGCAACCAACAAGTATGTAAAACTGCCTGACAGTACGTTGGTGTTGCTTCGCAAAGGCGCTACCATTACTTATTCGGCTGGTTTTGGCCAAAACGACCGACTGCTGACGCTCACCGGGGACGCCTTCTTCGATGTGGCATCCCACGAAAATATCCCGTTCCGGATACAAACGGAAAAGACGGTGGTACAGGTACTGGGCACTTCTTTCGTGGTGAACTCTAATGCCGGCGCCGACCGCGTGGTGGTGGTGACCGGAAAGGTGCTGTTCACGGACAAGTCCAAACCCGAAAACCAGTGCATTGTCTCGGCTAAGGAGCAGGTGTCTTTTATGGGCGACACCTTCGTAAAGAAAAATGTAAGCGATTCAAATTACCTGGCATGGCAAACCGGTACGCTGAGGTTTACCAATACACCGCTGAAGGAAGTGGTGAAAGAACTTTCTGCTTATTATGGTACTGCCGTTAACGTGAATGATACCTTAAAAACAGGATCGGTAAAGGTAACGGCCAGTTTCCGGGAACAGCCCCTGAAAGAGGTGCTGGAAGAGATTACGGTCATCACCGGGCTGCATTACCGTCAACAGCAGGACAGCATGGTAATTTATTGATCTTCCTGTAAAACGGATTCGAATAGCAAGTAATTTAATATAGATGATAAAAGGGGTGTCCGCTCCGCTACGGTTTCGTAAAACAGGACTGCAACTATTACTACTGATATTGATTATTCTTGCCGGCAATATAACGGTCACTGCGCAGACCGGATTGCTCGGAAGGAAATTTACGTGCCATGAAACCCATGGCACGATTCCTTTTTTATTGGAAAGGGTGAGTGCCTATAGCGGAACAGTGATCGAATATGCCGGCGGATACCTGGATGGAAACGGAGAGATGCGCCTTGCAGCAGGGGTGACAACGCTGGACGCAGTGCTCCATATATTACTCGACGGAAAATATGTGAAGATAGAAGAGCGGAACGGAAAGGTGATGCTGGTGCCTTCTGCCATGGCGCTGACGAGCGACAGCGCAACGAATGAGTACACCCTGTTTGGTTATATCATGGAAGAAAACAGCCTGGAGCCGATACCTTATGCAATGATAAAAGACCAGGAATCAGGACGTGTATGCCAGTCCAACAGGTTCGGGTATTACAGTCTCCCGGTGAAAAGCGGCCTTCATCATATTAAGGTGATACACGCCGGTTATCCGCCTGTAACATCAGCGGTGACTGTTGGCAGTACGATCAGGCGTAATTTGATGATGCGTGCCGCCGTATTGCCGGAAGTAAAGGTAACACCGGGCTGTATGCTGCAAAAGGACGGAGGCTCCAGCGTGGAAAAATATCTTGCTTCTGCCTATACCAATTTTTTGGGAGAGAGCGACCCGGTGAGATCGTTGTATCTGCTGCCGGGAAATATTGAATCGCAGGAAACGACCGGTAAATTGATGGTACGCGGTGGCGACCCGGAGCAAAGTGCTTTCCTGCTGGACGGCAACCAGGTTTTCAATCCCACGCATTTACTAGGGGAATTGTCTATCGTTAGCGAAGGTGCGTTGAAATCAATCCGGCAGTTTAAGAACGATTTTCCCGGCAGATTTGATGACGCGTTGTCTTCTGTAACGGAAGTCAACACGAAAGACGGCAGTATGGATACCTGGAGCGGACAGGTAAACGCCGGCCTGCTGGCAACCGCAATGGCAGTAGACGGGCCGCTGATAAAAAACCGCACTGCCGTGCTGGCCTCTGTCCGGAAAAGCTGGTCAGACCCGTTGCTGAGGATGCTGGACAGTAATTACCGATTGCGGTTTTATGATATCCATTTCAAAATCACGCACCTGCTGGACAGCAACAATAAAATAATGCTCAGTGGCTATATGGGGAAAGACCGCCTGGAGCTGATACAAAATGAATATCAGAATCTGCAGGTATGGGGTAACCGGCTTGCCACCCTCAACTGGAACCATGTGATCGGCGCCCGTTCTTTTGTGAACACCACCCTGAATGTAAGCAACTACCATAACCTGGCCGGTATGCAGCTTATCCTTTATGATGATTCAACAGGGGAGGAAAAAGAAACCAAAGCATATAACAACTATGCGTCAGTAGAGCGTTACGAGGCAAGGACGCAGTTCGAGATGAATGCATCGGCAAATCTGCAGTTCCGCTTTGGCGGCAAGTTTTTACATACCGTCATTCACCCTTTCGGGACAAACGTCACACCCAACCTGGGAGAAGTACCGGAAGGTACCAAGCCCATGAAGCCACTGCCTTTCACAGAATATTCCCTCTATTATGAAAATGAATTTAAACCGGGCAGACGTTTCCTGCTAAGGCCAGGATTGCTTTTCAGCGGCTACCGGTACAGGACATTTCATTACAATACTTTACAGCCGCGGCTGTTTGCGGCTTACCGGATAGGAAAAAATCAGCAGCTGACTTTTTCCTATGCCAGGATGGGGCAGTACCTGCATCAGGTGACAAGTCCCTTCCTGGGCATCAATAGTGTGTTATGGGTGCCCAGTACTGCTGTATTACGGCCTTCGGAAAGTGATATGTTCAACCTGGGGTACAGCTTCAATGATAACAAAGGCACGCTGTTATCAGCGGATGTCTACTACCGGAAAATGAATAACGTCACCAACTTTGCGGAGAAAGGAAATATCTTTTACAACGAAGATACCTGGGAACAGGATATTATCACCGGGAAGGGATGGGGCTATGGCGGTGAGCTGCTGGCCGGAAAGCGATGGCAGAAATGGCAGTTGCAGTTGTCTTATACCCTGGCCTGGGCCTGGCGCCAGTTTGACGAAGTGAATGATGGTGAGAAATTCCCTTTCCGTTTCGACAGGCGCCATCAGCTGAACATCGCGGCCAGCTTCCGCCCCAACAAACACTGGGACATCGGCGCGGTGTGGTACTTCAGCACAGGCGACTGGATGCGGCGGCCCATGGGGACACTGCCAGGAGAGGAAGGGGAACCGTTCCGATATGAAGGCGAGTCTTACTATGATAAACGTAATCCCAATTATCACCGGCTCAACTGTAATGTGAACTATCGTTTTGTTACCGGCACACAGAAACATAAGATTTCAGTGGGTGTTTATAATGCCTATGGCTCCAATGGGCAATACTCTTCAGACGTCATCAATACGCGTGATAACAGCAATGTTACCCTGTCAGGCGGCCGGATATTTGACCTGACCTATTATCTCTCCTATACATTGAATCTGTAACCGGGATTTCTTTAAAAAAAAATAAACACTGCGTAGGAAGTTCTTCCTGTTAGCTGTTTTAACAGTAGAGGATTATATCTGTGCTGTATGTAACTATTGTCTGTTATCCGCCTGCTGTTGATACAATGGCCGGTACAGACGGGCTATGCCTCATGCTTATCAGGAATCAATTTAATAAATCAAAAAAGTATATGAAACACGTAAGAACTCAATCAGGGATATCTCTGACAGGTATCTCCTGTGCACTGTTGGTAGCAGCCACCTTTATGTCCTGCAAAAAGAACAATGACTCCGCCCCGCAACCTTCTGCGAAAAAAAGTGCCGGCATACAGATCGTGCACACTGCCCCTAAAGTTGGTGACCTGACGGTGGAAATAGATGGGAAAAAATTGCCGGAAAAATTGCCATTCCTCAATCCTTCCAAAGGTTACATAACCGTGGCTTTTCAAAACGAAAGCAGCCTGAAAGTGACGCAGGATGGCAACAAGGTGATTGTAGACACCAAATTCCGGTTCAACGACAAAGGCGCCTACTCACTGTTTCTGTATGATACCTTAAATACTAATAAAGTGAGGGCCGTGTTGCTGAACGATAATCTTGCTGATCCCGGAAAAGGGAAGACCAGCCTGCGCTTCCTGCACTTGTCACCGAATACTGCCGCAGTGGATATTGATGTTTTCAAAGGCAGTGACAGTATCCGGCTGGTGAACAATGCAGCCTATATCAGCGATAAACCGGATGTGGCGGTGTTGTCTCCCTTTAAGGCCATCGCTTCCGGCGATTACCGGGTGAAAGTAAAAACAAAAGCCGGTACAACTATTACAACCGTCCTTGATATACCGTCTGTAAAACTGGTGGAAGGAAAAGTGGTGACGCTTTATCTCAGCGGACTCACCAAAGCTTCCGGGGCCTTAGGGGTCGGCCTCCAGTTATGGCAGCACAGATAAGCAATAGGGAAACCATGTCTAAAGCCGTCCCATTCCTGGGACGGCCTTTTTTATAGCCGTTTTTGTTCTCCCCGTAAAGAATGAGTGGCCCATTATTACATAGCAGTACATTTTATTTTATCAGGGTGATATTATAATATTGCAGGCAGAACGAAGAGATCATTAAAAAGAGTGGAACACACGCGATAGGAATAGGCGTACACAGTTATTAAACTTTTTAAATCAACTTTATTTGCCGGATATTTCTTCATACAACGGGAAGGAATTCCTGAATGCTATTGCGGGCGGCGATGAACTGGCCTATGCGCAACTATACAGGCATTACTGGAATGAGGTGTACTCACTTGCGTTGTCATTCTTAAAGTCTCCTGCCCTGGCTGAGGATACCATCCAGGAGGTATTTGTAAAGCTGTGGCTCAAAAAGGAAAACATTCCGGAATGGAAGGATTTCAGGGCCTACTTTATGACGATGGTGCGTCATGAAATTATCAATACCATGCGGCAAGGCAGACGCCAGATGCTGATCCGTGACCTGGGCCCGGGCGAGGATGTTGCCGCGCCTTCCCCCCAGGAAGCATTGCTACAGCACAAAGAGGCGGCCGGCCTGATACAGACAGCGCTCAATGGCTTGTCTGCAAAACAACGCGAAGCTTTTTTACTGAGCCGTACCAATGGACTCTCACACGATCAGATTGCCGCACACATGCAGCTGTCGAAGAAAACGGTGGCCAACCTGATCACCCTCGCGCTCAACCATATACGGGATTTTCTAAACCAGCAGGGCTATCTCACGGAACTCTTACTGGTGGCTGTCTGCCTGTTTTTTGAAAAATAATATTGTTTTTTTCGGGAGTATCATTTTCTTTTTACGTCTTATCTCTGCCGGCGTATGCGCCCGGTCTATAAAAGTATATTCATGAATACGCCATTTGCTGAACTGATAGATGCCTATCTGACCGATTCACTGACTCCGGAGCAGGAGGCGGCCTTTATAGCTATGCTGGAAGATAAAGCCAACCGTGATATATTGGACCGTATCATGGCTGAAAAGGCCTCTGCCGGGGCCTTTGTGGGAGAAGAAGACGTTGCCCGCCGGGAGAAGAGCCTCCTGGCATTGCAGGAGAGATTGCAGCACCTCCGTGAGGAAGCAGTTCCGGTGACGAACGTTCGTACGCTGTACCGCTACAGGTGGGCGGCCGCCGCGGCGGTATTACTGTTGCTGACTACCGGCATTTATTTCCTGCGGCCTGTGGGCCGGAAACAGGCAACTGAAACAGGACAACTGGGCGTTAAACATCCGGACATCGCCCCCGGCAGGAATGGCGCTATCCTTACCCTTTCTGACGGTGCTGTAGTTGTATTGGACAGCATGCCTGATGGCGAAGTGGCCAACCAGCAGGGCACAAAGGTCATGCTGCAAAACAATGCCCTCACCTATGCGCCCGCCGGAAGCTCCGGCACACCTGCTTTAAATGTGCTGTCTACGCCCAAAGGGCGGCAGTTCCGCGTAGTATTGCCTGATGGTACCGCCGTATGGCTCAATGCCGCATCGGCTATTACCTACCCCACCGTATTTAACGGCAGTGAAAGAAGGGTGGAGATCACCGGAGAAGCCTACCTGGAAGTAGCTGCCAATGCCCGGCAACCGTTTTACGTCAGCATCAACAAACAGACCTCCATACAGGTATTGGGTACCAGTTTTAACGTGAACGCCTATACGGATGAACCGGTGATGAAAACCACCCTGCTGCAGGGCAGCGTGAAAGTAGTACAGGACGGAAAAGCCCATCTGCTGAAACCCGGGGAGGAAGCCATTGCCGCATCCAACTCAGCTGTCCGCGTACAGCCGGCCAACATAGAAAAAGCCGTGGCCTGGAGAAAGGGAATATTCGATGCGGAAGGCGAAGGGACCGATGCTTTTCTACGCCAGTTGGCCAGATGGTATGACCTTGAAATAGTTTACCGTGGCCCGGTACCGGAAAAGAAATTTCACGGGAAGTTAGGCAGGGACCTGCAATTGTCACAGGTGCTGGAGGTGCTTGATCAATTTAATATTCACTATCAACTCGAAGGAAAAGTACTAACGATACAGTAAACCACCATTAAAATAATTTTCTCACCATTAAAAACCAATTATGCCCTGATGATCTGAAACAGGGACAACAGCAGAAAAAACCGGAAGTGTTTGCACCACTTCCGGTATAACGTTCTGGCTGGTCCTAAAAACAACCGTATTGCTCAATACAGGACTGCTTTATTATCAACCAATAAACTGATGCAAATGTATGCAATTAAATACTTTTTGTAACCAGGAGCGTGTTGTCTTTACAAACCGCTGGTCTATCCACCTAATGTTGCGAGTGATGAAACTGATCGCGATTTTTATGTTTGTCTGCTGCCTGCACATTTCTGCCAGGAGTTTCTCCCAGAAAATAACGTTCACCGGAAGCAAAATAAAACTTGAAACGGTGCTGGAAGAAGTAAGAAAACAAACCGGCTTTGTGGCTTTGTACGATGATGAGGTGCTGAAAAGCGCGCTTCCCGTTACCATCGCCGCCAATAACCAACCATTGGAAACATTCCTGAAGGATGTATTCAGGGACCAGCCGCTGGTGTTCATCATTAAAAACACGTCCATTATTATCAGCCGGAAATCCTTATCCACAGCGACTGTACTGGTTGTGCCCCCGGTAAAGGGAATTGTGCGCAGTGCTGAAGGCACGCCACTGCCGGGAGTATCTGTCAGAGTGGCCGGGGCCAACAATGGCACCATTACGGATGCTAATGGCAGGTTCACCATCGCCGTAAAGGAAAATGATTTATTGAACATCACCTATCTGGGATTTCGTCCTGTTACAGTGGCGGTAACCGCCTCTGGCACACTCGCGCTGGTGGGGGCTGAGAAAAAAGTGACGGATGCAGCCGTCCTCAACACAGCAGATGGCGCTGTTATTCTGCTGGAAGCAGATCCTACGGAACTGGAGACTGTTACTGTCAATACCGGCTACCAGCAGATATCAAAGGAACGCAGCGCCGGCTCTTTTTCCAATCCTGATATGGGGGTGGCCCAGGACCGCAGCACCAGCATGAATATCCTGCAACGGATAGAAGGTCTCGTACCGGGACTGGTGATCAATAATTCGCCTAACGCCGTGGCCGACGGGACTACCTTCCAGGTGCGCGGTCTCAGTACGATCAATGCGGATAAAAATCCGTTGTACGTGGTAGATGGCATGCCGCTCAATGATGTGTCTTCTGTTAATCCGCAGGACGTGGAAAGCATCAGTGTCTTAAAAGATGCTACTGCCGCTTCTATCTGGGGCGCCCGTGCTTCCAATGGTGTTATCGTGATCACCACAAAAAAAGGATATGCCAATGAACGCCTTAGTGTAAACTACGACGGGTTTGTCAGCTTCAGAGGCAAGCCGGACATCAGTTATTTCCCTGTGCTGAACAGCGCGCAATATATCCAGGCATCGAAAGAAACCTTTGATCCGGTTAACCGGCCCTATGGCATGGCCACCACCTATGACCCGGGAAATGATAATCCTACCGGGCTATCGCCCGACAGGCAAATATTGTACGATATGTACAGAGGAATATTGACAGCCGCACAAGGTAACGCTAAACTGGACAGTCTGTCCCATATCAGTAACCTGCGGCAGATAAAAGACAGCTGGTACCGCCCTGCAAGGCTGACGAACCATACGCTGTCTGTTGCCGGCGGCTCCGGCAAATACTCTTTTTATGGATCTGTGGCATATACCGGTACCACCGATTATACGCCGGGCAATTCCAACAATGCGTATAAAGTAAATACCCGTCAGGACTTTAAGTTCAATAAATACCTGAAAGTTTTTTTGCTGACAGATATCACTAACACGGTGACATCTTCCAACCGTGCTGTTTCGCCTGATGCCCGCTTCCTGCCTTACCAGCTGTTCAGGGACGGTAATGGCAAAAGCATCGATATGCCCTATATGGGCTATCTGAGCGAAGAGGCCAGAGCAAGTATGGAAGCCGCCGGTAAAATCAACCTGAATTATAATCCTATAGAAGATATCAATACCGGCGTCACAAAAAGTAATGGCTCGCTTGCCCGCATCAATAGCGGCATGACGATCAACCTCTTCAAAGACCTGCGGTTTGAAGGAATGTATGGCTACGTAAAAGGCAATGTCCGGACAACCGCTTACGATGATAATACCAACTACCGACAGCGGGTACAGACCGTGAATTTTACGGAAGTGACGCCCACCGGTAGTATCCCGATGTACCATCTGCCCGTCGCCGGCGGACAATACCAGGTCACGAATTCAAACCAGGACAACTGGGTGGTCAGGAATCAGCTTATATATGATCATAGCTGGATGAAAAGCAGGCATCAGCTGACGGCCATGGCAGGACAGGAAGCACAGGAACAAAAAAGTATTTATAATACGAACCGCCAATACGGCTACGATCAACGATTGCAGACCTATTCGCTGGTCAACTACCGGCAGTTGACCACCATTGGGGTGCCAGGCCCCGTCATGCCGTCTTCCATGAACGGCTCTTTTTTAAACGCGGATTCGATTTTTACGGAGAAAGAAGTATTGTCCCGTTTTACCTCCTGGTACGTCAATGCTGCTTATACCTATAACCGGCGGTATTCACTCAATGCCTCGTGGCGTAAAGACCAGAGCAACTTGTTTGGCAGGAACAAAGCAGCACAGAGCAAGCCTGTATGGAGCATAGGCGGTAAATGGGATATCTGTAATGAACCATTTTTTGAAGCTGTCAGAGGTGTGAATAACCTGGCGCTAAGAGTGACTTATGGTATCACCGGCATTTCACCCGTCCCGGGCAGCGCCGCTTCTTTTGATGTGCTGACAGCCCTTAATTCGGGGAATGCGCCTGGCGGTAAAGCCATGTATGTTTCCGCGCCGGCTAATCCCAATCTGACCTGGGAAAGCACTAAGACCGTCAATATCGGTATTGACTTCGCATTTTGGGGAGACCGGCTTACCGGTTCCGTTGACGTATACCGGAAAAAAACGACCAACCTGCTGGGAAGTGTGCCAGTCAACCCTCTTACAGGCTTTACCACCATATTCGGTAATGCCGGCGATATTACCAATAAAGGCATTGAACTCACCCTTTCGACGGGTAACATCCTGACAAAGGATTTTAAGTGGATCACGATGCTGACCATGTCCTATAACAGGAATAAGATAGATAAACTGGCGCAGCAATTCCCTTACACCACCGGTACGCAGATGGTCCACGATGCGAATTATATCGAAGGACGCCCTGCCTTTGCGCTATGGGCTTATGATTTTGCAGGACTGGACCCAATGGGCGACCCCTTGGTGAAGCTGCATGATAAAAGCACCACTAAAGATCCTGTTGGCGTAAAAGCAGGAGATGTGGTATATATGGGAGTTTATCAGCAACCCTGGAGCGGAGGGTTCTCTAACCTGTTCAGCTATAAATCATTCTCACTGAATGTTAATATCACCTACAACATTGGCAACAAAATGTTCCGCGATGTAAACCGTACTTATACCGGTTATGGTTTTATTCAAACCCTGAATTTCACTGCAGGCAACTTGCATGCAGATTTTGCCAATCGCTGGAAGCAGCCGGGAGATGAGGCACATACCAATATACCTTCTTTTGTCAGTACCCAGGAGAACTATGCCCGCCGTAATACCGACTATTATGTATATGGTAATATCAACGTGGTGGATGCCTCTTATGCTAAGGTCCGCGATATCACGTTATCGTACGCACTGCCTGCAACCACAATAAAAAGGATCCGTGCGGAGCAATTGACGCTTCGGCTACAGGTGTCCAACCTGATGCTGTGGAAAGCGAACCATGATGGCATCGATCCTGAATTCCATGATGCCAGGTACGGCTACCGTGCTGCTATGCCGGTGAACCAGGGTGCTGTCACTTTAGGTGCTCATTTAACACTGTAAAAACTATTGACATGAGGCTACTTAACCGAAAACATATTTATCCGCTGATAGCATTGGTGGTCCTGTCAACACAGGAAGCCTGTAAAAGGGATTTCCTGGAAATCAACCCCAAGGGGGTGCTGGTGGCGGAAAGAACAGCTGACTATGATCAGCTGCTGAACTCTCTCCCGCTCACAGTGACGCCGCACCTGGTATCCGGTGATGAGGCGGCTGGCGTAGAGCCTTACTTTACCGGTGAAACATTGCCGGAGAGCCAGAAGTCTTTCCGGTGGGAAAATGATATTTATCTGCCGGACGCCACCTCCATGGAATGGACCGTGATCATGCAGATGGTGTATCAGTATAATAAAGTCATCAATGAAGTAATGAATGCCACAGATGGCAGTGAGGCGCAGAAACAATCATTGAAGGCCGAAGCCCTTGCCTGCCGCGCCTGGGGATACTTTATGATGGTGAATTTTTATGGAGCGCCGTATAATGAAGCCACTGCCGCTACAGATCTGGCGGTGCCCAGGGTGTTGACAGCTGATGTGTCAAAAACAACATTTACCCGCGCTACTGTAAAAGAAATCTACACCCTCATTGTGGAAGACCTTACAGCGTCATTGCCTTATTTGCCCGTTGCGCTGACCAACCGCCTCCGGATGTCGAGGCCTGCTGCAGAAGGATTGTTGGGCAAGGTGTATGTCTTTATGGGACAATATGACAAAGCATTGTCATCTTTGAATGCAGCGATCAATGACCTGCCCGGTGCCAGCATCCCGGCAGGCCTGTACGATTTTCGGAAGGAGCTTGCCCCCGGCGGCGCCTTTACGCCGGTTAGCCCCATAACAGGGCCAGCCAGAGGCAATTTAAATATCGATCAGGAAGTCCTCTTTCTCAAACAGACCGTCAACTATTTCAACTTCCTTTTTTCCGGTGTGGTGCTGAGCCCTAAAACTGTTGGCCTCTATCTGCCCGGCGATTATCGCCGTGCATTCCTGACACCGAATCCTTTTGGTGATTTTACCCATGCCTATCCTGGTGGTATGCTCAGGGCATGGGGGAGAGGCGGGATAAGCAACATCGGCGTAAGCGTTCCGGATATCTGCCTGTTGAGGGCTGAATGTAAGTCACGCATGAATGACCTTGCCGGCGCCGTGGCGGACATGGAGGCATTCCGGGCAATGAGAATGCCTGCGGAAGAAGCGGTAGTGCCTGCTGCTATTGCGGCGGATAAGGTAGCATTGACGACATTCATTCTCGATGAAAGAATCCGTGAATTTCCCTTGCAGGGATACCGGTGGTTTGATATGCGTCGCCTGTCTGTAGACCCGGTGTATAAATCTACGGTTGGCACCACGCATACCGTCTATGATGTGAGCGGTGCCGTGAAAAGCTCGTACACACTGCGTCCGGAACGGCTGACTTTCCGTGTTCCACTGTATATCGCCAATGCCAATCCGGATATGCCGCAAAATCCGTAACTACATTTTTTGATTAACCGGGCCGTTCGTTTACCGATTGTCTGTATAAAGCAGCAGTCCTGCCATCGCTTTGCCTGATCGGATGGTACACAGGCCGTGAAATAATTTCTGTAAAAAATAAAAGCAAACCAAATGATGAAAAAGAGTATGATAATGGCCTTATACTGCTTGTATGCAGCTATTGCCTTCGGACAAAAGAAAGACGCAATCATTGCCATAGGGGTCGCCCCCCTGAAGGTCGATTCTATGTGGATAGCTGAGGGAGAAAAGGTAGTCACGATCGGGCCCAATAAAGGAGGGGAATTTATATATCGCTTTACAGGGACTTTCCCGAAGTCGGTCAGACTGGGTATCAGCACGCCTAAAAAAGGAGAGCTGCCTTTGTTTCTCGAAGCGGGTGACAAACTGAATATCAAAACGGATTTTGAGGCCAATACGACCTTCTCCGGTCCCGGTGCTGCCAATGCCACCGTCTTATGGAACTACACTTACCAGTATATGCTGCGTAATACCACGGCAGATGCCACTAAGATGACGATGAAGGAATACTATGACATGGTAGACCATGCAGAACAGGAATCGATCGATATACTGGAGGCCAATAAACAAAAGGTGACACCTGCTTTTTACCAGGACCAGTCCATAACGCTGAAATACCGGAAGTTAAGCTCTGTAGTGCTGGCGCCGTATTTTTATCATCTTGGCTTTAAGAAAAAAATGTCTGAAGTGCTACCGGATAGTTTCTGGAAACTGGCGGACAATGTTGAGATGAATGATAGTCTGCTCAGCAACGAATCCTATAATATTTTTATGAGAGGGGCCTATCCTCCGCTGCTGGGCTGGCGTGAATCATTTGAGCAGGGCCGGCTGGACAGTGCCATGGAATATTCTCAGGTATTGATGCAGCGGTTAAGGTTGATTGAACAGCATTACATCGGAAAGGTGCGCAGCATGGCCATGGCGATTACGCTGAATACCCTCATCGGAATGGCGAAAGACGTGACTGCCCTGAAACCTGCCATTGACAATTTCGTAGCGAAGTGCGCCACTCCGGAAGACGCTAAAACAATACAGGAGTCTTACCGGAAGACGTTGGCGCTGGCTGCCGGCAAAGTGCCGCCCTTTTTTACATTGAAGGATATCAACGGAAAAGACGTGACACTGAAGGATTTTGCCGGTAAAGTAATCTATATGGATTTCTGGGCCAGTTGGTGCGCTCCCTGCCGCTATGAGATGAAAAACGGCAGCCCTAAACTTCACGAAAGATTTAAAGATAACAAGGACGTGGTGTTCCTCTACATCAGTGTGGATGACAAAGCCGCGGCCTGGAAAAAAGCGATTGCGGACGATAAAATTGAAGGCATCCACCTGTTGTCAGCCGGCGGCATGAACAGCGTAGTGGCAAAAGCCTTTAATATTATGGGGGTTCCGCGTTACGTGATCATTGGAAGGGACGGGAAAATATTTGACAGCGATGCTTCCCGGCCGAGCGAAGATAAAACGCCTGCACGAATTGAAGAAGCCTTAAACGCGCAGTAAAAGAAGTGCCTTGTCTTTAAAGATCGCTGAGGAGGTGTGTGATAACTGAAAGAATGATGAAGAACAGAGCCTGGTATAATCCGGGCTCTGTTCGTAGTTTTAATTTCTGCTTTGTTCTATTTCTGAATCTGCGGAGACCTTCTTGTTGTCATAAGTTCGTACCATATCCAGTAAGGTACTGGAGTGGGCGTATAAATCATCAAGACTAAGGATCTCTACTTTAGATTCTTTTTTGTTACTGTCAAACAAGCCAACCTGCTTTTTGGCGCCATTAAAATATAGGCGGCAGATCGTTTTCCGGTTATTATCATCCAGAAGAATAGAAAAATAAGACTGAGCATCCCTGTAAACAATCCTGTGTACCGGTATGATCTGTCTCAAAATAGATTTTACTATTAAAAATCCGTCTATTTCTTCCTGAGTTGTGAATATTTTCGGTTCATCCTCCTGGAGGGGACTATCATCTTCAACAGTTGTTGTCTCCAGCTTTTGGTTTTCAGCCTCCTTGGTCAGTGCTGATTTGAGCCGGTCAGTGATAATATCGTTGATGTACTGGGTGAATGATTTTTTAGTAAGCTCTGTAAATTGGTCCACGATCTTTTGTGTAACAACGCCCGGATAGATTTGCCTTGCGAAATACTTTACAAAATCGGGCGATGGATTATTCAGCTCCTGGGAAATGAGTAGTTTTAACTCATTGGTGTATTTCAATTCACTGGCAGTATTGACGATTTTGGTGAAATCAAAGTTCGTTTTGTGAAACTTCTTTAACTCCTCAATCTGAGTGTCCTTCATTTCAGCGATGTCAAAAACAAAGAAGGGCTTCTCATCCATTCTGTTGGGTTCAACAAGATCGGTGTAAAATCTATATTCTATCCCATTAGTCAAAATTGAGAATTTGGCTTTGGTTGCATGAAAGTATCTAAAGAGCTGCGATGCGTTGTGTACATTGAGTGGCCCTGTATGACATTTGCATTCTATCAGAATAATCGGAGCGCCGTCCTTTATGATAGCATAATCAATTTTTTCTCCCTGCTTTATTCCTATGTCCGCAACAAATTCAGGGATGACTTCAAGTGGATTAAAAACATCATAGCCTAGTTCTTTGATAAATGGCATGATAAAAGCATTTTTGGTCGCTTCCTCAGTAAGTACCTGGGACTTTAGCTTGGTCACTCTGTCCCCCAGCTGTTTAATTGCATCTTTAAAATCCATAGTTATAGTTTTTAAGATTTGATTTTGGGCTTGTTAAGTAGAGTTGGTTGATACCGGACGTTATTTTGAAAATTTAATTAACGACGGAAATTCACTTGATGGCAGGCTATGAACAGGACGCAGGGTATCTGCAATACAGTTAGGCTAATTCTCTCACGGTGTTTTACTAGATAATTTTGAGGTGAATAGGATATTGATGATTGCTGCTAAAAGGGAAAAATACTGATCTTTTGCAGTTTAAAATAACGAATAATTACGCAATCAGCAAAAGAAAGTGACTGTGTCAGGCCCCCGGGATTCCCTCGTACGCCATAAAATGAATGAATATGGAACAGTTGCCGGCCAGGAGACCGGTGCCGGCCCAAGCCGCCCAAAGCAATAAAACCGTAATTTTAGGTATATATCATCACGCAGCATGGAACTGAGAAGTATACCGCCCGATAAGAGCCTCGCCGATTTTGTTGAAAGTTTCTGGATGGTCCGGAATGACGCAGCAGCGGCGAAAGAAATTATTGTCCTGCCGGACGGCCGGTTCGATATCATTTTTTCTGCCGTGGCCAATAAGGATTTTCATGCTACGCTTCGCGGCCTGGACACCCAGCCGGCGCACGGTACCGTGCCCGGCAATGTTGTCATGTTTGCGGTCAGTTTTAAATTGCTCGCCATCGAGTACCTGCTCGATATTAAAATGGCGGCTGTATTAAACGAAGGACAGCGGCTGCCGGATGGATTTTGGAACATCGGGCCGCATGACCTGGAGGACTTTGACATGTTCTGCAAAAAAATCTCCGCTATAATGCTGGGCCTTGTCAAACCTGGTATTGATAATCGTAAAAAAGAATTGTTTGACCTGATTTATGCCTCCAATGGTTCGCTGCCGGTGCAGGAGCTGGCAGACCGTGTGGCCTGGAGCCGCCGGCAGATCAACCGGTATTTCAACGAGCAGTTCGGTATTTCTCTGAAAGCCTACTGTAATATTTTCCGCTTTAAAGCTTCCCTGCAACAGATCAAAGAGGGGAGGCTCTTTCCTGAATTGGATTTTGCAGACCAGACACATTTTATCAAGGAAGTCAAAAAGTTTTCGGGAGTGTCCCCGAAAGAACTGGCTAAAAACGTGAACGGCCGGTTTATATTATTGTCTGGCCTGTCGGAGCATTAGTAGCATAATATCGAAAATAATTTTTTCAATTGCATATTTTTGTATACCTTAAATCGTCAATCAGATTAATAGGAAGGACTGCTATCTATATTAAGACCCAATATCGAGACCTCATTATTACTATATTCATATCCTCAGAATAATCGATTAACCGTTTACCCGTCAGATATCCTCATGGCTATCTTTTCTTTCTCACCCTCAATTAATAATCATGAAAAAGTATGTTTTTCTTATTGTATTGTTTGCAGGTGCTGCGAGCATATTGTTGATGCGAAGAAAGCCGGCAGCAGCAGGGGAATCGCTTGCAAACATGAGCCAGACATTTCCTATCACCATTTCTTCCGCTGTTCCTCATGATGTTTCCGGCCAGGCTACTCCACAAAACCTCTGCACTTTTGCCTGGGATGAATTTTTTGCGCTGAATTGGAAGTCCGACTATGAACAATCTGGTTCGAGAGGAACGCCGGATGCAGGCTGGAAGTATGAAACAGACAAGAGCCCTTATCCGTCGCTGTTCGTATGGGAGACCTATAAACACCGGACGGAGTTGAGGCCGGCCACCAATGTGATGAGCAGATTCGATACAGTGCCGTACTATACTTACTATAATTGGAGCCAACCGGTCACAGGTACAGATACCACCGTTTTCAACAACCTGGATGAAAACAATGAAATAGGTTCCTGTGTCGTATTTGGACAGTCTGTTACAAATGATAAGCAATATCAGGTGCTGTACCAGGCAAAGGTAAACCGCGATGAATATAATTATATCAAGACAAATTTCGGTACCAAGGAAAAGCTTTATCAGGGCAATATCAATAATCAAGACAGTATCAGCGCGGATTCCGCCTATTTTAAGGGCTCCACCTCTACCTGCGAAAGCGACACCTTCTCCGCGAAGGGAAAAGGGATAGGCAGGGTTATTTGCCTGCCCTGTGGCAACAATCAACGGCCCACCGAAGGCGCCATTGAAGTAAAGACGGCCTGGAGAAGACTGAAATCCAATGAAGACAGTACCAGGTACGTCATGCGTACCGTGCTTACCTACGAGAGCGTGAACGGTGTACTCAGGGCTGTTAATAAACGTTATGCGCTGATCGGTATTCATATTATCCATAAAACCACCACCTTCCCGAATTTTGTGTTTGCTACCTTTGAGCAGGTCGACGTACAAAACAGTTTGGCCGGCAGAGGGCATATCACTGACATGGGTTATATAAGGCTTGACAGAGACGGAAATCCGACAGGCCCTTTCGTGAAGAATTACCCGCGCTATCATCCTATACCGCAGGTGGTACAAAACTCCACTACTGCGGCGCATGGTTTAATACTGCAGAGGAACCCCAAATCAATATGGCAGTATTACAGGCTGGTAGGCGTACAAGCCGCCACCACCAATGATTCTACCAGCTTTAGCTACTTCCTGGCCAATTATGTGATAGAATCGGATGATACGCTGGCCAAATTCAGAGGCAGTTCGATAAGAAACCCTCAGGACAATAAAGTGAATGTCGTTTATGGAGGCAAAGGTTATGTGATGGGTGGATGCCAGGGTTGTCACGGCGCGTCTCAGGTAAATTTAGGGACTGACTGCTCTTTTCTGCTGGATACCGTAGGCAAACCGGTGCTCCATCCGGATACAGGCTTTACCAGCTCGAAGTTGCAGCGGTACCTAAACGCATTCCAGCGTGTCCGTGAAGGGCAAAAGTAGGCAGCGTAATGTTATTTGCAGTGAGCGATAAATAATGGAGATTGTAGTTCCTGCATCAAGGTGTCCGCCATGCTTGGAAAAAACCATCTTGACAAACGGTTTCTTTGGTAGGCGCCCAGAACGATAATAGTACTGGCGCCTATCCCATGCAGATAAGCCGGAATTACTTCCCATGGAATGCCCTGCAATACCTGGTAGGTTGCCTGGGGATAATGCCTTTTCATGAATTCCTTCATTAACTTTCCATCCGGGAGATGCAGCGAAGATTTCGGGCTTTTTACCGAAACCACTTCGGCCGGCAGATGCTTCAGGCTGGAAAGCGTATAGTCAAACATCTTGATGGCATGCACAGAGGAGGGCGAGCCGTCATACAATAACACTGACTTGCTTATTCCGATAAATTCAGATGGGACCAATAACACAGGGCATACTGCTTCTGCAAGCAATTGACTCAGAAAATGGGATGGTTTTTCCTCTTTAACCCTGTTAAACGCCTCCCTGGATTCTATGATCAACAAATCAGCATAAATGCTTTCATGCAGAACGGCCTCTATTGCAGTGTCATTTTCTTTATGCAGTGAGTGGTTGAGGCCAGACTGTTGACATGCCAGCTCAAACTGTTGTATGCTTTTCTGCCTGGTACGCCTGTCCTTTTCTGCAAAGTCTTTTATCCGTTGGTCCGAAACACCTGATTCATCTACCAGGTCTTCAAAAGCATAACTTCTATAACTGATATCTGTCGGAAAAACGCCAACCAGATGGGCCATTTCCTGGCTGGCAATGGATATGGCATATTCAACGGTACTGCTGGAATAATTCAGGCCGTCCAAAACGGCAATTATCTTTTTCATGACTATTAATTTAGAAAGATGATAAAAAGCAAGGGGAATATTGAAAGGTGTCATTCTCTTAAAAGCACCAGCCGGCGGAATTCCTGCGTCCGTTTTGCATGATACTGCGCTACAGCATACTTTTGAAGGTGTTGCATTGCTTCATCAATAGAATCCGTTACCAGTATATACTGCAGGTCATTGGGAGATATCATGTGACTGTTGATCATTTTGTGGAACATGGGCATCAACGGCTCCCAATAGCTGCGGTTCATGAGTACCAGGGGAAAGTTCAGGATTTTGTGCGTTTGAACTAAAACAAGCGCCTCGAAAAACTCGTCCAGCGTGCCGATCCCTCCTGGCAGGATCACAAAGCCATAGGAATATTTAAACATAAGCACTTTACGTACAAAGAAATATTTGCAGTTAAAGTGGTGGTCAAGGTATTTGTTGGCGGCTTGCTCCCTGGGTAAACTGATATTGCACCCTACCGATTTGCCCCCGGCTTCTTTTGCGCCTCTGTTAGCAGCCTCCATAATTCCGGGCCCGCCACCGGTCATTACTGTAAATCCCAGTTTGGAAATGCCGGCCCCTGTTTTCCGCCCCAGTTCGTAATACTCAGAACCCGGATTTGCCCTCGCAGACCCGAATACCGCGATACAAGGCCCGGCAAAATGAAGTACACGGAATCCACGAATGAATTCGAACAGTATCTTCAGGCAAAAGAAGAACTCCTTGCTCCTGGACCGGGGGCCCTCCAGGAAATATTTTTCTTCGTGCCCCGGTAGCTCCTGTGGGATTGCAGGTGGTTGCCCGTTTATTTTAGCTGTTGACATATATTGAATATTGTAAAATTAATTTACCACGATTTTCCTTCGGGCATCATGACCACTGTCATGGAACAGCGTGATTGTCCTCATTTTCCCGCACTCAAAACGAGGCTATAATTGTATTGAAATAAAACTCGTTTTTATGCAGATGTATATTAGCGAAGAAGCTATGGTAGCGGATATGCAGGATAAGTTCCAAACCCTGTATCCATTCCTGAAGCTGGAGTTTTTCAGCAAACCACATCCTGAAGGCGGATATTCTCCTGAAGAAGAGAAAATACCACCGGAAACACGCGTTGAGGAAATGGGAATGCGACGCAGCTTTGGCTGGATTGATATCAGCTATTACCGGACTGCCGCCGAGGTGGAACACGATTTCAGCCACATTTTCGGCCTGAATGCCCAAATATTCCGCAAGGCGGGAACATTATGGCTGGAAACCACCAAAACAGATAACTGGACCCTGGAAGAGTTGAATAATGCAGGCAGATCGGCAAAGAGCCATACGTTCCAGTTGCCGGACGCGCCAGATAACGACACCGAATGAAAGCCTGCCTTTTTATACTGTTACTTTTCCCGGGTCTGTCTTTAAATGCCCAACTCCCCCGGCAAACCGGACGGATGGAAGATGCCGGTGTGCGCGTTTTTTACCAGAAAACCGGCGGAAAACCCGTTTGGCTCACTACCGGAGGAAGACAGAATTTTGACCTGTTTGCTGCATACCTGCGGGAAGCCGCCCGCCTGGGGTTAAATAAAGAGGACTACGGTCCGGCGTTGACTACAGCTTTAGCCGATAGTAGCTATAAGATACCAACGGCAGCAGATTCACTGCATATTGATTCCGTTATAACCGCAACGGTCATACGTTTTTTTAGCGACGTAGCATATGGCCATCTGGTAAAACTACCTGTTAAGTATAATGGGTTGCCCGCTCTACAGAACACGGGAATAGACATTGCCGCCAAACTGGCTGACAATCTTTTAAGCGGACAGTTTTCATATTTCCTGCCGTCTGTAGAGCCATCGGATACAGCATACATGGCAGTGAAGAACTGTATAGCCGCCTTGTATCCCATTGTTATGGATACCGCTTTCAAAGAAGTACCGGTTACATCACTAAAGGCGGACAGCTCCAATGCACCGTTATTATTGAGGTTAAGGCAGATTGGAATAAGTGACTCGCTTCCCGGCGCCGGCAAGGTATCCTTATCTGCGAGGATAAGGCAGGCCCAACGCCTGTTTAATATGTTGGACGATGGTGTTTTGAGGGAACCATTCCTAAAGGCGTTAAACGTTCCGTTGACATACCGGTTGCTCGAATTAAATAACGCATTAAACCAGCTCCGCTGGCTGCATCAGTACAAGAAAGAGGCTCCTGTGGTATTAGTGAATATTCCATCAACGGGCCTGGTGTTTTACCAGGAGGGAAAGCCGGTGTTGTATTCCCGGGTGATAACAGGGAAAAAGAGCACACCGACGCCCACGCTTGGAAGTGACATTACCGAAGTGGTGCTGTTTCCTTACTGGACAGTACCCAACAGGATCGCAGTCCGGGAATTGTTGCCCCAAATAAAAAAAGACCGGCAATACCTGGTTGATAACCAATTTGAAATATTAGATAAGAAAGGACATATTGTTCCCCCATCCACCATTGACTGGAACAGTCTTGGCGGCAACAATTTTCCGTATGTTATCCGGCAGAATACCGGCTGTGACAATTCTCTGGGTATTGTGAAGTTAAATTTCTATAGTCCTTTCGGTGTGTATCTTCATGATACACCAGGTAAAGCGCTGTTTATGCTGCAACAGCGGTTTTTCAGCCATGGGTGCGTGAGGGTGGAAGAAGCTGTGCAACTGGCCCACCTTCTATTGGATAAGGAAGCTGCCGCGATGATAGCCCTGGAAGCAAAAGGCAGTCAACCGGACCAGAGACCTGTAATATTCAGGGTTCCTGTTACAACTTATGTGTTTATACTGTACAATACAGCCTGGACGGATGCTACCGGACAGGTTAGATTTTATGAAGATGTCTACAGGGAAAATAACTGATCGGTAATCATACCCATTCCATTTTCACGATGTGTTCACATAAATGCTGAGCTTCCGTCAGTACTGTAAAATACCTGGGGCCGGTTATTCCAATGCCGGACAAATGGTCCGGCTTTTCTGTCAGGCTACGGCACAGCACAATTCCTTTTTCCAGCAGCATGTATTTTTCATGACGACTTAACGTGGAAAGACAAGTAATAGGATAAAGCCCGGTTTTGTCGACCACGTCTTTCAGCCCCCGGTCGGCGGGGTAGTCCCATGATAACATATTCAAGCCCATACATGCTGCATACTGGGTTGCATCCGGTGTTATCCGCGTATTGGTTATCAGCCATCCCTGATACTCCTGATGCTGGCTGTCGTTCGTTTCTTTCATGTGCCATTCAATATCTTTGAAACGGGATTGAATATATAAGGGGATTTTTACGTCACAGTGTGTACCCTGCAGTTGATGGTACTTGCATTCAATTACACAGAATTTTTTATCCTTGACGGCATAGATGTCTACTTCATGTGTAACGCAATGGCCTGTCATTACCCTGTTCGTAATGGCGGAATATCCGGCTTGCCTGAACAGCTCAGCTATATATTGTTCAAATGGAAATCCCGATGGGCCTAATTCGAAGATGGCCCGTTTGAGCTTGTAACGGCCTGCCACCTGCCTGGATGACTTCTTTAAAATATCATACGCGGTCTTGTATATCGTACGGGTTGATATATTTGGGTACAGACGTTTGTATAATTCATTGATTATATGCTCAATTGTTTCATTGGCAGCCCCTGATCGCTTCAGGGACCGTCTTATCTTCTCAACGGAGAACGGGACGATGGTCCCATCGGATTTTGTCACCAGTATGGATGGTTGTTTCGTTGCCATATCAAAAGTCTTTCTCCGGCTAATTTATGCCTGTATGGCGTGGCAATATGTGATATTCATTATCATTTTTATTGATTGTGGTCATGTATTCATTCAGGTGCAGACAAAAACACGACGTAAATCAGACAAGCGATTGACAAGCATCATTCCTTGCTGCATACCGTTCGTCTAACTTTAACAAACACAATGAAACAGGTAACAGACCGGAAATTTTTCTGTAGAGTTTTTTCACCGGAATAAAATAAAAATATGAATACGATATTCAATAATAAAGTAGCCATTGTTACGGGTGGAAGCTTTGGTATTGGCCGTGCCACGGCCATTGCATTTGCGCGGCAGGGAGCGTCGGTAGTGATCGCAGATTGTGTGGAAGACCTTAACCGGGAGACATTGCAACAAATAGAAGCTGACGGAGGTAAAGCAACGTTTATAAAATGTGATGTCAGTAAAGCGTCCGACATTGAAGCGATGATTGATAAAACCATCAGTATGTACGGCAGGCTGGATTTTGCCTTCAATAATGCAGGGATTGAAGGTGTGGCAGCTACCACGCAACAGTGTACCCAGGAGAACTGGGAAAGAACGTTGGCTGTAAATCTTACCGGTGTCTGGCTGTGTATGAAACACGAGCTCTCCCATATGTTGCAGCAGGGTAGCGGTGCTATTGTCAATTGCGCATCTGTGGCCGGTTTGGTGGGGTTTCCTTCGCTCCCTGCATATGTTGCCAGCAAGCATGGTGTGATAGGGCTTACCAAAACCGCCGCGCTGGAATACGCCAAATGGGGTATCCGGGTAAATGCTGTTTGTCCGGGTGTTATAAAAACACCCATGATAGACCGCTTTACGGGGAATAATAAGCAGGCAGAACAACAATTTGTGGACATGGAACCTGTAGGGCGCATGGGAGAGCCGGCAGAAGTAGCGGCAGCAGTGATATGGCTTTGTTCGGATGCAGCCTCTTTTGTCACTGGCGTAGCCCTCCCGGTTGACGGTGGATGGATCTCTCAATAAGTAGGAACAGCCTGATGGCGGCTATCAATACAAACAGGCCGTCTTTTCAGAAGCGGCCTGTTTTGTATTGATAGATTAATAGTTATTGTCCCCACCGCTCTTTTACCACCTTACATTCTGTTTTTGATATCCAGACATCCACAGTCCCTCCGTATGCAGGTTTCGCAGGATACTTCCGGATAATAAAAAAAGAATCTGTTTCGGTCACATCTACTATAAAGGGATTGTCTTTTTCGTTGTATCGCGTAAACAAAGCGATGCTCTGTTTTTTGAGCGAATCCACCTGGCATCCTTTTGCGGTATAGTTAAATCTACGCGCATGTTTTGCCTGCTGGGCGGTAGCACAGGCAGTCAACATAACCATCAGTATGATACAGATGTTTTTTTGCATGGTATTGTTTTTTTTAATAAACCGGGAAGGTATTATAAGGATATGGGTTAAATACCCTATTTGGCATCAGATTCTGTGATACATTGGAAAGGTCATTGAGCGGGTTAAAGTCTGTAGGCATCAGATCATGATAAAAAACATTAGACCGGCTAATGACCAGCGAATTTAATCCATCGATCTTATCTACCTGAATATCTCCCTGATATAAAGTTTTACCCATAGAATAGCTCGTCACCGGATGCGTACCACTATGCTCATGTACCCAGCTATGGCCATTGTTAGGATGTGTATGGAAAGAGAACTTCGCATCGGCATGTCTGGCTTCTTCATAACCTGTCATGGTGGACTTACCTCCTTTGGACCAGGTTACTGTACCGTCTGCGTTTACAAACCCTCCATACTCCTTGCCTCTGGCAAAGGACCGCTGTACTAATTTACTGATAATGGCAAACTGTTTTCTGGTTAGTTTGGCACCGGGGTCAGTTAGTTTGCTATAAGCTTTATAATTGATAGAAGTAGACAGTTGATATACACCCCAGGATGTTGCAGCACCTATCAGACCTGCTTTTAAAATACTTCCGAAATCACCGCCACCCAAAGCATTGCCGATAGTACCACTGGCAAAACCGGAGACCAGCGCGCCGCCACCACCACCAATATAGGAGCCTGCCGCGCCTCCTATCGCGCCAGTGAGCATTCCCGTACCCACTGCGCCCCATATATTCTCGCTACCAGATAAGGCACTGAAGCCCAATCCTGATAAGCCTCCGCCTACTGCGCCACCTATAGCAGAGGCAAACAGGCCCGCATGGGCAATAGTACCGGTGGCATTCGTGAGTACGGCGCCTGCAGCCGACCCTATGGCCGATCCTGCACCGGCAGAGGCGCCTCCGATAACAGCACCTGCGCCGATGTATCCAAACCACTCCCAGAAACCCTTCGCTCCTTTTGCTTTTGCAACACTATATCCCGAAAAAGCACCGAAAGCTGCGCCGATGGCAACAACAAACCAAACGAAACGGCCATCAGGATCTACAAACATAGCCGGGTTGTTTCCCATGCCCTGATAACCGTTGGCAAACTGACGGCCCGGGTCTATGCTGATAAAACGCCCCAGTTGCGGATCATAATATCTATAATCAAAATAGTACATGTTAAGCCCCATTTCCCCATCCAGTTCCTTAGCCTGATAAAGGTTGTTATTGGCCGTACGCATGGGCGCAGAGCTACTTTGGGAAGCAATAGACAATCCATAGGGATATAAAGTATTCTCCTGGATCAATGGTCCGCTCCTATGTACTACCATGAGATCATCAAACCATACATCTGTCACACTCTCGTTGCTGGTATATACATAGAGGAATCCGTTTTTAGGTACGGTGATCTGACCAACATATTCCTGCATCACATCTGCGCCCTTATTTATACGCAATACCTGCCCACTGACCATCTTAAAATCTTCATCAAAAAGTAGATAATTGAGGTACGCCTTTGGAGCGGTACCCTGCGTATTATTCTGTTGCTGCGTGGTTTGAATAAAAGTACTAAAATCAGTTTTATTGATTATGGTATTGTTGCCCTGTACAAGATTGCCATGGCCCCCATCCACTGCTGTTCCCTGGCTGCCCAGCATAGCATTGAGCAAGGCACTGACCATATCGTTAACAGGAGTTCCTGTATTAGATGGGCTCATGGTTTTGTAGAATGCTCTTGTACCAACATCAATTGTATCACCGGCCATCACTTTTAACACCAGAGAAGGACCGATACGCTTATTGACATCACTTCCGTTTAGTTTGCTCCAGAACCTGTTGGTATTGGCATTATAAAACGGGTAGGTAGCAGGTATTGTTTCTTTCGTTCCGTCCCTGTTGCTGAAAATAGCGTTTTCCACTGCATCGCGGGCTGGTTCCATCGAAGCATTATAAACAGCAGTGTCCTTCTGATCTGTGATAACTGTGCGGATATTACCAATCTGGTCCGTCAGGAAATAGTCATTGCAGAAACTGGTCTGGTTAGTGGTTGACGATGTAACCATCCGGATTCTTCCCGCACTATGGCCGAAATGCAGCAGGATACTATCATTCTTATACACTATATTTCCAATGTAGGTATAGGTTGTCAGTGCATTTCCTTCTTTCACGATCTTTTGCCATCTGTAGCCGGAGGCATCATATACGTATTTGATCGTTTTATTGGCATCACCCCCAAACGTAAGCACATCAGGCTTTTCAATGACATTATTCCAGGTCATTGCTACACCTTTATTGGCATCACTGATGAGATTGCCGTCTTTGTTATAAGTATACTGGTCCGTAGTGGTATTGCCGTTTTTGAAATCTGACTGTTTGTTGTCCCCGGCGGCATCCGTCACTCTCGATAACACATAGGAATCAGGCTGGTAGGTATAGGTAAGGTCATCTACTGCTTTTGTATTACCCAGCAGGGTAGCATAACTACGCATAGACATGATATTACCGCCTTCATCGTATCTCAGATTATCCACCGTATAATTTTTCTCCTGTTGTGACCATTCTCCGCTACTACCGCCTGTATTTCTGATAAAATGGGCTGTCTTAAGTCTGTTGGCAATATCATAGTCATAACCATATCCCATCGCTTCATCCGGGGAGCCGGCCCTTCTCCAGATAACACCAGACGCCTTCCCACCCAGCTGGCTACGCCGGAACCCTTCATTAAACGCAATTCTGGTACCAAAAAAATGCGGGTTTGTTTTATTATCAGCATAATCAGCATTGATCCCTGTCAACCAGCCTTTAAGGTTATAGGTGTAATTAAGTGTTTCAATACCATTACCCAGTACTTTCCGGGTAATCTGTCCAAGATCGTTGTAATAGTAGTCTTCCAGCCTTTTTTCGGGTTGGTTATTTACAGCCAGCCATTTCTCTTTCAGTTTACCATCATCATAGTATACGTTACGCAACCGTGTTTCCAGCGTCTTTTGCGGTTTTCCCCAGGGATTATTATTTATCTTGTGTGTACTGATAACCTGACTGGTAAAGTCGAACTGGACACTTTCAACATCTGTGCCTCCCAGAATATTATCAACATGTGCCTGAATAATCCTGCCTCTGTCGTCGTAATAGGTAACAGAAGTCAGCCATTCCGGCCCCGAAACACCGGAAGGATATAATACCTTAATACGGGACCCTGTTATCAGTCCGTCGGTACGCTGTGATTTCACCGGCTTGGGCAATCCTGATCCGCTGTTTACCTTATCAATATAGGTTGTATTAAAAGCCCTCTCACTGGCACCCGGGAAATCATAATTATCATAGTAATTTATGTTCAACGGGGTGCAGGACGAACAGTTGCTCAGGCCCAGATAGTCTTCATCCACTTCAGTCCGGGATACGATCTGTTGGTCCTGTAATGCAGGATCTGTCTGAATCAGTATTTCAGTATTATCCGGAGTAGAGAATCCATCCTCCAGTGCTACTGAGTTTTTAGCGATATAGCTGGAAGCACCATCATAGCGGCTAACTATCAGATCAACCGGAGCAGGCTTATTGATGGTGATCGTGCTACCATTCCGAATGGCAGCCTGGTCTATCTGATCCTGCAATTGCTGACGCGTTGCAGCAGAAGCATACAAACCGGATACCACTACACGGCCTCGTTTGTCGTATACACGGTAGTTCCATTTCCCGGTGAGCCGCTGACCCGGTGTTTGGGTTAAAACCGGTCGGTTCTTTTTGTCATAAACCATCCATATATCATCTATGCCTGCATCTTTCCTGACAGTGTTCCTGCCCTTGTCATCAAACTGATAAGCCGTACAGAGATTACGCTTGATATCTGTATTAAGGGGCCAGACAGTAGCAGTGGGGATACTACTGTAATTGGCCTGTATCCAGCTGATGGCTTTTGGAGGAATAGTATATCTTGTCTGACCAAAATCATCGTAAACATTATAGCTGCAAAGCCATATCTGACTATTTTCATCATACTGCGCCTTGCTCATGATTACCTTTCCCTGGCGATCGAGATAAGAAATGGATAATCTGCCGTCGATGTCCAGGGATTCGTTGACAGTTATTTCCGTTGTATCATACAGTCGTTGTGCTCCTGCTGCCAGCGCCGGGGTGGTGTCATTTATCATCACCCATCTCCATACTTGTTCTCCCGGCAACATGGCCCTGACATAACCGGATGTTCCTGCATTGGAACCCATCCAGCTATTGCCCGCTGTGGCATCCTGCAGATTATTGCCCTGCGCATCGTTGACACGTTTATTATAAAAAAAGTTCTCTGTAGGGAACATTTTTTTATAAAAGTTCCACTGGCCGGTGCCGGCATTGGTTTTTAAAGCACCGGAGGAAGTACTGTCTATATAAGGCAGAAACACTTCCCTGCTGCGTCCAAGATCATCATAAGCGATGGGATATACCAGATCTTTTTTGAGGGCATCCGTTTTTACGGACACCTGCTGCAGTGGTCTTCCAATTCCATCATACCATACTTTTTGAATGGCAGCATCTTTGGGAGCGAGCGCACTAATATCAGCATCTGTATTGACACCGGGTTTTAAAAGGTTTGCCTCGGTAATGATATTGCTGTTGTAAGCGGTAATGGCGTTGGGACCAAGATCATTCAGACGGATTTCCGGTTGCGTATAAGCGGCGGCGTTTGAAACGGGTGTATTGGCCGACTGTCCGTCATTCACTGCCACCGTTGCGATCTGTGTATATGCATTAGAGGTAGAAGATCCATAGGTGGACGTTACCTTTCTGCGATAATATCTGGTTGCAGTAATTACCGGTGGGGAATAATGTAGCTGCGTAGCTCCTGTAATATTGGTCCATGTATTTCTATCGGCAGATTCCTCCCATTGATATACAAACCGCCCTTCATCACCACTCGCCGGCTCTCCCTTAATCGTGCGCGGACGGGTATTAGGTGATGTCACCTGATAGCCATAAATTTCTCCCGGCTGAAGAGGGCGCCGTACTACTACTTCTGCTTCCCGGCTAAATACACTGGCATCATAAGAAGTGACCATTACACGATACTTCATATTTTTAGTCAGCGCAGCAGGTGTATAGGAAATAGCGGTGGCCCCGCTAATATTTTCCCATTCAAATTCACTGTTAAGCTTTTGCCACTGATAAGTAAAAATACCATTGCCACCAGAGGGTGTCGTCTGGGTTAATGTTACCGGTATTGTGTTGTACTTTATATACTGCAAAACTGGTGTAATCTGTTGTAAGATGATAGGAGTAACGATAGTAACGCTGAGATTAGCGCTATATCCATTTTCAGTAGACACTTGGACATTCCCGGTACCACTTCCGGTCCAGGTGACTTCTATGTTTGTACATTTTTCGCAAATTCTGGCCGGCTGCCCCACAGGCCTGCAGCCATCGTTGACGATCTGGTAATTGCCTCCTGTTACAGACCAGCAATAATCCGGATTAGGATTATTGGGATCATATGCATGAAGCACAGCTGAATACATCACCTTTTCTCCAACTTTCACAGTTGTCGGGCCGTATATCTCAAGATTATTCTGCCCCAGACTTACACCTGTTAACAACAGGAGAGGAAGACAAATCAATAAAAATAATTTCCTGGTCATATTAGTGTTTTTAAACAACCTGTAGAATTGTTATTTAATGATATACCTGGCATTAGGCACAATGGAATAAAAGTATCCGGTACGAGTATAGTCATCACTCACCACTTCCATATTTCCTTCGTACTTTCTGTATTGCCGGTATTCTTCTTCCAGCATTGCCGGGATAACAAAGGATGCCCCATTACAGGAATAGGTTTGTGTATTGTTGGAGGTATTGTTGTAGTATGTGCCATCCATGTATTCCTGCGTGTCGATCTGTGTCTTAATGTCCACATTGTAGTTTGTTACACTGTAAGGAACAGTACAGGCTGCATCGCTGTAAAAGTTAACAATGAGGTTTTGGGTTTTGGTTGTCAGACGAGACCATTTGTCCACGGTACTTGTGCTGGTATGATTGCTGGAAGTGAATTTGATATATAATACTGCGGGCATACAGGTTCCTTCATTATTGGCTTTGGTTTGGCCATTGTCAGCAATCTCCTTCAAGGCTTTCGCATTTGCATCTGCCAGGGAAATATTGGAAGAATATTTCCTTGCAGGTACCGTATATACAACATTCGAACCGATGCCTCCGCCTGTACACTGTTTGGCATAAGTACCGGATTGTATTTCATTATACCAGGTACAGATACCATTGGTATTTGCGTATTGCTGTCCGTTCAGACGCATGTCTTCCTGAGCCTGGTCATTTGCATCATCCAGGGAAATATAGGAAGTGTATTTGCCACCGGATATATTGTAGGAGACAGATGTTCCTTCCCCCAGATAACAGCTCCTGGTAAAAGTATTGGTAAGTGGTACATTTTTAAACAGGGGTTGTATAGCCGTATAATCATTCCATTTGATGATATTCCGGTCCTGGTCCCTTACTGCCTTTATTCTGTAAAGTTTATCATAATCATTCCAGGTAATCTTATTATTGGCATCACAACCTGTAATCGTTTGCCCCGTATTAGGGTCATAACAAGTTGTTAGCATAGTGGAATAATCAGGGTGCAAACGTAGTTCGTCAATCCGGGCAGATCCGCTGATGGTAATGGCAGCACCACCGCCTACCAGATATCTGTACAATGTCCAACCGGTAGCAGTATTCGGCTCCGACCACTTTAATGTTCCTCCATTCACAGCTGCAGCTCCATCCCGGGCCCAAAAGGAAAGCGTGTAGTTTTTTCCGGCAGGTAATGCCGCCCTGGTAATATTTCCCCGGCTCAGCTGATAACTGTTTTTGCCGGTTGCGGCCTGTACAGCAGCATCCGGTGTTCCGGTATAAGTCCAGTTACCCTTGGTAGATGATTCGAAGCTGGTATAGGCGACCTCGGATATGGCTGCATTGGTAACTTTAGCCAATACCGCTTGTGTAATATCATCGTAAATAACGGATGATACCGCACCGTTCTGCAGATTACGCAACTGTGAAATGTTCCACTTGCTGTCATATACCTCATAAACATTCGTTTCCCTGATAGCCGGGATCCTGGCAAGGTTGGCAGGATTAAAGGCAGGTACTTCTGCAAAATCCAATGGCTTGGTGCTATAGAGACTGTAGGATTTTAAAGGTCTGATCACATTACCTCCCAAAACCTGGAAGTCTGTTGCCTCATAGCTAAATAATTTCCTCCCGCCATTTCCCTCCAACCATACTTCTGTAGCGACAGGTACATTAATCCCAGCCGTCTTCATCGCTCCTATCCCTCCTGCCAACGTATAGTCGTAAGGGTAATATAAAGACTTTACCATTTTCAGCCCGGCAGACCTGTCATAGTCAGCCGACACTTTTCGCAGCGTCAGATTACTGTTATCATATTCATAAATAGTCTGACTACTGTAGGAACTGCCATTTTCGTAATAGGAGGTTTGGGTAGTAGAGGACAACTGCGTCAAACCCTGCATGGGATAATAGTCTTTATATACATAATTATTTGACCTGACATTATTCTGAATAATCTCCCTGTCTACTCCCACCTTTATTGACCGAAAATCCGAACCAGTGTAGTTACTTCTGCTAACACTATAGTAATTCACCGTTTTACTGATCATTCGTCCATCAGGTCCATAGGCAGTGGTTACCTGAGGCAACCCCAGCGCCCAGTCAGCTTTATCTTTTGGCACATAGGGAAATTGTGAGACATCGGTATAGTTCTGATAAAACCAGGGTATTGTTTCTCCATCCATCAAATCCTTAAAAGAACTAAATTCGTACACGGTGCGACCGGTGTTTCGTTCCGGGGTACCGTTAATTACCTCCACCCGGGCATATCCTGAAGGACTTCCCTGTGTATAGGTAAGACCGTTAATGGGTTCACTCATACGGACGTCCGCGGGATAAAATTTATCGGCAGTAACACCTGTCCGATAATAATAAACAGGAGTTTCTATATTGTAACCGGAACTTTTGCCCGCTTCATTAGTATAACGGTATTCTGTAACGACATCATTGGCGTGCGAAATACCGTCATAGATGATTTGTCTCTTTATGCGTAAACCTCCGGTAGCCTTTTTGTCATCTTTAACAACATCGTTGGTCCAGCTAAAACGGAAATTCAGTCTGTCCATATCTTCCATCGCGAAACCACTGTAGGAAAGCTGGATTATATAATTTCCGTTATAAGGCAGGTCCAATGACAGGAAACGGTCACCAGCGGCCAGATTCGGTGCAAAGTTTGTTTGTTCAAGCAATACCTTGGTCCGGTCTTCTGTTGTGATTTTTATTTTGACGACACCTCTTGACAGATTTCTGAAATAGTCCCTGTCTGCATCATTATCAAATTTCCAGGTTATGCCAACCTGGTTGGAGAATAGTTTAAAAACGTTGATCCAAGCCTCATTATCTCCATAATAGGGCATTGAACGCTGATCTTTATCAATTGTAAAATTATCATTGTTCTCATATTCCAGGAAAGTGTATCCTCCGCTGGGATGAATGATTTTACGAAGGCTTCCTGCTTTCATAAAATAAAAATCCGGATTTCTGTCAGCACCGGTCATATCCCTGAAAGGGGGTACCAGCGTAGTATTGGTCTTTCCGTTGTAAAAGCCCCAGAAGTCAATTGACCGGGAATCTCTCGGCGGCAACAGGACGTCTTTTTCATAATCATATATCGTGGGTGGATTCTCTCCTCCACGGGTATACTCTGTGATTTGTTTCAGTACCAGTCGCTTTTCCTTTTCACTCCCGGTACAGGGTGGCCGGTAAGAAACAAAGCCTGCTGGTGTACTATACTGATAATCCAGGCGGACGCCCCTGATTAATCCGGTATCTCTGACTTCAACATAACGGAGTGCCTGATCACTGCCAAAATCACAACGTCCTTTGGTATCATAAATAAATTTCACATAGTTATTGTTGGGGAGATCTATTCTGGAGATTCGTTTTGATTGCAACAGGATATCCGTATACTTTGCACTGTTCTGTAAGACACGATTGCTGGCTAATGGATCTGTAACGATAATTTCTGGATTCCTGGAAGTATAGTATTTGATCTGCGAATCATAGGTAAATTGAATGGAATCCGTTCCAAACGGCGCGATAGCACGGGAGAGCATCCATGCAGATACATAATATTTGTTGATATGAGGTGCAGTATCCCCATAACCGGAAATCTGGCTGAGTTCTCTTTCCGAAAAAACATAAGTGGTTCCATCTTCTGTCGTGATCGTAAAAGACGAAATAGTGCTGGCAGGCGCATCTGCCATCACAGCCTTGTTAACCTTCACCTTAATTTTCGAGTCAGGCGCCAGTAATATGCTACCATTCTTTCCAAGATAAAATTTACCTACATGTCCATCAAAGGAATACTGGAAAACATCCAGCTGTGCATCAATTTTATCATGATAAAAAGAATCCAGCAGATTACCGGGAGAAGTGGCCGGTGCAGGTGCATACATAAACCCCTTATCTGGATAATCATCCGGAATGCCATTAACGGTACGCGCAATCATACCGCCGGAATTTAATGTCCAGCCAAGACCTGTACTGGTGGGCATTTCCTCTACTTTAATGCCTCCTGCGAAATAATGAAGGGAAATGGAAAGGTTAAGGGAGCCCCTGCTAAAATCGAATACAGGATAAGTAATTTGTGGTATACCTGTATAAAAGTTGACCGGCACTTCGCTGATTCTGGCCATAGCAGAGACATCTGCAGAAGGAGCCACTGTACCGGCAACCCTGGGCAACTGAGTGGGGGTATATTGACCAAGGGCATAGGAGGTCAACAACACTAACCACGGTAACAATAAATAAGACCGCATAACAATGATTATTTACATAGGTATCCTTAGCTACAGCTTTTCTAAAAAATTTAAATTACTCCCACTGTCATTTAAATGGGGCTTTGGGCGGATAGGCTGAAGAATGGATATTTTATAGGTTAATGTATACTTCGCTTTCAGGATAAATCAAATCAACTCAGTCTTAAAAATAGGAATTTTATTTTAATAGTTCGGTAGTTTTTAGAACAGGAATTCAGGTACGAAAATCTATAAATAATCTGAAAATTATGTAGAAGATATTCAGAGGAGGAGAAAAAGAGTGAAAAGGCTATGATTCGGTGTGAAGTAATCTCAAACCGCCTTGAATAAAGCGATAAGCTTTATCAACACAAGTATGGACCAGGTAATTGGAATGACTAAATCCACAGAAGAAATTTCTCGCCTGGCTTGTTGAAAAATGGGTGATACTTCCAGTGCGTCATAATTTTTTGAACCTGTGCCGTTATAGTGATGGAGCGTATTGCGAGAAAGCATTCGTCATCAGTTTAGCTGGAAAATAAATTTCCCGGGATTGTTTGATAGGGCGTTGGGTAGCCTGAAGCAAAAGGACTGCACAGCAGCTTTTGATCCGGGCTATATTCCTAAAAATGGCAAAAAGACTTTTGGTAAGGGACGGTTCTGGAGCAGTAAGGACAGCCGTGCCAGGGCCGGCCTTAAAATTGGCCGCCTGGTACTGATAGATGTTAAAGATTCCACTGCTTAACATATAGAGGTGGTGCAGACACCAGCGGATAAACAGGAGAACCGTACGGAACATTGCTGTTTTGGCGCGGGGAAGACGGAAATGACTAAAAACAAAGAAGGTTGTAAATCATCGATTTACAACCTTCTTTTTACGTGCCCAGAACTGGATTCGAACCAGCACACCCTTGCAGGCGCTGCGACCTGAACACAGTGCGTCTACCAATTTCGCCATCTGGGCAACTGATATTGTGATCAGGGGTTGCAAAAGTAAGCATTGTTTTTAATTCACCAAATTTTTTTTAAAATATTTGCTTACTTACTAGTAAGTAAGTATTTTTGCGAGCGTTTTAATGTATGGTTGATATGACGCTCATGAAAGATAAAATAGTGTCGCTGGCGGATAAGCTGATCCGCGTTAAAGGCTTCAATGCCTTTAGCTATAAAGACATTGCCGACCCGCTGGCAGTAAAAAACGCGGCGGTGCATTATCACTTCCCGTCCAAGGCCGACCTCGGCATCGCCGTGGTAGCGGGAGAGATGCAACGTTTCCAGCACAGCACACAGTCGTGGCAGCATCTGCCGGAAGATGAACAGCTCGCTAATCTGTTCGATGTGTTCCGCAGGCATTGTCATGCAGGCAATGTATGCCTCATGGGATCGCTGGCACCGGACTACGAAACACTGACACCTCCCATGCAGGAAAAAGTAAATGAAATGGCGGAAGCCATCGTGGAATGGGTAACGGCCGTGCTGGAAAACGGACGCAAACATAAACGCTTCCACTTCAAAGGCGCAGCAGGCGACAGGGCCCTGCTGGTCATCTCCAATCTTCAATCTTCCCTGCTGCTGGCAAGGGTCATGGGCGCTCACACGTTCGACAGGATCAGCCGGCAACTGCTGGAAGACTTACGTTCATAAAATCAGATACTATGAAAAGAGTTGTTATTACCGGTATGGGTGCGATCACTCCTTTGGGAAACAACGTGGCCACTTTCTGGAACAACCTCGTGGCCGGCGCCAGCGGTGCTGCCACTATCACCCGCTTCGATGCCTCCCGCTTCCGGACAAAATTTGCCTGTGAGCTGAAAGGATACGATCCCGCAACGGCGCTCGACAAAGCGGAAATTCGCAAGACCGACCCCTTCACGCAATATGCCCTCTCCGCTGCGGCGGAAGCCATTAGTGACGCAGGGCTCAACTTCTCCGCCATGGACCCGTTTGATACCGGCGTGATCTGGGGCTCCGGCCAGGGCGGCATGCAGACGTTCGAAGAACAGGTAACGGAATATGTGACCGGCGATTACAACCCGCGCTTCAGTCCCTACTTTGTGCCACGGCTCATCACCAATATGGCTTCGGGCATGATCTCCATCAAGTACGGCCTCATGGGCATCAACTATACCACGGTGTCGGCCTGCGCCACCTCTAATACGGCCATTATGGACGCGCTCAACTATATCCGGCTGGGCAAGGCCAAAGTGATGATCACCGGCGGCTCTGAAGCGCCTGTCACCCCGGCTTCCGTCGGTGGTTTCTGTGCCATGAAAGCGATGTCTGTCAGGAACGACGACCCCGTGGCGGCTTCCCGTCCTTTTGATACGGAACGCGACGGCTTCGTCATGGGCGAAGGCGCGGCCGCCCTGGTACTGGAAGAATACGAACACGCCAAAGCCCGCGGCGCCCATATCTACGCTGAAGTGGCCGGCGCAGCCATGACGGCGGACGCATATCACATGACCGCCACGCATCCGGAAGGCCTCGGCGCATTCCAGGCCATGAAAAGCGCTTTGGCGGAAGCGGAACTGAATCCCGGACAGGTAGATTATCTCAATGCGCACGCTACGTCCACACCGGTAGGCGATCTCAGCGAAATAGCAGCCATTACACGGCTCTTCGGCACCACGCCCGGCCAGCTGCACATCAGCGCTACCAAGTCCATGACAGGGCACCTGCTGGGCGCTGCAGGCGCTATTGAAGCTGTCGCCTGCATCAAAAGCATCACAGACGGCGTGATACCGCCAACCATCAATACCACCACGCTGGACCCGGCCATCCCCGCCGGATTACAGATCGTGCTGAAAACAGCAGTGGAGAAAGAGGTGAAGGTAGCTGTCAGCAATACTTTTGGCTTCGGTGGCCACAATGGTATCGTAGTATTCAGAAAAATATAGACAAAACTGTATCTTGTGTGTTGGTCATTTCCGAATCTATCAACCTGAAATTATCAACCGAACAATGAAGCCAGTTTTTTTAAGTATGCTCCTGTGGGTCTGTTGCCAGCAATTACATGCGCAACAGGCCTGCCCCGTCATTCCCCTGCCGGCACAGTCTTCCCGGGCCAACGGCGAAATGATACTCAACGATGAAGTGGTGATCGCGGCAAAAGACAACAGCCTGCGCCCACTGGCCGACTATCTCAGTAAAGAACTGGAACGCCGGTTTAATATCTCCCATGAAGACAGGGCCAGACCATCCGGTAAGGTAACCGTGATCACGCTGGAACGCGGTAAGTCAGGTAATAACCCCGACGCCTACACGCTCCGGATGAACAAAGCCGGCGCAATGATCGCGGCGGCCCACCCGGCAGGTATTTTTAACGGTATCAGCACCTTATTGCAACTGGCGGAAACCACCGTGCCTACGGGCACCTCGCGGCATGTGGCCTGCTGGAACATCACAGACGCGCCCCGCTACGCATGGCGTGGCTTTATGCTGGATGAATCCCGCTTTTTCTTTGGAAAAGAAAAAGTAAAATCCATCCTCGACTGGATGGCTTTCTATAAACTGAACCGCTTCCACTGGCACCTGACCGATGCACCCGGCTGGCGGCTGGAAATAAAAAAATACCCGCTGCTCACTACGGTCGGCGGCATCGGCAATCATATCGATCCTAAAGCGCCGGCAGCTTTCTATACCCAGGACGATATCCGCGAAATAGTGGCTTATGCCAAGGAACGTTTCATTGAAGTGGTCCCCGAGATAGACATGCCCGGCCACGCCAGCGCGGCCAACAGGGCCTATCCTGCCTTCGATGGGGGCGGCACGGAGAGATATCCCTCTTTTACTTTTAATCCTGGTAAAGAAGGTACTTACCAATACCTGGCGGACATCCTGAAGGAAACATCAACACTCTTTCCCGCCGGCATGATCCACCTCGGCGGTGATGAGGTGTCTTTCGGCAACAAGGCCTGGGACTCGGATACCGGGGTGATCAGCCTGATGAAAGCCAAAGGTTTCGTGGACCGTAAACAGGTAGAGGACTACTTCTTCCAGCGTATGGCCGATACCGTATTCAGCCTGCGCAACAAAGTAATGGCCTGGGACGAAATTGCCACGGCCAGCCTGCCGGCCAATAAAACCATTGTTTGCTGGTGGAGACAGGAAAAACCGGAGAACCTGAAAATGGCGCTGGACAAAGGCTACAGTGTAGTGATCTGCCCGCGGCTGCCTTTTTATTTCGACTTTGTGCAGGACAGTACCCATAAAATAGGGCGCAGATGGAAGGTAGGAGAGTATAACGACCTGAAGTCAGTATATAATTTTTCTGTTGCCAGCATCCCCGCGGTGAGCGGCCACGAAAAGCAGGTACTGGGCGTACAGGCGTGCCTGTGGTCAGAGACCATCTCCAACCCCAAAAGACTGGACTTCCTGCTGTTCCCCCGCATCACAGCGTTCGCGGAAGCTGCCTGGACACAACCGGCTTCCAGGAATTTTGATCAATACGTGGAACGGCTGAAGCCACAGATGGAACTGTTTGAACAGGCCCGCCTTTATTATTACGACTACTTTGCACCGTCCCGCCATGTGGAGACAGGCAAACCTACTGACCAGAAAAGTTTTATCGATTAAGGTTATTTGCTTTTATCAAGCGCCATCTTCAGTGCCAGTCCTGCAAAGACGCTGCCCATCACCCACTTCTGGGCGCGTACCCAGCCGGGGTTGGCGCTGAACCAGCGCGTTACCCGCGCAGCGGAGAAGATGATCAGGCTGTTGACCATAAAACTGATCGTCAGCTGGATAAACCCAAGCGTGAGGCTCTGTATCAATACTGATCCGTATTCCGGCTTAATGAACTGCGGAAAAAGAGAAAGATAAAACACGGCTACCTTGGGGTTAAGAACACTGGTAAACAGTCCCATGCTAAACAAACGAAGCGGCGTATCGTGTTTCAGTTGACCAGCACTCTCAAATACCGCCCGCCCACCGGGCTTCACCGCCTGCCACGCCATATACAGCAAATATATCACACCGATGGTCTTCAGGGTTGTATAAGCATAAGGAATGGCCATCAGGATGCTGGTAAGGCCAAAAGAAACCAAGGTGATATGGAATAATAATCCTGCGGCAACACCCAACAGAGAAATCATAGCGGCCTTCCTGCCCTGTGTCACGGAACGGGTGACAAGATAAATCATGTTCGGACCCGGCGTGAGGACCATAACCAGCGCGGCGAAGGCAAAAAGTAACAGCATGGCGAAGAAGTTTAACTGACTCTCCTGATACACGAAAAGACCTGTAAAAGTAATGTTTTGCCCGTAAAACTACATTTACTTCCTTTTCGCATACCGGGAGCTTCAGTTCTTCTTTATCGACATCAGACGTTGCATCAGCCAGCCTGGCTTCCTGATCCGGCAGTTATGAAAGGCGGCCATCTGCCATTGGTCTTCATTGTTTTTGATCCACAGGGTGGTGTTAATGGACTGGCGGCTTTGCGGGGCTTTTTTCTGCCAACGGAAGCGGATAGCGCCCCGGGCAATCACTACCGCGGTACGGTCGTTCAGAAACCGCATCTGGTCAATCTCGCCTTCCAGTCTGGCGCCACGGAACATAAAATTGTTCATCAGCTGCTCGTGGGAAGTAATGTATTCTTCCCGTCCTTTCAGGTGCATGCCATTAAAAGTAATGTAGTCGCAGTCTTCCGTAAGATGAACGGCCGCGCCCTTGAAATCCAGCGTTTCAAACGACCGGTAAATTTCTTCGTTGACCTGCCGGATAGCTTTCATTTCAGTTACTTTGTTCATAATACCTGTTTTTTGATGATACAAAGCTAGGTGTCACCGTGGCGCCGGAACAGGCTTTTTCAGTTGAATGCATCACCTCTTCGGTGAAAACGGGATTTTTATCGGTGAAAGGAAAATTATTGTTTTTTGGCGGCCACCTGACGCACTATCTCCGGTAAATTGGGCGTGAGGCCTGGTAATTTTATCTTGTAGCGGAACAGGCCATTATAACTGTCGGCTTCTTTCAGCAGCTCATGACCGGACTTGCTGATCCAGAAAGATTGTTCATAAGGCCAGCCTTGCGGTGTGGTGCCGCCGGTATGCAGTATCCAGCAGTCCACCTGCCTGTTGTCCAGCGTGGCCAGCGTTTCGCTGCCGGTAACGGTATATTTCACATAAGCCGGAGGATCGAGGCCCGCATCATAAAACAGGATGTAGAATGTTTTGCCGGCGGCCAGCGGCAGCATTTCAAACGTTTCAATATCGAGGTGCCAGTTGTAGTTGGGATTATTAAAGTCAAGCGTGTAGCCGGCAGCTTTATTGCCAGCTACAGAATCGGCGCCTCTGATGCCGGTGGCCGACCAGTCATAGGCTTTTTTACCGGTGGCGGCGGTTTCTGCGTGGTACAGCGGGGAGAAGTCCTTTTCACTATTGATGGAATAGAAGCTTCTGTAATGGTTGCTGTCTGCGTTGTACCAACTTTGTTTAACTTCAATGACTGGTTGATGACGGAGCTGGCTTTTGCTGACTTCACGCATCCACAGGGAGAAAGAGAGCATTTTAGGTTTGTCGGGAAACTGAAAGTACACCAGGTATTGCCGCAGTCCGGGCTGCAGCCAGCGGGTATTCAGGGCATGGTGGCGGGGACTGATCGTGTCTGCCTGCGCAGATGCCTGTTGCAGGGCAAACAACAGGAGGAACAGGGCCCATAAACAACGACGGGAGTGGAACATTGTCATAACAGTTTTGTATTTAGTTGATATAACAAATGTTGATCATCCGCGTAAGCGGATCAACTTAATTCAATCATCACCGGTATAAATTCAACCGCTGGTCTTTATCTCCCGTATGATCTGATGAATTAAAAAAGAAGGGGGGATGGTTGAGCAAAACAGGGCAACCATTGAAAAAAACGGCTAATAGCCAACATGATCCGATAACTTTGAAGACAGTTTCTAAACCTTTGTATTTTCAGCCATGGGAATTTTTAAAGCGATGCCGGCCACGATACGGCTGCAATGGGGGTTATGGATATTACTCCTGTTGCTGTTGTTTTTTACGCTGTTGCCGGAAGACGGTTTTGTACAGTCAGGCGCCTATGCTATACTGAACACGGGTTTTTATGGGCTGGTGGTATACGGCAACATCAGTTTTTTGTATCCCCGCCTTTTTCTGAAAAACAGGAAGGTATTGTACATCTTCGCGGCGGTGCTGGGCCTGCTGGCTGTCAGCCTGCTCCGTACCTACAGCATGATGTGGGTGTATAACACTTTTTTTAACCTGAAACCACATCCGGAGCAGGTGACTACCATGATCTTTGTACGTAATGTATCCGGTTTGCTGACGATCTTCCTGCTGAGTTTCATTCTGCGGATTTTTATTGCTTATTTTGTGTTGAAGCGTAAGGCGGAAGAAATGCAGCAGCAACATGCACAAACAGAGCTGGAACTGCTGAAGTCACAGGTGCAACCACATTTCCTGTTTAATACGCTGAACAACATTTACTACGAAGCCTTCCGGGAAGCGCCCCGCACGGCCTTATTGATAGAGCGGCTGTCAGAGATCATGCGTTACTTTGTGGATGAAAGCCCGAAAGACAAAGTCAATTTATCTACTGAAATAAATTTCCTGGAAAACTATATAGCACTGGAAAAAATACGGGTCCGGCATGAAATTGGCTTAACATTTATCAAAGAAACAGATGAAGATTATCGTATACCTCCCATGCTGCTGATGACGTTTGTAGAAAACATTTTCAAGCATGGCATTGACAAGACAAGTACACATAACCAGATAACTGTCACTTTATTATGCCGGAACAATCACCTCGTCTTCAATACCCGTAATGACTTGCCCCGGCACCCTGTAGCCTCCGGCCAGCGCGGATCGGGGATAGACAACCTGCGTAAACGCCTGGTATTATTGTATGGAGATAACTTTGAACTAAAGACTGAAAGATCAGATAACCATTTTAATGCCTCTTTAACCGTTCCCTTATGAGTTTAAATTGCCTGATCGTGGATGATGAGCCCAATGCGGTAAAACTGCTGGAATTACATATTCAGCAGACAACAAACTGGCATATTGTGGGCGTATGTTATAATGCGCTGGAAGCACTGGAGTGCCTGAAGCAGCACAAGGCAGATGTAGTGTTCCTCGATATCAATATGCCGCGCCTCAATGGGATGGAGCTGGCCGGCCTGTTGCCCAGTCATGTCAAAATAGTATTCACGACTGCCTATTCTGAATTTGCTGCAGCGAGTTATAATTTCCAGACGTTGGACTATCTGCTGAAACCCATTACGCTGACGCGTTTCCTGGCAGCCCGGCAGAAAGTGGAAACTGTCTTTCGCCTGACGGCGCCGGCCGACAAAACGGAAGAACAGGAGCAACAGGATTATTTCTTCGTGAAATCGGGTAAAACACTGCAGCGTATCCGGCTGCAGGACCTCCTGTACTTTGAAGGGGAAAAGGAATATGTGCGGGTAGTCACCAGCAAAGAAGAAGTGCTGGTGTACAAACGTCTGAAAGAGATCGCGGAGCAGCTCGGGCCGCCCTTTATCCGCGTGCATAACTCCTATATCGTTAATACCAGCCAGATAGAACGCATACTGGATAACCATATACACATAGCAGACAAACGTATTCCACTCAGCGAAAAGTTCCGCCCTGAGTTTATGGCGCTGATACAGCAACGTTTCCTATAAGGCCAGTTCCATCTGGATATTGGCACGTTCGTACGGCGATTTCCTGGCGGCCACTTTCTGAAAGCCCAGCTTGTGATACAGGCTGATGGCCGGTTTCAGTATCGTATTGCTTTCGAGGTACACTTTGGATGCGCCCAGCTCCCGCGCTTTTTCTATACATGCTTTGCCCAGCAGCCAGCCAATGCTCTTGCCCTGTGCACGGGGAGACACCGCCATTTTGGCCAGCTCAAAATCATAGTCCGGGTCTTTCATGGGGATCAACGCGCATACGCCAACAGGCTCATCATGGTAAAGCGCCACGAAAATATGGCCGCCCTTCCGGAGTATATGCCCATCGGGGTCATCAAGCGCTTTGTAATCCGAAGCTTCCATTTTAAAATACGTGGAGATCCATTCTTCATTAAGGTCATGAAATGCTTGCCGGTATTGAGGTTGATAGGGCACTATCCTTACCTGGCTGCTTTCGCGCAACTTCTGCTGCTCCTGCACGCGGCGCAACAAAGATTTCTGTTCCAGTAAAAATTCCCATTCCTGCATGGCTTTCCAGAGATCGTGTTTTGTCTGGGCCGACAGCTCCTCGATGGCGTTGTTCACGTCAATATACTGCGCCGCAATTTTTTCATTGACCTCCATTCCTTTGGGAGAAAGGCATACCACTGTTTTGCGTCCGTCCGTTTTGTCTTTTTTTTCTTTGATGAATCCGTTTTTTATCATCTCCCGGACGATTTTACTCACCGACACGTGTGAATGCCCTATTTCCCGGGCTATCTCCGTGATCGTTTTGTTTTCCCCACGGGACAATGCGTAAAATACAGGGAACCATTTGGGCTGCATGCTGATGCCGTACATGCCGTATACCTGGGCCGCATCTTCTGTTATTTTATCGGTCAGCAGCCGTAACCTGCTGCCTATGGCCATTTTACCGACGGTGTCGAAGAAGTTCATACAAAGTGGCAGTTGAATCTTTTTTTATTTTTGTTCTTGGTTTCGTAACTGGTTACGTAAATATAGAATTGAATTTTAAAATGACCAAAAAATTGTTGAACAGTTATGGGAGCAGTGCCGGCAGAAGATATTGTTGCAGAATGGTATTCACCTGCGGATGGGCATACGGCAGGTTATAGGCCTCGGCAGTGATCACGATGACCAGCGGCGTGTTCCGGAACACCAGGATATAATTGCCGCCATTGCCGGAGCAATAATAGGCCTCATAATCTTTGCCATGGACGCGGAAGGTTTTATTCCAGAACAGATAACCGTAATATTCCTGTTGCCGTCCGGGAATAACGCGGTGACGGGTAAACGTTTGTTGCACCCAGCCGGCAGGCAGCAACTGCCTGCCCTGCCAGCGGCCCTGCTGCTGGTAGAGCAACCCGAATTTGGCAAAGTCCGGCGTGTTCATACGGATACCACCAGCGGTATTGGCCACGTCCTGCGGGGTATACAGCCACTGGTAATGCGTGATGCCCAAGGGCCGGAAAAGCTGCTTATCGGCATATTGTTCCAGTCCGCCCGGCACGCGCCGGTGCAGTACATCGCCCAGCACCACCACGCCTGCGGTGAAATAATGCCACCCGCCTGGCTGGCGGTTATGATTGAAAGGCAGGTCCAGCGCAAACTTCACCCAGTTATCAGTCGGGTACATGTTTTCTTCATTACCGGGGGACTGCTCGTCGTTGTCATCGCCATCAAAGCCGCTGCTCATGGTCAGCAGCGCTTTCAGCGTGGTCTGTGCCTTCTCTGCCGAATAATGGCTGAACTGATGAAGGTCATAGAAATCCGACAATGGCTGGTCCACGCTTTTCAGATAGCCGTCACGCAGGGCCATCCCGGTGACGGCGCTGGCAAACGACTTCCCGACAGAACGTACATCATGCATGGAATCCCGGCCGGAACCGTTGAAATACTCTTCAATGATCAGCTGTCCCTTACGGATGACCGCGATGCTGGTGATTTTCCGGAATACGCCTGCTTCGATGTTGCCTTTCAGTATTTTGATGGTATTACGGTCAAAGCCGCCATGGGAAACAGGCAGGCCGTTATAAGGCGCCGGCGTGTTTAAGGCCACCTTAGCTGTATCAATGACAGGCTTCCTGTTAACAAGCAGCGGCAGTTCCCCGCTGGCAATCAGGGCACCGGTTTTCACTCCCTTCACCGGATCGTTGACGTAAGGCCTTATCTCCATGCTGAGCAGATGCGGTCCTTCGGTAAGTGCACTATCGCCGCCATTGTTCATAAACCGCATCCAGCAATATTCGCTCCACACGGGATCTTTTGTGTTATAGTTGATCAACGGTTTGCTGAGAAGGGTGTCCCTGATTTTCGATTGGGCAGATGGTGCGCCGGGATGCAGGTTGCTCTGGTAACACAGGCGCTTGTCTACGTATAGGCTAAACTGATAGTTGCCCTGTTGCAGCAATATTTCTTCTCCTGTGCCAGGTGCCAGCGCATGAAGGTACCGTACCAGCGGGCTGTCCAGGTGTACGGTGAAAAACAGGTCGCTTTTAGGCGTGAGTGTGTAAGGAACGGAGATGGCAGCATCCGGGGCAGGCTGGCTGGTAAAGATGATCTTACCAGGAGTCTGGGAAAGGGCGGGGAGATAGGTAAGCAGGGAAAGGGTGAAAAGGAGGTGCCGCATAGAAGCCATTTTTATGGAGTCATTTTTCTACAGGAAAAGTATTGGCGATCTAATTTCGGTTGATTGTCCATTGAAAATCCATAGGTTTTCAGGATAAGAAAATACGCCTGACGCAGGCGTTCTGCATAAGGCAGTTGTTTTACAAACCTGTTGGATGCACCAGCCTCTTGGATGTTCATTGTCCAGCGTGTGGCCTTATAAAGCTTGTATTGCGTCATTAAAATCAATTGTATCATGAAAATACAATTATGATATGGATTTTGGGCTGTGTTTAACAAATATCCACGCCATCAGGCTTCCCAGCCATCCCAACAATCCACACATCGCCATTATTTTGCGATACGCCTGGATAAAATGCTGATGATAAATATGCGTGACCTGGACCTGCTGATCATGGGACAGCCCTGCAGGAACGGCTGCATTGCCCAGGTTGACCGTCTGCGCCATGATGGCGGATTGCTGTGCCGTTGTGAGCGACAGGTGTTGCAATGATGACTGTACGGAGCCTGCAAAAAAGATGACCGCCAGCGCGCCGAAAACAGCTACGGCAAACACACCGGCGATCCTCGTAATGGCATTGTTGACGCCGGAAGCGGTGCCGGAAAGCTGACTGCCTACACAGCCCATCACAGTGGCGGTAAGGGGTGCTACGGTGATGGTCATGCCCATCCCCAGCACCAATATGCCGGGGAAGAAAGTGGTCCAGTAGGCGGAAGGCCCGTCCGTTTGTTGCACCAGCGCCAGCAATATCATCCCCGTGCCGGCCAGGAAAGGGCCAATGACCAGAAACCAGCGGGGTCCGTACTTATCGGCCAGTGTGCCTGCCAGTCGCGCCAGAAACACCATCAGGAATGTGAAAGGAAGAAACGACAATCCTGATTCCAGCTGGCTGTAACCCTGCACCTGTACCATGTTCAGCGAAAGAAACACCATACTGCCGCTAAGGCCTGCATACAGGAAAAAGGTGAGCAGGTTGGTGCCGGTGAAAGTGCGGTTGTTGAAAAGGTGAAGCGGCAGCATCGGATGCCGGCTGCGTTGTTCAGTGACCACGAAAGCCACCAGCAGCGCTATGCCCACAATGATGCTGCCATAGGCCGCCAGGCTGCTGAAACCGGATACCGGCACCCGCAGAAAGCCAAATGTCAGCAGTGCCAGTCCGCATACGATCAGCACGGCGCCGGGATAGTCCTGTGCGGGCGCATCTTCCGGCACTTCCTGTTCGGCCACTTTCCACCACAGGCATAACAGCGTTATAACGCCAATGGGTATATTAATAAAGAAGATATAGCGCCACAGGCCGGCATCGGCGAGCGCGCCGCCGAGGACAGGGCCGCCGATGGTCACCAGCGTGGTGACAGACGACCAGGTGCCGATGGCCTTGCCTCTTTCCGCTTCATCAATAGCGGACGAAATAAGCGACAGGCTGCCGGGGATCATCAACGCCCCGCCGATGCCCTGCACCATCCGGAAAATGATCAGCATGGTGACAGTGGCCGACAGCCCGCAGGCTGCCGAGCCGGCTATAAAAATGGAAATGCCGGTCATGAAAATATGACGCCGCCCCAGCCGGTCGCCCAGCGTGCCGCCCAGCAGGATCAGGGCCGCCAGCATCAGCATATAGGCGTTCAATACCCAGAAAAGATCAGTGCCCGACGCATGCAGGCTGCGCTGCAGGGAGGGCAGTGCCACATTCAGTGCGGTGCCATCGATAAAAGCCATGGCGGAAGCCAGTATGGAGGAGGTGACCACCCATCTGCCGGCAGCGCTGCGGAGAGATACGGTCGATATCATTACAGCCCGTTTGTTTTGCATAACGTCCGTGTGCTGTAAAATGTTCCGTAACGCCTTAACGGATTTTTAACAACCTGCACGGTAGGGGGAAAAGACTTCGGGACGCGTCACCTTAGTGAACACAACGAATTTTATGAGGTACTGTATCCGCTTTCATCAATTCGCGGCAGGTATTGTGGCCTGCCTGCTTACTATGGCTTCGCCTGCAAAGGCGCAACAGCAGCTGTTGCCAGACCAGAACCCCCGTTATCAGGAAAGCATGGCGCTGTACCTGATCAGTGAGGATTCATTGACGGCCCGTGAAGGTGAAACCGTGCAGAAAACCTATAAGGCATATCAGTTCATGGAAGCCAAAAGGGAATGGCGTGAACAGAAGCGTCAGGCCCGCCTTGAACGCCGCGCCAGGGGCTGGGACACATGGGGATACCCCGGCTACTCCTACGGGTACGGCTATCCGGGATACAGCTTCGGATATGGTTATCCTGCCTATGGCTTCGGTCACTACGGGCATCATTACGGCCGTTCCTCCTTCGATTGGCATGACCTGGCCGCAGTTACCACACTGGCCATGGGAGCTTATTGGCTCTTCCGCTAGTAAAATCATCGTTTAAAAAATTTCAACCTGATGTTTAAAATGAATGCTCCCGCATTGATCGGGATACTTATGTCCGCTGCTGTAATACAAGGATGCGCTCCCCGTAAGGTGACCAGGGTCGACGAAAAACAACAGATCGATATCAGCGGCCGCTGGAATAATACCGACTCCCGCCTCACGGCAGAAGAAATGATCGCCAGCGCCCTCGGTGAAAACTGGTTGTCCGAATTCTCCCAACAAAATGGTGGTAAAAAACCGGTGGTAATCGTTGGCATGGTCACTAATAAAAGCCATGAACATATCGATGCGGAAACGTTCATCAAAGACATGGAACGCACTTTTGTCACCACCCAGAAAGTAAGACTGGTACAGGGCGGCGCCAAAAGAGAAGAGCTGCGCGGTGAAAGGGCAGATCAGCAGAAAAACGCTTCTGTGTCTACCATGAAAAAATGGGGACTGGAAGTGGGAGCAGACTATATACTTCAGGGTAGTATCAATTCTATCGTAGATTCACATAAAAGGCAAATGGTAGTGTATTATCAGGTAGACCTGGAACTGACCGACCTGCAAAGCAACGAAGTAAAATGGATTGGCAATAAGAAGATCGCCAAATATGTGAAGAATTAAACCTACATACTCGTTACCACTGTGGTGACCGTGCGCCGGTTGTCTGTGTTGCCGGCGCACATTTTTATCTCAAAAGCGTATCATGTGTATCTCTGTTCGTCAATGGAAGCGGTGGCTGCCGCTGGCATTGGCTGTGCCCTTCTTTTTTTCATGCCGCACGTATAACCACGCGGTGGCGCCCTATTACCAGGCAGTGTCGGAGGGCCGCTTCGGGGAAGCTTCCACGGAGCTGGACAAAGCACGCTTTTTCCGGTATGGCCGCAACAAACTGCTGTTTAACATGGAGAAAGGAAAAACAGCTTTCTTACAGGGACGCTACCACGAAAGCAACCTGTATTTCAACGCCGCAGACTCCATCCTGTCGGGCCACCGCGGCAGCAGGGTGCTGGACCAGACACTGGGACTAGTGATCAATCCTGCCATGCAGATTTACCAGGGAGAAGACTTCGAACGGTTACTGATACACTATTATAAATCCATTAACTACCTGAAGCTACACCAGCTGGAAGACGCTGAGGTAGAAGCCCGCCGGATATCACTCGGCACCTATGCCCTCAACGACCGGAAAAAAAATAACGATAAAAAATACAGCAACGACGCTTTTTCATTGATTGTGCAGGGCATCGTATATGAAAGCGCCGGCGATATCAATAATGCTTTTATCTCCTACCGCAATGCAGCTGATATTTTCCTGAAAGCGCCTGATCACCGCTATTATGGCGTGGACCTGCCCGCACAGTTGCAGGTAGACCTGCTGCGTACCGCCGATCAGCTGGGCTTTCAACAGGAAGTACAATATTATGAACAACAATTTGGTCGTGTGTACCAGCGTACAGCCGACAACGATGGCGGCGCAGTGCTGGTGATCTGGGAAAACGGACTGGCGCCGGTAAAAGCGGAAAGCAATTTTTTCTTTACCCTCACCGAAAGAGGACCAGGCAACTTTGTTTTTACCGACCCCAACACCCAGATTTTCATCCCTTTCGATTTCAACCTTTTCCCACAGGACTCCTGCCACCGCCTGCGGCGACACCTGGAAGCCTTTCGGGTGGCCTTCCCCAGCTATGTGGAACAACCATTGTATTACACCACCGCCGATATTCAGCGCGACAGTACCTTCTCCACTACGTTGGAGAAAGTGGAAGATGTGAACCAGCTGGCCTTTCGCACCCTGCAGGAACGGTTCCTGAAGGAAATGGGATTGGCACTCACACGGCTGGCCATCAAAAAACTGGCAGAATATGAGATCCGGAAAAATGACGAAGTAGCCGGAGAACTGTTTAATCTCCTTTCCACATTAGCCGAAAAGGCCGACACCCGAAACTGGCAAAGCCTGCCACATTCGATTTATTATTCGCGCATCCCCCTGAAAAAAGGAGATAACAAAATTACCCTTACGCTCAAAGGAAAAGATAACACGCAGCAGAAAGTGGAATTCAATGTCGTGGGAAATGGCCGTCTCCAGACATTACATTATGCCTCGTTACTGAAATCATGAAAGTTTGGTTAAATTAGTCGCCGGAAATTATCCTGATATTTCATGAGCGTAACCCAAATATATGACCGTCAGGCGTGGAATGCATTGTCCCGCCCGGAAGCAGAAGCCATTTTACAACAGTTGATACAGACCCGGTTTCCGGAGTTTACCATCAAACGTTTTGAGACATTTGAAAAATTCGCTCAGCGTACTTTTACCGCTGTGCTGGACCATGACGGGGCAGAATTTGTTTTTGTGCCCGGTGATACCGTAACACTGGGCCTCGATTCCTGGAACATAGCCACAGAAAACCGGGAGCATATGGCCGCCCTGTTTAATAATGATATCGGGGAGATGGATAACTACATCCGTGAGCGGCTGTCGCCCGTACGCACCGTTACTGTCAGCCCTATGATCGTGGAACGGGCCTACCGTGCCACCGGATATTTCCCTGTGGAATTAACAGATGAACGCCTCACCTCCGACGAATATTTTGAGAAAACTTTTGCCGAAGTAAAAGCCTCTCCCCGCGAGCACTGGAGTTATACCGTGAATGATACTTTCCGGCTGGTAAAAGACGGTGATCATATCCAGGCATGGCTGTACGAGGGCGTTTCCAGGGAGACACTGACAAAGGAAATACAAGACACGGGTTTCAGGCTTCCTACCGAAGACGAGTGGGAATACCTTTGTGGAGGCGGTTCCCGCAGTATATACCCGTGGGGCGATTCCATGGACTACGATAAAAACTATCTCTATTTCAAACGCGAAGGAAACGACGAAGAAAATTACCTGGAAAGTCCTAATCATTTTGGGCTGGTGATCGCCAACAACCCTTATCATTATGAAGTGATGATGGACAGCGAGTGGTTCCTCAAAGGTGGCGACGGCGGTTGTAACCTCTGTGGCGGCGGTGGCTTAGACCTCGGATATCTCAGCGTAGGCACGTATTTCCGTGACCCGGGTATTTTTGATGATGATATGAATTATGCCGAAGAGATTACCGGTGATTATACTTTTGTGAGAAGGGTAAAGAGGATACTGTAACCTATGGCAAGCCAACTGCTACTTGACAACAAAGGCTTCCGCACAGCGGAATGGTTTATTCCGCCGTTCGTATTACAGGAAAGAGAGTTGGTGGTGCTAAACCTGAAGGACCCGGTAAACGCTATGGCCGTCCAGAACCCTGTTGTGGATATCGTTACCGGTAAAACGAAATGTACAGAGGTGAACGTACGTCATCCTCTCACATACGTGCCGCATTTCCGGCAGTCGTGGTTCCGCCGGCGTTTTAACCCCGTGTCTGTTGGAGAATACGTGAAAAAGAATATAGGTCCCGCCAGCGAATACGCCGGCATCATCTATGAGTATTGTGATGTTTGTGAGCAACAAGGTAATATTGACCGCCATACCCAAATGGATAGGTTAATGGGCGGCCCTAAACGCCTGTTAACGCTATGTGCTGCGCTGCACCGTTATCGTTATATTGTTTATGATATGCGGGCCGTAGGTCCGGAAGCAGTAGGCTTTATTCATGAGTTGGTAAAGCGGCATGTAAGCCGCGGCGGGGCTGCGTTGCTGCTGGACCGTTATGAAGAACTTAAGCAGGATTGCAGCCGGTATGTGGAGGTGGAGTGGGATCGGCGTTTAATAACAACGCTATCTTCACCGCAATAAACGCCACATCTTTCTGCTGCGTCATTATCTCCTCAATACTTTCCAGCGTAATACCCTGCCGCAGCGCTACCGTCAGCAAGGTGACGCAAGTGGCAATAGTCTCCGGTTCTATCGGGTTGATAGTACCTTCGAGGCTGCGCCAGCGCCGTGTGTCTTTACTGAGCAACCGCGGACGTGTATGCATGCGTGTGAGCAATGGTTTCCAGGCGGCTGGCAGGTCTGCTGCCTGGGTGGCTTCTTCGGTGGCTTCGAAGGCTTCTATATAAAGACGGATAGGAATCTGTAATCGTCCCACCGGCTCCTGGTAGGCGGTAATATCGGCAGGCGCATCTTTAAAATAACTGCACAATAGCTGGTAAAATGGAAGGTCCGGACCTGGTTCCATATCGGGGGACTGATAACAACAAATAGCGGCGATGATGCTGTAGGTATCTGCCGCGCGGGTAAAATACTCCCTCGCCCGGGAGAACCATTTCCTGGCGGCAGCCTGATCATAGAACATGACGTAGCCGGCAGCTTTCATGTAACTGCCTGCGATGGTTGGGAAGTCGTCGGACTGCCCTTCATCGAGGTAGATGGCGTAACTGCTGTAAGCACTGACCAGCATGGTCAGCACTTCCCGGTCGAGCTGTAGTAAGGAAGAAAAATCGGTCATCACCCTGCAACTTACAATTTTATCACATGGGATGCACTATGAAGCCAATATGCCTCTTCTTTTTGTTCATCTTTTTAAAGAGAAAGCCCTTTCCGGGGAAAGGGCTGCCAGGTATAAAGATGATGGGATATTGATTAATGTGCGGTTCCGGCCGGTTCCGGCGACAGTTGCCTGAACCGTGCCTGGAAAAACCGAAGGTATTTAGGCTCCATGGTGAATTCGAGGCCTGGTATGTCGTACCTGTTTTCATAGGCTTCTATGATCGCATCGGCTACCACGTCCATATGGGAGAGGGTATATACTCTTCTGGGGATGGCCAGGCGCACCAGTTCCAGCGATGGGTAGTGGTGGTCGCCGGTTTCTTTGTCGCGGCCGGCGGAAACGATGCCTCTTTCCACGGTGCGCACCCCGCCCGCTTCGTACAGTGCTACTGTCAATGCCTGCGCGGGGAAACTGGTTTGCGGCAGGTGTGGCAGAAAAGCGCGTGCGTTGAGAAATACGCCGTGTGTGCCGATAGGGTTCAGTACAGGAATACCGGCTTCTTTCAGCAGGTTGCCCAGGTAATGTACCTGGTACACGCGGGCGGCAATATGGGCTTCGCCTACCGATTCTGTAATGCCGATGGCCATGGCTTCCATGTCGCGGCCAGCGAGGCCGCCATAGGTATGCATGCCTTCGTATACGATCACCAGGTTTTTGGCTTCCTCATACAGGCCTTCGTCATTCAATGCCAGGAACCCGCCGATATTCACCAGCGCGTCCTTTTTTCCGCTCATCACGGCACCGTCTGTCAGGGAACAGATTTCTTTCACAATAGAGGCCACTGTCCTGTCTGCATAACCGGGCTCGTGTTGCTGTATCATAAAGGCGTTCTCCGCTACGCGCGCCATATCGTGGATGATGCGGATACCATGCTGTTGGGTAAGCTTCCGCACCTGTTTCATATTTTCCAGCGATATCGGTTGGCCGCCGGCCATGTTCACGGTGGTGGCTAAACTGAGATAGGCGATATTGGCCGCTCCTGCTTCGTTGATGATTGCTTCCAGCTTCCGCAGGTCTATATTTCCCTTGAAGGGAAAATCTGAATCGGGGTCATGGGCTTCGTCTGTGATAACATCCGTGAAATTGCCGCCTGCCAGTTCCTGGTGCAGCCGGGTAGTGGTGAAGTACATATTGCCGGGAACGTACATGCCTGGCCGTATCAGCAGGCGGGAAATCAGGTGTTCTGCGCCTCTGCCCTGGTGGGTGGGCACTACATACTTGTATCCGTAATATTCCTGTACCACCGCTTCCAGGTGATAGAAATTGCGGCTGCCGGAATACGCTTCATCACCCATCATCATGCCTGCCCATTGACGGTCGCTCATAGCGCTGGTGCCGCTGTCTGTCAGCAGATCGATGTATACGTCTTCCGACTTTAACTGGAATGGGTTAAAGCCGGCCTCTTCAATCAGTTTTTTGCGTTCTTCACGGGTGGTTTTTCGAAGCGGCTCTATCATTTTGATTTTGTAGGGCTCTGCCCAGTGGGATTTCTTCATAAGATTGTTGGTGATGGGTTATAGATCTATATCGTCTCAAAATAAAGACTGCCACTGCGGTGAGAGCGACAGGGAATCATATTAAATTTAGATACACGTTATTTTTAAAAAAAATCTATCCTATGCGCGTTAACTTATCCGGCTTACAAGCCTCTGCTGAACATACCGGCAATATCCTCCGCCACATTACCAATCACTGGGTTTCCTGTTGTGTATATACGGCCGCCCGGCTGGACATAGCGGAGATACTTTCTGCCGGCCCTTTAGACATCGCTGCGCTGGCGGCTGAAACAAACACACATGCGCCTTCACTTCATCGTATGTTGAAACTGCTGGCCGCCAACGGGGTCTTTGAAGAACAGTCACCAGGCGTATTTGTGAACACCCCTGATTCCCTGGCGTTGATCGGTGATATTAAAGGCAGCATGAAAGCATTCCTGCTGGCGGAAATGGGAGAGTTTTACACCCCATGGGGCAATCTGATAGATAGTGTCAGGTCCGGGAAAACTGCTTTTGATGAATACTACGGAGAAAACCTCTGGGAATTTTATAAGAAAAATGCCGGTGAGGGACAAAACTTCATGAAAGCTATGACTGCCTTGACCAGCTTTCTGAGTCCCGCCATCCTGGATAAATATGATTTTTCTTCTTTTAAAACGATCATCGATGTGGGTGGCAGCAATGGCTCTCTGTTGACCGCTATTCTCAGAAAGACACCAGGAGCGTCTGGTATCGTATTCGACGTGCCTTACGTAGTGGAGCAAACAGCCGCATTGCTGTCTGCTGATCCGGAGCTCCGTCAGCGTAGCTCCGCTGTCAGCGGTAATTTCTTTGAACAGGTGCCTGCCGGTGCGGATGCCTACCTTTTAAAGATGATCATTCATGACTGGGATGACGAAGATTCCGTGCGCATCCTCAGCGTTGTCAGCAAAGCTATGAAACCGGAAAGCAAAATCCTGATCGTGGACGGTGTTATTCCTGAAGGCAACTCGTATCACGGAGCAAAGTTTATGGATGTGAACATGCTGGTGGTAACGGGCGGAAAAGAAAGAACGGCAGCGGAATTTGATGAACTGTTCCGCCGGTCCGGTCTGCGGCTTACACGTGTCATTGACCTCGATATCACAGAAGTGAGCATTGTGGAAGGGGAGAAGGTATAAGCCCGGCGGGCCCGGATTGAGGAGATTATCGATATATTCGTGCACGTTAGTCTGCCCGTGTAGAACATTCTCCTGTTTGTGATCGTTGTTGTATATTGCGTTTCCAGCATAATAGCGATACCTGTGATTATTTCCTTCGACCTTGATGATACTTTAATACCCGGAATGAAACAGTTTCCGGTAGAACGTAAATCAATATGGCAGCGGCTTATCAGCCGCGAATGCATCAGGGCAGGCACTGTCAGGCTGATGAAACAGCTTCGGCAGGACAACCACCGGCTGTACGTGTATACTACTTCTTACAGATCGCCGGCATATATCAGTAGGATGTTTCTGAGTTATGGTATTCGGCTAGATAAGATCATCAATAAAAGTATTCATGATAAAATCCTGGGCAAAACAGCAGGCAGCATGTTCATATTTTATAAATAACAAAAGGTTGTAAGTGTTACCTTACAACCTTTTGCATACTCGTTTATATTTCTATCACTTTCGGTGAATGCCCGGTATAAGCCAGGAAATCATGCATGATCCAGTCTCTGCTGATCTTCATGTAGCTGGTGGTGGTACCATCGCTGCAGCCATACCATTCTTCCAACAGCACGTCTTTGTCAATAACTACCTGTACGGCGTGTTCTTTGTCCAGCAGCAGGCCGAAGATAGTGGTGGCCCCTATGGTGGTGCCCAGCATGGTGCCCAGTAATTCTACCGGGGCGAATGACACCCTGGATATGCCTAATACCCGGCTCAGGTCTTTGGTGACAAAAGGTTTGCCGGCCGTGGTGACGAACAGGTAGAAATTTGTCTGCTGCCGGTTGCACAGAAACAGCGTTTTTACCGTTTTCATATTCAGCTGGCGGTCGATGAGGATACAGTCTTCCATGGTAATGGCGTCATCATTGTCTACCCGTTCAAATGGCACCTGCTTTTCCTGCAACAGGGTATACACCATCTCCTGTAGGGCGGTCTTAAATACCACAGGTGGTGTATGTTTTACTTCACTGATATAAAACATGGTTCAGTTTTCTTTTTTTGTTTTTGACGATTTATAGTAATTCATGACCGATATAGCGGCCAGCATGATGATGATACCTGCTATCTGCACCGGGCTGATAGCTTCATGCAGAACAAGATAGGCACATAAAACGGCAACCGGAAATTCTACGGCCATCAGGATGGCGCTGGTGCCGGCCCCTGTTTTGGGGATGCCGGCGGCAAACAGTGCCGTCGGAATAGTGGTGCCTACCACGGCCAAAAATATGGCCCATAACATAAACGTATATCCGAAATGATTGTCTGATATGATGGGCTGCACATTGATGATAAAAATAGTCAGGGCGGAACCTGCCATGATAAGCGTGCTTTTCGATTGCCACCTCACGCCTTTGCCTACCCGGCTGTTGGCCACAATATACACCGCATATGTAAAAGATGATGCCAGTGCCAATACCATGCCCTGCCAGGAGAAGTACAAGGTGTCAGTCTGCAGCAGATTCCCTGCCATGACCGTTCCCACCAGGATAAACAGGACCGTTACCAGCTCCGGTCGGCCCGGCCGCTGCCGGAAAATAAGCCATTCCAGCAATAAACTGAACCATGTGAACTGCATCAGTATCACAATGGCCAGTGAAGCGGAGATATAACTTACGGACTGGTAATACAGAAAATTTGTGAGCCCGATGGCGCCGCCTACCAGCATTAGCGTCACCAGCTCTTTGGCGGACAGCCTTTGGAGGCTGGTTTTACCAGTGGTCAATAACAGCGTCAGGCCCAGCAGCATGGCCGACAGGAAGGCCTGGGAGAAGGATATTTCCGCGGCATGATAGCCCGACGCATAGGACAGCTTTACGAACGAAGACATCGTTCCGTACATGACCCCGCCTAAAAGGACCATGAACGAATATTTAAAATTTTTCATTTCAAGATTGTCTGAATAAAACAAATGATAACCACAAGCTAAGTTGAGGCTAAACAATCCTGAATACTGACATTAAAGCATATGAAATCCTCTCCCGTAGCAAACGGGAAGGTAGTGTAGAATCCGGTTGTTCAGCCCTCAGGCTACCGGCGGAGGCGTACTGGTAGAAAAACGATGTTGCATAGTATATTAAGGTATCTGGTAAAGATAATAAAATTTAACCGGTTGTCATATATTCGGTCCGGTTACTTACCTTCAGGACATAACCTCGAATTTGCCAACCTACTATGAAAAGAATTATTGTAGCATGTAAGTTTATCGGTGCTCTGGGAGTGATCGGTTTTTGGTACAAGCGTTTTCTCCTTTTTGCACCGTTCTATCTGGTAGCCATTATACTGGAGATGATTGAAAAAATCATCAACAAGAAGAAAAAATCAGAGCAAACAACAGACCGGCAGGACGCCTCCATCGATATGAGCCGTTATTACGTAACCATCTATCTGAGCCTTTTAAATCCATATGCCCTGGCACAGACAGTAAAACAATTGTTGGGACAGTTATACATACTGGTTTTCCATTCCTTCAGGTTACCATCTCCTGCAACTTTCCATAGTAAAACCAACTACATACTTCCTTTTAAAGGTACATGGAAAGTTGGGCGCGGCGGGGTAACACCTGAAACATCCCACTCCTGGGGACTGTTCACGCAGCGGTATGCCTATGACTTTTTTATGATAGATGATCATCATCGGCCTAACAGCGGAACAGGGAACCGGTTGGAGGACTATTATTGTTTTGATCAGGAGATAATTGCGCCGGCGGATGGAACTATTGTCAGTATGAAAAATAATGTCCGGGATTATACCCATGTTGGCGACCTTTCTGTGGATTGGAAGACAAAGGATTTTAGAGGAAATTATCTGGTGATCGAGCATCAAAAGAATGAATATAGCTTTATCGCGCATTTCAGGAAAGGAAGTATTGTCGTGAAGAAAGGAGACAAGGTAAAACAGGGCCAGCTTCTGGGGGCATGTGGTAACAGCGGTCACTCCACCATGCCGCATATCCATTACCACCTTCAGGACAGGAAATATTTCTGGACGGCTTTAGGGTTGCCCATCCGCTTTAAGAACGTTGCCGTAAACGGACAAGATGTCCATGAACAGGGAGAATACATCCATACAGACCAGGAGGTAAGCAACCTCCGTATACACGAGTTAATAGTACCTTGATACCTGGTGTTTGTTGCCGGCAATCAAAGAATATTACCTCACCGGGTCACCTGTCGCCGGAATTCTCCGGGCGTCATGCCTGTTGTCCTGACAAAAAGCCGTGAAAAGGAGGCAAGGTCCTGATAACCTACCTGGTAGCATATCTCGCTGATGTTTAGTGTTGTTGTTTCCAGCAAGGCTTTGGCGGCGTCCAGGCGTTTCTGTTGCAACCATTTCGCGGGGGAAAGCCTTAATTCATCTGCGAATTTCCGGGATAGGGTCCTGTAGGATACAGTCAGTTTTCGTGCGATCATTTTTCCCGTTAAGGTGTCCAGTCCTGTTTCTGCAGCAATGTCGTCCAGCTTTTTTTCGAATGGGTGCTGCTGTAGTTCTGAAGGCTGCATTTCATAGGGTGTCTGAAACTGTCGTACTGCGGGCATAGCCATGATTTTCCTCACTTGCCTCTCTTCTTCGGCGAAGCCAAGATCAATCAGTACGGCAGATAGGAGGTCCATGCCGCCATATACCGCGCCTGACGTATAGATGCGCCCCTGGCGTACTACCATGCGGGAGGGTTCCCAATGCACTTCCGGAAAAAGACGCTGCGCTTCATGTTTGACCCACCAGGCTACAGTGGCCCGTTTGCCATTTAATATATGCAGATGTGCCAATAGTAGTCCTGCCCCACAGGTGCCTGCTATGATGGCTTGCTGAGCTACAGCCTGTTGTAACAGTGGCCCGGTAAATTTGCTTTCCCGCCTAAGGATACCGGCAAGAAGTGTCGTGTCCAGCGAGATGCCTGCCAGCAATATCAGCACGTCCATCTTCCGGGAAGGTTTTGTACGGGCGTGAAAGGTGATACCGGAGCGGGACACCGGACGGGACTGCCGCGATACAAATTCCACGGAAAAAATTTCTTCCCCTTTTATTTCATTGATCGCCAGCAGCATTTCTATAATAGAAGAAGCAATGGCCGAATAAAAATCCGGCGGCAGATAAATGACGACATGTTTGGTCTTTTTCATATCCGCAAATATTCAACAATGATAAGTCTTAAAAATGATTTGTCCATTTTTGCATAGTTATTGGCTAAAGTGGCAAATGCAGAGTGGTGCTAATTATCCACCTTTGGTGCAAACAAAAAAAGAGATTAATTATGAATATTGGAATTATCGGAGCAACAGGCAATATCGGTCAACGCACGTTGATCGAGGCATTAAACAGAGGGCATCATGTAACTGCATTTACCCGCAACATTTCATTGATCTCAGAAGAAAGAAAAAATGTCAGCTGGAAAGAGGCCGACGTCTTTGATCTCAACAGTATTGCCGCCGCTATGGAAGGACTCGATGTATTGATCAGTTTATATCAACCCGGCAATGCCTCCAAAGACATGGCTGATACGGTCCGGCAGTCTGTTCAGACCCCGACGGTATATGCTACGGTGGCCGGAAATCTGCTGAAGGCGATGGCGCAATATCCTGCATTGCGCCTGATCGTGGTAGGTGGCGCCGGCAGCCTGGAAATCGAGCCGGGTCGTACACTGGCGGATACTACGGAAGAATTGCATGCCACATTGGAAGAACTGGGGCTCCCGCGGGAATATGCATTGGCGGTTCGTGGCCACCGGGACGCATTAAATACCTACCGTCTTTCCAACCGGCGCTGGACATATCTTAGTCCTGCTGAAAACATCTACCCTGGTGAGCGTACCGGCAGATTCAGATTAGGTGGCGATCAGCCTGTGCGGGATGCCGACGGCAAAAGCCGCATATCTTTCGAAGATTGTGCCATTGCACTGATAGATGAGGCAGAATTGCCGCAGTTTGTACAAAGACGTTTTACCATTGGGTATTAAACCGAAGGAATGGCAACACAAGCGCCGAAAGCAGTATAATTCATCATACTGCTTCCGGCGCTCTTTTTTTAGATAAAAAATATTACCGCTTCCCATCCCTTTTTTTGTATTTTAGATAGGAAATAGTGATTTCCTATATTTAGATCATGTCCACGTTTCATACGATCAAAGCATTGAAAGAAGGAAATACTTCCGTTTTCAGAGAACTGTTCAATGAATATCACCGGAAGGTATATCTATATGTCCTGTCCAAAACGAATTCCCAATATATCGCTGAGGAAACCACCCAGATCACATTCATCAAATTATGGAACTACCGGGAACAGCTAAACGAATCGGACCAGGTAGGAAAGCTGTTGTTCCACATGGCCCGCGCTACCTGTATTGACCTGTTCAGGAAGGATGCTGTCAGGGAAAGGGTGCTGAAGCTGGAGAAACCAGCGGAAAACGAAGCCTGGTATGGTAATGACACGGTGGAAGTGAAGGAGCTGCAGCAGCGCATAAAACACGCTGTGGGCAACATGCCGCCTGTCAGGAGAAGGGTGTTTGAGCTTAGCCGCTACGAATTTAAATCCTATAAAGAGATTGCAGCATTACTGTCCTTGTCTGTTAAAACGGTGGAAAATCATATGGCGCTTGCTATCAAGCATTTAAGAAAATCGCTGATGCTGTTGGTCCTCTTGTTCCTGCGCTAAAAAAAATTTTTATCTTCTCATTAGGGGATGCCCTTTTTTCAAACGATATATGAATGAAGGCACCTCATTATCCAAGCCGAAAATGATACCAAGGGAACTAATTGACCGATATTTCAGGAACGAATGCAGCGACGATGAGCGGAGGCGGGTGCTGGAATATTTTCGTAATAGTCCCGAAGAGTGGAACAAGTACATGACCGAGGAAGACTGGGACGGCTTTATGGCAAATGCAGAGGTAGATCCGGCACTTTCTGAAAAGATGTTCAAAGCGGTCAGCAGCAACACTTTGAGGGAAAAGCGGAAAACACCGGTCATCTGGCTGGCCGCTGCGGCATCGGCCGGGCTGGCGGTGGGACTGCTGTGGCTGTTCCGGCCCGCTTCAACACCGTTGAAGGCTACACACGAAACGGCTGCTGCAGCCACTGAACGGATGACGGAAAGAAAAAATACCGCTGATAAACCAGTGAGCATCCTGCTGGCTGACAACTCTGAAGTGTTGTTGTCGCCCAACAGCAGCATCCGGTTTTATGAACGTTTTCTTTCGCAAAAGGAACGGATAGTGCAGCTCTCAGGCGAAGCGTTGTTTAAGGTGGCCGGAGATAAGAGCAGGCCATTTGTGGTATATGCAGACCAGCTGGCTACTACCGTGCTGGGCACTTCGTTCACCGTACAGGCCTTTGCTGAGAGTGATGTGATAACGGTAATGTTGCATGAAGGCAAGGTGCAGGCGGCAGCAGCGGATTCCCTGCATACCAATTGGAAAAGCAGGGTGGTACTGGTGCCCGGTGATGTGCTGACTTATAACAAGGTCACGATGCTGGCAAGCGTCCGGCACAGCATGCCTGCGCAGCAATTGGTGAAAGCTGGTCCTGCCAACAGGAACGCCCGTACTGTCCATCGGCCCGACTGGTATACCTTTGACGCATCACAGCTTTCCGAAGTGTTGGACCAGTTAAGCAGTTATTACCAGGTAGATATTTATTATTATCCCGCTGACTTACAACAGAAATACTTCTCAGGAAGATTACATAAAACAGATTCACTGGAAACGATATTAAAAGATATAGCATTGCTCAACCATCTAACCATAGAGAAAAAAGAAGGCAGCTATATCATCAGCAGGAAACATTAACCAAAATAATACAGATATCAGTATCCCGCAACGTTGCATCATGCAACGAGGGGCGCTTTATTGCCTAACTTAATTAAGACAGCGTTCTACAATGAAAAAATGGAATTCCACGTATGCCTTGCTGGGCATAGCGGTACTGCTTTGCCTTTCCCCTCTGTTCCTTCACGCCCGGCAAAAACGTGCAGACGTTACCGGTATCGTTAAAAATGAAGCAACAGGACAAGCCCTCTGGGGTGTTAGCGTTACAGTTAAAAATGCCACCAACAACTTTTCTGCTTCTGTACAAACAGACAGTAATGGTGTCTTTAATTTCAATCGATTGCCATCCGGCCCGGGGTATTCTTTTTCCTTTTCCTACATCGGATTTGAAAATCAAACGCTGAGCGGATATAACCTGAAACCCGGTGCGGATTTTTCATTGTTGGTGGAACTGAAAAGCCGCGAGCAGCGCATCAGTGAAGTCGTCGTCGTCGGATACGGCTCCATGCGGAAGAAAGACCTGACAGGCGCTATCAGTCAACTTAAAACCGCCAGGCTGGAAAAGGAAAGTCCCCGCTCTGTGCAGGACCTGCTACGAAGCGGTGTTCCGGGGTTGTACGTAGGACAAAACACATCAGCCAAAGGCGGAGGTGACCTGCTCATCAGGGGGCAGCGGTCTTTAAACGCCAGCAACGACCCGCTCATCGTATTGGACGGCGTCATATTCTTCGGGGAACTGTCAGAAATAAACCCACAGGACATAGAACATTTTGATGTGCTGAAAGATGCGTCCGCAGCGGCCATCTACGGGGCCAAATCAGCCAATGGCGTAGTGATCATCACCACAAAAAAAGGCACCACTGACAAACCCGCTATCCGCTTCAGCGCTAATACAGGCATCGCTACGCAAGGCCGTAAACGAGAGGTATACGATGCGCAGGGATATCTGAACTATCGCACCGATCTGTTCAACAGCACAACAAGATGGGCCACACCCGCCAAATATGCACGGCCTACAGAAGCGAACCTGGCAAAATACGGCATCACCATGGCAGACTGGCGCGCCTATGACGCACTCACCGGCGACCCTGACGATATATGGCTGCGACGCATCGGCCTGTTCGATAAAGAACGGCAGAACTACGCCAACGGTAAAACCTATGACTGGTTTGACGGCTCCTTTCAGCGCGGACTGCAACAGGACTACAACGTGAGCTTCTCCGGAAGAAACAGGGACGTGCTGAATTATTATATGTCATTGGGATATCTGAACAATGAAAGTATTGTGGTAGGAGATAAATACCGCGCCTATCGCGCCAATATCAAGCTGGACGGGAGAATCAACAAATGGATGCATACTGGCGTGAACATCAATTTTCAGGACCGCTCAGATGGTAATTTCGCGGTGGACTGGGGAGGACAGATCATCAACAACTCACCTTTCGCGCTGCCCTATGATGAAAACGGAAAGCTGGACCCTTACCCCATGGGAGCCAGTGTTAGTCAGGGTACCAACTCCGCTTTCAGCAACCAGTACAAGGAACTGCAAAAAGGATACACGGTTTTAAACACCACGCTTTATCAAACCATCAAATTGCCTTTTAAAATCACTTACCAGCTGAATTTTTCCCCGCGTATGCAGTGGTTCTACAACAGGTATCACGAATCATCCCAGAACCCTTTGTGGTCTGACAACGGAAAAGTAATCCGGGAGAACACGAAGAATTTTGACTGGCAGATAGATAATATCATTTCATGGGATTATACCTTCGAACAGAAACACCATGTAAAGGTGACGTTGCTGCAGAACGCAGAAGAGCATCAATCCTGGAATGAAAGCGTTACTGCCCGTGACTTTTCTCCCACGGATGCATTGGGGTTCCATAACATCGGAGCTGCCAATCCGCTGAAGACCACCGTCAGCAGCAGCGACCAGCGAAGCACCGGGGACGCATTAATGGCCCGCGTATTTTATTCCTACGACAACAAATATATGCTGACAGCCTCTGTCCGCAGGGATGGATATTCCGCGTTCGGTGTGTCCAATCCAAGGGCCACATTCCCATCCCTCGCATTTGCCTGGAACTTCGCAGATGAAAAATTCTTTCACTGGAAACCTATGAGCACCGGTAAACTGCGCCTGTCCTGGGGCATGAACGGCAATCGCTCCATCGGCATATACCAGGCGCTCTCCAATCTTACTACCGGCGCCGGGCGCTACGCATACGTACAAACGAACGGTACGGTATACGAACTGTCACAGCTATACGTAGACCGGATGGCCAACTACGACCTGAAATGGGAAGCCACCTCCTCCTGGAACATCGGGCTGGACTTCGGCTTCCTGAACAACCGCATCACCGGCAATATGGAAGTATACTATATGCCTACCACAGACCTGCTGATGAACCAGTCCCTCCCTGACTTTACCGGTTTTAGCAATGTGACCACCAATCTGGGAGAAGTGGTCAACAGAGGCTTCGAGCTGGGTCTTACCTCGCTGAATATGCAACGGAAAAACTTTGAATGGTCTACTACGTTAGGCTTCTTCTTTAACAGAAACGAGGTGCGGCACCTTTATTACACGTATGAAGACGTATTGAACGCAGACGGTAAAGTAGTCGGCTCCAGAGAAATCAGCGATATCTCAAACGGATGGTTCATTGGCCGGGATATCAGCTCTATCTGGAACTACCGCGTATTGGGCATATGGCAGGAGAGTGAAAGAGACCAGGCTGCCCGCTATGGTGAAATACCCGGCGATGTAAAAGTTGAGGATGTTAACAATGACGGGAAATATACCAATGCAGATAAACAGTTTCTTGGCTCTACTACGCCACGCTTCCGCTGGACGCTGCGCAACGATTTTACGTTGTTCAGGAACTTCGATTTCTCTTTCAATATATATTCGAACTGGGGCCATAAGCAGGCATCTACAGACTACCTGAATAATTTCGGCGCCGGTACGGACAGGACTAATTCCTATGTCAGAAAATACTGGACGCCGGACAATCCGTCCAATACCTATGCCCGCCTGAATTCCACGAACGTACAGAACATAACACCGCCGCGTATCATCGATAAAACCTACATCCGACTGGACAACGTTTCCGTTTCCTACTCGCTGCCGGCCAGTGTAGCAAAAAGGCTGGACATGAGCCAGTTTAAAATATACGCAGGTATCCGCAATGTGGCGGTATGGGCAAAAGAATGGGAGTACTGGGACCCGGAGACAACTTCCCTCATGCCAAGGTATTATACAGTCGGCCTTACCGCTACTTTTTAAAAATGATTAAAACGTGTTACAATGAAGATCACCATTCATAAAACTGTAAGCATCCTCTTGCTGGGAGCTGCTTTACAATTACCGTTAAGTTGTTCAAAAGGCTGGTTGAAGCCCGATCCGCTGTCTTTTTATGAACCCTCTATTACATTTACTTCCAAAGAAGGATTACAGGCCGCTATCAGCAGCTGTAACAGAAATCTTACCTATGTATGGACAGGAGAGGGAGCACCCATACTCACGGACCTGCTGTTTTCGGAAGTAGCGGTAAATGGTACCACTGATAAGTCAGGCCCGGCGCAGGACCTGAACGCAATGATCACCCCCATTTCCAATAACAATGATGTGAACACGAATAAAATCAATTTTTTTTGGTTTGAAGGATATAAAGGCATTAAATACGCCAATACGATCGTGTCTAACTTGGACAGGGTACCAGGACTGGATTCCACACTACGCAACCAGATGATGGGAATGGCTTATTTCCACCGGTCTTTCCGTTACCTGTGGCTGATATTTGATTTCGGAGACATCCCCTTGCTGACCAAAGAAATCACTACGCCCAAGTTCAATTTCCGTTCCACCAAACGGGAAGTAATATTACAACAGCTCATCGCTGACATGGAGTTTGCCGTGAAGTACGTACCGGCCAACGCAGATTTCGGCATGGTGAATAAAGGCGCCTGTCAGCAGCTGCTGATCAAATGTTACCTGGCCGCCGGACAGTTTGATAACGCCATCGCAGTGGCCAACACGCTCATCAACAGTGCCGGTTATTCCCTGATGACAGCGCCGTTCGGCACATTTGTCAACCCCATGCCTGCCGTTCATAACATCACAAGGAACGTGATATGGGACTTACACCGCGGCCCCAATAAATCTATTGCTGCCAATAAGGAGACGATCTACAATGTCATCAGCCGGGAAGACTTTGCCAACAGCCGCATCGATATCTACAGCATGAGGAACGCCGTTCCTTTTATTTCCGGCTCCGGCAATCAACTGATCAGCACTCCTTCCGGCAAACCAGGCATGAGCACCAGCTACGCACTGACGCGTGATAAGATAGACCTGCGCAAAACCTACGGCAGGGGCGTAGCCATCACCAGGCCCACCTGGTACAGCACCAATACCATCTGGGACGATCAGGACGATCTTCGTCACAGTACCAGTACCGGCAACTGGATGCGCATGGAAGACATGGTATACAACAATCCCGCATTGCTCACCGATAGAGACCCTTACTACGGCAAGCCGCTACAGAAGTACAACAGCGCCGGAAAACTGCTGGTAGCGGATACCATCAGAACATGGTTCGAATGGCCTCATTACAAGATATGGATCGAATCACCCAGGAATGAAACCGTGGACAGCTACAACGGCGGCGCCAGTGACTGGTACATCTACCGCCTCGCGGAAACATACCTGCTCCGGGCTGAAGCCTATTTCTGGAAAGGGGAGCTGGGCTTGGCTGCTGAAGATGTGAACGCCATCCGCCGCCGCGCACGTTGCACAAAGATGTACACCGCCGCTGACATAAATATGGGAACCATTATGGACGAAAGAGCGAGAGAGCTTTTCTATGAAGAGTTACGGCATATGGAGCTTAGCCGCGTATCCTACATCTTCGCAACAACCCATAAGGCCGACGAGTTTGGCAAGACATACACCGTAGAAGATCTCTCCCGGAGCAGCTACTGGTACGAACGCGTAAGCAGGTATAACAACTTTTATAACAAAGGCGTAAAAACCACGTACGGTGCCGTGTTCACGGCGAGCCCCTATCACATACTGTGGCCGGTGCCGCAGTCAGATATAGATGCCAACAGGGAAGGACGATTGAATCAAAACTTCGGTTATTCAGGGTATGAGCTGAACCGTCCGCCGATAGATAATTTGAAGGAGGCGATAGCCGCACAGCAGTAAATGATGGAACGAGCCCGAGAAACGATCGGGCTCGTGATCTTATCGGCAAATTACACACGCGTCTTGTGTATCAGGAATGGTCTCGCAGGTGATCTGCCTCGTGAGGCCTTCACAGGTGAGTTGTTTGGTAACAGGTGGCATACCGCCGGCAATCAGCGCTTGCTGTAATACATTCAGATGGGCAATGGTGGTCTTGTTGAAAGACATTTTTTTTCCGATTGTTGTTTTCTTTTTCATATACAGGAGATTTAGGGTAAAACGATTTTTGGTTACTGGGCATATTGTTGTTGGTCACAGGGAGTATTTGAATATAACCTAAAAAAGTAAGAAAAAAAAGCTTCTGTTTAACGCTGTTGCAGGGGAGTACCAGTTAAATGTTTGTTGGCCTGCATATACTTTTCAAGTGAAGGATGTTAGAGGATAATGAATAAGTTTTAATAAAAAGTTTTATCAACAAAGAAGGCCATGTGTCACCACTAAATAGTTGAAAAAAGCGGAATGCTGTCATCCCGGCATTATTTTTCATTTTGTCTTGCCAGATTTTTTTTATTTCTTCGTGGCGAATAGTGGAAATTTAACCCACCCTATACTATAACCATGTGTGAGTATTATTTGAACGGAAAATCCATTGCCTCAGCCAGTGAAAGCAAGCAACCTGGAGCAGCAGTGAAAAGAACAGCACTTCGATACCTATTGAGAATACAAACAATAGATAACCTGTTTTGTCTACGAGGCATAATGACGACTTTTTCATAATGACAAGTGATTATGCTTTTTTCGGTTAATCCATAGCCACCATTTCTTTTCTGAGTATTGTGGGCCAGCATTGTCTGATCCCGGATTTTATTCCCTGGTTAATTAATACGGGTAAAGGAACTGTTTTAGTGGCAGAGCGAAAGAGCATTCGCTATCTTCTTTTACGGGAAAGAAGATAGTGATGATAGAGAATTTTTGTCCCGAATTACAACCGTAACTTATGAGAACATTTACGAGGCTGTTTCTTGCCTGTCTTATTTTCTATGTGCCACTTATCGCTACCGCTCAGGATGTGACCCCATCGGGAGCGACGGACGGAGGGGAGACCATGGCACAGAAAAGGGGAGTTAGTATTCCCGTTGATCTTTTTACGGGGATACCAAAAATCAGCGTGCCAATTTTTGCCTATAAAAAAGGCTCCCTGAATGTGGATGTTGGTCTGAATTATTTTGCAGGAGGTGTCCAGGTACTGGAAAATGCCAACGAGGCTGGCTTAAGTTGGAACCTGGTGGCGGGTGGCGCTGTTACGAGGTCTGTAAGAGGAGTTCCGGATGATTATCCGCAACATGGCTATATAAATATGCCTGCTATTCCGGCTACCATGGCGGACAGTATCCGGTTTAAGTATTTTAACCGGGAGCAGGATGGTCAGGCGGATGCATACACTTACAGCTGTAATGGTATTGCCGGGAAATTCATGATAGGAAAGGACCGGAAGGTTAGAATGGTGGAGCAGAAAAACATACAGATTATCCCTGAGTTTACAGAGGGTAATCCTGCGTATTCATTGACTGGCTTTACCATTATCACGGCAGAAGGAACCCGCTACGAGTTTCGGGACATGAATATGGATAAAATACTTTCGCGCGATGGAACAGAGGTGTTTAATAACCAGTTTTATCCTACTGCCTGGAATCTTACAAGAATAATAACACCATTTAATGAAGATACGGTTACGTTTAAATATAAATGGTATGATACAAACAAGAATGATGCTAACACAGAAACCCTGACACTGGAGTATGGTAAACTGTCTACAACGACTACTTATTCAAATGCAGCCACGGTAAACCAGAATTATACACGTCATTATGCAAAGTTGCAGGAGATCGTGATGCCGGATGGTCAGTCGCTTTCTGTGGAACGTGCTTCCAGGCCGGATGACGGGGAAGAAGCATTGAAATTCATTAAGATTTATAATAATGGACGCCTTGCCGACAGTTACCGGTTTGATTATCTTACTTATGATGTCCGGAATAAGACCTGGATTAATTTTTACAGCTTTAATCCCAGTACAGGAGACTATATTTCCTTTTTAAGGCGTATTGTAAAATTGTCCTCCCTGGGACAAATACCTCAATATACGTTCGTTTATAATACGGATTATCTTTTGCCAGGTAAGTTGGGAATGATCTTAAGCGATTTTTCCCAGCTGGTACCTGAGATCGGCAGAAATTCAAGGGATCATTGGGGATTCTATAACGGTAAGGCTAACAGAACAAGTATTCCGGCGCTGACGGGAGTCAATGGGGGAGACAGAGAACCCTCTGCCAGTTATGTACTGGCCGGGAGTTTGAAAAAGATGATTTATCCCAGTGGGATGGTCCGTGAGTTTGACTTTGAATCTCATGACAGGGCCAGCGTAATTCCGTCAGCAGAAGCTGCATATGTTAGTGCGAATGCTCCCGGGACTTATACCCTGAGCCTGAACCAATATTACACTACTAAACACAGCTTAAATATTCGCTTCGACCCGGGTACCGATTTGTCTGAATCTCCTCCGGTAAACTGTAGCTGGTCATTTGCCTTGAAAAACGTTAGTGGTCAGGTGATAGACAGCAAAACTTATAGCTATGGAGCATTGTATAGTGGAGGTAGCGCGGTTTGGGAACTGAATGGCCCGTCTGGAGATTATACGCTGACGGTACAGAAATCCGGTGGTTGTAATTTGCCGATAGGATCAACAATAGTGGTAAGCTGGAATAATAATGTGGCAAATGGCCAAAAGTTGATAGGAGGAGGCATTAGAATAAAAAAGGTAACGGATTTTCCTGCTAACAGCAGTGCGCCTCCTGTAGTAACAAATTACAGATATGTTGCCGCGGATGGCATTACTTCATCGGGATATATGGCGGAATATCCTAACTACGAATACCATCGTCCTATCGTCTTCTCTGACGGGACAATGCGCGACGTAAGGATCATTTCTTCAGATCCGGTGAACAGCCTCAGTTATGCATCCGGTAATCCTATCGGATATAACAGGGTGGAGGTTTTCCAGGGACAATCACCATCCGACAACGGGAAAACTGTGTACGAATTCAGCGATTTTCGTGACATCAACTTTAACCCGGTAAAGAATTCTTATCCTTATTTACCGGTAGATAAGGCCGATTGGGGATTGGGATTACTGAAAAAAATAAGTATTTACGATCACCAGGGTACCTTAAAGAAAGAAACGGTTAATACTTTTAATATTATCCAAAGCCAGCTTAAAGAGATTAACACCACATCTGCGCTGATTTCTCATACAAGCAGCGGATATATTACCTACGAAACCAAAAATCTCCAGACGGACCTTTATTATCCTGTTACTGGCAGAACCGAGCTGACGAAGACAATCGAAACCAGTTATCCCGAGGGTAATGCGAATAATGGAGTAACGAACAGTATTTCATATACCTATAGCCCTGTACATTTTGGTGTCACAAAAATAACGCAGGACCTGGATAATGAAAGAGGCTTGAGTATTGAAAAAAGACTGTACTATAATACCGACTACACAATTTCAACGGGAGTGTTTCCTGTCTTTAAAGCAAAAGGGATTACCCAGTTAATATCCACCGAGGAATGGATTATTGGGGATGATAATCCGCGTATGACAGGTGCCAATGTCACAGAGTTCCAGGCTTTTAGCAATATTTTGCGACCCTACCGAAACTACGAATTTGCTTCCAGTGCCCCTGTGCCGTTATCTGTAATAGGAACCTTTAATCCTGCCACACTGGTAAGAGGAACAAATCTCTTTAAAGTAAACAGTATTCTGTCTCAATACGATGAAAAAGGATTTTTGCGAACCATGCAAAAAGACGGTGCGGTTACATCGATGATGTTAAGCCCGGATAAACAAATGCCCGTAGTGAAAATAGAGAATGCCGCTTATAACAGTATTGCCTATACCGGTTTTGAAAGTGCGGAAAAAGGAAGCTTCTCTTATGCCGGTGTTCCGGAGAAGGATATTACCGCTGTAACCGGGGATTACATATATAATCTGGCCACTGGCGTTATTACCAGAAGTAATATTTCTCAGGCTGTACCCTATATCATGAGTTTCTGGTATAAAGGAGCTGAACCAGCTGTATCCGGAGCCACTAAAACCGTTTCCTCAGCAAATAGTCAGACAGGGTGGGTTTTTAATGAATATAAAATCACACAATCAGCCATCAGTATTTCAGGTGTGGCGAAACTGGACGAAGTCCGGTTGTTGCCTGCAAATGCCAGCATGGAAACAAGAACTTATGATCCGCTGGTTGGAATTACCTCAGAATGCGCTCCGGACAATAAAGTGAGATATTATACTTATGATTCCCTGAAAAGACTTATCCTGGTAAGGAACGAGAACCGGGAAATTATTCAGAAAAAAGAGTATACCATGAACGGGCTGCTGAATACCAATCCTGTTTGGGACACCACAGGAGAATTTCGTTGTCAGACCGATGCTGATGGTATTACCGGATATCAGGAAGTGCAGCTCACGGATATCAACACAAACAGTACTACCTGGGGTGCCCTCAAATGGGTAGTGACAGGAAAAATAGGCTGTACGCCACTACCGAGATATGAGTACACCGGCCGCAAACGCTGTGTCACCAATCTTGGTGTTAATATAGGTACCTTCGAAAAGGAGAGAAAGGATATTAACCCCCATTCCGCTACCTATGGCACATACAGCTGGGAATACGGAGGCACCGATGAAACCCTGTGCCCTGTTCCGGTGGTGTGTGAGGGAGAAGGTAAGAAAATGATTAACGGAAAATGCGAAACCGGAAGAAAGGTAATTGTTGAATCAGAGCCTGAAAAAACGGGTTGGCGCTGTGTTTATCGATATGAGTTTTCGGATGGAAGCGTTTCAGATTTATATGATATGTATTCACCATCACCCTGTATGTAATCCTGTACGTTCATTAAGCGGATCTCTTCTATGAAATCAATATTTATTTCTGTTACTATAGCTTTTTTGTTAATAACCGCATTCGTTTGTGGACAGAATAAACCAAATGGTGTAACGACACCTGCTACTGTGACACCTGATACATTGCCCCGGAGTTTTGACAACGCTACGGCAGTGAGTCTCGAACGCATTTATACGCCGGTGAAGCCAATTACAAACCCGGCGGCTATTACAATGCAAAGCGGCGTAAATGATGTGAGGGTTGCAACGACCTATACCGATGGTATAGGAAGACCATTACAGACGATATTAAACAAGCTTTCCCCGGATCAAAAGGACTTAGTATATCTCAGTACGTATGACGCCATCGGGAGGGAGTCGCAAAAATTTCTGCCATATGCGGCTCCTGGTGATGACGGGCTGTTTAAACAAAACGTTTACCAGGAAGCCAAAATGGCTAATGAGAAGTTGTTCCCCGGTGAACAGGTCTACTACGGTAAAAGTTATTATGATAGGTCTCCACTGGAGATGGTGGTAAAAGCCACTGCTCCAGGTAATTCCTGGGAGGGGAGCCAACGTGGTACCTCCATTACACAACGGACTAATACTATAGCCGATTCTGTGCGTCGATGGACCATTACTTCACCGGATATCAGCGCTGTACCGGTATCATCAGGATGCTATGGCGCTAACCAGCTGCTGGTACAAACAGAAACCAACGAACAAAATCAGGTGACTGTCAAATACATAGACCAAAAGGGCCGGGTGATCCTTTTTCGCAGAAAAGTAACAGCTACAGCAGGCGCTGGCCACATAGGCTGGCAGTCAACTTACATGATATACGATGAAATGAACAATCTGCGGTTCACCATTAGCCCGAAGGCCGTAGCACAGATTATGGGGAATTGGCTGCTTGATAACGAGACTTTGCGCAATGAGCTTTGTTTTCAGTATCAGCTGGACGATAAAAGGAGGATAGTGGCAACGGTCACCCCTGGTGCTGGGTTGACAGAAATGGTATATGACAGCAGGGACCGTATCGTTTATAGCCGTAAGGCTAATTTAAAAGATAAGGGTTGGCAGGTAAACTATTATGATGGACTCAACAGGCAAATAAAAACCGGATTTTATAACCAGGCTAAAACCCGGGTCCAGCTGCAACAGCTAATGGATGAACTTGGAGGTACTGCGTTACAGGAAAATAAGGTAGTGTCACAAACTGATGATATGGTGGTGTCCAGTCGGGACATCAGCATCAATACCTATAAAGCGGGCAAGTCAATTACCTTTATGGATGGTTTTGACACATCTCCGGGAGATAATATGGACGCATTTATTGATCCTGAAAGTACTAACGACACCTACTCGGATGTTGTTGTGAAAAATCCGGCTCCTCCTGAAGACAATGTGGAGTGGTTGTCCTACGCCTTTTATGATGATTACAGCTGGTCGGGAGCCGCTCCGTTTCAGGGAAATTATGCATCCCGGCTGACAGATGGAGGTAATCCTAATGCTGATATGGATTTGAATGCTGCTAATGCCATTCGCGGAAGAATGACTGGTACAAAGACCCGTGTGTTGGGCACAGATCAATGGCTGACAACTACGGTTTACTATAATGCCAGGGGGAGGGCTATACAGACGATTGCAGATAACGTAACCGGTGGTAAAGACATTTCCACTAATCTGTACGATTTCAACGGAAAAATGCTCAGCAATTACCTGGCGCACAGTAATCCGCGCAGTGTACTCACACCTGCTACATCAATGTTGTCTGTTATTAAATATGATCATGCTGGCCGAATAGTTGAGGTTAGAAAGAGACCCAATGATAATGCCGCTATGGAACGGGTGATCGTGCAACAGGAATATAACAGTGTGGGAGCCCTGAGGAAGAAGACATTAGGCGTCCAGTCGAACGGCAGCGCATTGGATAGCTTGGTGTATGATTATAATATCCGTGGCTGGCTGACTGGAATCAACAAAAATTACGTCAATACCGATAATAGCAGTATAAACAAGTTTGGCGAGGTGCTGAGTTATAATATCGGGTTTGATGTTCCTCAATACGGCGGCAACATTGCAGGTATCAGATGGAAAGGATGGAATGATAAGGTTGCAAGGGCATACGGATATTCCTACGACAACCTTAATCAACTGGTAAATGCTGATTTTAATCAACAGAATACTGCTGGTGCTGCATGGACAAAAGATAAAGCGGATTTTACGGTGAGCGGGTTGGTGTATGATCCAAATGGTAATATTACTGCGATGTCCCAACAAGGATTAAAAGGTAATACAATTACTGCTGTAGATAAACTCACGTATACCTATACTTCAACTTCGAATAAGTTGCAGGGAGTAATTGATGCCGCAAATGATGTTAATTCAACATTAGGTGATTTTAAAGATGCCAATGGCACCAACCCGATTGACTACGATTATGACGCCAGCGGTAACGTGACGAAAGACCTGAATAAGAATATTACCAGCATTACCTATAATATTCTTAACAGACCGGAATTAATTACGGTGGCGGGAAAAGGTACTATACAGTATTTTTATGATGCCTCTGGCCAGAAGGTGAGGAAGAAGGTAACCGATAATAGTAAATCGGTCCCGGTGGTTACTATAACAGATTATGCCGGCGGTATCATTTATAAGAACGATAGTTTGCAATTTATTGGTCATGAAGAAGGTCGCGTCAGAGCGCTCTATCAACCAGGAAATCCTGTTGCCCTTGTCTATGATTATTTTGAACGGGACCATCAGGGGAACGTACGGATTGTAATGACAGAACAAACCAGTCTTCAATTGTATGCAGCCACAATGGAAACCGCGGCTGCACCTGTTGAAAATGCGCTGTTCAGCAATATAGACGCAAGCCGCGTAGCCAAACCCACCGGTTATCCGGAAGATAATACAACTTCCAAAAATGCCTTTGTGGCAAGGTTAAATGCCCGCTCCGGAGGGCAAAAGGTGGGACCATCGCTCGTACTGAAGGTAACTGCCGGAGACACTGTCCAGATCGTGACCAAGGCGTTTTATAAGTCGGGAGCCCCCCAACAACAGAAAGCCGGCGCCTTACCGGAAGAAATGTTAGCGGCTTTGGTGAATAACTTCAATGGAACCGGTGGAACACCGGACATTCATAGCGGAACGGAAAGTGGTAACTCGCCATTCGGTACCAAATTCACCTCAAAGGATTATGAACGGTTGATAAACGAAGCCCCGGAGAAAGAGCCCGATGCCGCAGGCAGGCCCAAAGCTTACCTGAATTATGTGCTTTTCGATGACCAGTTTAATATGGTAGATGCGAACAGCGGCGTTAAACAGGTACGGGAAGAGGCAGATCAGCTGCAAACGCTGGGGACCGATAAGATGCCGATTACCAGGAGCGGTTTCCTGTATGTGTACACCAGCAATGAAAGTCAGCAGGATGTTTATTTTGATAATTTAATGCTTGGTGTATCTTTGGGCCCCGTAATTGAGGAAACGCATTATTATCCATTTGGTGTACAAATGGCCGGTATTTCCAGTGATGCGTCTTCCCCTGCACTGAAAAATAGTTTCAGGTATAATAGTGGCGCTGAGTGGGAAAGCGAACTGGATGTGGACCAGTATAGTACCTTTTATAGGAAATATGATCCACAGATCGGCAGATTCCTGGGTGTGGATATATTGGCTGGTTCAGTTAGTGATTTCTCCCCTTATAACTACGCATTGAACAATCCGATTCTCCTGAATGATCCATTGGGAGATGAAGCCACTGTACGCCAGATCATTGACAATATGCTCGATAATCCGGCATTTGCATATGGTGGCTCCTGGACACCGGCTGGTGGCTATGAAGCATTTAGCAACGAAGCCACCGAGTTTACCCAGGGTGCAATGTTAATCTCACAGTTTAACTTGTGGGGCAGTTACGGATTTGCCTCCAACTATACGCAGGCTGCGATAGGCTTCAACCAGGGCCAGGCGCAAAAAGGCAGTAATGAACGGGTGAGCACAAATGTATATTTCCTGGCAGGAGTGAGGGTCGTGTTAGGTAATTCTACCTCTTATTATGTAGCGGGGATTCAGGCCGGATGGGAAGTGTCAAATGTAATGACGATGAATACTTTAAGCCAAATGCTAACGATGCAAAGATGGGCAGGCACAGCAGGTGATTTGGCTCAAAGAGGAGGGAATGCAACGGTAGATTTTCTCGGTTCTTCAGGAGGGGATAAAACCAATAGAGTTGTAGGATCTGCTGCTACAGCGCTGGGTGTCCAGGAGTCTCTTATGGGGCTGGCAGTGACTACAAGTGGAATGAAAGCGCAAGCCTACCTTGGGAGGCAAGGTGTGGGAATGCTTAGTGGGCTTAGTGTCGTCGGCAAAGGAGCATTGATACTTCAGGCGGGAGTTAGTGCTGTAACAGTTTATCAGCAAGCGAGGCGCAACGATGTTGATGCTACGCCAGGAGATAAGGCGTGGCATATTAGTAAAGCTGCATTAGACGTTGCTGTGTGTGCTGCAACAATTTGGGGTGGACCTGTTGGTATTGGTATTGGATTTGTTTACTTCGTGGCGGACCAATCCGGTGCTTTTAATTGGGCTCACGATAAAATAATGGGAAAGCATAATGATTAATGGTTATGAAAAGGTTTTATAGGTACATAATTTATAGACTTTACGACAAGGCTTTGAAAAAGCCATCTTTTACCCCAGTGGTGGATACAATTACCCCTTTGGCAATATTGCATATGCTAATGTTTTTTGTGGTTACTGAGGTGTTCTGTACCTTTGTACTGCATGCAGCCTCGCCTATATTGGAACATATGGGTTTGCTAATAATTTTTGTAATTGTTGATCTGTGGGGGCATTATATTTTGTTCTACGATAAGAATAAATGGAACAGCATTATGGAAGAGTTTAAGGATGAAAGCCCGGCGGAAAGAAGGAAAGGTGGATGGTGCGTGGTAGGATATTTGGTTGGTGGTTCTCTATTATGTTTTCTGGTGTTTACCTTTATTGTGTTTATGGGGATTGAGTTACACTTGAGGCCTTAATATAAGTGATCTCTTTCGTAAGAATTTACTTCTTTATTTTCAGTTAAGAAAGATGCTGTCTACACTATTTGTAAAAGTAGAAGACAGCATCTTTCCCTTTAGTAGCACATGGGCTCCAGTAAATTTGATGGTAGGAACGGAAAATGAGTGCGTGGAAGTTGCTGCGTGTTTATCAATCTGCGGGTGGTGTATTTATCGCGCCTGTGTCTTTTGCAATTGTGTTTCAGGTCTGCTATCCCGGTAGACTTCCAATAATGACGGTATCGCATGGCGGTGTATGTCAGATGAATTCGGCTGGGAACTGTTACTTTTGCGCAATACAAGACCGCATGGACAGTATGAAGAGATTTTACAGGTACATGATTTACAGACTTTACGACAAGGCTTTAAAGAAACCGTCAGCGGTACCAGTGATGGATACAATTACAGCCTTGGCAGCATTACATACCTTAATGTTCTTTGTATTTGTTGAGCTATTCTATACGTTTGTAATGCATGCTAACTCGCCCTTATGGGAACATATGGGTTTGATGATATTTTTTGTGATTTTTAATCTCTGGGTGCATTACATTCTATTCTATGATTCTATTCTATGATAAAAAATCATGGAATAACGTTATGGATGAATTTAAGGACGAAAGCCCGGCAGAAAGGAGAAAAGGAGGATGGCGCGTGGTAGGGTATCTTGTTGGTGGGTTCCCTGTTGTGCCTTGCACTGTTTATCGTAGTTGTGTTTATAGGTGTAGAGTTACATTTGACGCCTTAAGATATGGGCGGCGTTGCATTCCCGGTTAGTTTCCCTGCTTATACCCCGGGGAAATTTATCCGGTATGTGTTACACTGACTATCATCGGTTGTGGTCAGCAGGCAGGGGATGACTTAGTACATACCCCAAAAACAAAAAATCCCGCAAGTAAAACTTGCAGGATTCTTGTGCACCGGAGTGTACTTTTCTCGAACCACTTTTTAACTGATTTAGAACGACTTGCAAGTATTTTGGTTTGATAACCAGCGCTTGTAAGTCGTTTTTCTATTGTACATGATTAATGTGAACCTGAAAACGTGTGTATGAAAAATTTAATGTGTGCAGAGGCAAAACAAATTGATCTTGTAGATTATTTGGCCTCATTGGGTCATCAACCCGAAAAGATAAGAAACCAAGATTATTGGTATTTATCCCCGTTACGGGATGAAAAAACGCCATCCTTCAAAGTAAACAGGCAGTTAAACGTCTGGTACGATCATGGAACAGGCAAGGGGGGCAATTTGGTGGACTTCGGAACCCTTTATTTCAATTGTAGTGTTGCCAACTTACTACAACGCTTATCGCAAAACCGCCCCGCCCCGGCTTTTTCTTTTCACCCGCCTACTACTTTGGGCAGCCAGCATCCGGCCCCCGCTTCTTTTGCTGGTGAAAAGAAAGATACCCCCGACAGCAAAATTGTTATTCTGGACGCTCGCCCACTTAAAGAACAATCCCTGCTGGACTACCTGCAAAAAAGATGTATCCCGGTGGAAATAGCCTGCCGTTTTTGCAAAGAGGTGGATTTTCTTTTGTATGGGAAAAAGCGTACCGTTATCGGTTTTCAAAACAACGCCGGAGGATATGAACTGCGAAACGAAAACTTTAAAGGCAGTAGTTCCCCTAAAGATATCACCTTGCAAATAGGCAAACATTCAGAAGGTCTTGCAGTGTTCGAAGGCTTTTTTAGCTTCCTGTCTTTTCAAACTATTAACCGCAGTAAGGAAGCTCCCCTGCCAGATTGTCTTGTACTTAATTCCCTTTCTTTCTTTGAAAGAAGCCGCCCGATAATGGAAGAATACAATCAAGTTCACTTGATTTTAGACCGGGATACAGCAGGCATTAGCAGCACCCGGAAGGCTTTGGAATGGAATACTGGCAAGCAGGATAAATACTTAGATCGAAGCGAGTTTTACAAAGGCCATAAGGATTTAAACGATTGGTTTATTCATCATCGCCAGAGCCAAAGAGAAAGCCAGCGAATAGCAAAACGGCTTTAACCGCTTGGGTAGCCAGCTATGTTTTGGTAAAACCAAAACGGCTGGCTCACCTCATGCTGTCGCATTCGGTGAGTAATTTTTTTCATGCTATCGCATTCAAAAAATAAAGAGGAGATTGATATGGAGCAGCAGAATGTACAAACCAAGAACAAGGGAGGCCGCCCCCAAAAAGCGGTAAAAAAAGATCAATTACTGGCAGTGAAATGCAGTCTTTATGAAAGACGGGTTATTGAAGCAAACGCCAAAATTGCTAACCTTTCAGTTTCCGAATACCTACGGGAAATAAGCACGACAGGAAAAATTGACAGGAAGGAAAAAGCATTGCCCAAAGAGGTTTTGGAACTAACCGGTACTCTCAATCACATGGCAGCAAACCTTAATCAGATCGCTAAAAAGCGAAACGGGATGGAAGAATTAGGCCCTCTTGAACGTGCCAATCTGAAAGTACAATCAGGGGAGTTAAAAACATTAGCGTCAAAAATTAAAAGTTATATCCAATGATCGGCTATGTAGGTACAGGAAGTTCCTTTTTTGAATGTATCCGTTATTGTTTGCAGGATAAAAAGGAACTGTCTGAAGAAAAGAAGCAGGAGCTTTCCCTAAAGGATAATCTACAGCACAGGAACCGGGCAGAAGTTCTGAGCTACAACAAATGTTTTGGGAATTTAAAAGAGCTGTCCGGACAATTTATTGATGTTGCCAAACTTAGCAAACGGGTAGAAAAGCCGGTATTTCATTTTTCCTTACGGCTGGCTCCCGGAGAAACACTTGCTAAAAATCAGCTAATAGAGGTTGGCCGTGAGTGCGCTAAAGAATTTGGCGTAGCAGATAACCAATATATCTGCGTACTGCATAAGGATACCAACGAGCAGCATATTCACATTGTTGCCAATCGTGTAGGCTATAACAGCAAGGTCGCAAGCGACAGTAACAGTTATAGAAGAATGGCAGCCCTTTGCCGGAAACTGGAAAAGCAATACAAGCTACAGGAAGTATTAAGCCCCCGCGCCTTTTTATCACCTAAAGACAGGCTATTACCCCGGCAGGATCAGCGAAAGGAAAAACTGAAAACAGATATTCGGCAGACCTTGGAGAAGGTGTGTAGTTATTCTGAATTTGAGCAGAGGATGCAGTCTTTAGGGTACAATTTGATTAAAGGCCGGGGGATTTCCTTTATTGATGATAAGAAGGTAAAAGTAAAAGGCAGTGAGGTAGGTTTTGCGTTGGCAAAGATAGAAAGGATTTTAACCCTGAAACAAGAACTGACTGCTAAACAGGTTGAACAAAAAATATACGAAGCAGCTATCCGGCACAACACTACAAAACAACAAACGTTATCTCCTGCTCAAAGGATGCTCCGCGAAACACAGCGGGTGGCACATATTGAACATTCGCCCATTGTTAGCGTAATAAAGGAATTAAGCAGCCTTTTAGAGTTACTTCTACAGCCTGTAGACACATCTAACTATATACCATATGAGCTGACAGAAGAGGGCATCAAGAGAAGAAAAAAGAAACAAAAATCCCACAGAATTTAATCCTTAATCAGAAAATTACAAATTTATGGATACCACCAAAAAAACAGGAGATATTGAAAGTGGAAGCTTAGAACTGGTACTGGAAGAGTTTACGGAAGAACAAAAGGTACACACAAAAACCGTTGATGACCTGGTTAAAGCGGTCAACGGCCTATCTGGGAAACTTGCAGAGCTTGAAGAAAAACTGGAAAAACCGAAAGGAATAGACATTTTAACCGATACAAGGCCAATCCAGGACATTGTAAAAAAAGGCATTGTAGATATGAAATTGACGGTTGCTGCACAACCCAAAAATGTGATACGAAAATTCCAGCTATTGCTTTTCCCGGAACAGGATGCAAAATTGTTTTATAGGGTTGTTTTTGGCCGCTGGTTCCTTTGGCTGGCAGTAATGGTGCTCCTTACAGATTCGTACAAGTTTAGCATCCATTGGAGCGAAAATCAGAAGGAAATAAAACTCCGCAAATTAGAAAATGACAAGATAAAAAAGGCGTGGAACTATCTTTATTATCAACAGGGGAAAGGAGTGAAAAAATTAATGGATAGCGCCTACATTAAGGGAAATGAATAGTTTAAAATGTTATAATTTCTTATATTAGGAGATACTATACCTAATATATAATAATAATAATTTACAATGCAAACAGAAATATCAACTTTGCGGATAAATGGAGAGAGGGCGGGAACTGTTAAGGAAATAACAGAATATTTACTTGACCTCGAAAATGCTTATAACAGCTTATATATTTTTGACCATTTCCTTGACACAATAAGTCCAAATTCAAAATCAAGAAGAAACCTAAGATTTTATATTTATGAATTTGGATTTCCCTTATCACTAAATTTTAAATTGGATAATTCCAGTGACTTTATTCTACCCGAAAACAGGCTTGTAATCTCCAAAATAAATATTCAATCACCCGGTTTTTGGGAAGTAATTGGCTCTTTAAATCCATTGCAACAACTGAGAGAATATTTAAAAGATAGACATGAAAGGCGAAAAGATATAGAATGGCGTGAGCAGAACGAAAAGCAAAAAGCTGTTCTTGAAAATGAACTGATACAACGGAAAATACTTGAAGCTGAGAATAAAAACATCAGAGAGAGAATAGAAATATTCAAAGAGTTGGGGTTTTCGGACCAGGAGATAAGAGAAGTTATTTGGGCGAATATTGGGAAACCTTTAATGGAATTAGGTAAACATCAAGACACAGGGTTAATCCAAGATGCCGAATAGTGCAATAAATAATGGCTGAAGCATTGTTAGCAATACCAGGCAATACTAAAAAAATATTAATTTAATTATATATGGGATTTACAAAAGCGTTATTCTATCCAACCATTGACATTCATAATGAAGAATGGTTAAAAAATGCGACTCTATTCTGGGATGAAATCAACACAATAGTTCCATCCTCTTTCACCAACCCATATCAAGAGGATACAACACAATATCTATTTGATGAAGGTATATTAAAGGCAATGCCTGTTAGTCCTGATGATGATTTTATTGAGGAATTAACCTCTGATACCTTAAATTACCTAAATACTAATGAAGGGTTCCAGCTTTTGACGCAAGGGCAGGGCCGAAACTCAGTAATTCATCGTGATAAATTGCCGCGAGATGTAAGCAGATTTTTTGATATTCACCCTGAAAAACTTCCTTATGAAATCCAAAATCAGCTTAGAAGAAGTTTGAATAGAGAAGGTTTTTTTCGGGTTGATAGTAATTTTGCAGTTTTTTATATGACGCTTCTCGCGAACAAAATATGTGAACAAAAATCAATTGCACTTCTGACTGACAACTCACTAACCTCTAATCTTTCAGATCTTGTAAGATTAGATAATCAAATTGCGATTAAAGGCAGAAATTATAATTTCGACTATTCTGGAAGAAAAGAGAGGTATATTCATTTGGCCCAAGGTCTTTTGACAAATCTTGTTATCAAAGGAGTTAAGGTTACTAAAGCATCGTCCCTTGAAGATATAGTGAAATTTAAGCGTAATCATAGAGATGAGCTTGGACTTTTCAGAACTAACATTGCTAAACTGACAAAAGATGTAGCCAAAGACACATCGTTTGAAGCATTACAACAGCAAGTAGAAGATATTTACAATGATGAATTTTTGCCCGCCTATAGAAATTTTAAAAAATCTTTAGATAGTGCTGGTATTAAATGGACATCTGATAATTTTATGAAAATTGCGGTATTATCTATACCTGCTACGGCAATACCAATTGCGATAGGGTTATCAACTCCACAAGCATTATTGGCAGGTGCAGGCATTTCTATAATTTCATCCCTGGTATCATACAATGTTGATAAAAGCGATAAATTAAGAGCCAGTCCATATTCATATTTATTAGCAGTTGATAGAGGAGTTTGAGCTATAGAAAGCAATGCCTCTTAGCCTAAAATATCACCCGACTGTCAGAGCCAATCGGAACTATTACAAATAAAATGGGAAATTGGAGAAGTGATTTTGGGGCAAAATAACAATCCCTATTTTCTTAATGAGCACATAAATTGAAGGTCCAGTTCCTGGATAAATTCGAAGTCGTTAATCCAACGAACGCCCATATTTTCACAAACATTGGGGATTTTTATTTTGACAGAGTTTAATGCCGTAACCTTTTCTTCTTTTGTAACTACTGTCGCATTTTCATTTAGCGCATGTGCAATTACCCAAGGATCAGCTAATGAACGGGCTTTAGTATTATCAACCAGGTTCTTATGAAGTGGGTTATTTGAGAATATTCTCTGTAGACAAAGAGTAACAGGTTCTGACATTTTATGAATTGGTATCTTACTGTTCTTTAACCATTTTGATAAATCATCTTCCGTTCTTATAATTTCTTCATACACCATTTCAGGAATAAATATAACTCCTTGTTTACCTAACTCTATTAGAACATTCCAATAGTCAGGGCAGAATTTAGGATTATAATACTTTTGCCAAGCCTGAATTAGCACATTGGCATCAATACAGTATTTATTTGCCGTTGCATTCATCTATATAATTGCGCCTCTAGTTTTGGAAATTTATTTACCTGTACGTTCAATAAATTGCTTGCAACGGTCGGTTCAATGTACCCGCCACGAAATGCGTCCAAAACAGTTTGAGTAAAAAGTCGGCTGTTTCTATTTAACTGAAGAAGAAAATAGTTAGGTCCCCCTTTCTTATCCTTCTGTTTCGCCTTCTTTTCTAATTCCCGTTTTAGATAATCTTGATATTCAATATCCGCTTCTTTTTTTAGCTTCTGATATGCGGAAATTGATATTAAATCCAGATTCTTCACTCTTACCAAAAGAGCATATGAACTTACGCCTAATGTCTTAGCTATTCTAAATACTTCCTTTGAGTTTTGGAAAATATTTAAATTGAGATTCAATATAATATCTTCTGGCATCAAGGCATTTGCGGCTACTTCATTGCAAAAAAGCTCAATGGGGTGGACCTTATCTCCGTTTTTAATCTCCGGCTCAATAGCATTTGATATTCCTGTTGCTGCAATCCAAATATGAGCAATTTCATGGACAAGCGTGAACAGTTGAGGGGCATTCCAATCCTCTGAATTAACAAAAACAAAGGGAGCATATCGATCAGAAATGGCAAATCCCTGAATTTCGTCAGAATCAAGTTTTAATCTGGAATGTATAAAACTTGTTCTTGAAACAAAGATTCCATTCTTCTCTGCCGCATCAATCCACTCTTTTATTGGCGCGTCCGTTTTATAATTCGGTGGATTAATATTTAATGTTTTAAGTATATCCTGAGCCACAATCTTGGGATTATCCTTAATTGAAAACCTTCCCACGAAAGGCAATGAATGTTCTCCATTTTCAGAATAAACATCGCTTATCCATGCTTGCTTCTGTTGTATTTCTCGTATTATAAAGACGGAAGAAGTTGTTAGCTCTTTAGAATCTTTTTTCCTGAAATCTTGTAGTGGTTGAAAATCCCTAGGAATTTCAGGTAAAAAAAATAAGGCAAAAGGTCGCTTGTACGCTTTAGCTAAAATCTGAGCTTGATTAATAGTAGGTTGGCTTGATCCATCTTCCCACTCCTTTAATTTATCCACCGTTACGGAAGCCCTGGCAGCAGCACTTTCTTCGGACATTCTTGCCGATTCTCTTGCCCACTTGAGGACGTTTGGTGTTATATATGCTTTGTCTGCCATTAGGTGCTAAAGGTAAAAAATAGAAAGGAATTCCGACAGTTGGAATAGTGTCCAACCCCATACTGAGAATTAACCAGAAGGGAAATATATACAATTGAAGGTCGTTCGGAGTTTAAGAATTTACTTCCCACCTTTCCTTTCGCTCAACAGTTTCTCCAGAATTTCGACTTTCTCTCGTTCACTTTGCAATAGAGCTTCGTACAATTTTTCATTCTTATCTACCGTTTCGACCCATTTTTCAAAAGGGTTAAAGGTGCATTTATAATATTGAGCGTATGCAACAGATTCATCCTGAAAAGTATTGGAAATAATATTCACTGCTGCCTCTTCGCTAAAATTTTTTATAGCTTCTGCTGGCACTTTTAATGCCTTTGCAACCAGCTCCAATATATCAGGTTCAACAGTTTCCTTTCCTTCCAGTAAGGAAATTTTCTTTTGGTTCCAATCGTCGCCTAGTTCAAATGCCAATGCCTCCTGCTTAATGCCTAGCATTTCGCGGAACCGTTTAATATTGTGTCCTTCATGGGTTTTGTTACGCATATCAGTGGATGTCATAGTACAAATATAACTAATTTCTACTTGCTAAAATATCCTCAAAAATAGGATTAAATACTTACTAAAGTATCTCTTTTATCCCAGTAATCCATCCCAATAGTGTATAGATTATCTTTTTATCATATCTGAACTTGTGTCTGTGATTTAAAACCTCTTAAATATTTAATCTATGGATCAAACAGATAAAATACATCTCAGCCCTCCATTTAATGAAGATGAATGGCTTAAACTGATCTTCCTACTTAGTGACACTCAAAATTGGCTCAATGACCTGGTAGGTACCACCATGCTACAGGTGCCTATGAAAGACAGGAGAAAGTTATTCCGGCGATCATATTACATCAATGTGAACGCATTGGCACATATCATGGAAAGGCACCATTACAAAATTCCTCGGCATCCCTCCGTCAGCAAGTTTACGATTTCTGTCATTGACATATTAGCACTACTGCGGGATGCTTTTACGGCCCCTACAAGCCCGGTTTCTGGTTCCCTCAATTTTCAAAGGGTTATCAACACTGGCAATATTATAGGTTTTGACTATAACCAACTCCCTACCAGTTTTTTAACAGTGCTAACGGACAGCGGTGGCCGTATCATTACAGCTTTTCCCGGTTTTCTGAAATCTCAATCCTCTTTATTTAACTCTCACAATCTACAAACGTATGATATTTGATGCGCCCCGTCCGTGGGATAATCTCCCACTTCGCCTTTCTAATGAGGAAATCAGCCAGCCTTACGAGGTTATCCACGATTTTTTTTCCGCCTTTGAAAAACACCGTACAATCATCATACTTCAACGCTGGTTGTATTCGGTATGCTCCAACAAAAAATGTAAAGAAAGTCCTTCTACACTGCTATTTTTCTATGAGAAAATTGAATATCTTATTGAAGCAGCCTATTTAATCTCTCAGTTAAACAATTCTGAAAGAAAAGCTGTATTACAGAATGACAGCAAAAATGACGATTTTAATATCATGAATGCTGAATACTTTTGTGCTTGGGGTTCCTCAAAATTTACACAAAATCCAGCAAAACTAATTTGGCAGGACTTCCCGAGAAGCCTAAGCACAAAAGAGTTTTTCAATCCTTACTCTGTGTTCAAAAAGACTTTCAGATTTTACTCTCTTGGTGAATGGCGACAGGAGTTATCCAATCTTTTCAATATGGCTTTATCAAAAGAAAGCTTGCTAGATGATGGGCTAGATACCGATATTTTAAGTGTAGAAAAACACCTGTTAAAACTTATTGATGCTTCGCACCTTATTGATATTAGAGAATTTAGATTAGACTATGTGACGAGCATAAATGGAAAGTCAAGCGAAGATAACAGGTGACAACCATAAAAAACGATGTTGTAGCTGTTTTCGGACAAAGGGAGCGACTGAAATTTCAGTCGCTCCCTTTGCCCAAATATGCACCGGTTAAGACACAATAAACATTTTCATTTAGCATTTAAGGGCATACCTTATTAGGCCTCCTTTCTTAGATGGTCAAGCCACTTATTCACCTGTTCCATTACCTCTTTTAAATCCATATTGGGATAATATTTCTGTACATAATCTGCAAACTGGACTTTTGTTTTTTCATCTTCCCATTCCAATACAGTAAGGCTTAACATTGGCCATTTCTTTGTTTGCTGCATAAAGCCGTATAGTGGCAAATATGGCGGGGCATAATAAAACGAATTTTCTACCAATTCATCATATAAGGGCTTGTTAAAAGCCCTTTTCATATCCCGTACCACGTCATAGACGATACGAAATCTACTACCTTGCTGCACCATGACAGCAAATGCCGGCATTCCCTTGTCTTGAAAAAAGATATACATATAATCAATAAAACCTTCTTCCGTTACGTCACACAGATCTTTGCTATAGTAGGCATATTCCTGTTTAAACAGGTCTAAAGAAAAGTCTGATAGGATTTTTTCAACAATGAAATCAATTAACGAATTTTCTTTTTTAATAATATCTTCAATGGAAGGCCCGCCAGTCAAACCCGCTACTGATAAAAAATATCGGGGTTTAGAAAATAGTTCAAAATAGTAGCTCTTAAAAAAGATCGTCTTTCTGTCAAATGTTACCTGTATATACAGCGGATAGGTAAGTTTTCCATGAAAGGACACTTGTTTAAGCCGTTCATTGAAATATGTTTTATAGCTAACCTTATAGGTTTTAGTCATTTTTATTTGATTTTATACTCGTTTGTATATAAAATGTGTAACAATCTTTTCGCTATCATTGTTTTACAGGAAAAATTGTATCAAAACATACTTATTCTTGTCAATGCTAGTAAAGATCGATAAAATTTGGTAAAATTTTTAAAATAGTTTTGGTAAAACATAAATTACCAAAACAAAATACTTATATTCGTTACGAAGAAGTATTTCCCTCCATAGGGTTTTGTGAAATTGATTAATGTGATGGTGTAAAATGGAGACAATTACCCCCGAAAAAATAGTAGAAATACTAGAAAAGCATGGTACACATGTGACAATAGAAGAAGCTAAGATTATTCTGGAATTTATGTATAAACTGGCTAATATAGCCATAAACACGTATTTACGAAGATGAAGGCAGATTTATATATTCGTGTAAGCACTGATGAGCAGGCGGACAAAGGTTTTTCCCAAAGAGACCAGGAGGAAAGATTACGCAAGTATTGCCATAATAACCAAATATCTATCCGTAAGGTGATTTTTGAAGATCATTCGGCCAAGACGTTTGAACGCCCTGAGTGGCGTAGCGAGATTATAGACCTGAAAAAGCGGAAAGACCAAATAGATATTATCCTATTCACAAAATGGGATAGATTTAGCCGTAATGCCGGGGATGCCTACCAGATGATTAACACCCTTCGCAGGTTGGGGGTAGAACCACAGGCAATAGAACAGCCCCTAGACATGGCTGTTCCTGAAAATAAAATAATGCTCGCTGTATACTTGGCAGCTCCCGAAGTAGAGAATGACCGGAGAGCATTAAATGTATTGCACGGAATGCGCAGGGCTAAAAAAGAAGGCCGTTGGATGGGGCCTGCTCCGGTAGGATATGCCAATAAGATAACGGAGGATATGCGTAAGTACATAGCCCCTGTAGAACCATATGCCAGCATTATGAAGTGGGTATTTAACATGATGGTAACAGGCCAATACCAAGTAGAACAACTTTATAGGGAAGCCCGCCTAAAAGGTATTAGGTGCTGTAAAACTAATTTTTGGAACCTCCTTAGAAATCCGGTTTACTGTGGGAAGATTTATTTATCTGCCTACAAGGACGAACCAAGTACACATGTACCCGGTTTACATGAGCCGATTATCTCAGAATCGCTATTCTATGAAGTACAGGACTTGCTGGACGGTAAGAAAAAGAACTACCGTACAAAAGTTGGGGCACAGGAAATTATGCAACTACGGGGCCACTTACTTTGTCCTAAATGTGGACACCTATTAACAGGTAGTGCTTCACGCGGCAGGAATGGGATTTATTATTACTATCATTGCAAGTCATCGTGCGGCGCGCGTTTCAAAGCAGAAGCAGCAAACGATCTGTTTACAAAAGAGCTACGCAAATTTGTTCCGCGTGCAGGAATGGCGGAATCCTACAAAGTAGTGGTTAATGCTGCCTATAAAGCCCAAGCAAAAGGCCATCGTAGTGAAGCAAAGGAAATTACCGATCAATTAAATGAAGCCCAAAATGATATAGCAAAAGCAAGGAAATTGCTATTAAAAGAAGAGATTGACGCTTCTGACTATAAGATAATCAAAGCCGAGAGCGAAAAAAGAATTATGCTACTGGAAGCCAAATTAATGGAGGCCGCAAAGAATACAAACAATATAGAATCCTTGTTGGATAAAGCTGTAAAATCCCTCGTAACCCTTGACCAGCTTTATAAAGACGGAGATGTAAAGAAGAAGCGGCAGATTATTGGTTCGATTTTCCCCGAAAAACTCACTTTTGACGGAAGCCATTATCGAACCGCCCGACTTAACGAAGCCGTTAAGCTTATATATACGCTGGACGCGGGTTTTACCGAAAATAAAAATGGACAAACCGAGATGAATTTCGATTTGTCCACTTTAGTGCCCAGAACTGGATTCGAACCAGCACACCCTTGCGGGCGCTGCGACCTGAACACAGTGCGTCTACCAATTTCGCCATCTGGGCAGGGCTGTGTCCCTCGTTAAAGGGATTGCAAAGGTAGGTTTTTTATATTACCAACCAAATTTATTTTAAAAAAAAGCAATAAAACAGTGGGAACCCGCTGCCTTATTGCCTTTAAATATATTATACGGCCACATTGAACTCACGCAGGGTGTCGTTCAGGCTCGTCTTCAGATCGGTGGAAGCTTTACGCTGACCAATAATCAGGGCGCAGTTGACCTGGTATTCACCGGCAGGGAACTTCTTAGGATAAGTGCCCGGAATAACCACGCTGCGCGCTGGTACACGGCCTTTGTATTCTACAGGCTCAGCACCGCTTACGTCAATGATTTTAGTGGACTGTGTCAACACCACGTTAGCGCCCAGTACGGCTTCTTTTTCTACGTGTACGCCTTCTACCACGATACAACGGGAACCCAGGAAGCAGCCATCTTCAATGATCACCGGACTGGCCTGCAGCGGTTCCAAAACGCCGCCGATACCTACGCCACCACTCAGATGTACATGTTTACCGATCTGCGCGCAGGAGCCTACAGTGGCCCAGGTGTCTACCATGGTGCCTTCATCTACATAAGCGCCGATGTTCACATATGATGGCATCAGGATACAACCTTTGGAGATATAGGCGCCGTAACGGGCAATAGCATGCGGTACTACACGTACACCCAGATCTTTATAGTTGGTCTTCAGCTTCATCTTATCATAGAACTCGAAAGGAGGAAGCGACATGGTTTCCATCGGTTGAATGGTGAAATACATCAGGATTGCCTGCTTTACCCATTCGTTTACCACCCAGCCGTTCTCTGTAGGCTGCGCTACTCTCAGATGACCTTTGTCTACTGCTTCTATCACTGCTTTTACGGCATCGCTATACTGCGTTTCCTGTAACAGGCCCCTGTCAGCCCAGACAGCCTGTATTTGTTGTTGTAAATCCATTTGTGCTTTTTTCGCAAAAGTAATATCTAATAAATGAAATAACGAATAACGAATTTCTTTCGTGGGACTTCGTATTTTCGCAACATATGAAGATTGGTTTTGATGCCAAGCGTGCTTTCCAGAATGATACAGGACTCGGTAACTACAGCCGTACCCTGATCTCTTCCCTGGCGGCAGGCTTCCCGGAGCACCAGTATTTTCTGTTCGCTCCCAAACAAACGGATATGTACAACGCACCGGGCATCCCGGTGATATTGCCTGAAAAAGCCTGGCACCGCTGGTTTAAATCGGCCTGGCGGAGCCGCTATGTGGTAAAAGACCTGCAACGGTACGGTATTGACCTGTATCATGGCCTCAGCCATGAAATCCCTTTCGGTATTCCCGGCAGCGGCGTGAAATCGGTGGTGACCATGCACGACCTCATCTTTGAACGGTATCCGAAACAATACAACCCCATCGATGTCGTCACCTACCGCCGTAAAGCCCGCTACGCCTGCGAAAAGGCCGACAAGGTAGTGGCTATCAGTGAACAGACCCGGCAGGACCTCATCTCGTTCTACCATACTGATCCGGATAAAATAGCGGTCGTATACCAAAGTTGTGATCCTGCGTTTGCAGTGCCGCATACTGCTGCCGACATACAGGATTTCCGCAGCCGTTACCGGCTGCCCGACCAGTACTTTTTATATGTTGGCTCGGTCATTGAAAGGAAAAACCTGCTGGGCATCGTAACGGCCATGAATACACTGAAAGGTACGGTGGATGTTCCGCTGGTGGTACTGGGCAATGGCAGCGGTTATAAAAAGAAAGTAAAGGAATATCTCGCGGCCAACGGCCTCTCGCCAAAGGTGATATGGCTCAATGAGCAGGAACGGCTGCCCAACAGCGCGCTGCCACTGCTCTATCAGGGTGCGGTGGCATTGTTATATCCTTCGGTTTTTGAAGGTTTTGGCATCCCCATCCTGGAGGCGTTGTGGAGTGGGACGCCCGTGATTACCTCTCATGGCTCCTGTTTTGGGGAGACAGGTGGGGACGCTGCGTTATATGTGGATCCGCTGAGCGCGACCGACATTGCAGGCGCGATGCGCCGCGTGCTGGCAGAACCTTCGCTGGTACAGGACATGCGCGACAAGGGATGGAAGCACGCCCGGAAGTTCACACCGGAACAATGTGCGGCAGACATGATGAAAGTGTATGTGGACCTGGAAAAATAAATGAACGCTAATGGATTTTGAACAGGACATCAACGCCGCATTGCCGGTATTGCGCAATGGCGGCCTCATTTTATACCCTACAGACACCATCTGGGGCATCGGCTGCGACGCTACCAATGAAGCCGCGGTCAGAAAAGTATATGAACTGAAACAACGCAGCGAAAGCAAAAGCCTCGTGATACTGCTGCCGGACGTACGGGACCTGTTACATTATGTGTCCAACCCCCGGCCTGACATGGCAGAGGTGATCGCCGGCTTCAACCGCCCTACGACTGTTATCTATGAAGGTGCGCTCGGCCTCGCGGCCAACGCTATCAGTGAGGACCAGACCGTAGCTATCCGGATTGTACAGGATACCTTCTGCCGCCACCTGCTGAAACGGTTCCGTAAACCGCTGGTGTCCACATCTGCCAATATCAGCGGTGAACCGTCCGCGGCCAGTTTCCGGGACATATCGCCGGCAATTGTGAACGGTGTGGATTATGTGGTAAAATACCGGCAGGAAGAAGCCGCCACAGGCGTGGCTTCCAGGATTATCAGGATCGGAAAAGACGGTTCAATAGCCATAATCCGGGATTAAACGGCATTATTTATTACATTTGCGCCCTGATTTCGGAGAAAGGAACAAAATTTTAATATGATCAGCAGCAAGCCATTAGACATTCCCTGCTCCCTGCAGGAACGGAAAGTGTTGGAGAAGATTGCGCTGGCAGCCCACGAACTGGGCACGCCGGCCTATCTGATCGGAGGCTTCGTACGCGATAAAATACTGGGAAGAAGAACAAAAGACATGGATATCGTGTGCGTGGGTGATGGCATCGCCCTGGCACACAAGGTGGCCGAATCTCTGGGCGACAATATCCCCGTCAGCTTCTTTAAAACATACGGCACGGCACAGGTGAAATGGCACGAATTCGAAATCGAATTCGTTGGCGCCCGCAAAGAAAGCTACCGCCGCGAATCCAGGAACCCCGACGTGGTGGCCGGCTCCCTCGAGGATGACCAGAACCGCCGCGATTTTACGATCAACGCGCTTGCCGTCAGCCTCAGAGACGTAGACTACGGCTCCCTGATAGATCCCTTCGGCGGAATGGCAGATATGGATAAACAATTGATCCGTACGCCGTTAGAACCCGCACAGACGTTCAGTGACGACCCCCTGCGCATGATGCGCGCTATCCGCTTCGCGTCCCAGCTGCAGTTCACCATCAGTGATGAGGCCTTTAAAGCGATCCAGGACAACGCGGAACGTATCCGCATCATCACACAGGAACGGATATCCGACGAGTTTAATAAAATCATGCTCTCCCCCAAACCCTCTGTGGGGCTGGACCTGCTCTATAAGGCAGGCCTGCTTAAAATCATCTTCCCCCAGATGACAGACATGGTAGGGGTGGAAATGTACGAAGGCAAAGGACACAAGGATAATTTCTATCATACCCTGCAGGTAGTGGACAATATTTCCGTTCATACCCGCGACCTCTGGCTCCGATGGGCCGCACTGCTGCACGATATCGGTAAGCCGGCCACGAAAAAATTTGAGCCGGGCCACGGCTGGACCTTCCACGGCCACGATGCGGTGGGAGGGAAGATGGTGACCCGTATCTTTACCAAATTCAAATTACCCCTGCATGATAAAATGAAGCTGGTCAAAAAGCTGGTGGAACTCCACCTGCGCCCGATCAGCCTCACCAAGGAAAATATAACGGACTCGGCTATCCGCAGGCTCCTGTTCGATGCCGGCGACGATATCGAATCACTCATGATGCTGTGCGAAGCCGATATCACCTCCAAAAACAAATCCAAGGTGAAACGTTATCTGGAGAATTTTGAACTGGTGCGCAAAAGGCTGAAGGAAGTGGAGGAAAGCGATCGTATCCGCAACTGGCAACCACCTGTTACCGGCGAAATGATCATGGAGACGTTCGATCTGAAACCCGGCCGGGTAGTGGGCGACCTCAAAAACGCTATCAGGGAGGCTATCCTCGACGGTGAAATACCTAACACCTACGAAGCTGCCTACGCTTTTTTGCTGGAAAAAGCAAAAGCCCTGGACCTTACCCCAGTTAAATAAAATTGGTAATTTTACATAACCAGAATTAAGAAACGATTAATTGTTATCAGCGCCGTTAACCACGCGTTGGGAATTAATATATTTATCTAACTTATAACCAAATTGTCATGCCGGTTTTGAAATTCAGAGTATACTGGGAAGAAGATGAAAGTGTTTACAGAGACATTTCCATTAAGCCGAATCAGACTTTTTTAGCATTACATACGGCCATTTTGCAGGCTTTTGAATTTGATACCAAACATGCAGCTACCTTCTTCCGTAGTAACGATAACTGGCAACGTGGCCGGGAAATCATCCTGCAGGAAGATAAACAGCCCCGCAAAGTGGAGCCGTTGCTCATGTCGGAAACGACTATCGCCGCTGCGGTGAAAGCGCCCAACCAAAAATTCATCTATCTCTACGACTTCGCCAAAAACTGGTCTTTCCTCGTAGAACTCATCGGTGTGTCCAAAGATGAGAACGCTAAACTCACCTACCCGGTATGCGTACGCAAGGAAGGCCTCGCTCCCAGCCAATACGGTACCAAAGGCCTCGTAGGCGATAAACTCGTGGAAATGGAGGAGAAATATGACCTCAACAAGGAAGGCATGGACGAAGACGGCTTCGGCGAAGAAGGCGAAGAGGAAACCAACGATGGCGCCGATGAATTTGGTGGCGGCGCAGAGGACGAAAATAATTTCTAATCTGAAAACAGTCATTATCATAGCAGGCCCCACGGCCTCCGGTAAAACGGCGCTGGCTATACGGTTGGCGCAATTGTACCACACCTCGGTGATCTCTGCCGATTCCAGGCAATGTTACCGGGAAATCAGCATCGGTACGGCTAAACCTACCCCGGAGGAACTGGCGGCTGTTCCGCACTACTTTATCGATTCCCATTCTATTCGGGAAGAAGTTAATGCCGGTGTCTACGAACAACTGGCCCTGCAGTATGCCCGCGATATCTTCCGGGACAACGATGTGGCCATTATGTGCGGCGGTACCGGCCTGTATATCCGTGCTTTCTGTGAAGGCATCGATGATATGCCTGCCATTCCGCCTGGTGTCCGCGAACGGCTCAACGCCCAATACCAGGAACATGGCCTCGCCTGGTTGCAGGAACAGCTGCAGCTGCGCGACCCGGCTTTTTATGCTACCGCGGAAACACAAAACCCGCAACGGCTTATCCGGGCACTGGAAGTCCTGGAGGCTACCGGTCATTCTATCACCACCTTCCGTACCGCCACCAAAGCGCAGCGGGATTTCCGCGTGATTAAAATCGGTATCAACCTGCCGAAGGAACTATTGCACGAAAACATCCACAAACGGGTAGACCTCATGATGGACGCCGGCCTGGTCGCTGAAGTGAAGAGTGTAGTGCCCTACCGGCAACACAATGCTTTGCGTACTGTAGGTTATCAGGAGATATTTGACTACTTCGATGGCAAACTGTCCCTCGAAAAGGCTGTAGAAGACATTAAAACACATACCCGCCAATACGCCAAAAGACAGCTGACCTGGTTCCGCAAAGACACGGCATATCACTGGTTCGATCCCCGCTACCCGGAGGTGATCGTCAATTGGGTGCAACAGCAGTTGCAGCAACCATCCTGATCACTGCCAGCAATACTTTCTGCTGGTCTCCAACAAATGTGAGCTATCAAAGTCCAATCATATTATCCACATAAAAAAAGCTGGCTTTAAGGCCAGCTTTTTTATTATATCGCAGATCAGGGCTTTTACCTGATTAAAACTTCAATCCCATGGTCAGTACCACGTTGCTTCTGGTGTAATCCAGCGTGGCGGCGGCAGGTGTGAGTGCCGGAACGGTGCTGGTATACAGGCGGTAGCGGTCGTTGCCCTGTGTGTAGCTGTAAGCAAGGTCCATGTACAGGCCTTTGTTACGGTACCCGAAGCCTGCGCTGTACACTTTCCGGGAGGCGTCGGTATTGGCGTTGTAGGCGTCGTTGCTGTATGGGTTGCCATACCATGCAAAACCGGCCCTTACGGCGTAGAGGGTGGCAAATTTCAGTTCAGCGCCTACCCGTACGTTGGATACGGCTTTATAGATAGCGCTGATATTGTCGTTCAGGGATTTCTCGTTATCACGGGCGTTGCTCATTTTGAATTTGCCGGATGACTGGTTCACGTACTCATAATCCGCGGTGATGAAACCCTGGGTATTGCTTACGTGGGTGATGTCGCCGAAGAAGTAGGTAACACCTGCCATGGCGCGGAGAGGCGCTACGTAGTTGTAATCATATTCTACAGGGTAACCGTTGGTCACGTCGTTGGAGTGAACATACTGTTTGCCCATGTAGTTCTCTGTATTTACTTCGATGTCAGCGGTATAGCTGTCATGCAGGCTGTAGTAGGTCGGTGTGTGGAAGGCGCCGCCCAGACGGAAGCGGGGACTGACCTTATAGAGCACGCCTAATTTAGCGCCGATACCAAGACCGGTCCTTTTCAGGTACTGACGGTAGTCATAGTAGCCAAAATCGTTATTGGGACGGTTGCCGCCGTTGTTGGTGGCATCATCTTCCATGACAGTGAAGTCCTCGCGGTAGTTAACGTTGGGAACATTCACACTACCGCCGATGTATAAACGGTTACCATAGTTGCCGGCTACTGCAAACGCAAATTCGTTCAGGCCTCCCCGTGTTTCCAGGGTGCCCCGTTGCTGAACGGCAGTGAGGTAATCGGTGGGACTGTTGGTGGGCCGTGTTGGGGAAGCGTTGCTCATTACTTCTTCTGTACCGTTCTGATGTTTGAACATGTCTATCAGGCCGGCGCGGTAGGCGATACTGCCACCCAGCGGGTAATTGTTATTGAGACCGTCTTTATTCTCGTACCACATCTGGTCTACCCAGCTGTCAGAGAAAGAAGACTTGTCATTATAACCGGCTACAGCTATTTTATTGTTGTAGTTGGCCATGCGGGTATAACCGAGGGAGAAGGTGACGTTGTTCCATGCATTTTCGCCGGTGCCTTTGTTGGTGGCGAAGATGACGCCAACGCTGGGCATTTGGAAGTTGGTCTTGTTGCCTTTGTTGTCCAGCTGGTTATTACCGAGGTAATTGGAAGAGTTGTTGGTCAAACCTAAGCCGGCAGAAATGAGGAACTCACCGGTCTTGAACATGCCGATACCGGCCGGGTTAGAGTGTGCTGAGGAATAGTCGCCGCCCAGGCCTATGCCTGCGCCTCCCAGTGATTGTGCTCTTGCTGTTCCGAAGGGTTGGTTCGGAGAGTAGAGCAGGGCGTCATTCGAGCTCTGCGCCATTGCGGTAACGGATAAAAAGAGTCCTCCTAAAAGAGGGTAAATTCTTTTAATCATAATACTATAAACTTAAAAATTGAGATGTATTGGCAGTATGTCTGCTGAATAACGTGCTGCGACAGCTATAACGTTCACAAATAGGCAAAACTTATGTCCTATAAAAAGATAAGCGTAGTTTTTTTGCTACGCTTATCTTGAATTCGTCAGGTATTAACGTCCGCCTCTGGAAGGACGGCTGTAGCCACCGCCACCACCACCGCCGCCGGTGTTGCTGCGTCCGCCGCCACTGGGTGCTGAGTAGCTGGGTGATGGAGAAGGCATGGAAGGACGGGAGTATTCCACCCGGGATGGGCGGGAATAGTTGCCACCGTTATTATTGTTGATACGCCCGCCGCCATTATCGTAGGAAGGACGGGAGATAACTGGTCTTTCTGAACTGGACTGCTGGAATATGCGACGTGGACGGTCTGTGTTGGACGGCACATAGTTGCCGTTGCCACCGCCGTTCACTGGTGCTGTGGCGCCTCTGGAAGGACGGTAATAACCACCGCCGCCGGCATTGCCACCGCTGTTGTCAGTGTAGTTGGTGCGGGAGATACGTTCGTTGCTGTTTCTCACCGGTCCATATGAATTGGCAGGACGGGTATAGTAACCACCGCCGTAGTGGCCGCCACCATAATAACCGCCGCCATAGTAACCACCTGCGTAGTATGGATAATAATGGCCGTAGTAGCCACCATAGTAAGGCCAGTAGGAACCAATGTAGGGATAACCGCCCCAACCCATGCCCATGCTCCATGGACTGTAGAAACCACCGTAACCCCAGCCGAAGCCCATGCTGATGGAAGGGCCCCAGAGGCTGCTGTAACCGAAGCTGCTGTACGGGCCAAAGCCATAACCGAAGCCGCTGCCCATGTAAAGGTTGCTGGCCGCGTTATAGCCGTCCCAATAACCACCGTTGTAGGTGTTGGCGTTGCTGCCAAAACGGTTGATCCGGCGTTGATAATCACCCTGATCGCCGTCATACGTCACATAAGTGCCGCCATCATCGGGCGCATCTGTATATCTGCCGTTCTCATCCTGTACAGAATTACCGTTGGAACCATTATTGGAAGCATAGGTACGCTGCTGCTGGCGAGGTGAATAATATACATCGTCCGGTGTCTGGGCCGTCTTGTATGTGCTGGAACATGCGCCCAGAGCGAACGAACCAGCCAGTGCAATGTATAGTATAGGTTTCATTTGAAATATATTTTTAGCGTGATTTATATAGTAAATTTACAATTTTATAACGGATATCAGGGAACAAAGTTACAATTACCGAACGGGTTATTTTATTTTGGCCGGACTATTTGCACCTTTATGATTTTCATGTAGGTTTGTAACATTTTCTTTTTAAATATCTGAGGCAAAAACTAAGCCAGTTTGACACCTTTTTCCGGTCCGCCGGAGGATAATTTTGACTAGACAAATTTGATAAATTTTTACTAAAAGACAAAGGAATATAAATTAGTATTATTTTTTATGAGTAAAGAGATCACAGCCCGTTCGGAAGATTATTCGAAATGGTACAATGACCTGGTGGTGAAAGGCGGTCTGGCAGACTACTCTGCCGTAAGAGGCTGTATGGTGATCAAACCATATGGCTTCGCGATCTGGGAAGCAATGCGCGACGTCCTGGACAGTAAATTCAAGGAAACAGGTCATCAGAACGCTTATTTCCCGCTGTTTATCCCCAAAAGCTTCCTCAGCAAGGAAGCCGCCCACGTGGAAGGCTTCGCCAAGGAATGTGCCGTGGTGACCCACTACCGCCTGAAAAACGACCCCAACGGCGGTGGGGTAGTGGTAGACCCGGAAGCTAAACTGGAAGAAGAACTGATCGTTCGTCCCACTTCTGAAACCATTATCTGGAATACATATAAAGACTGGATTCAATCTTATCGTGACCTCCCCCTGCTGATCAACCAGTGGGCCAACGTGGTACGCTGGGAAATGCGCACCCGCCTCTTTCTCCGTACGGCCGAATTCCTCTGGCAGGAAGGCCACACAGCCCATGCCACAGCGGAAGAAGCCATCGCGGAAACAGAACAGATGCTGCACATATACGCTGACTTCGCTGAGCAATACATGGCCGTACCGGTCATCCGCGGCGTAAAAACCGCCAGCGAAAGATTTGCCGGCGCTGTCAACACCTATTGTGTGGAAGCCCTTATGCAGGATGGTAAAGCCCTGCAGGCAGGCACCTCCCACTTCCTCGGCCAGAACTTCGCGAAAGCCTTCGATGTACAGTTCTCCAACAAGGAAAATAAACTGGACTACGTATGGGCCACCTCCTGGGGCGTATCCACCCGCCTGATCGGAGGCCTCATCATGGTTCACAGCGATGACCAGGGCCTGGTACTGCCTCCCCGCATCGCACCCCTCCAGGTGGTGATCGTACCTATCTATAAAGGCGCTGACCAGAAAACAGCCCTCGATGAAAAAGTAAGCGTAATCGTGGCGGAACTGAAAAAAGCCGGTATCCGCGTTAAATATGACGATTCTGATAATAACCGCCCAGGCTGGAAATTCGCTGAATACGAAATGAAAGGCGTACCTGTTCGTATAGCCATCGGCGCAAGAGACCTCGAAAACAACGTGGCCGAGGTAGCCCGCCGCGATACGAAAGAGAAAATGAGCCTCTCCCTCGACGGACTGGCCGGCCGTATCAGTGAGCTGCTGGAAGAAATCCAACAGCAACTCTTCACCAAAGCACAAACCTACCGGGACGAACATATCACCCGCGTAGATACTTTCGATGAATTCCAGAAAGTACTGGATGAAAAAGCAGGCTTCGTGTCCGCCCACTGGGACGGTACCGCTGAAACAGAAGAAAAAATCAAAGAACTGACAAAAGCAACTATCCGTTGTATACCACTGGACAACCCTCAGGAAGCAGGTATCTGCGTTTTCTCAGGTAAACCGTCCAAAGAACGGGTATTGTTTGCCAGAGCATACTAAAATCAATTACAGATTACGAATTACGAACTACGAATGAAAAGCCATTGGTGATTCGTAGTTCGTAATTTGTAGTTATAGCAATTACGAACGGCCGGCTATTGATGAAACCCTCCGTCATTGGCAGCCCTCATTCGTAATTCGTCATTCGTCATTCGTAATTCATCATTGATGTCCATTACCCGTTTCATACTGTTATGGTGGCTGGTCATCTTTTGCACAGGTTACAACGCACAGGCCCAGGGCCTGATGATCCGCAACTATAATGTAAAAGATGGGTTGGCTAACGCTACTGTTTATGCCGCCGTACAGGATAAAGACGGATTCATCTGGTTTGCTACACCCACCGGTGTCAGTAAGTTCGACGGTAAACGTTTTCGTAACTACGCCAAAAAGGACGGCCTCCCCGATAATGATGTGGTCAAGCTCGCCGCTGACTCACAAGGAAAACTATGGTTTTTTACCCTCAACGGAAAACTCTCTTTCTACGATCATACCTATATTCACAACGAAGACAATGACGCCTCCCTGAAGTTCAATGGCCGAAGCCATTACATGCAATACGCTTTTGAAGGGGATGCCCGTTTTGTGTATTTCTTTAATTCCAATAACCGCATTGTAACGTATAACGGAAAAAGCACGGAATACGATAAACGTGATATCGAAACCAATTTCCTCTACCTGCTCCGCAACGGAAAGGTCTACCGCCCGCTGCAAAAAGCCTTTCATGTAGAGAACCTCCACGACCCGACTAATCCCACGCAGGAAATATACTCCGTATGCCCGTACCCGTTTGACCGTGAAAACGCGGACACCATACGCAATGCGCCGATGTTGATGGTCCGTAATTCCCTGTACACCTATACTCCCCAGAAAATCAGCTGCTTCTTCAATGGTGCAGACTGGGGCATTAAAGACGAGATCAGCAACCTGTGCATCGATAACGATAACCTGTGGATCGGTACCCAGCGCGCATTGTACTATATCAAAGGTTTTTTTAAGGGAGATAAAAAAATCACCAAACTCCTCGATAACCATAATATTACCTCCCTGCTGAAAGACCGCGATGGTAATATCTGGATCACCACCTTCGGCGACGGCGTGTACAATATCCCCTACAAAAACTTCTATTTCAGCTATCTGGACAATACCAACGGCCTCTATTCCCACTCCATCTTCAGCATCTGTAAAGACAAAAAAACAGATATGCTCCTGATCGGGCAAAATGCCGGTATCCTCAATACCATCAGCAGTACCGGCGTTACCCGGCAATTCACGCTCGATACCGCCGGCGGCCGCAACAGCCTGCTTTCGATCCTGCCCTACAAGGAAAATGAAGTCCTGATCGGAACAGACAACGGACTGGTACTGTTTAATACCGCCTCCCAGAAAGCATCGCAGCTGAAAGCGGTGAAAATGCTGAAAGACGTGGACATCTCCCCCGCGGGGAAAATCAGGATAGCCGCCAAAAATCAGGTGATCGCCCTGGATGACTATGTGATCGGGGACCTGGACATGATCGTTACCTCTATCGCCAGCGTCAACGACTCTATGTATTTCGTCGGCTCCAACAACGGCCTGTTTACCTGCACCGATGGCACCCGTACCCTGAAACCCGCTACCAATGATTCTCTGCGCAAGCTCAGCATCAAAGACCTGAAGTGGGTTGACGGCTACCTGTGGATAGGTACCAGCGACCAGGGTATCTACGTGATGCACGGCGATACGGTCATCAAACACCTGTCATCTGCCAATAACCTCGCCAGCGATATCTGCCAGCAGCTCTATTACGATGGCCACCAGAACCTGTATGTGGCCACCAATAAAGGTGTTTCGGTCATCAATGTGAAAGAACAGCACATTGTCCGTAATATCACCTCCAACGACGGACTCATGTCTGATGATATCCGGGGCGTTTATTACGATGATGGCATCCTGTACATCGCCACCTCCAACGGCCTCTGTTATTTTAAGGGAGACCACCTGCCGGTGGACACCGTACCACCGGTGATCTACCTGAGCAACATCCGGTACGGCGACAGTACCTATCTGCCGGGAGATAACTTCGTGCATCTCTATAAACGGAAAGCTTCTTTCGAAGCCGAATTCGGCACCATTGTGTTCGACCTGCCGGAACTGGTGGAGTATCAGTATAACTTTTCAGGGGACACCACCAGCGGATGGGTCACCACCATGTCCAATATTATCCCCTTCCCCGATCTGCAGCCCGGTTATTACAAGCTGATGGTCAGGGCCAGAAAATATAAAAGCGACTGGTCCAAGCCGCTCAGCCTGAATGTCAATATCCTGCCGCAATGGTACCAGCAATGGTGGGCCCGGGGTATTCTCCTCCTGGCGGGCTTGCTGGCGATCCTGGTCGTGCTGCGGTTTATCGTGAAGCGGATCAAACAAGCGGAAAAACGAAAGACGGAATACAACCGCCGCATCGCGGAACTGGAAGCCAAAGCACTGACTAACCAGATGAACCCGCATTTTATCTTTAATTCGCTGAACTCGGTGCAGCACCTGATCCTGGAAAAAGAGGAGAAGCAGGCGCTCAATTTCCTGGCAGACTTTGCCACCCTGATGCGCCAGATGCTAAATAATTCCCGGAAATCGTATATTTCGCTGGAAGAAGAGATCGCCTTCCTGACCCGTTACCTGGAGTTGGAGAAAATACGATTTGCGCACTCCTTTACCTATCATTTCATTATGGAAGAGTCGCTAAAAGAGTATACCATATATATTCCACCCATGATCATCCAGCCCATCGTGGAAAATGCCATTAAACACGGCCTGGCGCCCAAGAACAGCGCCGGTTACCTCGAAATCCGGATAGAAATGGTGGATGATCTGCTCTATTGCTCTGTGGACGACGACGGAATAGGCTGGGACAAGTCCAATAGTATCAAAAGCTCGCGGCTGATAAAACACGAATCTACCGCGCTCAGCGTGATAAAGGAAAGATTGCAGATTATAAAATCTTTTAATGGAAGTGTTGGAAAGTTAGAAATTATTGATAAATTTAAATCTGGTTTCGGCAATAAGGAAGGTACCTTAGTTGAAATTCTGATTCCCATTGTTAAGATGTTATGAGTAATATAAAAGCTGCCATTGTAGACGATGAAGTCCGCAACATTCATATTTTGCGCAATATTCTGGAAAACTATTGTAAGGATGTTACCGTAGTCGGAGAAGCGCAGAATATCAATGAGGCGGCAGAAATGATTAAAAACAACCCCATTGACGTACTGTTCCTGGACATTGAAATGCCTCCGCATAACGGTTTCCAACTGCTGGAAATGTTCCCGGTGCTGAACTTTGAGGTTATTTTTATCACTGCCTTCCAGGAATACGCTTTACAAGCCATCAAATTTGCGGCATTGGACTACCTGCTAAAACCAATTAAGGTGAGCGAGGTGGAAGACGCATTGGAAAAAGTAAAGAAAAGCAAAAAAGGAAGACTGAACGAACTGGCTTCTATTCTGAAAGACTACGTTAAAAATAACGATAACGCCTTCTCCAAGATAGTCATCCCCGTGAATGACGGGTATAATGTCATTGACCTCAAGGATATTATCTATTGCGAAGCCTTCGACAGCTATACCAAAATACAGCTGATCAACAATGTATCCCATCTGATCTCCAAGTCCCTGAAAGAATACGAGGAAATGTTGTCTGACAAAGGCTTTTACAGGGTACATAAATCCTTCCTGATCAATATTCACCATATTGTGAAGATTATCAAGGGATTGGGTACCGCGGTGGTGATGAGCGACCAGAAAAATATTCCGATTTCCTCCCGTAAAAAAGATGAGTTTTTCACCCAGCTGAAAGGAGTGATCAACCTGTAAGTCTGTCTCACACTGAAGATTTTAAGCCGGTGGCCTTGCGCTTAACCGGCTTTTTTGTGCGTTCCCTGTATGGAATACGCTGTTCACGAGGTCATGTAACCTAACCTCATATACTTATCTTATTTTCATTATGGGTTTTCATAGATCTAGCTATTACTTGTTAGTTTGTCCAGACTTTACTTGTACTTTTTTAAAAGAAAAGCCCCGTTTCATATGAAGCGGGGCTTTCTTTTAAAAAGGTCGTCAGCGGGTATTACAGGTTTTCCGCACCTGCGCCACCGGTATTGATATTGTAATAGTAGATGTTACCACCTCTCTGCGGATAGAAACCTACCAGTTGTATATTTTTTTCTTTTTCAAGGATGGTGCTGAGCGTATTCACAGAAGTAACCGCGGTGTTGCCAGCCTTCAGGATAACGAAACCGGGCACCATGCTGGTTTGTTTCTTCAGGATACCGGTACTGATATCATTTACCCTGACACCACCTTTTACGCCAATGCTGGTCGCCTCTTCTTTGGTCAGCTCGGAAAGGTCCGCGCCCAGTCTGTCGAGGCTGGTGATCCGCACCACATCGGTATTGCCCTGCAGATTGCGGAGAATGATATTGCTGCTGGTGTATTCCTTGTCACCGCGCAGATAGGTAATGCTGATTTTGTCGCCTGGTTTGTAACGGGCCACCTGCTCACTCATCTGAGAGGAACCTGCGATGCTCACACCATTGATTTTAGTGATGATATCGCCCTGGCGCAGGCCTGCAGACGCAGCGGAGCTGTTTTCCATCACTTCGGTGATCTGCACGCCGGTCACATCGCGTTTTACACCGATTTCGCGCAGCTGGTCATCGGTCATAGCGGCGATGGCGGCAGGGGAGGCGTATTTTACACCGAGGTAGGCACGCTGTACGCTTCCATATTTCAGGATATCATTCACCACTTTCCTCACCAGGTTTACCGGGATCGCGTAGGAATAGCCTGCATAGGAGCCGGTAGGGGAGGCAATGGCGGAGTTGATGCCCACCAGTTCGCCGGCGGTATTCACCAGTGCGCCGCCGCTGTTACCCTGGTTCACCGCAGCATCGGTCTGTATAAAGGATTCGATGGAGTTGTTGATTCTGCCACCGCTTTTATTGATACCGATAGAGCGGGACTTGGCGCTGACGATACCGGCGGTAACGGTTGCGTCGAGGTTAAGCGGGTAACCTACTGCCAGTACCCATTGACCAATTTCCACGTTGTCGGAGTTGCCATACAGCATGTAAGGCAGGTTCTTGGCGGGTATCTTGATCACAGCCAGGTCGGTGCTGGGGTCAGTGCCCACCAGTTTGGCCTTGAAGGTTTTATTTTCATTGGCCAGGGAAACGGTGATCTCATCTGCGTCGGCGATCACGTGGTTGTTGGTCACGATATAGCCGTCATCGGAGATCAGTACGCCGGAACCGGAAGCCATCTGGCCGGGGATGTAATAACGGCGGCCATCTCCGCCTCCGTTGAATTCATCGCCAAAAAACTCATCGCCAAAGAGGTCTTGCAGGATGCTGCGTCTTTTCTGAAGTCCGTTGGTCACCTGTCGGGGATTGATTTTTGTTTTGATGTGCACTACGCCGGGAACGGCTGTTCTGGCGGCAGTCACAAAATCGGAGGGGGGAACGGCATTGGCTCTGTTGTCAGTGCCAGGCATGGTGTACCTTGCATAGTTTACGGGGATGTCATTGGAACCGTTTTGAAAAATGCCGGGGCGTCTGCCTTCGAAGTATTTGCCATACACAAATATGGCAGCAACGGCAGTAACAGCACTGATCAACACTGTCGTAACAATTTGCTTGAATTTCATATTATAGTGTGTTTAGCGTTGTGATACTAAATAAAGTATATTTTTAATAACGTAGATAAGATCAATTTATATGCCCTTGATACAAATTTAGTAGCGGTAGCGAATGAAACATACAGTGGCGTAATTACTTTAACAGATTTTTATATCAATCGTTAAATACTGCTAAAAAACAGGCTGACAGGATAACACAGGGCAATGACAATATAACAAAAAGGTTGACAAAATGTTACTCCACCGACGGCACAGAGCAGTGAGAGCGGAAAAAAATATTCATTAAGACAAGGGGCGAAGATCAAATCTGATCTTCGCCCCTTGTCTTAATTGATCTTCAAAATATTATTATGATCACAGTTCCAGCAGGAACGCCAGGGTGTCCACCCCATCGGCATAATCTGACAGGGAAGGTTGCTGGGCTTTTCCGAAAGGCGTAAACTGTTGGCCTACCAGGCACTGAAGGTCCGCCTGGGCCGCCATGTCTTCGCGGAGCTGCTGTATATCTTTATAGTAGCCATAATGCAGCACGCTGAGAGGGGAAAACAGGGAAGCTGCCTCATGAAGCAGTATGCTGCCATTGGTCAGGTAAGCGCTGCTATTGAGCAGGAACAGGGCCAGGTTGTAATCGTAGTTGTTTTTGTACTTGTGGTGGTCGGCCAGGTAGTCGTATTTGCCGAGTGCTTTAAGCAGCGGTTCAAAGTCATACCCTTCCGGCACCATTACTTTGGTCACGTTACGGCATCCCAGGCCGAAGTAGAGCATTACATCGTCTGCCAGCGCTTCCAGTTCGGCGGCGGTTTCCCGGCCGGTCAGGATAGCCGCAGAGGTACGGTTATGCCGGATAATATGCGGGTATTTTGAAAAGTAGTAGTTGAAATACCGGGCGGAGTTGTTGCTGCCGGTGGCAATATAGGCGTCGCAGTTTTTCAGTATTTCCAGTACTTCGGTCTGCTCGGCCTGTTCGGGGTACCATTCGGTCATTTTGTCAAGGATATGACGCATCAGCACTTCATCTTTGGAGGAGAGCTTCATTTTGATATGGTGCCCGCTGATGAATCCGCAGAGCCAGTCATGGAACCCAACGAGGGGGATATTACCGGCCACGACGATGCCCACCTTTTTAGGCGCCCTATCCGCGGTAGTGGCAGGGTACTGCCGCAACCAGGCTTGCAGGGCCGCCGGTTCCAGGTAGTACCGGCAGATACTGTCGATGGATTTATCAATAAATTCAGGGGTGAACCAGCCATTGGCCAAGTAAGCACGTTCCTTTACTGCTGTCAACTCCGTACTGTTGCCGGCCAAATACTGGCCCAGGCGTACCAATGCTGCTTCTTTTTCCGCTATGTTCATGAAACTGTTATAAATATTTGACTTAATTAAACCGGGAATTTTTATTTTTGTCCACAAAATTAATGGCTTACTACTAAAAAAGTTTACTCTATGGCAATTAAGATAACAGATGAATGTATAAATTGTGGCGCTTGTGAACCGGAATGCCCCAATAATGCCATCTATGAAGGCGGTGTAGAATGGGCACTGGCCGATGGTACAACCGTAAAAGGCTCTTATACCCTGATGGACGGCAGCCAGATGGACGCAGACCAGCGTAATGCCCCGATCAGTGTAGACACCTATTATATTGTGCCTAACAAGTGTACAGAGTGCCAGGGTTTCCACGAAGAACCGCAATGTGCCGCTGTTTGCCCGGTAGACTGCTGCGTTCCGGACGAAATGTACCAGGAAACAGTAGATGAGCTGATGGCTAAGAAAGACAGACTGCACCTCTAATATATGCGAGCCACCTAATTTAAAGCCGTCCGGTAAGTTCCGGACGGCTTTTTTTGTACCTGTGGCTGCCCGGGTTCCGCCGACGGCCGGAAATTAATGAAAACGCCGGCTGACCCGCTGTTGACAATTAACAAATAACCTTTAACTTTACCCGCTTATAGTAATTTATCTTATGAAGAAGAACATCGCCTTGGTAGCTGGTGGATATTCCGGAGAATATGTAATATCCGTGCAGAGTGCTGAAACTATAGAAAAGAACCTGGACAGCAGCAAATACGCTGTATACAAAATCATCGTTACCCGGGAGGGATGGCGTCATACGGCCACTGACGGCGCTGTTTATGAAATCGATAAAAACGATTTCTCCCTGAATATAGGCGGCAACAAAATAAAATTCGACGCCGTGTTTATCGGCATCCACGGTACCCCGGGTGAAGACGGCCGTCTGCAGGGCTACTTTGAAATGCTGGACATCCCCTACACCAGCTGTGGCATGGTGACTTCGGCGCTGACTTTCAATAAAAGCTACTGTAATAAAGTGGTGGCGGCCCTCAATGTGGTGAACGTCTCCAAATCCGCCCATATCTTCCGTGACCAGCCGCATGATCCGGCAGCAATTTTGCAGGAACTGCGTTTGCCCGTTTTCGTGAAACCGGCGGAAGGCGGCAGCAGCATCGGCATGTCTAAAGTGAAAACAGCGGAAGAATTGCCTGCTGCCATCGAAAAAGCCTTTAAGGAAGACAACCAGGTGCTCATCGAAGAATTTATCAAAGGCAGGGAACTGACCATCGGTCTTTATAAAGCCAATGGCGTCCTGAATGTACTGCCGATCACCGAAGTGGTGAGCAGCAAGGAGTTTTTCGACTACGAAGCGAAATATACACCAGGCGTGTCCAACGAAATAACGCCGGCGCCGGTATCTGACGATATCACGGCACTGGTACAGAAAACAGCATCTGCGCTGTATAACAAACTGAATTGTAAAGGGATCACCCGGATTGACTTTATTTATGAAGAAGCCACCGGTAAACTGTACTTCCTGGAAGCCAACACCATGCCTGGCCAGTCTGAAAACAGCCTTGTGCCGCAACAGGTAAGGGCCGCCGGTAAAACCCTGAAGGAGTTTTATGGTGAAGTGCTGGAAGAATGCATGAAGAAATAAATTACGAATTACGAATTATGAATAAAGCAGATGCTT